>DKIV01000031.1:73984-74360 GCA_002454425.1 Sphingobacteriaceae bacterium UBA6709
GCGGATCTGAAGGTGATGGAAGGCTTTGAGTTCAATACCCGCTCGCCCCTGCAGGTAGCCTTACCCGTAAAACCGGAAGTGCGCCGGTTAGAAACCGGAGGACTCGAGATTGATATTCCCGGCTTTCAGGCTATCCATGATCCGGGGTGGAAGCATAGTCACAAGCTGCGCTACTGCGTGTACAGCTTTAACTTTAAGCAGTATTATGCGGAATTGCTGGAGTTTAAGGATTTGGAGAACACAGGAGCGCTCGGTGGCTGGCAGCCGCAACATCTGCAAACTGAGGTGCCTTTGCCGGCAGGTACGATCATCTTTGTGACGCTAAGCATCATCCGGTGCATGGGCGGGGGAAACATTGAGTGGAGCACGGAGGCCA
>DKIV01000027.1 GCA_002454425.1 Sphingobacteriaceae bacterium UBA6709
ACGCGAGGTACTGTCCCGCGAACCGAAACACCACCCGAGCCATTCAAGCCGGGGCGCAGAAAGATGGAATAGGTATTATTAAACAGTGAAAGCATTTTTGGATAAAGGAATACTGTTCGCGGGTAGGCGAAACGGGAGAGCTATGTATATAACCGCATATTCATGTATAATTTTGGGAGCCCTTTTGCATTTCTACCGCTCAGACATGAAAAAAGCCCCTGATGGGGCCTTAAACTTCGATTTAGATGTGCCCAGGACGAGATTCGAACTCGTACACCCGTAAGGCGCCACCCCCTCAAGATGGTGCGTCTACCAATTTCGCCACCTGGGCAAGGGAGTTATTTTCTTTCTGGTGACCGAGGAGAGACTCGAACTCTCAAGGGATTTCCCAACGGCTTCTGAGACCGCAACGTTTACCAATTTCGCCACCCGGCCAGAAAGGTCTGCAAATATATAACCTTAAATTGAAAGTCAAAAACTGTTTTAACAAAATCTCAGCTTTTTCGGATCACATCAACACAAGCGCCTGATTGTCTTAAAATTAAATTTTCAGTTATTCTAATTAAAAAAACAAACTATAAGTATCAGCGAGCTAAACGTAGTTCAGAACGAAGCGGGGAATAGAAAATCAGCGGTTATCTGACCGATAATACAGGACCTGCCGATGCATTTAGAGAGTCATAACGTTCCTTCAGCGGAATATAGTTAACGTGAATACGCTTCCTGATCATATCCTTAAAAAGGCTGCTGTACGCGGGATGTTCAGACATTGACAACCAGGCCATCAAACGCTAATTCCACGGAGGGAGGAAGCAAGCGACTGACCTCTTCGGCCTTACCCATTTGATGTCCAAGATGAGTAAGATAGGTACGCTCAGCACCAATACGAGCAGCAATATCCAAAGCCTCATTCAAGGTAAGATGCGAGATATGCGGCGTCTGCTGTAAAGCATTTAACACTAAGATCTTTGAACCTTTGATTTTCTCAAGTTCGGTATCATCGATAGTCTTGGCATCGGTGATATAGGTAAAGTCGCCAATTCTAAAACCCAGGACCGGAAGTTTATAATGCATCACCTGAATAGGTGTAACACGCACATCATCTACATAAAAATCGTCAGATGTGATATCGTGAAGATTTATCAGGGGGATACCCGGATATTTAAATTCAGTAAAAGCGTAATAAAAATCGCGCTTTAAAGCATCCTGTACGCGAGGCAGGGCATATACCTCCATATCCTTACCACTCTTATAGTTAAAAGCGCGCACATCATCGAGCCCTGCTATATGGTCTTTATGCTCATGTGTAAACAACACTCCCTCCAGGTGCTTCACTCCTGCCCGCAACATCTGATAACGAAAATCGGGGCCCGTATCTACAACAATATTTTTCTCGCCGACACTTATAAGTATCGACGATCGCAAACGCTTATCATGAGGATCGGGAGATCGGCATACTTCGCAATCACATGCAATAACAGGCACACCCTGCGAAGTTCCGGTACCGAGGAAAGTAATTGTCACAGCTGTAGATATGTTTGATTGAGTTGTTGTAAAAATTGCTTCTGTTTATCGCTAAGCTCGGAATCATCAACCTCAATAGTATGTATCAAATCAATGAGCGAGGTAATTTTGCTTTCTATACTCGAAAACTTATTCACCACCACGATCTTGCTACTTTCAAGAATACAAGCCGCGGTTCTGAAGTTACCTTTTTCATAACGCACTTTATACCCTTGTGTTTTGAGGAGTAGCTCTAATTTATCTATTGTATTCTGAGTAAAAGAGAAAGCCATTTTATGTACAATGTTCGAATTTAAAAAATATCGGCGGTATTCTACCTTAAATCAACGAGGTCAACTCCGGGATGTTTCTTGATATTAAAGGTGAAAAAATCCGGCGCCACCTTCGCGTTGGGTGTTAATGTTTTAACACGGAAGTGATAGCGATTTCCATTTTTATCAAAAATCAGCGCCGACAAAATTTGCTTTGTGGTCTTATCTACAAACAAACGTACCTTGAAGAACGATTGCTTTGCATCTAAGGGACTCAACTCGATAACATGGGCAGTCTTAGCTCCTACGCGCTGATCGCCCGTGTAGAGCGATTTAAATCCTCTTTCGTAGATCGTAAATATCTGCGCCGGATTTATGGCGGTACTGCTATTATCGACAGCGCTCAGCTGCACTTCCTTTTCCGCTTTTAACCAGGTCCATTGCGACTTCCCGTCGCTTATAAGATCCTGATTGTTCATACTCACATAGTATTTATTAGCCTTAGGATGTGTATAAAGTACTCCCGACAATGTCTGGCTTGTCTTACTCTGAGGATTTTCAATCTGGTAAGAGAATTCGGAACGTATGATATTGAAAGAAGTGTATTTCTTACTAACAAGTGCTAATATTTGTTGTGCTTTAGGATCGTTCTGAGCAAAACACAGCGCGGTAGTGAAGAATAAAACAATAACACTTAACAGAGATCTTCTCATTTTAATAAATTTAATGGATCCGGCAGCGACAGGCTGACGATCCGTCGTTCAAAAGGAGGTTCGACAAGTCAAATTGTTTATGGTTTAAACGCTGACCGGACGGAGCCTCAAAGAACCGGAGGATGTTGCCGGATCTAGCCAAGATTATCAAGAAACTCCATCAACGCATATTCATCCGGAATTAACACTTCGCGGGCTTTAGAGCCTTCAAATGGACCCACAACACCGGCGGCTTCCAGCTGGTCGATGATGCGCCCCGCGCGGTTATAGCCAAGCTTAAGCTTGCGTTGAATTAACGATGTTGAACCTTGCTGATGCAACACGATGAGTTTAGCAGCATCTTCAAAAAGAGGATCACGATCGCTTGGATCGAAATCTTTAACGGAACTACCTTCACCATTTTCATCAACATATTCCGGTAACATCCAGGCCGAAGAATAGCCACGTTGCTGACCGATAAAGTCGGAGATACGCTCCACTTCCGGAGTGTCAACAAAGGCACACTGAAGACGAATAAGATCACTTCCTGAAGCCAAAAGCATATCCCCGCGTCCGATAAGCTGATCGGCCCCGCCGGAATCAAGGATTGTACGCGAGTCGATCTTGGAGAGCACCCGGAAGGCGATACGAGCAGGAAAGTTAGCCTTAATGGTACCGGTAATAATATTCACGGAGGGTCGCTGAGTGGCGATGACAAGATGTATGCCGACGGCACGGGCAAGCTGTGCCAGACGAGCGATAGGCGTTTCTACTTCCTTTCCGGCGGTCATCATCAGGTCGGCAAACTCATCGACGATTAACACGATGAATGGCAGGAAACGGTGTCCGTTCTCCGGATTGAGTCTTCTGTTGACAAACTTTTGATTATACTCTTTAAGATTTCTAACCTGAGCATCTTTCAGCAAGTCATAACGCTGATCCATCTCAATACATAGCGAATTGAGGGTATTGATCACCTTTTTTGTGTCGGTAATGATCGCATCCTCTTCTCCCGGGAGCTTCGCGAGAAAATGGCGTTCAATCTTCCTGAAGAGGGTGAGTTCCACCTTCTTCGGATCCACCAGCACAAACTTAAGCTGTGAGGGGTGCATCTTGTATAAAAGCGACACTAAAATAGCATTGATCCCTACAGACTTACCTTGTCCGGTAGCCCCGGCAACAAGTAAGTGAGGCATCTTAGCAAGATCCGCGATATAGACTTCATTAGAAATGGTCTTCCCTAAAGCAATGGGCAGATCCATATGCGTATTCTTGAACTTCTCCGTAGCCATAATGGAACGCATGGCCACCATTTCAGGCTGCTGGTTAGGTACTTCAATACCTATGGTTCCCTTGCCGGGCATCGGTGCGATAATACGGATACCCAAGGCTGCTAAACTCAGCGCGATATCATCTTCCAGGTTCTTGATCTTGGAGATACGGACTCCCGGAGCGGGGATAATTTCGTAAAGCGTGACCGTGGGACCAATGGTTGCCATGATCTTTTCTATCTCAATATTATAATTGTTGAGGGTAGCGACGATCCTGTTCTTATTAGCTTCCAGCTCTTCAGCGCTTACAGGAATTTTATTTGATTTATGATTTTCTAAAAGATCAAGCGTAGGATGCTGATACGATGATAAATCGAGTGTAGGATCATACTTACCGAACTGCTGAACGAGTTCATCGGCCGACTTCTCTTCCACAGGCTTTTCAATGATCAGCTCATGATCCTCAGGTTTTATTGTTGCCGTATCGAGCTCCTGCTTTGGCGCTGTAGAAAGCTCCAGCGGAGTGGTAACCGAGGCTTCTTCCTCTAAAAATGGCTCCTCTCCTACTTCATCTTCCTCGGTATTATCGAAGTCATGCACGTCTCGGGTATCTTCCACAGTAAAACTAGGGCCGGATACGGGAGGAACAAGGGCCGTCGCGATTGGCGCAGCAGCGGTAGCAGCAACAGCGGCGGAAGCACCGCCCGCAAGCAGGGTATTGACACCGTGAACGGAATGTCCATGATCCGTAGTCCCAGTTTCTGTTTCCGGCTCAGGCTCCGGCTCATAGAGATTATGTTTTACTACAGGCTTTTGCGTCTCAATTGGGGCAGGTGGCTCGGCATTTATATGCTGGCGATGTGTCGGAAAATCAATCTTGCCATCAGGGTGACCGGCATCCGGATCTTCAAAAGTCTTCAGGGGGCGCTGACGTCTTTTACGCTCAGGAAGCTTAAAATCAATATTATAGGCGATCACTAAAGCCGCCAAACCAGTAAATATCAAGAGGGCGCCGATACCCGCGTTTCCGATCTGAATCTGAAGTAGCCTATTGGTCCAGAAGCCAAACTGACCTTCGACATAGTGCGGAAAGTCGGAGCTAAATGAGTGAAAAAAGCCAAAAGCGACCGACAGATAAATGATAAGAAAAAATGAGTAGCTGAGCATTTTCCCAATCGATACGACCGTCACCTTGAACAAGAGGCGATACCCTGTAATAAAGAGAATGGCAATAAAAATAAAGGACGACAGGCCGAACCATTCATAAATAAACTGGTTAGAGAGCAGCGCTCCTAGTTTACCGAGCCAGTTTTCTACTATCGGGTTTTGAATTCCGCTTTTCACGAGCTCTTCGGAACTCTTAAAAAGATTATCCCAGCCGCCATTAGCTGGAGAAACATAGCTTTGATCAGACTCCCAGGTAAATAAGAAGGAGGTAAATGCCACCATCATAAAGATGGCGAATAACAGGAACAGCAGACCTGTGATCTTTACAAGCTTTCCGTTATTTATCCTCAGCTTAGGAAACATATCCGCTTTTTCCTTCACCTGGCGTTCCCTGTTGCTACTTTTGGATTTCTCCTCCCCTCTGAAGGTGTTTGATCTGAATTGATTTTCTCTTACCGGCGACATTCCTTTTGCAATAGAATTTCTTTAAAATTATTTACCATACCACGAGGGAAAGCTTACACTGCATACAATAGACAACGCGATGTATCAAAACATCCTCATTGAATTAAAAATATCGTATTACAGAGCCTCCTGGTATAACTAAACGGACAAATATAAGAAAGTTTTGTTGTGATGAAGTGGAAGTTCGGCAGGCAGGAAAGTGCCCTGACATTGTTAAAACGGATGGACGGTGATGGTATAGAGGCTGAGTGCGGAGGAAAATTCTGGAACCGTAAAAGCAGGCCTGAGGACTAGAAATCCCAGATACGGGTACGGATACGTTTCATGTAGTTCCTGATACCAAGAACAAAAGCCGCCAAAAAATAGAATATCAGCGGGAAACCCACCGCGAGGAAAGATGAATAAATAAAGAAAAGACGAATTTTTGATATAGACATATCAAATTTCTCGCCTAAATAAGTTGAAACTCCAAAGGAATACTTCTCAAAAAAAGAAAGAATACGCTGTATCATTTTAATCTGCCTTAACTATCTTCATTCCGATGATACAAAGTAAGCATTTTTTTCTATCACATAAGCATCTTTTTAATTGTAAAACTCCCTGAGACTCGGCGGCATTGGCAATGTCCATACCGGCATCACGGTAGCTTCGCACAATTTGATTGTCTTCGGGAGGAAAAGACTCGAGCATTGACACCGCCTTATCGCAGAAATCAGCCTTACCGATAAATCTGCCATAGCAAAAAAGAGTTGTCACCACAGTATTTATATAAATATTGGCTATGGCATCTTTACCAAGCCTGCAACTGTGTTTATATGTTGCTACCCCTAGTCGGTAATGAGAATTCCAATACGCGCTGGCGCTAACATTCGCATAGAATTTAAAGAGTTCCCGCTTCTCTTTAATGCTGAGCATTTGAGAGAAGAGCCGGTCGTAACGATTGATAAGCGCGGCAAACTGAGCTAAGCGTAAGCTCGGAAAGTTTCCGGGACGCAGGCGCAAGAACTTCCACATGGCGGCATCTAAGGGCTTTAAAGCATACTTTTTCCTGAGAAACCGATACTCGTCAGCGAGTAAGCGCGAGTATCCGTCCAGAGGCTTATCTAGCATGCCTGCCTGACCAAACAAAAGTGCTTCTACCTGTAAATAGTTATCCCTATGTTTATTTAAAAGATGTAAAGGCAAGGAGCGGGCAAGAAGTTCAAAGGGCAATTCATTTACTTTGAAGCCAAAGTTGCGGGCGCAGGCCACATAGAAAGCATCCTCCCAACTTCCTTTAAACTCATCGACAAGCTCACTGAAATTTTCAGATTTTTCTTCAAGACGATCAGCCAGTGAACGAGCGAGCTGATTATTCAGATATAAAGGATCAAGTTTTACCAGGGATTTGCCACAGGGAAACACAGACAGGTCAGATACTAAGTCGCGGTAATTATTATATCGGTTCATGTCAATCCTTTCGGATAATTTTAGCGTATGCGGACAGGTTTTATCGTGCCGCGCGATGTTTATATCGTCATAATAAACAACATGCAGAATAACATTATTGTAGGCAGGATCGTTCTGGTGGCCGTGACGATTCCAATCGGAACTTCGGATATGTATTTCCGCATTCCCCACCCACAGCGTCTCATTGATCAGGATGCGCACATTAGAAAAGTCGGGACCAGCATTCGTATTATATGTTCCCGTGTTAATAATTTTCAGCTGTTCACCGCTCTCAGTTGTCAGTCCTGACATATCGAACAGGCGATATTTCCAGATAAAATTCAGAAAATCTTCCGACATGGTTAGTTAGGTTTATTGATTACTCAAATATAAGATTTAAGCAATTATAAACTAAACTCTAAGAGTAAAGAAGCTTACATCTGCTAACATTACAAAACGCGCTACTGTTTACTTCCGCAGAACACAGTAGCGCGCCTTCTTCTATTTAATCCAGGGAGCCATAGCTTCCTGCACTTTGCGAGCTTCCTGACGGGCAGCATCAGCGAAATCAACACCATTAGATGCGTAAATAATGGCTCTAGATGAATTCACCAAAAGGCCGCAATCGCTGTTAAGCCCGTATTTGCATACATCATCAAGGCTGCCTCCCTGAGCTCCTACCCCGGGAACCAGGAGGAAATGCTCCGGCACATGTTTACGTATTTCGAGAAAAGCCTCGCCACGTGTAGCGCCAACTACAAACATGACATTCTCAGGCGAACCCCATTCTTTAGCTTTCTCCAATACCGACTCAAAAAGCTTCATTCCGTTTTCAGCTTTAATATTCTGAAAGTCTTTGCTCCCCTCGTTAGAAGTAAGCGCCAAAAGAATGGCCCATTTGCCTTCAAAGTTTAAGAAAGGCTTAACAGAATCGGTGCCCATATAAGGAGCAATAGTCACCGAATCAAAGCTCATATCAGACGAACGTTGGTCAAAAAACGCCTTGGCATACATCTCTGAAGTGTTGCCGATATCGCCTCTTTTCGCGTCAGCGATAGAGAAGCATTCAGAGGGAAGATACTGCCAGGTGCGTATCAGGCTTTTCCAGCCATCAAGTCCTCTGCTCTCATAAAAAGCAGTATTAATCTTATAGGAAACGCAGTAATCTTTTGTTGCGTCAATGATCTGCTTATTGAATTCAAACACGGGATCTTCACAATCAAGCAGATGCTTAGGGATTTTATTTATGTCGGTATCCAGGCCGACACATAAAAAGGACTTCTTAAGATTAATCTGTCTTACTAACTCTATACGATTCATACGGGTAATATTATAACACATTGGCGCGTTATCCGGTTACAAAACAAATAATTCCAATCGGGGCATTAAAATTTTTTTATTTTTTTTTGTTAATTAAAAATTATTCAGCTACAATTGTGGCATAATCTCAAACAGGTATCCTAACACTTCGCAGGAAAACTTCAAGGATCTTTTAAACACATTAAATATCTACAGTTTTTACTGCCTGTATCCTGGATACATCTTACACATAACATCCTAAAAAGCCAGCGTGTTCTACAAGCATCTTTACTAAGGAATGAAAGTTGATCATGGGGGTTCTTTGCGGACTGTTTAAAAAGACATATTACTTCAAAAAAAATATTTCAAATTGATGGAAATTATTGAATTGAACGATAAGCTTGTTTCAGAGCTACGTGAAATTGCAAAGTCCTTTGGAATCGAGGGAGCTGATTCATTAAGAAAAGCGGAACTCATTTCTAAGATAAAGGAGCAGCAGAACCTTATCGAAGCTGCAAGAAACACTAGCCCCGCGGAAGAAGGAGCTACCGAAAACGCGGAGGAAGAAAAGCCTAAAAAACGCAGAACAGTAAAAATTAAGGATAAAGCGCCTGAAGATATAGCCGCCACTGTTACCCTTTTTGATTCGGCAAGCGAAGAAAAAACGGAACAGGAGCCGGTAAGCGAGGCACCTTCCGCAGAACCGGAAAGTGAAAGCTCGCCGCGCGCCAAGAGAACGATAAAATTAAAGGCTCCGGTAGATGGAGAAGCGCCTCCGGTAATTGAAATAAAAGTATCGGAAGAGAAAGCCAAGGCTGTTATGGAAGCTCGTTTAGCCGAAAAAGCGGCGCAACGAGCAGCTAACGAGAGTCGCGAATACTCGAATCAGCAGATTAATGCTGATTTTGAAAATGTAATCATGAATGAAGGTGTTCTTGAAATCATGCCTGATGGATATGGTTTTCTACGTTCATCAGATTACAACTACCTGACTTCTCCTGATGACATTTACGTATCGCAATCGCAGATAAAGCTCTTTGGTCTTAAAACCGGAGATACTGTACGAGGCAGTATCCGCCCTCCGAAAGAAGGGGAGAAATATTTCCCTCTGGTACGTGTTGAAGCGATCAACGGCCGTGTACCTGCGGAAGTGAGAGATCGGGTACCTTTCGATTACCTGACTCCCCTGTTCCCTTCAGAACGTTTAAATCTATTTACAGATACCAGTCATAATTCAACCAGGATCATCGACCTCTTCACGCCAATAGGTAAGGGACAGCGTGGATTAATCGTGGCACAGCCTAAAACAGGTAAGACGATGCTTCTTAAGGATGTGGCTAATGCTATCGCGAAGAATCACCCTGAAGTATATCTTATCATCTTACTGATCGACGAACGTCCGGAAGAGGTAACAGATATGGCTAGAAGCGTGCGTGCGGAAGTAGTATCCTCTACGTTCGATGAGCCAGCTGAGCGACATGTAAAAATTGCCAACATTGTACTTGAGAAAGCTAAAAGAATGGTTGAGTGCGGTCACGATGTCGTAATCCTGCTTGACTCGATAACACGTCTTGCGAGAGCGTACAATACGGTAGCACCAGCGTCAGGAAAGATCCTCTCAGGGGGTGTTGATGCAAACGCGCTACATAAGCCTAAGCGTTTCTTTGGAGCGGCAAGAAATATTGAAGATGGCGGATCGTTAACAATTCTGGCAACGGCGCTTATTGACACAGGTTCAAAAATGGACGAAGTGATCTTTGAAGAGTTCAAAGGAACAGGTAATATGGAGCTTCAACTGGATCGTAAGCTATCTAACAAACGTATCTTCCCGGCAATTGATCTTACGGCGTCAAGTACTCGTAGAGATGATCTGCTACATGATCGTGAGACTTTACAACGCGTATGGATATTGCGCAACCACCTTGCAGATATGAACTCTCAGGAGGCTATGGAGTTCTTGTTAGGACAAATGCGTGGTACTAAAACCAACGAAGAGTTTTTAGTTTCAATGAACAGTTAATCATATATACAGGCACAGACGCTAATACTTACGATCGTAATTATTAACTTTGTGCCTGTATTTCTGTTCCTGAAATGAAAAAACACATACCCAATGCCATTACATGTCTCAATCTGCTTAGCGGATGTGTGGGAGTAACAATGGCTTTCAGTAATAATTTAGCGTACGCTGGCTACGCCATAGTTATTGCAGCTCTCTTCGATTTTGCCGACGGTCTTTCTGCCCGGGCTCTTCATGTTTATTCGAGCATGGGTAAGGAGCTGGATTCTCTGGCAGATATGATCAGCTTTGGATTTCTTCCCGCCTCTATCGTATATCAGTTATTTCTCGCGGCACCTCAGGTAGGTCCGTACAGTCAATATGTAAACTACTCAGCTTTTCTTATTGCTATATTTTCAGCGATGCGGCTTGCGAAATTCAACATAGATGTTCGGCAGACCGATCATTTTATAGGAGTTCCAACGCCCGCAAATTCCTTGCTAATCGCTTCCTTACCTTTTATTGCCCAGGGTGGAGGCTTCTGGACGGCTTATATCTTAAATCCATTCTTCTTATTGGTTTTCAGTATCGGATCCAGCTTTCTTCTGATCATGGAGGTTCCTATGATCTCCCTGAAATTTAAAAGCTTCAAGCCTTCAGAAAATATCTTTCGCTACCTGCTACTGGCTGTAGGACTTATTCTTATAGTGATTCTTAAGTTCGCAGCGGTGCCTTTAATCATGTTTCTTTATATCGTTCTTTCTATTATACAGTTCACGGTTAAGGCGTAGGAACGGGGGCAAGTGCCTTTCTTTTACCTGAGAGAGAGAAGGTTGTTTATCTGTGCTGGAAGCAGGATAAGGTAAAAGCTTTATAAGCCATCTACATCCCTATGGCGGGTTGTCTGTGACATGTTTTGAATATGGCAACTCCTTTAACGACTTGCCACATTCAAAAAAAATTACGCGTTCAATAACTCCTGCTTGGCAGCCTGAAGGTCATTGATAAGCATATCAAGGGATGAATACATCGGAGCAAAAACTCCGGCAATATCATCGAGGTTTTCTCCAGCTCTTGCGCTACGCTCTATATCGGCCATGGCGGATTTAGCGTCCTCCGCACCTATGAAAGCCAGTGTCGGCTTAATCTTATGCGCGGCATCGCCGGTACCCTTCCAATCTTTATTCTCTATAGATGTTTTAAGACTTTCAAAGTACTGCGGTGTTTGATCAATGAAAACATCGATCATCTCAACGATGAATTCTGCACTACCACCGGAGATCTCGTTCAGATAAGAAAGATCTATTTTAAACGCGTTTTCGTTTGCTGAGCTCATATTAACAACAATCTTAAAATTTTATTTGAAGATAATGTATTCTTAGTGAAAGACGAAAATCAGGCTGTAAAACTTTAGGCATTTCAGCAGGCTTCGTCTGCGGGGATCAAAGAATCCGCTCTACTACCAGTGAATCATCAAGAGCTTCCAATAGTTGAGAAATCGTTTTCTGCTGACCCGGATGTAGAAAATCGGGACACAGCTCATTCAAGGGCATCAATGTAAATCTTCTCTCGTGTAACAAGGGGTGAGGTACGTGCAGGCGGGGCTGCGTGATTATCTCATTGTCATAAAACAAGACATCGACGTCCAGCGTTCGGGATCCCCACTTTTCCAGTCGTTCCCTGCCGGCAGCGTTTTCTATTGACTGCAACACATCGAGCAGGTTCAGCGGAGATAAGGGAGTATTCACCTCGAGTACCTGATTGAGGTATTCAGGCAAAGCCTCCTTTCCCCAGGAAGCAGTACGATAGATCGATGAAGCATTAATTATGCTTCCGGCCTGCTCCTCAATACGCGCCCTGGCAAAATCCAGATACCCCATCCGGTTGCCCAGATTACTTCCCAATAATATAAACGTGCTATGCATAAAAATCCCCCGTAACAATACAAATGTATGCACATCTAAACGTATAATTGTAATAATATAAAATTGCAGACCCTTAATGAGAAGTTTTTTTAAAATTGTTTTCGCGTCTATGGTTGGATTTATCCTTTCGGGCGTGCTATTGGGAATCATTATTATCAGTATTATCGTGGGAGTTGTATCCTCTGCAGATGGCCAAAAAGCGGAGATCGCGCCAAAGTCCGTATTGCATATCACGCTGAATGCTGAAATACAAGAACGCTCGCAGAAGAGTCCTTTAGATGACCTTGAATTTGGCGGCTTTCAGGCCAACAAAACCATCGGCCTGAATGACATCCTTTCTTCCCTGAAAAGTGCGGCCAAGGATGATAACATCAAAGGTATTTACCTTGACCTATCTAGCGTAAACGCCGGCATGGCCAGTCTTGAAGAGATCAGAAACGCTTTATTAACATTTAAAAAATCGAAGAAATTTATCCTGGCCTATAGCGAAGTGTACACTCAGGGAGCCTATTATCTGGCATCTGTGGCTGACAAAATATACCTCAACCCGCAGGGACTTCTTGAATTTAAGGGTCTGAATTCGCAGGTAACCTTTTACAAAGGAGCTTTAGACAAGCTTGGCGTGGAGATGCAGGTCATTAAGGTGGGTACCTTTAAGAGCGCGGTGGAGCCATTTATCCTCGATAAAATGAGCGAAGCTAACAGAACTCAGGTGAAATCATTCCTGGGATCACTATATGATCATTTTCTCAGCAAAGTATCTGAAAGTCGTGGCATTGCTAAAGATTCGCTTTTCAGCATTGCTAACGAGCTGAAAGTACAAAGCGCTGCTGACGCCTTGAAATACAAACTAGTAACCGGCCTAAAATACAAAGACGAGGTTATCAATGAGCTTAAAGTACTTACAGGAACAGACAAGGGCGATGACGTTAAGTCGATTCTTCTGAGCAACTACATAAAAAATAACAAAAATGTGTCCGAAGGCCCTTCAGACAAACGCATCGCTGTTGTGTATGCCAGCGGTGAGATTAATGGTGGCGAAGGCGACGATAACTCTATCGGCTCTGAGCGCATCTCCAGGGCAATCCGCAAGGTTCGTCTTGACGACAAGGTGAAAGCACTGGTACTTAGGGTTAATTCACCAGGCGGAAGCGCGCTGGCGTCGGATGTTATCTGGCGAGAAGTGGTCCTCACCAAAGCCGTAAAGCCCGTAATCGTGTCTATGGGCGATGTAGCCGCCTCGGGAGGATATTACATTTCCTGCGCTGCCGATTCGATCATTGCCGAGCCTAATACTATCACTGGATCTATTGGGGTTTTCGGGGTAATTCCGAATATTCAAAACTTCATGAACAACAAGGTTGGTATTACCTTTGACGGCGTAAAAACTGCGGAGCATGCCGACTTGGGGAGCATCACACGCCCTTTAACACCCGGAGAAAGATTAATTATTCAACGCGAAGTCAATCGTATCTATGATACTTTCACCCGTCGTGTAGCCGATGGTCGTAAGAAAACTCAGGAATATGTTAATAGTATCGGTCAGGGACGTGTATGGAGCGGTAAAGAAGCTTTAAAAATCGGACTTGTAGATAAGCTTGGAGACATAAACGATGCCATTGCGGCGGCAGCAAGGAAAGCCAAGCTTAAGGAATATAAGCTGGTAGCTTATCCTGCAATGCGCGAACCACTGGAGTCGCTCCTGAAGAGCGGGGAAGATAAGTTAAAAGAAAACTTTGCCCGCATGCAGTTTGGCGATCAATACAAATACATACTCGAACTTAAGGAAGTGCTGAACAGCAACGGCATTCAGGCTCGTATGCCTTACAATATCAGGATAGACTAAGATACTAGCGACGCTTCTTTTTGCCCTCGCTTCCGATCAGATAAGCAAAAGGCTTTAAGCTTTCCACGTTGTCGAATATAATCTTAGTTACGCCCAATAGGGGGATTGCCAGGACCATACCGGCGATCCCCCATATTAACTCGCCCAATACGAGAACAATAATGGTAAATAAAGGGTTAATGCTCACCTCCGCTCCTACCACCAACGGTTCCAGCAAGTATGTCTGTACAAACTGGACGATCAGGTAAGTAGCGAGCACACCAAGAATCAAGCCCCCACCCTCGCCTTGCGAAGCTGCCATCAGCACCGCGATGCCCGTTCCGGTGAGATTCCCTATAAAAGGAACAATCTCCAGCAAACCGCACAGTATAGCAAAGAACACCGCGCTCTTCAATCCAACGATAGAGAAGCCTATACTGTATAATACCCACAACATGGCGATCATCAATGAGAGACCTGAAAGGTATTTGTAGGCAACGTTTGAGGAGTCGACGATGACCTTTTCTGTGCGGACTCTGTCAGCATCCGATGAAAGCATCAGAACAAAGTTCTTAAGTCGCGTGCGGAAGAAGACAAATAAGTAAGTATATACAATGAACAAGACGAAGTCTGTGGAGAAGCTCATAAAGCCGCCCAGCATACTGGACAGCTGAATATTCGAGGAGCTTTCCTGCTGTTGCTTCAGGATCTCCTGCTGTTGCTCTTTGGAAATACCGACAGCCGTACTCAGAAAACTCTTAATCTTATCAAGCAAGGATCCTATCTGCTTTTGCATATCAGAAACATCCTTTGCCAAATCACTCACCTGCCACACGATCAAGGTGATTATCCCCGCGGCAACAGTGATAAAGAGCAGCAAACATACAAGCGCCGCAAGCCCCCGTTTCATGCCTTTACTTTCAAACCACCGTGACAGGGGCAACATTAAGGTTGCCAGCAAGCCTGCCAATGTTAGAGGCACCAGAAATTCCCGGGCAAAATACAATCCCCCAATAAACAAAAATAAAAACAGAAGAATCTGTATAGGTTTCGATATAATAAGTTTCTTTTCCAATGAATATTCAACAACGCGCGGATTCAAAAGTTTCACTACGTCCGCGCGACGGTCAGCGATCAGTATAATTAGACATACTATGGCTTCCGGATATTGCTTTATATTGATATGTTTGTAGGATTATGGAAAACAAAAGTATTGCAAGAAGCTTCAAGCTACTCAGCCAACTGATGGAACTACACGGCGAAAACTCATTCAAAGTTAAATCCATTGCTTCTGCGGCTTTTAACATAGACAAAAACCCTGTCCGTCTGGCCGATAAATCGCTCAGTGACCTGGAATCAATCAATGGGATAGGGAAAAGTGCCGCGGCCAAGATATTTTCCTTAACACAAACCGGCACAATGCCGGAGCTGGAGGAGCTTATTCAGAAAACACCGGCAGGCATCCTGGAAATCATGACAGTGAAGGGCCTCGGTCCTAAAAAGGTACTTTCGCTATGGAAAGAACTTGGCATAGAAAGTCTGGGCGAATTATTGTACGCATGCAATGAAAACAGACTTATTGAGGCCAAAGGCTTCGGCATAAAAACACAGGAGGAAATCCGCAAAGCCATTGAATTCAAAATAGCGGGTCGCGGATTTTTCTTATACTCTCAGCTGGAATTACCGGCACAGGAAACAATAGCAATTCTTCAAAACGCATATCCTGATGAGCTTGTTTCTCTCTGCGGAGCCATTAGAAGGAAATGCGAAATTTTGGATGGCATAGATATGCTAGTTTCGGGAGATGACATACTCGCAGACATCGCGCAAACGCTATCTTCGCCCATCGTTGGTGAATATACTATTGAAAACAAAAAGCTTAGCTTAACTCTAAATGCAGGCGTAGTGCTAAGGATTCATGAAAGTCCTAAAGCTGATTTTTATACCAAGCTGTTCTCCTTAACTGGCAACGATGAGCATGTTAGCCAGGTAAAAGATCTTCTCGACGGCGTGTTACCACAGGTGTCAAGTGAGGAGGAACTATACGAGAGGGCTGGGTTACCTTATATTTCGCCTGAGTTGCGTGAAGGAGGTAAAGAAATTACGCTGGCCCAGAGCAACAGCCTTCCGGTGCTTATTGAAGCCAGTGATCTCAAGGGGTCTCTACATAATCACAGTAACTGGAGTGATGGCATCAACACGCTGCTGGAGATGGCACAATATTGCAAAGACACCTTACATCTGGAGTACCTTGGCATCTGCGACCACTCACGCACAGCAGTATATGCGCGCGGACTAACAGAGGAACGCGTATTGGCGCAACATCAGGAGATTGACGAGCTGAACCGTCAGCTCGCGCCATTCAAAATCTTTAAAGGTATTGAGTCGGATATTCTTCCCGATGGATCGTTAGATTATGCTCCTGAGCTACTGGCAACGTTCGACTTTGTTGTCGCCTCGGTACATTCAGCGTTCCGTATGTCGGAAGAAAAGGCGACAGAACGTCTTATTACCGCTATTGAGAATCCCTTTACCACTATTTTGGGGCATCCTACGGGCAGATTGCTACTGTCGCGATCAGGCTACCCGATAGATCATAAAAGGATTATTGACGCATGCGCTGCGAATAACGTGGTTATAGAGATAAATGCCAATCCGCTCCGGCTTGATCTTGACTGGCGCTGGCACCAGTATGCCATTGAGAAAGGCGTAATGTTATCTGTTAACCCCGATGCGCATAGCACCAAGGGATTTCACGATACCCACTTCGGATTACTTGTTGCTAGAAAGGGAGGTCTTACAGCGAAAGACTGCCTGAATGCCATGTCGCTGGCAGAAATAAGCGAATACTTCAGTCGCCGGAAACAGTCTTAAGACGATGATTTATGATGCGGAATGTTCTTCCAGCATGAGCTCTACTTTCTCGATAATCATTTCCGGGGCAATCAGGTTCATGCAGGCATAGTCCTTGCGGAAGCAAGGCTTATTTCCGAAAATGGAACATGGACGACAGGATAAGTCCACCTGTATAGCGTTATTCAGCGGCTGATTCCATCCCATAAAACCGGCATAGGGATGTGTGGCACCCCATACCGACAAGACCGGAATACCTGCAAGCGAGGCAAAATGCATATTGGCGGAATCCATGGAAATCATCAGGTCCAGGCTATGCATCAACTCCAGCTCTCCCGCCAATCCTAAGCCTGCGGCAGGCAGGTACAATGCAGGATACTTCCGTTTCCAGGCATCAAACATGCGCATTTCTTCGGGCCCTCCACCGAATAAGAAAACTTCATAGTTCTCCTGCATGACGAAATGCGCGAGCACCTCCTCCATCAAAGCCGGAGGATATATCTTACCTTTGTGCTTGGCAAAAGGAGCTATTCCCAGTCTGAATTTCGACGACGATGAAGGCATTTCCGGCAAGGCAGTAAGGCCAGACGCATCGTCAAAGATCGAAAGAAAATCCAGCGTAAGCGGAAAGCCGAGCTGTTCAAGTACATTTTTATAGCGTTCAAACGATGAACGTTGTCTGACAAGCACCTTATTCCCTCTGCGCACCAACAGGCGCTTTCCTTCCCGTCCTTTATCAATATGCGCGGTTTTTACACCGCGCATCCAGAACCTGAAACGCAAAAATTTGCTTCGCAAGACGTCGTGAAAATCAGCTACATAGTCAAAATCCTGCTTATACAGTTCATCAAACAATGCAGCCAAACCCCTCATTCCGCGGTGAGCACCCTTGAGATCAGCACCGATAAAACGGCAATTCGGCGGCAACGATTCAAATAGCGCCCGCAGCTTATCCGAACTCAGCACCGTGATCGTATGCTCAGGATACTGCCGCGCGAAAGAAGCGACTACGGGGACCGTCATCGACACATCGCCCAAGGCAGAAAAACGGATAATCAGAATGGATGCCATAGCATTATTTCTTACCGTAAAGCACGGGATTCAAGGCAGGATCGTTATACATCTTCATCTGCTTATATACTTTCATATATTTACGTCCTGCCGCTATATCAGCAAGAAGCTCTTCAATCGCTGTTGAGAGATCCGTGCGCTGTTCCAGCAGGATATTGAGCTTTGCTGCACAGGCCTGATGGTGCTCTTCTGTAGAGTCTTCTCTATCCACTTCCTGTTGCATATGATAGATCTTCAAAGCAAGAATTGAAAGACGGTCAATAGCCCATGCGGGACTTTCAGTGTTAATAGCAGCATCAGCTTCGGGACTTACGTCTTTATACTGATCTAAGAAGTAACTATCAATAAGTTCTACAAGATCGGTTCTATCCTGATTAGACTTGTCAATACGGCGCTTGATGACCAGCGCCTCTACCGGATCAATTTCAGGATTTCTGATAATATCTTCCAAATGCCATTGAACAGTATCAATCCAGTTTTTGAGATATAGGTAATACTCGATTGAACGTATCTCATAAGGATTATTGATAGGAGTATCTACATGATCAGACACATGATAGTGCGTTATTGACTCCTGGAAGATTTTGTTGCTTAAGCTCGCGAATGACATATTCAGAATATATTAATAACTACCGATCGCGTTGCAGGCAACGCGCATCAGTCAATCGGCAAAGCTATAAAAGTTCCTTCACTATTTAATAAGCATTTTCAATACCTTCTTCGCTTTCCAGGGTGTTTAAAAGCGAAACTTATATGCTTAGTAACATCCTTTATTAGAACATTCTTCAATATAAATGTTTATTTTAGTTTTAGGTCAGCGCGCCGGGCTATTCACGGTGCATGCGAGAAGGCCTTGATTTTTATTCTTTCAAACAGATTACAGCGCTATATGAAAAAGTTACTGTTAGTACGTCATGCGAAATCAGACTGGAATGATCCGGGGTTAACCGACAAGGAGCGCCCTTTGAATAAACGGGGCATGAAAAATGCCCCCGAAATGGCCAAAAGACTTAGCGAACAGCAAATAATTCCGGAGCTCATTGTAAGTAGTCCTGCTCTGCGCGCCATAACCACTGCCGAATTCTTCGCTGATGAGTTCAGTATCGCCCGCGCCCAAATACATAAAGAACAGGACATATACATGGCATCGGCGGCAACATTGCTGGGAATTATCAATATGTTCGATAATAAGTATGACTTCGTGGCGCTTGTAGGACATAATCCCGCGCTCACCAATCTGGCCATAAATCTTTGTAATCTCGACACTGATAACATCCCTACCTGCGGACTGGTGCTAATAACCTTCCCGTTTGACGATTGGAAACTTATCAGCTATTGGACGGGCGACAAAAAGCTTTACGATTATCCCAAGAATAGCAGCACGGAATTTGAAAATGGTTAGATAATCTTTTTATACCTGGGACCAGGCAAGGTAAGGATATAGCCACCTATTTCCAGATTTAGAAGCATCATGGCGAGTTTGCTTTGCGGTATTCTGGTTGTTACGGCCAGCATATCGATGGCAAGCTCGCCCTTTTCCTGGAGGGTTTGCAAGATTAAGAGCTCCGATTCATTCAGATCCTGACCGAACATCGAGGTCTGTGCCCCCGTCCCCTTCAAGTCTTCTTCCCATCCCATGATATAACGAATGTCAGCCGCACTGGATACCAAATGGGCTTTATTCTCCTTTATCAACTTGTTACAACCCTCGGAATACACGTCATTAACGCGCCCCGGATAGGCGAAGACATCTCTGTCATACGAATTGGCCAGCTCCGCGGTAATTAAGGCGCCGCCATTCAAGGCCGCCTCTACGATGATCGTGGCGTCCGCCATTCCCGCGACGATCCTATTGCGCCGAGGAAAGTTCTCCCTGTCAGGTAAGGTTCCCGAAACGAACTCAGATACGACAGCACCCTGTTCCAACATACGTTCGGCAATGCCCCGATGTTGCTGTGGGTATATCCTGTCCAAGCCATGACCTACCACTCCTACGGTGGGGATGCCCTCCGACAAACACTCCCGATGCGCGATGCTATCAATACCGTAGGCTAAGCCGCTTACCACCACCACTCCCTCCATATGCAGCGCCCGAACCAGGCTGATGGTCAACTCCCGACCATACTCTGTTGATTTCCTTGTTCCCACAATGCTCACGACCCTGCGCGCGTTCATATTCACATTTCCCTTGTAAAAAAGAAGCACCGGCGCGTCAGCACAAGCCCGCAATCGTTGTGGATAGATGTCTGAATTAATAAAACAGGTGTTGATATGATAACGTTCAATAAAATGCAACTCCCGTTGCGCGCGCTCAAAATTAGTGGGAAGATGCAGAGCGGAATAGAGCTTTGCGGAGGAACCCTGGGCAGCCCTCAGCTCTGATGCTTTGGCCTCGAACACTGCTTCTGCCGAGCCGAAGCGCTCCACCAGCATTCTTGCCGTAATCGCCCCCACACCGGGAGCCATTATTAATGCGATCTGATGCAGTAAGGACATAATGGTCGTCTTTACTGCAAGTTAACACTTTTCTAAATATTTCCGATTGCGGCCGCGCAAATACTATCAACCAGGAACAAATGCAAACTTACCTTTAATTGTATTTGTTCCCGCATCACTGTGCAGGAACAAATACAACGTATTTAGTTTCGAAAAACTCATCTTCAAAGTACGCCGACAACGGGAATAGCTCGACGTCCTTCAATTTACTTTCCGCTATTTCCTCCTCCAAATCGCCTCCTTTTAGATATAGTACCCCGTTAGGAAGTTTGTTCAACGGTGTCCTGTCAAACTTAGACCTTATCCAGGGATAAAAGTCGCCCAGTCTGGTTACCGCCCGCGACACCACAAAATTAAAACGCCCTTCAATCTGCTCGGCGCGGGAATGACTTGCTTTAAGGTTTTTCAAACCCAATGCCGCCGCCACCTCTGTTACTACCTTTATCTTCTTTCCGATGGAATCTACCAGATGAAATTGGGTTTCCGGAAAAAGAATAGCTAGCGGAATACCCGGAAATCCACCTCCGGTGCCTACGTCCAATACACGTTCCCCAGCTTTAAAAGCCATAACTTTAGCAATACCGAGAGAATGCAGCACGTGTTTCAGATATAAACTTTCTATGTCTTTACGTGAAATAACATTAATCTGCGCGTTCCAATGGATATACAGTCCCTCCAATTGTGCAAATTGCGCCCTTTGCTCAGCACTAAGCTCCGGAAAATACTTATCAATAATCGCTATGCTCACTTCCCTATTTTTATACTTTTTTTTACAATATCGTTTTACAAGACATCTCTGATTTACTAATGTATCAGCTCTTTTTATTTCAGGCCATCAGAGTACCTGTTAATGCCATCTGGCGGGCTTCTTAAAAGCCGACACACTGCCTACCAGCGTCAATAGCACATTATAAATTAGATCCAGAAACGGGAATCCCCACAGCAGATCGGCGCAACGCAACTTCCTGAACACTGGCACATATACGATATAAGCTACCAGCATACGAAAAGCGTAAAACGCCATTACCTGCCACCATATGGCCTTCAGTGCGAAGATCAACACAGGAATAAGCGTTATAAAGAGGAATGCCGAACCGGTTTGCAGACTTAGGGTTGCTTTGTCTGATGACTTATAGAGTCTTCCTGCTCCCATGTGGCGTCGCTTCTGCTTCCAGTAGGCGCGCATGCTCTGCTTGGGCGTCGACCACATCTGACTTTCTTCACTGATCTCAATGAGCGTATTTTCTCTACTCGCATGCTCATTTACGAAGAGATCGTCATCTCCGGAAGGGATATGAATATGCGAAGCAAAGCCCTTTTTACTAAAAAACAGCGACTTCTTATATGCCATATTTCTTCCCACTCCCATATAGGGCTTACCCGCGAGGGCAAATGACAAGTAATTGATTGCCGTAAATAAGGTTTCAAAACGTATCAGCGCATTCAGGAGACCTCCCAGCTTTTCATAAGGCGAGTATCCCAGGACGATGCTCGTCGTTGAGCTAAAATGTCGCTGCATATGCTCGATCCATAGCGGCGAATCCGGGCGACAGTCGGCATCGGTAAAAAGCAAATGCTCATGTCTTGCCGCTTTTATGCCCATGGTTACAGCGAACTTTTTGCCATGCCTGAATCGCGCGTTATCGGTCAAAGTAACCACGCGTAATGAAGAATATCGCGTAGACAACTCTCGCAAAACATATTCAGAGTCATCATTAGAACAGTCATTTACCACCACAACTTCAAAGTTAGGGTAGTGCTGCTCTAACACGAGGGGAAGGTTTGCTTTGAGATTCTCCTGCTCATTCCGGGCACATATAACTACCGATACCGGCAATATCTCCCGTTCCTCATCTACAATATACGATGTAAATGAGCGTAACTTACCATGCCTAAAAAGGATGAAAAACAATTGCACAAGAAAACAGAACAGGAAAACCCCTGCTGTACCATAGAAAATATATGTGACCAAAATCTATTAATTAAAAGCCCAAAAATACATTGTAATCAGCAATTTGGAAATTATAATCTTATTGAAAACAGCTTTGACGATTCAATAATAAAATAAGTACCTTTGCGAGTTAAAATGAAGTTCAAACTAGAAGTTACCGATAAGCTCTCTAAAGCGAGGGCAGGAGAAATAACTACAGATCACGGTGTTATTAAAACGCCGATATTCATGCCCGTGGGAACCGCGGGTTCCGTAAAGGCCATTCACCAACGCGAATTAAAAGACGACATAAAAGCGCAGATAATCCTGGGTAATACCTACCATCTTTATTTACGCCCAGGTCTTGATACGCTTGAAAAAGCAGGAGGTTTACACAAATTCAACGGATGGGATCGCCCCATCTTAACCGACAGTGGCGGCTATCAGGTATATTCACTCACCGAAGTCAGGAAGATTAAGGAAGAAGGTGTTACCTTCCGTTCCCACATCGACGGCTCTAAACACCTGTTTACACCAGAGGCAGCGATGGACATACAGCGTGTTATTGGTGCCGATATCATCATGGCCTTTGACGAATGTACTCCGTACCCATGTGAATATGGCTATGCTCGCAGGTCTATGGAAATGACGCATCGCTGGCTGAAGCGCTGCTGCGATCGCTTCGACGCTACCGAAGGAAAATATGGCTATTCGCAAACGCTCTTCCCTATTGTACAGGGATCTGTATATAAGGATTTACGCGAGAAATCTGCCGAGACCATTGCCTCCTTTAACCGTGAAGGCAATGCCATCGGAGGCCTTTCCGTAGGAGAACCCGCAGAGGAAATGTATGCCATGACTGAATTGGTATGTAATATTCTGCCTACCGACAAGCCACGCTACCTTATGGGCGTAGGCACACCGGCGAATATCCTCGAAAATATCGCTCTCGGTGTTGACATGTTCGACTGTGTTATGCCGACGCGCAACGCGCGCAATGGCATGCTTTTCACCAAGAACGGAATCATCAACATAAAGAATGAAAAGTGGAAAAATGATTTCTCTGCCATCGACGCCGAAAGCGATCTGTTTTCGGACAGGCAGTACTCGAAGGCTTATCTCCGTCACCTGATCACTTCGAAGGAGATCCTCGGAGCGCAGATCGCCAGTCTCCATAATCTCCACTTCTACCTGTGGCTGGTAAGCCAGGCTCGTGAGAAAATACTGTCAGGAGACTTTTACGACTGGAAAAATAAAATGGTAAAACAAGTTTCCCAGCGACTCTAAGTTCGCAGATCGCCGACGTTCAGGCATAAAAACCATACATGGTAATTAAACCCGCCCGAACATCGGTGATCTGAAAATAAAGCACATTTATAAGCAATGCTTAACAGATACATCAAACTCATAGACTGGTACATCATTAAAAAGTATCTCGGTACCTTTATCTTCACCTGTGCCATATTCACCGTTGTTATTGTGATATTTGACGTATCTGAGAAACTCGACGACTTCCTCAAACGGAATGCTCCGCTCTCCAAAATAATCTTCGAGTATTATGCCGGATTTATTCCTTTCTATCTCAACTTCCTCACGCCACTCATCAACTTCATAGCGGTAATATTTTTCACCGCCAAGATGGCTGACCAAACGGAAATTGTGCCTATTCTCAGCGGAGGTGTAAGCTTTAAACGTTTCCTGTGGCCCTACTTCGTTTCCTCTTTTCTGATCTTCATCGTCTCCTTCGTGGGCAACCTATATATTATTCCGCATACAAACAAGCTGATGATTGGCTTCGAAAATGTCTATATCAAGCCTAGCACAAACAATACAAAGAGCGAAACGCATATGCAGATAGACAAAAACACTTTTGTTTATATACGCAACTTCGACAATATTCAAAAGGTCGGCTACGATTTCGTTCTGGAAAAGTTTGATGGCGACAAGATGGTTGAAAAACTCATGGCCGACCGCATCAGCTGGGACTCACTGAAGCGCAAATGGTCTATACAGAACTATTCGATCAGAAAGGTCAATGGCCTTAATGAACAATTAATTAAGGAAACGCAGAAAGATACAACCCTCGACATGCGCCCTGTAGATTTCGAAGTTCATGACAATATCTATACGGCTATGAGCACTTCGGAACTTAATACCCGTATTGAAAAAGAAAAAACCCGTGGTACTGGTGTTATGCAGCTCCTGCAACTCGAACTATACAAACGCTACGTGTACCCTCTCTCGGCTTTTGTGCTTACGCTCATGGGAGTCTCTTTGTCCTCCCGCAAGGTACGCGGTGGCGTGGGACTGCCGCTGGGGGTCGGCATCTTCCTCAGCTTCACGTATATCCTCTTCATCCAATTTTCAACAATGTTTTCTCTGAAAGGAGGATTACCTCCTATTATCGCGGTGTTTATCCCTAATATTGTCTTCGGATTATTGGGCATTTACCTCATGATAAAAGCTCCAAAATAAAACAGTCATGTTCAAACATCTTGCTCTCAACCGGAACGTGCTCGCACTGCACGGCACGGTGCTTATATGGGGATTTACCGGCGTATTGGGTAACCTCATCTCTATTGACGCGGTGCACCTGGTTTGGTATCGCGTATTGATCGCGTTTATGGGACTACTCATTTACATGATCGCGCGCCGTCAAAATATGCGCATCAACCTGCGTGACCTCCTGCTCATTCTGGGCGTCGGTGCCATTATTGGCCTACACTGGTTTTTCTTCTTTCAGTCGATAAAAGTGGCAAATGTGTCTGTTGGACTGGTATCCATATCTTCTGTAACACTGTTTACCGCAATCCTTGAGCCCATTTTCCATAAAAAGAAGCTATCAAAGCTCGAAATTGTTATCGGCATTATGATCATTGCGGGAATTCTTACAATCTTTAGTTTCGAATCAAAATACACCCTCGGAATCAGCCTTGGACTCGTTGGTGCCATTTGCGCAAGCATCTTTTCAATCATGAATTCCAAGCTAGTAAAGCGTCATGATCCTAAGCTTATCAGCCTGTATGAAATGCTGGGAGCACTCATCGTCGCCAGCCTTTACCTGGGCGCCAGCTCCGGTTTCTCCACCGGCATGACACTTTCAAAAGCCGACCTCGTGTACCTGCTCATCTTAGGCTTAATCTGCACCTCGGTAGCTTATGTGGTTGCCGTAGATGTCATGAAAGAACTTTCCGCGTTCAGAGTTGCACTGGCAACAAATCTGGAACCCATATACGGGATACTACTTGCGTTCATGATCTTTGGCAAAGCCGAACATATGACCGCCGGTTTCTATCTTGGTGGCTTCATTATCATCGGAGCGATATTCCTTTATTCCTATTTACGTTCTGAAGCCTTTACTTTACTTAGAAAAAAACGCTTAGGCAAAGGCTCCTTTGCAGGCTAAAACATATTAAGAGAAAGGCCGCAGCTGACATGCCGCGGCTTTTTACAAACCAATATTTCTAAACCTTCAACATTACTTCCTACCGTACCTAACAAGGCTCCAAATCTTCCAACTGACCAACCAACATACTAAAGCTTGCGTTGAAATCTTTGATCCTGCTTCCCTCTCTTCAACGGGATACAAAAACTCAAACTACAAGACACCCTTCATTACGCATTTTAAAGCATTTCAAGGCACGCTAAACCGAAAAGCACTCTTTATATCATTTCAAACAAAAAACTCACCCAGATGGCTAGTTAATCGCCAAATTCTATTAATGCGATGCATTAGTCTCCAAAAAACCGGAACTCAGAAGGCGGAAAAAACATGAAAATAACAAGCTCCAAACAGCATAGAAACACGAGCAGACATGTGCCTAAAGGTCCTTTGTAAGCCCCGCACACCATACTTCCACTCCCCCAGCTGATCACCGTCACTTCCCAAATTTACCATACTGCAACATCCATGATCACTAACTTTCAGGATCGAAAAAACAAAGGACTACTTAACATAATATAAATTACTATAAAACACATTAAACTGCGACCAACTCACGCGATAATTAAAATGAATCGACGAAGATGAGATGCCCTCTGCTGACAATACTGCAAATACATCAACAAGAAAAAAAAGGCCGAAGAATACGGCGCCGCTAAAATCGGCATTTCAAAAGGCTCCGGATCCACAAAAAAGGAGGTCGTCAAACATCCTAACATTCGCACCTTTCGATGACTGGAAACGCTTGAAAATATTAATAAAACACACTCCGAAATCGCAAGCTTCCACCCCACAAAAGGAACCTGATACAAGAGTTTAAACAGCGCTATGCCCCGGGGCACAAAGCCCCGGAACCAAGCCAGAGAAGAATACTCCTAGCCGCTTGTATTAGATTCCAGGACAGGCTAAGAAAAATGAGATCCTGAAAGGTTTATATAAAATCAAAAAACAAAGTTTTAAAATTTCAAGAGGAACAAACTCGCTTAAATATCTCGCGACAAAAAAAACGCCGGTCTGGTATCTTCCACTCGAACGTGCAAGCTGAGAATTCTTCCCGGGCCGAAAAAACTGTAGTTAATTACAGCGTTTCCCCAACCTGAACAAACAGGCAAATCAGCCCAGTCAACTAGTCCCGGTATTAAACATTCTCGTCCGGGAAAAGTAGATTTCAAGGAGACCATCTTCCAGGTCGTGCCAAAACATCCTCGCTCATTTCCCATAGATCATTACAATAAACAAAGTCGTTGCAGCTCCCGCACCGAGCACAAGCTCACAGCTAAGAGCACACCACTATTTCAAAATCTCTGAGCTAAAACAACATGTCCCTACCCGTGACACATGGACAATATTGCTTACTAACTTACCTTATAAGCGACTCGATAAAGAGTCCCCCTCAAACTCAGCAACTCTAAAAAGATGACATTATGACACTAAAAAAATTGCAACTTAAATCAGAGAATGAGCAGAGCGCCGATGGCAAAAAAAGATCCGCACAAAAAGCATCGCACCTATCGCGTAAATCAACCGACCCCATGCTTCCTGTCATGTTGAGAGACATCAGTTCGCGAGGCGACATGTATATAAGGCCCGACAAAAACCCAGAATCCTAAGAAACAAAAGGTCGGGCTTGCCAACTCTCGAAGACCGATCTGCAAAGTAAATATCAACAACAATCCAGAGACAGACAGAGGCCGTTCATCAGTCACGGCTAAAGTCTTAAAATCTCAGGAAAAATTTGTACTTTCACATAAAATCAAACAAAAACAAAGAAACAATACAACATCATAACAAACTGATAATCTATATAAAAATACAACTTCAATAAATTTAAAGTTTAAAACAAACACACAAAAAGACTATTTTTTTTAGCAAATGATATTTACACCAAAAAACAAAAAGCATAAAAAACTATTTTTCAAGATATTATATTCAATAGCATTAACAATTACATCATATCCTTCCAAAGCCCAATTTTTCAACAGCGACCAAAACCCACCATCGTTAAAATGGCGTCAGCTCGATGCCGGAAATTTCAGAATCTTGTATCCCTCCCAATTTGAAACTGAAGCTCAACGCATGGCTGCGACCATACAGAAAGTCCTCCCCTACCAACAGCAGACAATCCGAAAAAAACCCTACTACATCAGCATCATTATGCAAAACCAGGGGGTGGTATCGAATGGATTTGTACAGCTGGCGCCAAGGCGATCCGAGTTCTACACTACCCCTTCGCAGAACTTCGACTATCAAGACTGGCTCAACAGCCTGGTGGTACATGAGATGCGGCACGTGGTTCAATTTGACAAATTGTCAGGAAACTTACGACGACCATTTTTGGAGTCTTTGGGACTCGCGATCTTCGGTGTAACGCTGCCTCCCTGGTTCTACGAGGGCGATGCTGTAAACACAGAAACGAGTCTTAGTCGCGCAGGCCGCGGCCGGATTCCGGAGTGGTCACTAAACCTAAGAAGCAGCCTCCTTGACGGAAAAACTTATAGCTACTCGAAAGACTTTCTCGACTCGTATCGGGACTTCACACCGGGGTATTACCAACTGGGCTATTACCTCACCAACAAGCTTCGCCGCGACCACGGACCACTGGTCGTCGACAGTATACTACAGTACATTAAGCAAAACCCTTTAAGACCGTACAGCCTGAGTCGCGCGATCAGAAAGATCAGCGGACTGAACACGCGCGCCTTGCACGACTCTACCATTTCTGAGTTGAGGAACAGATGGATTTATCAAAATCAAATTTTAAAGTCAGAACACTATACCTCGCTTAACCTTCGCAAAGACAGCATCCCCGCCAACTACCAGGTCCCCCTGCCTACAGAAGACGGTAAACTGCTAGCCATATGCAACAGTAAAGCGGTAGCTCCGGCGGTGGTAGAAGTTGATCAAAAGGGCAACGTAAAAAGACTCTTCGGCATAGGTGTTCAGGAAACACCCTGGATGAGTTACGCTCAGGGAAAAATCGTTTGGGATGAGACACGGTATGATGGTCGCTTTCAAAAGCGAAGCTATAGCGTCATCTGCCTCTTCGACCGCCACAACAATCGTCGCAGACAATTAACATACCGTAGCCGCTATTTTGCTCCGGCCCTCTCTGCCGATGGACATAGGATTGCAGCTATAGAAATTGATCAGAGCAATAAGGTTCATCTTGTCATTCTTAATGCCAGCAACGGAGAGCGCTTACTCAGCATAGAAAGTCCGAACCAGGTAATGCTTCAGACTCCTTGCTTCAACCTCGAAGGCAACAAAATTACCATGATCGGCTTAGGCATGGAAGGCAAGTCGATTTTGGAATTTAACCTGGCGAGCAAAACGTTCACCCCTCTCCTACCCTCTCAGTTGCAAGACCTGCAACGCCCATCATATATCGGGGACAACATTTTGTTCAAAGCACACTATAACGGAATTGATAATATCTACAAGTTAACACCAAACAGTGGCAACATAGAACAACTCACAAATTCCGACAGAGGCCTATATTACCCCTTCTACGACACGATCACCCAGCGCATAGTAGCGAATACCCACACCAGCAAAGGACACGATCTGACGGCCTTAAATTACGCCGACTTAAAACCACAGGCTGTTCAGCGTGCCCCAGTCGGTTTGGCTGACCTGAACAGCCCGATCGAAGAGCAGGAACATTTCGCCAAGCCGATGGACTCCATTCCGCACACAAATTTTCCTTCCAAACCCTATCGGGAGCTGTCAAATCTCTTTTATGCGCACAGCATCATCCCCATCGCGAAAGAGAATGAATTCTTCGACAATTACAATTTCGGCTTTGAATTACAGTCTAACAATTTGCTGAACACCACCAGCGCTTATGCCCAATACAGGTTTAATAATTATTTGAGGAAAAGCGAATATCTGGCAGGAATCAGCTACAGCCGCTACCTTCCTGTTCTCAGCGTCGAGTACACCAACCAGGCCAGAATGATCAGTCGCCGTGTGCAAAACAACGGTGCTACCACTTACATCCCTGTAAGCTGGCGGGAACATGAAGTGGAGGCAAGTATCAGAATTCCGCTTTCCTTCAATCATTTCAACCACTACTACAGTGCGTCGTTACTCACCTCTACGAGCTACACTTCGCGATACGATATTGAAAATGGGATGGCCTCACTTGTCAAACGTTTGCAATTCCCGATGCGCTATCGCCTGGGACTTTCGCACACCATACGCCGCTCAGGACGTGACCTGGCGCCGGCATTGGGACAAAGTCTCATCCTAAACTATCGGAATTTCCCATTTGAAAATCGTGTAACCGGCGACTTACTTACCCTGGAAAGTCATCTTTATTTTCCAGGTATTATGCAAAACCATTCGTTTCAGGCAAACTTCAACTATCGTCAGGGTAGCGGTGCTTATGTTAACAACCTGAACATTCCGCTGGCCAAAGGCTATAGCTACCTGCGACATCAGCAGCCACTGATCAACACCCTCTTATTTGATTACCGCTTCCCCATCGCTTACCCCGATCGGGAAATAGGCGATTTCGCCTATGTAAAACGCATTAAGGCAGGCTTGTTCAGCGATTTTGAGAATGTAGGGCATAGCCGTTTCTCGCCGCGCTCCTTCGGTGCGGAGCTGCGCGCGGACATGAACCTGCTCAGATTCTACCTGCCGGTATTTGACGTCGGCGCACGGTTCATCATGCTAAATCAGGCCACACGCGGAGCGGCCTTCGAATTAATGGCAACCTATTCATATTAATTATAATATCTTTGCCACACCCCTGGTGACAAGGGAAATATCATCACTGGCGCAAACGAACGAATGAAAGCAAAAACCCTCTTCGTAATTATACTCACGGTACTTACAACCGTTGTTCTGATGAAAAACTCAGAGGAAGTTGATTTTTGGTTCTTCGGTATCGTTAAGCTCCCCAAGCTGGCCATGATGGGCATCATGCTGGCATTAGGCTTTGTTGCTGGTTTGCTCGTAGCTCGTCCGCGCCGAAAAAATATACAAATCCGCGATCATTCAATCGCCGGGGAAACTCAGGAGCAACCAGACCCCAATGGCTTAAGCGACGAAGATCGCGAATACATCAGCTAGGAAAACAAACGCCATAAGCGTACGCACTAAAATCTTTACACATAATACGCCTGCGAATACCTACCTTTACGCCAGGCAACGGTTTCCGTGTTACGCGGAATTAAAAGGGAATCAGGTGTAACTCCTGAACTGTCCCGCAGCTGTAAGTTTCTTAACCGGCTCCAAACATACCCACTGCTTCGCGCGGGAAGGGGGAACACCGGGAAACAAGTCAGAATACCTGCCCTGCCCCAACCGAAAGCTTTCGCGGATTGAAGCAGGTTTCGTGATGTTTATATATCTCGTCGCTACCCTTCGTTACGCGTGCGCCTCGCTACCTGCATACACATAAACATCAATAACATGAAACAAAGATTACTTGTAGCATTATTACCTATTTTCCTGGCTGCCTTACAATCATGTACGAAAGATCGAGAAATCGCCCCTCCTGTGGAATTTGAAAACTCGTCAATTTGGGTTCTTTCAGAGGGCGCCATGTCTAGCAACAACAGCAGTCTTACCACCTACAACCTCAGCAGCGGACAAACAAATACCATAGCCATTGGCGAAACAGGCAATGATCTTCAGCAGTATGGGTCGAAGGTATATTGTGTGGTAACGGGTGTTCAGGGGCAGCAGGCCTCTTTTGTAAAAGTATTTGACGCGCAGACAGGCAACAAAATAAAGGACATCTCCTTCAATGGAGATAAAGAGGGATACCTGCCCCGCAATATCGTCTTCGACAACGGCAAAGCTTACGTAAGCTGTTACGATGGCGCCATCAGGCGTATAGACACCATCAGCCTTACCGTAGATAACGAAATAAAAGGGATGGGCGCGTTGGAAGGCATGTGCATCAACAACAACAAGCTCTATGTGGCAAATTCAAATCACTACGCTTATCCCAACGCCAGCATAAAAGATGCTGTAAGCGTTATCAGTCTCAGCAACTTCAGCAAGAGTAAAGACATCAGTGGGATCAGCAATCCAGTAGCAGTGGTAAACATTGGAAACCGCGTGCTGGTTCAGGGCATGAGCATTTGGGGTGGCGCCGCGGCCAGCCTTTCAGTAATTGACGCAACCAGCGACATAAAGCTTTCAAGCAACGCCACTGAGGTTACAGCACTCAGCGCCAATGGCACTACCGCCTATGCTATCACCGACCCTTACGGAAAGTATGCCCTTAAAACCCTAAGCGCTGATGGCACTGTTACGGGCGACTTTACGCCAACATTTGCCGTAGTTAGTCCCTATGGTCTCAGTGTTGACGCGGTTTCGGGAAATGCTGTTATCACAGATGCGGGAGATTATTCATCCAATGGAACAGCGCACCTCATTGACAAGAGTGGCAAAATATTGAAAAGCTTTGAAGCAGGCGTATCTCCGAAGCGCGCGGCATTCATTTATACCATCAAGAAGTAAATAAACGTCCATGTCTAAGGACAAGGTCACATTTCAAAAAGGAGGCTCCTGAGGGTCTCCTTTTTGCGTTAATTAGCGGCAAACATTCTAAAGACATGTTAAATTTCGAATTTCAAAATCCCACAAAAATCCTTTTTGGAAGAGGACAAATAGAAAAACTATCGACAGAAATACCCGCAGGAAGCAAGGTAATGTTCCTTTACGGCGGCGGAAGCATTCGGCGAAACGGAATATACGAGCAGGTGCAAAAGGCATTAAGCGCTTTTGAGGTGGTAGAATTTGGAGGCATCCCCGCCAACCCCGAATACTCCAAACTCCTTGAGGCCCTACAGGTGATTAAGCAAGAAAATATAACCTTCATGCTTGCCGTGGGCGGGGGCTCCGTGATCGACGGCGTAAAGTTCCTTTCCTCTGCGGCCTTATATCAGGGCGACGATCCCTGGGACATTCTCGCCAGGGGCGAGCGTACCTTTTCAGGCTTGCCTTTCGGCACAGTGCTTACCATTCCTGCTACGGGGTCGGAGATGAATTCAGGCGCTGTAATCTCCAGAGCCGACATAAGCGAAAAACGCTCCATGGGAGGCCCCGGTCTGTTTCCTGTTTTTTCTATCCTTGACCCGGAAGTGGTCTCTTCACTACCCGAACGCCAGATAGCCAATGGCATTGCCGACGCCTTTACACACGTACTGGAACAGTATATGACTTTTCCCGTAGGCGCCTTGCTGCAGGATCGTTTCGCTGAAAGCATCATGCAAACACTTATAGAGATAGCTCCGCGCGTTATGGAAAACCCTGCCAACTATCTGGCGGCGGCAGACTTTATGTGGTGCTGCACCATGGCCCTGAATGGTCTTATTCAAAAGGGAGTGCCTACAGATTGGGCGATACATGCCATGGGACATGAACTTACGGCCTTGTTTGGCATTGATCACGCGCGTACGCTTGCAATTCTTACGCCAGCGCATTACCGGTTTAACGTTGAGCGAAAAAAAGAGAAATTAGCACAGTATGCCCGCCGTGTATGGAACGTTGAGGGCGAAAACGATAATGCCTGTGCCGAGATAGCCATTGATAAAACAGAAACTTTCTTCCAGTCGCTAGGCATCGAGACCCGACTATCAGCATATACGGATGCTTTTGAAGGAACCGCTGAAATTATTGAGGAGCGATTTCGGCAACGCAACTGGCTCGGTCTTGGCGAACATAAAGATCTTAGTCCTGAAGCAGTAAGGGAGATCGTGAAACAGCGCTATTAGTACAGCATAAAAAATAAATCGACAAGAGAGGCGACAACCAGGACACCATGGATTAAGCCTCTCTTTTCTTTAGGAATGCCCCCTCCCATTTTACCCTCCTCGCTCCTCCCCTCCTCTTACCTACCTGATTCGAGACTGACTCGGGACTGCTTCGTACCAGACAGCACTGGTCATCGACATTTCATGGGCATTTCATCGACATGTCATGGGCAATAGTCGATGAGATGCCCATGAAATGCCCATAACTTGTCGATGAAATGTCGATCACCACT
>DKIV01000038.1 GCA_002454425.1 Sphingobacteriaceae bacterium UBA6709
TGAAAACATAAAAGGTCATTCTTAGAATGACCTTTTATGTTTTCAGAATAGCTTAAAACTAATACACTATGTTTTTACAGTTCAAGCCTTGAAGATCCCCATTAAGTTCCACAACATAACCATTAATCACAGCATACCTGATTTTTTCCTTTGTGCCAATAAAAAAGTTGGCCATCGAGGTGAGTTTAAGCTGACTCTCTAACACGAAACTTACATCGGATACAATTTGAATAGGAAAATGATGCAACTTTCCTGCTGATTCACAATCCGTCACATGGACCGCTGCCATACCATTGCTCAATAAGCTCTGAACAAGGTTTATGTCCAATTGGTCAATAACAAATGGCTTTCCATATTTCTTGGCCGGGATAAACTTAAGTCCCGAAACATCAATATCCTGATATCCGTAAAAATCCCGCAAATCACCTATATCTTCGATTATACCTTCTACATAATAGTTAGACCCCAAAGTCTTTTCATTTTGCCGAATAGCAACATCAATGACGACCTGTTTTCCATTCTGCTCAATAGTCAAATTTCTCAGCAAGACATCATGAAGCTTTTCATCATTGAAGGGAATTGTCTCGTAATTCGTAATCGAATAGTGTTTAAAGGATTGGTCAGCAATTTCCTCAAATGCTTTTAACAAAGCCACGAAATTACATTTTCTGACCATCATTTTTTCGGTATCACCAGCATAAGCTCCTGATTCAACTAAAATAGTGCTGGCACCCCATTTTTGAAAGTTATCGCCAAAACCCCGTGGCGTATGCTCATCGTCATACTTCGCTACTGCATTTGGCACAAATTCCTGAAGTATCTTATTTATCCCCACGATAACACGCATCGCATCGGCTCTAGTTTCATTGATACTCCTTGCATAATCATAGGCAGGGGCTAATAAGGAAATCGTCACCGGTGTGCCTGTGTCTGGAATATTATAGTAATTGTTTTGATTATGGAGGTTAAAGGCGAAATCAGGTTTTAACAACATCGCCTGCTCCTTCAATAGGGCTCCTTCTACAGTTGCAGTAGCCCGAGCATCTCTGTTCATATCCACATCCATTGCTGTCCTACGTTGAAACCGTTCGGTACCATCGGGGTTTAGCATCGGAATAAAATATAGGGTCAATTTTGATGCTATCTCATTTCTAAACGCATCAAACCCATCATCTTCCCCTCCAAAGAAATTAAACAGATCGAACAATGCCATTGTCGCCGTAGGCTCATCACCGTGCATTTGCGACCATAACAGAATCTTAACAGGTCCCTGTCCGTAGGTCAAACGAAAGATCGAACGGTCTTCAGTTGACTTACCAATCTCTGCTATCGAAAGACGTCCAGAGCTTCGGACATTTTCCAATAACGGCAAAATATCGGCATGTTTAAATCTTCTATGCATCAAAGCCTTTTCTTCGTACAAAGAAAGGGCTTTGATTAAATCATCTTTTATTAAATTCATCTTAGTCTTTTAATGCGGATTCCAATAAGGTGATAGTTCCCTGAGAGGCATCGATACGAACTTTTGCACCTACAGGTAAGATAAATTGTTCGGCTATATGCCCTATAATAGCTCCCGTATAAGCTGGTATTTTCAAAGGTTTAATATAGTCGTTAAAGAGCTGGTCAAGCGTTACAGATCCATATCCACTAGACGGTTTGCAATTGGTACACTTACCAAAAACAAATCCTTTAATTGCGCCCAATATACCCGCATTTTTTAACTGGCAGAACATCCGGTCCACACGCTCCATATCTTCGTCGACCTCTTCTATGAAAAGAATTTTATCGTTGAAGTCCGGTAGATAGGACGATCCGCATAACCCAGTTAATACCGTCATATTTCCGCCCAGCAATACTCCTTCGGTTACACCGGGATAAATGGTTGCAATACGGTCCTTTGTCTGTACAATATTATCACCTTTCGATTTTGGGTTTTCAAATATTGCCGGTTGATTGGCTATGAACTGAGCATTGAAGGCCTCAGCAAGCTTTTTGGTCCAGGTACTGATACCTACTGCACCATGAAAAGTAATCAGTCCTGTTTTGGCATATAGCGCCAAGATCAACGCCGTTATATCTGAATACCCCAATAGAATTTTCGGATTATTGGAAATCAGTTTATAATCTAATCGATCCAAAAGGCGCGATGTACCGGATCCCCCTCTGATACAGACAATCGCCTTGACAGTCTTATCAGCAAACATATCGTGTATGTCAGCAATACGCTCCTGATCTGTACCCGCCAAATTACCGTAGCGACTGCGAATATGTTTACCTTCTTTTACTTTAAAACCTAGTGTCTCGAATATTTCACGCGCTATACTAATTGATTCTTCATCATCCAATACGCCTGCAGGGGTTATTAAACCAATTGTATCGCCCAGCTTTAACTTCCGGGCAAGTAATGCGGCTTGACCATAGAATGCGCCAGTACCGGCATCTGCTTGTCCCATCCCCAACACAGGAATAGATAATGCTCCTAAAGCGATCGATTTTATAAAGTCCCTTTTCTCCATCGCTAAATTCTATCGATTGAATAACAGACGTTCACCAGCTCCCTTTTCAATGAGTTGACCGTCAGAGAAAGCAAGTTTGCCTGATACGATGGTATGCGCAATAGTTGAACTAAATGTATGTCCTTCAAATGGCGACCAGCCGCATTTCGACAGAATATTAGCTTTCGATACCGTGTAAGATTTATTGAGATCAACCAACACTAGATCTGCCCAATATCCTTCACGGATGTAACCTCTATCTTCAATCTGGAACAATGTAGCGGTATTGTGTGCAGATTTTTGAACCAATTGCTCTAAGGTCATTTTTCCTGCTTTGACCATATCTAACAAGGCTTGCAATGCATGCAGCACGAGAGGTCCTCCACTTGGTGCTGAAGCATAGGGCTGAGATTTTTCCTCCATCGTATGCGGAGCGTGATCTGTCGCGATCACATCAATATGTCCATCCAATAAAGCTTTTAGAATTTGGTGGCGGTCATTGGCGGTTTTTACAGCCGGATTCCATTTGATAAAATTACCTTTGGATGCATAATCCTGGTCAGAAAACCAAAGGTGCTGAATACAGGCTTCAGCCGTTATTTTTTTATCCTTTAATGGAATATCATTGCGAAATAATGCAGTTTCTTTGGCGGTTGATATATGAAGAATATGCAAGCGTGTATTGTGCTTTTTTGCCAGTTCGACAGCTTTCGAAGAGGATAAATAACAGGCTTCCTCCGAACGAATCAATGGATGCATCTCAATCTTCAATCCATCTTCACCATATTTTTCCTTAAATAGGGCCAGATTGGCCTATATTGTCGCCTCGTCCTCACAATGTGTAGCTACTAACGTTGGCGCATTCGCAAAAATCCCTTCCAACGCTTTTTCATTATCCACCAACATATTGCCCGTAGAGGAGCCCATAAAAACTTTTATACCACAGACATCTCTCGGGTTCGTTTTCAGCACTTCCTCAAGATTATCATTAGCTGCCCCCATAAAGAACGAGTAATTGGCCAACGCATTTTTTGCTGCGATATCATATTTATCTTGAAGCAACTGTTGTGTCAATGTGTTTGGAACAGTATTGGGCATTTCCATAAAGGAGGTTGTACCTCCAGCCACCGCTGCGCGGCTCTCATGCCATATATCCGCTTTATAAGTTAATCCTGGCTCTCTAAAGTGAACCTGATCGTCAATAAGCCCTGGTAGTAAATGTAGCCCTTCAGCATTTATTTCTTGATCAGCAGGATGATTTATTTCCTGAGCAATCATTTCGATTCGACCATTGCTGATATATACGTCAGCAACCTCAACTTTACCTTCATTGACAAGTTGTGCAGATTTTATAAGAATAGATGACATGTTGAAATTTTTACTTTGCTTTAGGTCAAAAGTAAAGATTTGTCGGCGCATAAAAAAGAGGCCTAAGCCTCTTCTTTTTATTCCTTATCAAATTTGTATCCTACCCCTTTCACGGTGGTCACATAATCGTCCCCTATTTTTTCACGGAGTTTACGAATGTGTACGTCGATCGTACGGTTTGTTACAACCACCGAATCTTCCCAAATACTTTTTAAAATCTGCTCCCGAGTAAATACCTTATTCGGTTTAGAAGCTAATAAGTATAATAATTCGAATTCCTTTTTCGCAAGAACAATTTTCTGTTCTCCTTTATAAACCAAAAACGAATCTCTATCAATGACCAAATCAGCAATTTCTATTTTATCTTGAACAGAAGCATCAGACTCTTCTGTCGCGTTCCTTCTTAGAATGGCATTGATACGGCTCATCAGTGCTCTCGGTTTAATCGGCTTGGCAATATAATCATCCGCGCCGACATGAAATCCTGCGATCTCCGAATACTCTTCGCTTCTAGCTGTCAGGAATACCATGAAAGTACTCTTGAATTCAGGCATTGCGCGCATGATACGACAAGCTTCAATTCCGTCCATCTTTGGCATCATCACGTCAAGAATGATCAAGTCCGGTTTAACCTTCTTAGCTTCATTAATACCTTCCTGACCGTTTGTTGCTGAGTAGACCTGATAACCTTCTTTTTTTAGGTTATACTCTATCAACTCTCTGATATCCGGCTCATCGTCAACGATGAGAATTTTCTGTTTTGACGAACTCATTGTTTTTATTTGCTGTCGCTAAGGTATCAGCTAAAGTATAGATAATAATTAAGCAAATATTAAATTATTGTTAATTGTAACTTTAATTTAACTATTTGGGAAACTTAACCCAATGTTTTCTTCAGAAAATCTTCAAGTCTTTTACCCCTGAGGTTCTTAGCAACGATTTTACCGTCTTTGTCCAAAAGGAAAGACGCGGGAATAGCCTCCACCTGATACATTCTACTTACCGCACCATTCCACTGACGAAGTTCAGAGCCATGATGCCATGTTAATCTGTCTTCTTTGATTGCTTCCAGCCACTTGTCCTTATTATCATCAAGGGACACGCTCAATATTGTAAAACCTTTGTCTTTAAACGCGTTATACTGCTTTACAACGTTAGGATTCTCCTGACGGCAGGGGCCACACCAGGATGCCCAAAAGTCTAGCAAAACATATTGACCTCTTAAGTCTGACAGCTTGATTTCCTTACCATCAGGTGTAGGAATGCTGAAATCAGGGGCCGATTTACCCACCGCTAACTGTTTCAGATGCTCCATTCGGTCGACATAATCCTTAACAACCAGATTTCCAGGAAACTTGTCTTTTATAGCATCGGCATAAGCAATCATCTGCGCCTCGTATTCAGTGACATCAAGACTACTTATCGCATAGAATCCTACCAGATTATCCTGATTTTCCTTAGCGAAGCTTAATACCTCTGACGAGAATTTTTTAATATTATTATCAAAGATGGAGGACAGAGACTGATCTATGGAATCTTTCTTGGCTGGTGTCGCCGACACCTTTTCATCATATTGTTTCCTCAAATCATTGAAGATCTTCATATAGCGGTTATTGATGCTATTGAAAGTCTCCAGGCGTTCGGCATCGTCTGATCCCTCAATCTTATAGGCAGAAAGAGGGTCTGATAAGTCAGCTTCAAATTTGAGATCATCACCGTTTTCGGCCAGCAAAAGATAGCTACGTTGGTTCAATACGATATGATAAAATGAAGGCTGCGGCGCGCTAAGATGAAATTTAAACTCTGCGTTTTCGCTTACGATGGCAGAATCGACAATTTTATCCTGCTGGTATAAGTATACTTTATCGTTATTCTTAAAATTCAGTAACTTCCCGTTGATCACAGCTTCATCAGAGTTCGAGCAAGCTGACAACATGCCCAGCAAGCTTAGTGCGGAAATGATATGTTTGAATGAGTTCATTATGTTAATTTTCTAACTTCTTTATAATAAGAGAATTTGCTGTCTTGGGATCTATTTTTCCTGCGGTAACCTTCATCAGTTCTCCCATAAACAGACCGAGCACGCCCTTCTTGCCCTTACGATATTCAGCTACTTTTGGCGCGAATTTTTCCAGAATGATATCGATCTGCTTGTCAAGCTCATCTGTATCGTTGTCAATAGCCAGATCCAGCTCAACGATAAGCTGCTCTATGGAAGATTCCGTATCTACCAATAAACGAGGGAATAGGTTCTGGTTTGCGGCGGTATGGCTTATATGCCCCGAGACCACCAGGTCAATGAGTTCAGCCAAACGGGTCGGAACAAGAGGAAAATCATCTATACTCCTACTGTTGTCGTTAAGCCAGCCTAATATTGGACCGCTTATCCAATTAGCCGCGGCCTTATAATTCTTACTAAGGGCGGTCACGGCATCGAAATACTCAGCGATGTTACGTTCAGTGGTTAACAGCTCCGCGTCATAGGCACTTAAGCCGAATTCAGCGATATATCTCTTCACCCTTGATGCAGGAAGCTCTGGCATTTGGGACTTCAAATTTCTGATAACCTCGTCAGACAAACATAAAGGCTGTAGATCGGGTTCAGGGAAATAACGATAATCGTACGCCATTTCCTTAGAACGCAGCACCGAAGTCTTTCCGGTATCAGGATCAAAGTTCAGCGTATTCTGCTCAATAGTACCCCCTGACTCTATAATTTCAATCTGCCTGTTAAATTCAAACTGGATCGCCTTCTGAAGGTTTCGCATTGAGTTGAGATTTTTCACTTCACAGCGTTTCCCGTACACCTCGGAGCCCTTAAGTCTTACAGAAATATTGGCGTCACAACGCATGCTACCTTCTTCGAGATTTCCATCGCAGATGCCGAGGTACTTTACAAGTTTTCGTATTTCAGAAAAATACACCGACGCTTCTTCTGCCGAACGAATATCCGGTTCAGAAACAATCTCTATCAAGGGAACTCCAGCTCTGTTTAAGTCGATGAGTGTATTATCATCCTGATCGTGTATACTTTTGCCGGCGTCTTCTTCCAGGTGAATTCTATTTATGCGAATTCTTCTGGAAGGCTCATTCTTAAGCTCAACATCGAGATACCCGCTTTTACATATCGGAAATTCATCCTGCGTTATCTGATATCCCTTGGGCAGATCAGCATAAAAATAATTCTTCCTGTCAAAGCGATTATACTGATTAATCGAGCAATTCGTTGCAAATCCCATTTTTACAGCGAACTCGACAGCTCTTTTATTTAGTCGCGGTAAGGTTCCGGGCAATCCAACAGAAATAATGCTGGTATGGTGGTTTGGTTCAGCTCCAAAATGTGCAGGATCTGCGCAAAATATTTTGCTTTCCGTTGCAAGCTGAGCATGAATTTCAAGCCCCACAACGAGTTCATATTTATTTATGACATCAGAAGACATGAGCAGTAAAAGTTTTTTTCAATATTAGATAGAGTTATATTCAAAGGCTTGTTAATGGGAATATCCCTATAGAGCCTTCCTGCGAATATAAATATTCGCAAACGTCAATTTAACAGAATGAGGTAAAGATAGGATTATCATCCAAACTATACTACCGCTTCCCGAATACGTAATAAACGAGTCAGCAGAGGCTCTAACAGATCCAGCGATAACATGTTCGCCCCATCAGATAAAGCATTCGCTGGCTGCGGATGTGTTTCAATAAACAGACCATCAGCGCCTACAGCAATAGCCGCGCGAGCAATGGTTTCTATTAAGGCAGGTTTCCCGCCCGTAACGCCGGAAGCCTGATTAGGTTGCTGTAAGGAATGAGTGCAGTCCATCACTACAGGCACACCAAATGAACGCATTTCCGGTATTCCGCGATAATCCACAATAAGATCCTGATATCCGAAGGTGTTTCCCCTATCCGTCAGGATCACGCTGTTATTACCCTCTTCTTTGACCTTCTCTACAGCAAAAGCCATGGAGGCCGCCGACAAGAACTGACCCTTTTTTATGTTTATACATTTGCCTGTTTTGGCAGCAGCAACGAGAAGATCTGTCTGGCGGCATAGGAATGCAGGTATTTGCAATACATCTACATATTCAGCTGCCATTGCGGCCTCCTCGTGAGCGTGAATATCCGTTACCACAGGAATGCCGAATTCCTTACGCACCTTCGCGAGTATCTTAAGCGCTTTCTCATCGCCAATGCCAGTAAAGGAACTACCCTTTGAGCGATTTGCTTTACGGTAAGATCCTTTAAATACGTATGGAATTTTAAGCTTATCGCTAATAGTGCTGATCCTTTCAGCAATGGACATCGCCATATCCTCACCCTCAATAGCGCAAGGACCAGCCATAAGAAAGAACGCCTTGCTATCGGCGTGCTTTATGCCTTCAATAATTTCGATCATTTAGTTTCCGAGTTCCGATAAAAATTTGATTCGCATCAGTTGAATTTCCTCCCTGGTATAATCATCAGTTCCCAGTTCCTTGAGTGCCTCATCAATAGAGTCAATCTCAGAACCGCGGAAGTAATCATACACCTCATCCTGACGTTCCTCATCAATCATTTCATCAATGTAATAGTTAAGGTTAAGCTTGGTTCCAGAGTTCACAATAGATTCGACCTCACGAATAATATCCTCATAAGAGATGCCTTTTGAAGAGGCAATATCTTCGAGGGTAATGTGACGATCGATATTCTGAATAATGGATACTTTTAAAGCAGATTTATTTGCGGCACTTTTTATCACCAGATCAATAGGTCGGTCGATATTGTTATCCTCAACGTACTGCGCGATCATGGCAACAAAAGGAGATCCAAACTTTAATGCTTTTCCAGAGCCAACGCCATGAATTTGCTTGAGTTCCTCAATGCTTACCGGATAATGGATACACATCTCTTCGATTGAGGGATCTTGAAAGATAACAAATGGAGGAAGGCCCTTTTGTTTGGCAATCTTCTTCCGTAGCTCCTTCAGCATTTTTAGCAAGGTCTGATCCATTGTGTTATTGCCAGCTTGCGCCACATCTTCCTGATCATCGTCGGCTGCTTCCATCTGCCTGTTTAACACGAAACGGATAGCATAAGGACTGTCGATAAAGGATAAACCTGCTTTCGTTAGCTTTAACAGGCCATAATTATCCGTATCTTTTGACAGGTAATTATTAAGTAAGGTTTGTCTGAGCAGGGATTTCCATAACATCAGGCCATCTTCCTTACCGATTCCGAACTCTGCAAGCTCATTCTGCTTATAGGCCACCACTTGTTGGGTTTCTACGCCCATCAGCACATTGAGAATGTGGGCATCGTCAAACTTCTCGCCAAGCTGATGAATCATTTTTAAAGTCGTTGCTACTTTGTCGGTAGCATCAAAGTGGGTTTTCTGCGCGCGGCAGTTGTCGCACATATTATTGCAACCCTCTTCATTGAAATTCTCACCGAAATAATGAAGAATCTGACGACGCCTGCACACTGCGGATTCAGCGTAATCAATAACCTCTTTCAGAATCTGAGTACCTATTTCTCTTTCGGAAACAGGTTTATCTTTCATGAACTTGGCAAGCTTGTCGACATCTTTCTCAGAATAAAAGGCAAGGCATAACCCCTCACCCCCATCGCGCCCGGCACGACCGGTTTCCTGATAATACCCTTCCATGCTTTTAGGAATGTCATGATGTATAACGTAACGAACATCGGGTTTATCGATACCCATTCCAAAAGCAATGGTAGCAACGATCACCTCGACCTCCTCCATTAAAAACTTATCCTGCGTATCCGCTCGTGTTTTAGAATCAAGGCCGGCATGGTAAGGCAAGGCTTTGATGCCATTCAGATTAAGCACCTCGGCTATCTCTTCCACTTTCTTTCTGCTCAGGCAATAAACAATGCCGGATTTGCCTTCGTTCACCTTGATAAAACGGATGATCTCTTTGACGACGTTTTTCTTAGCGCGCACCTCATAATAGAGGTTCGCCCTGTTAAACGAAGACTTAAACAAAGTAGCATCGCTCATCTGCAGGTTCTTAATGATGTCCTGCTGTACCTTAGGAGTAGCAGTAGCAGTAAGGGCTATGATCGGAATATTTGTACCGAGGTTATTGATCACCTGGCGTATCTTACGGTATTCCGGGCGGAAGTCATGCCCCCATTCAGAAATACAGTGCGCCTCGTCAACGGCAACAAACGATACTTTTATGAGCCGCAGGAAATCAATATTCTCCTGCTTCGACAGTGATTCGGGTGCTACATATAAGAGTTTTGTATCGCCACTAAGCACATCCTGCTTAACCTTGGCAATCTCCGATTTATTTAAAGATGAATTCAAAAAGTGGGCAATACTGTCAGTACCTCCAAAGGCGCGCAACTGATCAACCTGATTCTTCATCAGTGCGATGAGCGGTGAGATAACTATTGCTGTTCCTTCACTCATGAGGGCGGGCAACTGATAGCAAATAGATTTGCCACCACCGGTGGGCATGATTACAAAAGTGTCTTTCTTTTGAAGTATGTTGGTAATTATTGCTTCTTGTTCTCCTTTGAAATTATCAAAGCCAAAAAAATTCTGTAAATTATCAAATAATGATTTCTTGATCTCCATTCGTCTCCTTGGGGAAAAAATCTAGAACGTCTAAACTTATCTCCAAAATAACATATTTTTGCTGTGATTTATTATTTTAAATAAAAATTCTTTGAAAGCTTTGACAGAGGTTTTGCAAATAGCGAAACGTACACTAGACACAGAAATAGAAGGAATCAACTCGCTCAGACAAGCGATAAATGAAGATTTCTATGCTGTTATAAAAAATATTCTTGAGCTTGAAGGGCGTGTTGTTATCACGGGGATTGGCAAAAGCGCCATCATCGGACAGAAGATTGTAGCAAGCTTAAATTCAACGGGAACGCCCTCAATATTCATGCATGCCGCTGATGCTATACACGGCGACTTAGGCATCATACAACGTGGAGATCTTGTCATTTGTATTTCAAAAAGCGGAAATACTCCTGAAATAAAAGTATTGGTTCCTTTGCTAAAACGAGGAGGAAATATATTGGTCGGCATGACCGGCGATAAGGATTCTTTTTTGGGAACACAGTCCCATTATGTTTTGGATACCACGATTTCGCAGGAAGCATGTCCTCTGAACCTGGCACCAACCACCAGTACTACTGCTCAGTTGGTTATGGGCGATATGTTAACGGTATGCCTGTTAGAATGTCGCAGCTTTAATGCCGAGGATTTTGCGCGATATCATCCCGGAGGCTCTTTGGGCAAGCGTTTATATCTGACAGTGGCCGATATTTATGTTTACAATGAGAAGCCTGAGGTAGACCTCAATGCGGGCATTAAAGAAGTCATCGTTGAAATTACCCGCAAGCGCCTCGGTGCAGTTACTGTTATGGACGGCAAACGCATAGCTGGAATTATTACAGATGGTGATATCAGGCGAATGATGGAGAAGCATGATGATTTTAGCAGGTTAAAAGCTGCCGATATTATGAGCTTCCAGCCAAAAGGCATTGATCCTTCTGCTATGGCAATTGAGGCACTCGAAGTGTTGCGAAACAATAATATCACCCAATTAATCGTAATAGATGATGGACAGTATCTGGGGATCGTGCATTTACATGATCTCTTGAAGGAAGGCATCATTTAGTCTTACTGTTTTTTACAAATATTCTTTATCATCTGCTCTACGCATTACGTAGCAGCAGAATGAATTGACAGATTAGAATGAAAAATCACTTTGCCGTAATAATGGCAGGCGGTGCGGGAAGCAGATTCTGGCCCATAAGCCGCTCAGCACAGCCTAAACAATTTCTTGACATCCTTGGAACGGGAAAAACCTTGCTCCAGCAGACCTTCGAGCGGTTTACTGGTATTATACCTAAGGAAAATATCTTCGTTTTTACCAACGATATGTATCGCGGTTTGGTGCGTGAGCAGCTTCCGGATCTTCCCGAGGCGCAGATTGTAGGCGAACCTGTAATGCGGAACACGGCACCATGTCTGGCGTATGCCAGCCACAAGATCGCCATGATAAATCCAAAAGCATCTATTGTGGTATCACCGTCAGACCACCTGGTGATGGATAACGAGGTATTCAAGAAGGATATTCTTACAGCACTGAAGGCGGCCAGCAGAATAAATACGTTGATAACACTTGGAATAAAACCCACCAGGCCGGCAACCGATCTTACCTATATTCAGTATATTCCGAAGAAGCTGGAAAGCGATCTTTACAAGGTGAAAACCTTCGCTGATAAACCTACTGAAGAATTGGCTACCATGTTTTATCAGAGTGGCGAATTTCTCTGGAACACAGGCATTATGGTATGGTCGGCTCAATCAATTCTTGAATCGTTGGAGACCTACCTTCCCGAGATGAATGTAATCTTTAAAGAAGGCGATAGTAAGTACAACACTCCGGCGGAAGTTCCATTTATTCAGAATGCATATTATCAGTGTAAGAATATTCCAATAAATCTGGGCATACTGGAGAAAGCATCTAATGTTTCTGTACTCCCCGGAAACTTCACATGGTCTGACCTGGGTACCTGGGCGTCGGTTTATGAACGTTCTGAGCGCGATTATATGGGAAACGCTGTAATTCCTTCAGAGCGCGTGATAATGTATGATTCCAACAACTGCATGGTGAATGTTCCGGAGGATAAGTTAGTTATCATTCAGGGTTTGGAAGATTTTCTGGTTGCTGAGTCCAACAATACCCTGCTTATTTGTCACAAAGATCAGGAGGAAAAGGTAAAGGAAATTTTCGCGGATGTGAAAGCGAAGTATGGAAATGAGTATTTGTAAATAATAGCGGGTATGAATCCATACCCGCTATTATTTACATTCGTTGTACTGTGAACTATTGTTTCAGAAATTGAACGTCAAAGATCTTAAAGACGTTGTCTTAGTGCCTCATAAATAATTATACCCGCCGAAACGGAAACATTCAGAGAGGCGATCTCCCCTGCCATTGGAATTTTCGCGAGGTGATCAGCGGTTCTGATAATCTCGTTGGAAATTCCATCCTCTTCAGAGCCCATCACGATAGCCGTAGGAGCCGACATATCAACAGCATAAATTAAATCGCTTGTTTTTTCTGTACAGGCAACGATCTGAAGGCCTGACTCGCGCAAAAATTGACTTGCCTTCTGCAGGTTATCGTGACGACAAACGGGAATTTTAAATAATGCTCCCGCAGATGTTTTTATAGCATCGGCATTAATTTGCGCTGATCCTTTTACAGGAACAACGATTGCGTGTACTCCCGCGCATTCCGCGGTGCGGGCTATAGCGCCAAGATTACGCACATCGGTAACTCCATCAAGCATTAACACTAAAGGCGTTTCACCTTTTTCAAAAATTGTTGGTACAATATCTTCTATGCGCTGGTAGCTTACAGGTGATATAATGCCTATTACTCCCTGGTGATTTTTACGTGTAATGCGGTTTAACTTCTCAACAGGAACCTGCTGATAGTTAATCTGTTTGTCTTTCAATAATGCTCTTAGCTCAAGAAATAATCCGCCACTTAATCCGCGTTGTACATAAATCGCTTCAAGATCTTTACCACTGTCAACCGCTTCAATCACAGCTCTGATGCCGAAGATCATTTGATTGCTTTCCTTACTTTCTCTATGAGGCCTATTGTTCATTATCTAGTATTTAAGGGCGAAATTAGCAATAAAATATAGTTTAAAAGGAAGCCTCGGTGCTTTTCTTAAAATGACCGGTAGCGAAAAAGTTATCCACAGGGAATTCCGATATCATAACAACCAGATTATAAAACAATTAACAAACGAATAAGGTGCCTTTAATTGAGGGAAAACAGCCATGTGAAGCAGCATCGGTGAATTTCATTTTACGTTATATTTAGAAAGGGATGCATCTTATTAGTTACTTTTGCATCAAATGAACGCAGAAAACGAAAGAGGATTCCAGAATCCGGGAAGAACAGGCACATTTGGGGAGCGCAGAACGAAGCTTAACAATCTCGTTAGCGGACTCGGAAAGATCCCCCCACAGGCGGTAGATCTGGAAGAAGCTGTTTTAGGAGCCCTTATGCTCGAAAAAGATGCCCTTTCTGCTGTTATTGATATTCTTAAGCCTGAGGTGTTTTATAAAGATGGACACCAAAAGATCTTCGGCGCTATCCATAATCTGTTTCAAAAATCGTCTCCTATTGATATTTTGACAGTTACCGCGCAGCTTAGGCAAAGCGGAGAGCTGGAAATTGTTGGTGGCGCGTTTTATATTACCGAGCTTACGAATCGGGTGGTTTCCGCCGCGAATATCGAATATCATGCTCGTATTATATCTCAGAAATATATTCAGCGTGAACTTATACGTATCTCTTCCGAGATAATTACTAATGCATACGAGGACACTACCGATATTTTCGATCTTCTTGATCATGCGGAAAAGAGTCTCTTCGATATTGCGCAGAACAACCTTAGACGTGACTCGCGTAAGATGGATGACATCGTAAGAGAGTCGCTGGAAGCTTTGGAGAAACTTAAAGATAAGGTTGATGGCCTGACAGGTATTCCTTCAGGATTTACCGCTTTGGATCGGATGACCTCGGGATGGCAGCCCTCTGATCTTGTGATCATCGCGGCACGTCCGGCGATGGGAAAAACAGCCTTCGTGCTAACATGCGCGCGGAATGCTTCTGTGCAGTTTGATAAGCCTGTCGTTGTTTTCTCTTTGGAAATGTCATCCGTACAGCTTGTAAATCGTCTTATTTCGGGTGAGGCAGAAATTGAACAGGAGAAGCTACGTAAGGGAAATCTCGCTGAATGGGAATGGCAGCAACTGCACTCAAAAATTGGAAAACTTACAGAGGCTCCTTTATTTATAGACGATACTCCGGCATTGAATGTTTTTGAATTCAGAGCTAAATGTAGGCGTCTGAAAGCCCAGTACGATATCCAGATGGTCATCGTCGATTACCTTCAGCTGATGCATGGAAAAAGTGAGGGTAAAGGCGGTGGTAACCGCGAACAGGAAATTGGTAGCATCTCGCGAGCGCTGAAATCCGTTGCAAAGGAGCTTAACGTTGCTGTTCTGGCCCTATCGCAGTTGAGTCGTGCCGTTGAAAGTCGTCCTGGAAACAGTAAAAAGCCGATGCTCTCCGACTTACGTGAGTCCGGATCTATTGAGCAGGATGCCGATATGGTACTATTCCTTTATCGTCCGGAGTATTACGGATTGACCGAAGATGAAGAAGGACGTTCGACGTTGGGCGTTGGAGAGGTTATCATCGCCAAGCACCGTCACGGCGAAACGGGTACGGTACCACTTAAATTTATCGGTAAGTATGTAAAATTTGCCGACTTAGATGAAGATTACAACACCGGAGGCTTTGGTGCTCCAGGTGCTGCAGATCCTTTTGCCGCGCTGGCTCCATCTACCGAGTTTGACACGCGTCAGAGTGACTTCATTATCCGCCCTTCGCGTATGGATGATATGGATGACGAACCTCCATTCTAATAAAAGAGAAAAAAACATAAAAAAGCGACTGATGCGGATGTTAATACTTCCGAACCAGTCGCTTTTTTTTATAAAATTTGTCGAATCTATTCAGCAGACAAACATGCTGACATAAATTCTAAATATCTCAGGCCAGAAATCCGGCAATGATACCGGCAATTATCAAGACAGGCGTACGCACCTTAGTAAAATGCAGCAGGAAAAATGTTCCCAAAACCAATAGCATAGCCATCATATCAAACGCGTAAGGTTTTATTAACAGCAGAAAAGCTGCAATCATAAAGCCCACAGCCACAGCATTTATACCCGACAATGAGTTACGAATCATAGAGATTTTCTTCAAGTCAGCCCAAAAAGGTACAAAGAACAGCACCAATATGGCACCAGGAAGATTTATTCCCAAGGTAGCCACGATGCTACCGATAATCTGAGCAGTAAGCGTTCCCCCGGCATTTTTCATCGTTAACGCACCAACAAAGGAGGTAAATGAAAATGTCGGCCCCGGCATCATTTGTTGAAACGCGAAGCCCGTTAGGAACTGGTCCGCACTTAGGTAGTGCTTCATCTCTACGAACTCCGTAAACATTAACGGAACGAGCACCTGTCCGCCACCAAAGATGATGATTCCGTTACGATAAAAGTTTTCAAACAGACGTATCGGCAAGCTAAATGGAGAAGTTTGATTAATCAGGGCTCCCAGGGCCGCGAACAACAAAAGTATTCCAATAAAATAAAGTACTTTCTTCCTGTTTATTCCTGCGAATAAACGCAGACGAAGCTGACTTTCCTCGGCGGTGCTCTCCAGCGCTGAAGAAATGATTCCCCCGATCAGGATTAAAATAGGAAACACGAATGCATTTCTCAATATCAAAGTCACCAGTACCGCTCCGGTGGCTAAGGATATCGAAGTACTTGTTTTGAGTATGGAGCGCGCCAACTTAAATGCCGCGTATGCGACAGTGCCAACAGCGATGGGCTGCACGACATGAAGAACTTTTGAAAACTCGATATCTGCTGACTTACTTGAATACGCAATCGCCGCGAAACACATAAGTGCCGCAGAGGGAAATATCCAAATAAAAAAGGTAAGTATAGCTAAGGATATTCCTCCTACCTTATAAGCTACGCCGATAATTGTTTGTGTTGATGAGGGGCCGGGAAGAATCTGTGTGAAAGCATTTAATTCTACCAATTCCTCTTCTGTAATATAGGCGCGCTTATGTACAAAGTCCTTCAGCATAATGGCCAGGTGCGCATGTGCCCCGCCAAAAGCAGTAATGGAGAACAGAGCAACATCTCTAAGAAAGATAAGTCTTTTGAGAGTAGCTCTATTCATAGTCATCATCAAAGTCGTCGATATTAAGCAGGGCGGCTCTAAGCTCGGTCATGGCATGATGTTCACCCTTAGATATCGTAACGCTGACACCCTCCTTATAGACAATGATAGCCTCCTCAATATTCCCCATAGATTCGTATAGCTTTCCTAAATGGTAATAAGTTCCGGAATAGTCGGGATGATTTATTCTCAGGTCTTCAAAATAATGAAGAGCCTGTTCGTGGTCATTAAGCTTTAAATATTCAGTAGCCAACGCATACTTCACGAACGGATCGTTAGGATCGGCATCAAGAAAATCTAAAAGCTTTTGTAATCGTGCTTGCTGCATTTTAAAAAACGCTTTTTAAAAGTTAAATTTGCATTATAAATTGATTGATGTGTCGCAATCTTGTCAGGCAAAATTGTTATTTCACTTGTGACATTGCGCAATATAATATTTTAGTGCATTCGCCTGATTTAAATTTTTGCATTTAACACGTTATTAAAAGAAAATTAAGATAGCATAAATTATCTTATTGTACGAAAGAACTATATGTGTTAGAATGCATTTATTAGGATAAGACTTTGAAATGAAGAAAATCAAACTAGATATCGTTGGCCTGTCCTATAGTCAGACACAATCCGGAGCCTACGCCTTAGTTCTTAGTGAAGTAAATGGTCGTCGACGATTGCCGATTATTATTGGGGGTTTCGAAGCTCAGGCAATCGCTATTGAAATAGAGAAGATGACGCCCACCCGTCCGCTGACACACGATCTATTCAAGTCATTTGCATCTTCCTTTAACATACATATTGATGAAGTTATTATATATAATCTCGTTGATGGTATATTCTACGCGCGTCTGATCTGCAATGACGGCAGCAAGATATTGGAAATAGATGCCCGCACTTCCGATGCGATCGCGCTGGCCGTTCGTTTTGAATGTCCTATATATACTTACGAATTTATTCTTGCCTCTGCTGGCATCGCCATAGAGGGCAATGACTTTGTATTTCTTGACAACATGGAACCAAGTGCATCTGTTGAAGAGAACACCGAAAGTCAACCCATTGGATATAAGCACATGAGTGAAGAAGAACTTAAAGAAAAACTTCAACAAGCACTAAGTGATGAAGCTTATGAGCAGGCCGTTAAAATTAGAGATGAGCTTTCAAAGCGCAAGTCATCTTAAATTTGAAATCGTTACTTTTCAAACATTTTAATATTTATCCCCTACACAATTTATGGAGAGATTCACAGGCTTAATCGGCATCGTACTGATTTTTGCCATCGCTTTTCTAATGTCTAACAACAGAAAAGCAATTAACTATCGTCTGGTCATTTCCGGATTAGTAATTCAAGTGCTATTGGCCGTATTCATTTTGAAAGTTCCTCTCGGAAAAGCTATTTTCGGCTGGTTAGGCGCCGCAGTAACAAAAATCCTGGATTTCTCCCATGCAGGCGCGCAATTTGTTTTTGGCCCCCTGGCAGATCAGGTGTCGTTAACAAAGTCCTTTGGTGTTAACACCATCTTCTTTTTCAATATTGTTCCGACAATCATCTTTGTAGCAGTGCTTGTCAGCGTAGCATATTATCTGGGAATAATGCAACGTATTGTGAGGCTTGTCGCCATGGCCGTATATAAACTTATGGGTGTTTCCGGAGCCGAAGCCCTGTCAAACGTTGCCAGCGCTTTCGTGGGTCAGGTAGAAGCACAGATCATGATTAAGCCTTATTTGAAGGGGATGACGATGTCAGAGCTGTTAGCTTCTATGACAGGAAGTATGGCATGCATCGCCGGAGGGGTTATGGCAATTTATATTGCTCTGGGAGTACCGGCAGAATATCTGCTGGCTGCGAGTATTATGGCTGCGCCAGCCGCGCTTGTTATTTCCAAGATTGTTTGGCCAGAAACACAGGTTTCGGAAACGGCAGGAAACGTGTCTCTGGAGATAAAGAAAACAAGCGCCAACCTGGTGGATGCTATATCTCACGGTGCTAGCGACGGTCTGAAGGTGGGTTTAAATGTCGTAGCGATGCTTATCGGCTTTATAGCAATCATCGCGCTTCTGGACGCTATTTTAGGCTTTGTAGGCACACAGCTAGCAGGCTGGGGCATGTCGTTATCATTTTTAGGAATTGATATCCAGAAGTTGAGCTTGAATGAGATCCTGGGTAGTATCTTCTCGATCTTTGCAAGAGCTATGGGCGTGCCGGCAAAAGATGTACACGTCGCGGGATCGCTCATGGGAACAAAAATGGTAATAAACGAATTTGTTGCCTATCTGGATCTCACCAAGATTAAGGCAACTCTGGAACCAAAGACGCTTATTATTACAAGCTTTGCTCTTTGTGGCTTCGCAAATTTCAGTTCTATTGCCATTCAGGTAGGTGGCATTGGTGAGCTTGCTCCCGAAAGGCGTGCCGATTTGGCAAAGCTGGGAGTCAAGGCACTCATTTGTGGAACTCTGGCATCTTACCTATCGGCTACCATTGCAGGTATGTTAATGTAATCCTCCCCCTCCTTTTAAGAGAAAAGCCCCCTCGTGATGTCCACAAGGGGGCTTTTCTCTTAAAGAATATCGTTATTAACGTTTATCCAGATCGACATAATTACGTTCCGTTTTACCTGTATATACCTGGCGGGGACGACCGATAGGCTCCTGGTTATATCTAAGCTCAAGCCATTGAGCAATCCATCCAGGAAGTCGACCAAGCGCGAAAAGCACTGTAAACATCTCCGTTGGAAAGCCCAGGGCACGATAAATAATACCTGAATAAAAGTCGACATTGGGATAAAGCTTGCGCTCTACGAAATAAGGATCGTGCAACGCGGCCTCTTCAAGTTTTTTAGCTATTTCAAGTACCGGATCATTGATGCCGAGCTTCTCAAGCACATTGTCGCAGGCCTTCTTTATAATCTTAGCACGTGGATCGAAATTCTTGTACACGCGATGACCAAAGCCCATCAGGCGGAACTCATCATTTTTATCTTTCGCCTTATTTATCCATTTCTCGGTATCACCACCGTCATTCTTTATGTGCTCCAGCATCTCAATGACCGCCTGATTAGCGCCGCCATGCGAGGGCCCCCAGAGAGCTGAAATACCAGCTGAAATAGAAGCGTAAAGATTGGCCCCCGAAGAACCCACAATACGAACCGTAGACGTCGAACAGTTCTGCTCGTGATCAGCATGAAGAATTAAGAGCTTATCCAATGCATCTAATACAACTGGATCAAATTCAACATCCTCCGTCACTTTGCCGAAGGTCATATGCATGAAGTTGGTAATATAATCGTTTTTACTTTTAGGGTAAATGAAAGGCCTGCCCAGAGCGCCTTTATATATCCATGAAACGATTGTTGGCATCTTAGCCAGTAACTTAATAACAACCAAATCATTATCCTCTTTGCTTGCATCGGTATTGAAGCTTTCAGGCGAAAATGCGGATAGGGAGCTCACCAATGACGCTAGCTGTCCCATAGGATGTGCTGTATACGGAAAGGCATCGAAGAACTTTTTCATATCTTCATGAATTACCGTATGCTTATTTATGCGTTTCTGAAATTTATCCAGTCCATCCTTTGTTGGCAAATCACCATAGATAAGCAAATAGGCCACCTCCAGGAAACTGGATTTTTCGGCAAGTTCCTCAATTTTGTATCCACGATATTTGAGTATTCCCTGTTCTCCGTCAAGGAATGTTATCTGACTGGCGGTAGCTCCAGTATTTTTAAAGCCGGTATCGAGCGTTATATAGCCCGTCTGATCTCTAAGCTTAGAAATATCAATAGCCTTTTCATTTTCAGTTCCGGTAACTACCGGAAACTCATAACTCTGGCCTTGAAGTGTAATTTTTGCTGTTTCAGACATATAATTTGGGTGTTTGTATCAATATTAAAAGTCGTGCGCTAATGCTTATAGTTTGTTAAACGATAGCGTAGATGCTCAAGCTTTGCTAAAATGGGCATACACTTGCACTCTGTAAAATAAATCTTGGCTTAAGATATTGATAATGCACTTTATCTTTATCATTGAAAAGTTTTTTTTGGCAAAATAGTTTTTCCTTGCAAAGGCATTTAAGAGAATTTATTTATGCTGAAAGTATGTTTTACATCTTCAGGAATTTTATTATACTTATTATCAAACATTTGCCGTAAGTATATAAATTATTAACATCTAAGTGCTATATTTAAATTGTAAAAAGTAATCATCGGGCGCTATCCTGGTATATAATTGCATATTGCGGTTCGTTAATTGAATAAGGTTTATGACAGATATTTTTCTGTCAGTGTAGTAATTAGAATATCATTTGAACTTATGGCCAAACATCAGATACTAATAGTAGACGATGAAATAAGCATCTTGAAATTGCTTAACTTCGTATTAGCGAAGAAGTACGATCTTATTATTAAAGATAATGGAATTGAGGCCATTGAGTGGCTCGAGCAGGGCAATGACCCTGACCTCATCATCTCAGATCTGGAAATGCCCTATTTTGATGGGCAGTCTTTTGTGAGAAATCTTAAAATAAGTGGGTTCTATCGGGAAACTCCCGTAATTTTACTTTCTGGTATTGAAGATCTCGATCAACGAGTGAGCGAAATGCCTTTTAAGGTTGATAATTACCTTGGCAAGCCGTTCAATCCTACTAAGCTAAATGCAATTATCGAAGGACTTTTGGAGCGCTCTGCCATTTAGTAAATAGAGTAAATACTCGTTTCTGTAATTATTAAAGATATATTTAACATCAGTTGAATCTCCTTAATCCAACGCTTTTGGAACAAACAAGACATTCTAATTCCGCAGTATCGTCTAAAATTGTATTTGTCGGTAGAGCACTCAGTGCCTTTATTGCCGGTGAGCTTATTCCAGCCTCACAAAATAATATACAAATACTTAGTCCTGATAATTTCCCTGACTTTTTAAACAGCCTTTCATTGTTAACCATTCCGGATATCATCCTGTTGGAAGCTGCTCCTGATGGACTATGGGAAAAAGCTGTGAAAGATATCAGAAACAACACTATGATGTCTGGTATCATCATCGTCCTGCTTTCAAGCACCGATGATAAGACAATTAAACAGCATGCGCTTAATATGCGAGTGCATGATTTATACCACGCGCCATTTCCGGTTGAGGACATCTGCGAACGTTTGAATTTCCTCGTTAAATTTAAACTCATACGCCCCCGGTTGCTTGAGCTTTCGCGTTCCGTAGACTTAAAGTATGAGATGCCTTTTATCAAGCGGGCTTTTGACTTACTTGCCGCGGGATCTGCCTTACTGGTGTTATCACCTTTATTGCTGATCATTGCGATTCTGATAAAGTTAGACTCAAAGGGCCCTATATTTTATATCAGCAAGCGCGTGGGTACAGGATATAAGATCTTTGATTTCTACAAGTTCCGTTCCATGCGCACAGACGCGGACAAGCTTATTTCCCAACTTAGTGCCAACAATCAGTATGCGGCGGAGAGTAAAGGAAAAGCTGCTTTCGTGAAAATTAAGAATGATCCGAGAATTACCAAGCTTGGAAATTTCCTTCGCAACACCAGTATCGACGAACTACCTCAGCTGTTAAATGTGCTCAAGGGTGATATGTCATTGGTTGGAAACAGACCCCTTCCCCTCTATGAGGCAGAGATGCTCACATCAAACGAATGGACAACCCGCTTTTTGGGTCCCGCGGGACTTACAGGGCTTTGGCAAATAAGCAAACGTGGTAAAGAAGATATGTCTGAGCGCGAACGGAAGAAGCTGGACAATTTTTATGCGCGGAAGTACTCCTTTTGGTTTGATATGAAAATTATCTTTAGCACGATACCAGCATTATTCCAGAAAGAAAAAGTTTAGTAACCTTGCTAACGCTTGAATAAAAGCTTGTCAAACAATTTCACAAGCTTTTATTTAAAAACGTATCGACCGACCTTAGCGCCCATTCTATACTTCAAGTGCATTTCACTGATCGTTGAAATGCTTATTTTTCATCATCGCAGTCCATCTGGGTAATGTTAACTCCATTTAAGATCACGTCAAATTCAGTACGCCTGTTAAGCTGTTGCTGTGCTTCAGAACAAGGAACACCATCAGCACAGTTATTAACGAGCCGTGTTTTTCCATAATATTCTACAGATATACGACCGGCAGCGATACCCCTATCAGTAAGATACCGTTTAGCGGCCTCACCGCGGCGCATAGAAAGCGTTTTATTATACGACAAGGATGCTCTGGTATCGCAGTGACTGGAAGTGATAATCCGTATTTCGGGATAGCGATTCATTAGTCCGATAAGCTTGTCGAGCACAGGAGTAGCATCATTCCTTATAAAGTACTTATCCAGATCATAATAGATGTTTCCAACTGCAAAAACCCTTTTTAGGGAGTCGCATTTATTAGCGATATGTTGCTGGGCAGCATTAGCCCGTGAAAGATAAAAGTTCGCTTTAAGTGTTGAATCACGATTGATACCGGTAGAACTAACAAACTTCATCTGATTAACGTATCCGCGATGTCGGGCTGTCAACTCATAATCAGTTTCTGCAGCTAACTCCCGGATAAATTCACCTCGTCCGTTTAAACGAATAGTATCAACCCCATTTTCGAAACGCATATTGATACGGGCATTTGCCAGAGGAATGTTGGTCTCAGCATCGCGTACCACTCCCTGAAGGATCACCTTATAACGTCCCCTTCGCAGATGATATATATCGTCATTTCCATTACGGTTGGTGCTAAAGAAATAGCGACTAACTTCAGCATTTGCAATCAAACCAAAATCATCAGCGGCTGAGTTTACCGGTACACCCAGGTTCTGCGGCGCGAACTGAGCTTTCATGTTCTTTAGAGGAACGCTGAATATGTCTAGGCCGCCCAAACCGGGAAGGCCATCTGAAGAGTAATAAAGCGTGTTGTCGGAAGTAATAAAAGGAAACATTTCGTCGCCTTCAGTATTTACAGCCGGTCCCATATTAATGGGTCGTGACCAATTGCTTTGAGAGGTGCCTACGCAATAATAAAGATCGGTTCCTCCGTAGCCACCAGGCATATCAGATGTAAATATAAGAATCGTTCCATCAGCGCTTAGCGTCGGATGCCCTACAGAGTATTGGTCATTATTAAATGGAAAAGGCACGATGTGAGTCAGCCCCTGACCGCTTGCGATGAACATCTTCAATCTGTTGATCCCATTTTTATCATTGGCTGCTTTCCCCCGATAATAATTATTACGGGTAAAGATCACCGATCCATCGGGGAATACCGCCGCAGGCCCTTCATGAAACTTTGAATTTAGTTTGCCGGGGAAGAGAGACACTGCAGTATTTTCCTTATAATAGATACCATTGGATTTTAGGGGCGCAAACGAAAAGGGCACCTTGCTATCATTGCTCGTAACAGGCGTATCATCTAAATCGAACCGCATGCGAGCAGCTCCGGAGTCCGCCTTATTCGAGAAAGACACGAAATTGCTCAACTCTCCTATTGAGGATAGTTTCTCAACGTAATAAAGATCGCTAAAAGGAGTATTGTCCCATGCAAAGACATGCCCTTTGATACCACGACCCTGTCTGTTACTTACAAAACCCAATCCTTCACGATAGAAAAATGGAGAGTAATCAGAGGCCTCTGTATTGATATCAGCGAGGGCGATTCCCCAAACATGTTGATTTTGCGCAAGCGTCTCGGGTTTAGTAGATACGAATCCCGCAGCGCGTCTGTCTTCAGCGTTCAACGTCAGATAACGACGATAGAAAAGTTCCGAGCGCTCGTACTGTTGGTTATTAGCAAACGCCTGGGCCGCGAAGAGTACCCACTCAGGCTTAGGCTTCTTCTGAGTGTTGAGCTTCTCATACCATTTCATTGCGGCAGGATAATCTTTGAGCTTTCTGTAGCTGAAGGCAAGCATTTCCTGTGCTTTGACATTTGTCGAGTCATCTCGAAGCACCCGTTCAAAAAGCTGTGAGGCATTGAGGTACCTTAAGTTAGCAAACTCAAAAGCAGCCTTGTCAAAGAGCTTTTGAGATGCCGAATTTTGGGCATAGCTGAAGCTCAGCAATGATAGAAGAACAAGCTTTCCTAAAAATAACTTTCTGAGCATTTTGTTAAAAATAACGAGGTGATAGAACTTTGCCTTTATTTGAACCGAATTCGAAACGAATCATAAACTCATGCGAACCGGAGTTAAAGCCTCTCAGCGCAGTAGTGCTATGATCATAACTATAACCGAACCTGATTTGTGGGGTAGCCTGAACCTCTAGCAAAGCAATAATATCGGCACTTGTGCGGTACATCGCTCCTATGGATACGACATCCTTGATCCAGAAAGTTGATCCCAGATCAGCCTCGATAGGCGCGCCTTTAACCGCCTTCAATAATACTGAAGGTCTGATTTTAAAATCCGCACCGGCGTTTAAGACAACGCCCGTATTAAAGAACAGGTGCGTCTGTGTTGGATTATTCAATGTTGAATCAGACGTATTTTGAACGAGCTTATTCTTCATCAGATCCTGTGCTGAAATCCCTGCATAAAAACGGTCGGAATTAAAATAAACTCCCGTACCAACGTTAAGAAATATCTTATTTACGTTGTATGCGAATGCTGGATCATAAGGATTAGAGCTGGACAGAGAAGCTCTGGTAAAATCCGCGATGAACTGACGCACTGATCCTTGTAATCCAAAAGACAAAGCAGACTCCCCTATTTTCAAACGATATGCGTATGATACGGCTCCTCCCGTAGTTTTGGTGATACCAAGACGGTCATTGAACAACTGAACCCCCAGGCCCACCTTGTCATGATTTAAAGAAGCATCGAGTGTAAATGTGGCGGTTCGGGGAGCTCCATCAATGCCAATCCACTGACTTCGATACAAACCAGTCGCCGACAGTACGTTGCGACTCCCCGCGTACGCTGGATTAATGGCCAGTGTGTTAAACATATATTGAGAATACATAGCATCCTGTTGAGCAAACGTTACTAGCGTCGTTCCACATAATACAAGTATCAGAAATAACTTTTTCATAGATTTAGCGATTGAGAGTAATGTATCCAGCCTTTTTGAATGTGCCCATTTTAATAATGTAATAGTAGGTACCTACAGGAAGGTCATCGCCAATATGAATACCCTCAGTACACTTCCCGTTCCAGTTATTCTTATAGTCAGCCGAGCGGTACACCCTGTTTCCCCAGCGGTTGTAAACCTCCAAATTTACTTCACGCGCGCCCGCATTTTCAATAACAAAGAAATCGTTAATACCATCGCCGTTCGGTGAGAAGCCATCGGGAATACGGAGTTGCTGAGACGTCAAAACAGCTGGGGTTGGGACATCGGTGCTAATATCTCCATCACCCTCGGGGTCAGGAAGCATCCCATCGGTAGAGACGTCAGAAAGTGGAGCCCTACCAGGTTCCGAGAACCCGTTAACGTTAGCCGTGTTATAAAATGTATCTCCTAATCGCGAAGGCTTAACGACAATTTCAAGTGTAACCGATGCAGTTGCCATACCCTCTAAATAGCTGGTATTACTCAAAAGATTTGCCTGTGAGGTTCCATTGTAAGAGTTATCCGTATAAATAGTTCCCTGCGCCCGTGAGCTACTTACGGAAATGACCGCGCCAGGAAATGTAGATGATAGATTATCGGTTAATGCCAGGGAACGCACAGCGTATTCTCCATAATTTTTTAAGGTAAAAATATAGCGTATATTAAAACTGCCGTCATCATTAGCAGAGATGTTATCGAGTTTCTTAGCAAGACCTATTTTTGCTGGTACCCCTCCTACATTCACAACCACTGTTACAGGATCGGATTCAACACCATATTTATCCTTCACAGAATAGCTGAATGAATCTTTACCGGTATAGTTAGGGTCTGGAGTATATGTTACCGCGCCCGTTAATGGATTTACGGTAACCGTGCCATGCCCCGGCGCCGATTTTATTGTTACCGTCGCTTTGTCAGCATAATCCTGATCGTCTGGATCAGTATCATTTTTAACGACATCAATAGTTACAGGAGTACCGTGAGCAGTTGAGGCAGTGTCAGTAACTGCTACAGGTGCGTTATTGAAAAAGAGACTCACATCATCGTAAAGTGAGCACCCGGCAGATGATCTCAGAGTCCAGCGGAATACATATGTGCCGCCTTTGAGATCGCCAATAACGGCGTTTGGAAGCGTATTATTTGAAAAAGACGCATAGGCAGGTCCGGAAATCTGTGTCCAGGTGCCACTGAATCCAGTCTGAGCCCCCCCCTGTAAAGTATAACGATTATTATTACTGCCCCGGAAAGTAACACTATTGTCGGGACCCGCATTAGGTGCGGCAGGCAACGGAGTATAGTTAACGACAATTGGCGTGGGCGACGAAATTTCACCAAAGTTATCCTGAACGGTATAAAATGCTTTTACCTGGCCGCTGAAGGAAGAGCTTGGGGTAAATACTACGCTTCGCACATTATTTAAAGAGAAAGTACCAAATCCAGGCACGGCATAGCTGGTCTGAATACCAGCCCGGGCAGTGTCGAGGTCAATAGTTTCCCGGTTTATATATCCCGAAGCATTGGTACTCGAATCATTAAGAGCAACGTCAATCGTTGCTGTAGTGCCACTGCAAACAGAAATAGTATCGTTTTTTGCCACCGGCTTTTTAAAGCGCAATGGATCATAGGCATCAATGGAAACGTTTCTGATCTCGTGGTAGTTTACAAAATCACCAGTGGAAGACGAAATTCCATAGCGGAGAAATGGCGGCGCCTGTTTACTATAGTAATAACTATCAATAATCGTCTGGGTTACCTGCGGATTTCCTCCTTTGGTAATTTTAACGGTAATATTATAGCCTCCGTTTGTATTTGGTGCCAATGTCATGTTAACCTTTCTGTAACCACTCATAGAAGGATCCGGACTACGTCCTATTCCATCAGTAAGAGGGAATCCGAAATCAGCAACACGCTGACTGGTAATATATTCATAATTATCCTCATGTCTGCCGCGCAAGGTAACAGATCCGGGGCGCAAACCGGAAATCCCACCATTTCGCCCTTCTATAGGATTAGAAAAATTACCATATTCATCAAGAGCGATAGCAAGATATCCACCGGATACACCCGCCGCATTTACACCGTTAGAAACAAAAGGAGCGTAACCTAAGGAACCGCCAAACCCTCCGATATTGAAATTATTGATATTCAAATCGCCATCGAAAAGGAAAACTGCGATACCATCGGCGTTGCTTCCACCATAGGTATAATATTCAAATTCTACTGTTAAGCCCTGTGATGAGGGAAATCTAGCCTGATTGTAAACGAAACCTTTCTGGTTCGTGGAATTATTGGTCATCCGAAGGTATCCGTCGCCCTCGGGATCAAGAGAACCGCCATTAGATCCGGTGCCCGGTGCAGCCGTAAGGAAAGCTGTGGGTTCACCGCCAAACCTCAGTCCCGGTGCTGTGGCACCACGGAAGCTTTCACGATAAGGAAATTGCGCAAAAATATCTCCCGATAAAATAATCAGAAAACATAATAGTACCAGCCTGCTGTTCATTAAGATTTAATGTAAAAACGTTAAATAAACCCCCTGTTGTTATGGTCCTTAAAATAATAGATAAAAATATCAAAAAAGACGAAACTTTGCAGTGTATTACAGAAGACGAAAAAATGTTTCCTGATGACGCAATTACTTGTAGCTCGCTTCGCCATGAAGTATATTTATATCTTTTTAGCGACTCTCGTTATTGAAGCAAATCGAGCCTTAGGGGCTCAGTGAGGGCAACTTCCACCGCAAAACATTCGTTTTCAGTAGATTGCCCTGGTTTTTTAACTAATAAAGAAAGCGCTAAGTGTATTTTGCGGTAAAGTTAGCATGAATACTGAATAAAAAATGTTTTATTTTGCATAAACATTGTTATCAATATTTTACAAGGGGGAAATAATTACGACGACTAAATGACATTAAAAAATCGGATAATCGGCTTATCCATAACCTGCTTGCTGTCAACTGGAAGTGTTCTTGCACAGGACAGCATGCTTCCCGATTTCAATTACGTATATCTGGAAAAGCTGGTAGCTGTTGCGAAAGAAAATTACCCCCGGTCGAAGAATTTTGACACCAGGATAAAAATAGCCAAGCTTGCAGTTAACTCATCAAAGGCATCCTGGCTTGAGCCATTTTCGTTTTCCTACTTTGGGCGTTCAAATGATGGAGCTATAGACATTGTCAATCCAGCCCTGTTAACGGGTTATCAGCTTGGACTATCGGTTAACCCAGGCTCATTGCTCCAGAAACCGTTCGCGGTGAAAACAGCAAAAGAGCAGGTTAAGATCGCAGAAAACGACAAGTTAGAATATGCCCTTACCCTTGAAACTGAGGTTAAAACAAGATATATTGCTTATGTACAAGCAGTAAACGATCTTAAATTGCAATCTAAAATAACGCTTGACGGGGAGGCAATTTATAATTCCATGCGCTATAAATATGAAAAAGGAGAGATCACATTTCTGGAATATAATACAGCGTCACAGGGGCGTAACACCGCTATTCAGGCAAAATTGATAGCAGAAGGACGTGTTCTGGCGACGAAAATTTCCCTTGAAGAACTGACAGTTTTGAAGCTTGAATCGATAAAGTAAGATGAACGAACTAAAGAAATTTCTAAGCCTTGTTAAAAGGTTCAAGTATGTACTGTTAGCCATTCCTTTGCTAGCAATCATTATCACTTACTTTCTCGTTTCGAGTATGCCTGATACTTTTTCATCCCAGGCGCGTATTTCAACAGGCTTGGTTGATCGTACTCAGGCGTCGAGTCTATCTGATGGCAGCTCCCGCCCTCAGGGAATGGAACTGCAGCAACAGTTTAGCAATCTTGTGGAGCTGATACAGATGAAGGCCGTGCTTGATCGCGTATCTTATCGCCTGATTCTTCATGATCTGGAATCAAAACAGCCTTTTCGTAGCGAGAGTAAATATTATGCGTCTTTAGATCCCACAACCAAACGGGCTTCCATTAAGTTGTTTAAAGAAAAATTAAACCATCCGGTAGCTCTTGCTGGAAATGAAAAGAATGAAGATATTCTGCAAAAGATCCTCCGCTCCTACCGTTATGATTCAGAATCTGTACGTAAGGGGCTTCGTGTATATCATGCCGGAGAAAGTGACTTCATAAACATTGATTTCGAGACCGATAATCCACAACTGAGCGCCTTTGTCGCCAATACTGTAGCCCGGGAGTTTATCCATTTTAATGAGTCAGCGACCCGCGATGCAGAGTTGCGTGAAACGGGTGTATTAAAACGCCTTATTGACCAAAAACGGACCGATCTGAATAGCGCTGTCGACTCTCTGAAACAGTATAAGATCAAGAATCGCGTGCTCAATTTAAATGAGCAATCAAGTCAGTTGTACGCGCAGATCATAGAATATAACAATCAGAAGCAGGCCATTCTTAAAGATATTGCAGCCAACAGCGGTGCTGTAGGCGAGATAAACAGCAAATTTAATCCCAATGAGCGCAAGTATCTGGAATCTACTATTTCCTCATTAAATCAGCGCATCATCGGCACGAAAACTCAACTACAGAATATGTACGACAAGTACATCCAGAGTAATTTCGAACCAGCTTATAAAAACTCTATTGACTCTTTGCAGCGCATATTAAATGTAGAGATCGGTAACACCAATGATACTTATGCCTATAACCCCTTAGCGGCAAAGGAAGCATTGGTACAACAGCGACTTACGCTGGAAATACAATTAGATCTTTCAAGATATAGCTTATCAACGATTGAAAAGGAGCTGGCTGATCTAAATGGTTCTTTCGATAATATGGTACCGCACGAAGCTATTGTACAGTCGCTGGAACGTGACGTTGAAGTCGCAAGTAACGAGTATCTTGATGTTCTCGGCAAGTATAATACGCAGAGCATCGCCTCACAGTTTAACGCCAGCCTGACGGTCGCACAATATGCCCTGCCCGGTGCTCCGCAGCCTAACAAAAAAATGTTGCTCGTGCTGATCAGTGGCGTCGTGAGTTTTATATTTTGCCTGCTGGTAGTCTTTGTAATCTTCCTGTTCGATCAGAGCATTGTTTCAGCCGAAGATCTTGCAAATAAAACACGGCAGCGTGTTATAGGACGCTTTGGGAAGTTTAAAGCGGGCGAAATTGACCTCAGCCGTCTATGGGAAAACAATCCGGACAAAAGCCGTAAGAACGATATTGGATTCAAAGAGGATCTAAGAGCCTTACGTTTTCAGCTGGAAAATTTCATGACAGGCCAGATATTGAGTGTCACTAGTCCCCGAATCAATGAGGGAAAGACATTTACCTCTCTGAGCCTTGCTTATGCTTTTAAGATGGTCAATAAGCGGGTTCTGCTCATTGATGGAAATTTTCAAAATCCTTCCGTCACTCAATCTGTAAATGCTCAGACAGGTATCTATGTTGAAGATTTCTTCAGTGGCAAGATTTCCGAAGAAAGGTTGGATGACAAATCCTTTATCAGCATTCTTGCAAATAAAGGACATGACACCTCCCTGTTGGAACTTAATACTGAAGATGGAATTTCAGCTGCATTTGTATCGCTCAAGAAAAAGTTCGACATCATTATTATAGATACTCCTTCATTACTACATAATACGCAGTCGCGTGAATGGGTGAAATTTTCCGATGCCATACTTGGTGTATTTGAGTCGGGACGAGCTTTAAATGCTCAGACAAAAGATGACGTTGATTTTCTGACGGAGCGTCAGGAGAAATTTTGTGGATGGCTTCTGAATAAAGCAGAGCTAGATAAATCGTAATATTCCATCATGATCAATACGGCAATATCGATTCTTTGGATTGTACTTCAGATACTGGTGGGGTATCATCTGATATTTCCGCTCGTGGTGTACATGCTGGCCAAGCTAAGATCCGGAGGCAGGACGCCTATTAATGTTCAGGCACCTTATGCCGCTGACTACGCCTTAATCGTAACGGCCTATCAACAGACGGACTCGCTACCTGCAGTCGTAGATTCCATATTGAAGATGAATTACGACAACTATCTGGTGTACATCGTGGCGGATAATTGCGACATCAGCAACCTTCACTTTAACAGTGATCGTGTTATCTTATTACGCCCACCTTCTGTCCTGGCGAGTAACACAGCATCACACTTTTTCGCGATAAATAATTTTGTGAGACATCACGAACGCCTTACAATTATCGACAGCGACAATCTTGTACATCCGGAATACCTGAATCATCTTAATGAACTTTTTCATAAGGGATACGATGCCGTACAAGGAGTAAGAGAAGCGAAGAATCTCAATACTACGTTGGCATGCCTTGACGCGGCGCGCGATATCTACTACCATTATTATGACGGACGGTTGCTTTTCGATGCTGGCTCCTCAGCAACCCTTGCGGGCTCTGGAATGGCGTTTACCGTGTCCCTGTACCGCGATTGCCTGGAGAATCTTGACATTAAAGGCGCGGGATTTGATAAGGTATTACAGGCGGAGATATTGAAGCGAAACAAGAGAATAGCTTTCGCCGAGTACGCCCTTGTGTACGATGAGAAAACTTCATCTTCTGACCAGCTCGTCAATCAGCGGTCGCGGTGGATTAACACCTGGTTTAAGTACTTTAAATTTGGCTTTTCCATATTGCGGAAAGGATTGGCAGGTGGCAGTATAAACCAGATATTGTTTGGACTGGTTTTACTACGTCCGCCACTGTTCATTTTTCTGTTGTTATCAGGTTTGTTTTTCATGATAAATCTGCTTGTCAATCCCGTTTACAGCATCTATTGGCTCCTGGGATTTGTAATCTTTGTTGCGGGCTTTCTTATGTCGCTGGCGCATTCAGATACCGACCCCAGAATCTACAAGTCATTGAGAAGCATCCCCAGATTTATATTCTACCAAATATCAGCACTACTTAAAAGCAAGCAAGCAAACAAGCGTTCCGTAGCAACAAGACATTCTGAACATAATACGATTAAAGACATATCAGAGAAATAATGAAGATTGAACCAGGAGATAAGAAACGTACAATCTTTGACGCCTCGCCTCAGGAGCTTGCCGCTGTTCTGATCGTCGCGGGTATGCAGTTATTTTTTATCGTAAAGATCCTATTTTTCTAAAAATGCAGGATGCCATTAAGATATTGATCGGAGATAGCCAGGGAGCAGACAGAAAGCGCACACTAAAATGGGTGCTTAGCGTGCTGGTGATGGTCCTTGGAGCCGCAATGATCGTATTTCTTCTAAACGCGCAGGGCATCGCGGGACCATTTCTTATCATTGCCCTTCTTGGCGCTGTCATTGGCATTTACCTTCTCTTCAGATATCCACGCTTCGGAATTGTAACGCTCTTTATTTTCGCATGGTTTATCATGTTCATTATCAGAACAGGAATCATCAATTTTCCTCTCGGAACCTTAATGGATGGCCTGGAGCTGTTACTGCTCTTAACATTGCTGATCAACTTAAAACGCAACGGAGACTGGATGGTATTTAAAAATCCAATTTCATATATGATATTGATATGGATGGTATACAATCTCGTTCAGTTCGCCAATCCGGGTGCCGAATCCCGTCTGGCCTGGCTTTATACAATCAGGTCCGTTGCCGGGGTAATGATCACCTTCTTCATTTTTAATTATTACATAGACAACATACGTTTCCTGCGTCTCCTGATAAAGGTATGGCTGGTACTAGGATTGATTGCCGCCCTATATGCGTTCAAACAAGAATGGATAGGATTTGCCGCTTTTGAACAGGCCGAGCTTGACAATAACCCCAAATTACAGTCGCTATTGTTCATCAATGGGCACTGGCGCAAGTTTTCAATTTTTTCAGATCCTGTCGCGTTTTCATATAACATGGTTGCCTGTAGCCTGCTCTGTATCGTATTAATGACGGGTGTCAAAAGCATCTTTAAAAAAGTTGTGCTCGCAATATTTTCGGTAATCTTCATCCTGGCGATGCTCTATTCCGGAACACGTGGCGCCTTTGTGCTAATTCCTGCGGCGCTAGTCTATTGGGCCATATTGAACTTCAACGCCAAGGTATTCGCCATTCTTGCCGTTGGCGGCGTCTTGTTCATGGGGATTGTTAACGTCCCCACAGGTAACCCCACGCTACAACGTTTCCAATCGAGTTTTAAGCCAAGTGATGACGCATCGTATAATGTGCGAAAGCAAAATCAAAAGATGATCCAGCCGTACATACTCTCCCATCCTCTGGGCGGAGGTCTCGGAGCCACGGGTGTATGGGGCGTGCGCTTCGCACCCTATTCATTTTTGGCATCCTTCCCCCCTGACAGTGGTTATATTCGCGTAGCCGTAGAAATGGGCTGGGTGGGTCTGGTACTATTTTCAGCGCTCATGTTTGTAATTCTCGCTGTTGGAACCAGAAACTACTTTCTTATAAAAAATAAGGAATTGAAGACCTATTGTCTGGCAATGTTACTTATCGTATTTGCGTTAAACATAGGAAACTTCCCCCAGGAAGCATTAGTTCAGTTTCCAACCAGTATTTATTTCTATTTTTATACGGCAATGTTATTGGTTACTCTAAGATTAGATAAGGAGTGGCCAACAAACCAAAAGGCACAATTGAGATAAATGGTAGTTTTAAAAGACCGGGTTATTTTTATATTGTCTTTGATGAAGTTTGATGGCGCATTTGAATCAACAAACTACACCATCGCCCGCAAGCTTGCGGAGCACAATGATGTATATTTTATAGATAACCCTTATACACACAAGGATTTTATAAGCAGGAACCCTATTGAAGCGTTTGAACGACGCAAACGCAAGTTTTCAATACTTTCTGATGGAATTCTTGACACGGATCTGCCACGGTTGAAAGTTGTCGTATGTCCGCCGCTACTATCGATAAATTTTCTCCCGGAAGGACTTTTATACCGGGCGCTGCTACGTATTAACGAGGGCTTTATAAATCGCAGAATACGGCAGGTACTCCGAAATCAGAAAATCGATAAGTTTATTTACATCAATTCCTTCAATTTCTGGTACCCGAATGTTGCTGCGTCCCTGCCCCTTGAGTTAAAGGTGTACCATTGCGTAGATCCCTTAATTACCGCTTTCGACAGAAGACATGGTTTGATATCGGAAGAGCAGCTTGTTAAACAGAGCGACCTGGTAATCTGCACAAGCAAGCAGCTTTATCTTGAAAAGTCAACCCAAAACCAACACGTTTATTACGTGCCAAATGCTGCTGATGTAAGCCATAGCTCTAAAGCGTTAGACCCCGCTCTTGCCATACATCCCGCGATAGCCGCGTTAAAGAATAAACCGCTGGTGGGGTATTTTGGAAATATTGAGCGACGCATGGATTTCGAAATGCTCGATCAGATAACAGCACTCCTGAAGGATATTAACTTCGTATTCGCGGGTCCATATGAAAAAGACGCACTGCCTAAATGGATGCTTCAGCGCGACAATGTTTTTTTAACGGGCCGTTTTCCATATACAGAGCTGCCATCGGTACTGAAGGGCTTCGATGTTGCCTGGATTCCTTTTAAGAAGGATGAAGTCAGCAGAACGATCTTCCCGCTCAAGTTATTTGAGTATCTGGGAGCCGGCAAAGCAACGCTTTGTACAAACTTTAATCCGGATTTGCATGAGTTTACTCAAGGAATGGTTTACTACTCCTCAAATGCAGCAGAGCTCCGCGACAATATTGCCAAAGCGCTTGACGAAGCTTACGATCCGGAGCTTATAAAATCGCGCGTTGAGGTGGCCAGTAAAAACACCTGGGACGAACGGATGAAAAGCATCAACACTATTCTCCTGGATGGCCTTGCAAGAAAGGCCTAGAACAACAATACATACAGAGATTTAACAGCTTTTATCATATAGGATATGATCAACATTTTTTTTGACCATCAGAAATTTAGCACTCAGAAGTTCGGCGGTATAAGCCGTTACTTTGCAACGATCATTAACCAAATAAAGCTCGATAAAGACTTCGATTATTCGCTGGGAGTGTTAATGTCGGATAACGAATATATAAAAGCTGAAAAGCTACGTATGAACCGCAGTCTGTTTCTCCCCTTTCTAAAAAACAAGTATAAAGATTTTACAGAGACTATAAACGAACGCTACTGCATAAAGTTACTGAAGGAGAACAACTTCGACATTTTCCATCCCACGTATTATCAGACCTATTACCAGGACTACCTCAAGCGTCCAATGGTGACAACGGTACATGACATGACTTACGAACGTCTGCCGGAATATTTTTGGGCACATGATCCTCTCACTTATGAAAAGAGGCTTAGCATGGAAAACGCAAGCAAAATTATAGCGATCTCTGAGACCACCAAGAATGATATACTGCGTTACTCCCACATAAGTGAGGACAAGATCAAGGTAATTTACCATGGCATTGACCTGTCGGATCCCGATATTAAAAAAATATCGGGCCTACCCGAACAATACATCTTGTTTGTGGGCGACAGATCCGGTTATAAAAATTATTACCTCTTTATTCGTGCCTTTGCGCAATTGGCGAAGCGTTATCCGAAAATACAGCTTGTTCTTCTTGGCGGTGGCAAGCCCGCGATCGTTGAACGTGAATATGTTCAGCACCTGGGACTATCTTCACGCATCTTACATTTTAATGTTGATGATGATGAGTTGAATTACGTGTATAGTAAAGCTTTATTTTTTGTGTATCCTTCATTAAATGAGGGCTTCGGACTACCGATTCTGGAGGCCTTTAAGATGAACTGCCCAATGCTGTTGAGCGATACGGAATGTTTCCGCGAAATTGCTGCTGAGGGAGCATTATTCTTCGATACCCTGAATGAACAGGATCTAACGGAAAAAATGGAACGTCTGCTAACTGACAGCGACTTGCGTCATCAGTTAGCAGAGACAGGAAAAATACGATTACAAGACTTCCCTATAGAAAAATCAATACAGGAAACCCTGGATCTCTATCGCGATCTCGTATAAGGATTTATTACAGCGGAACTTCGCGCCATTGGAAACGATCAGTCATAATCCCTCGGGGATGTTCCCTTCCTATTCGAAAACCGATCCATTGCTTTGGCGCGAGCACCAGCTGCTTCTTAGGGCTGAGATAACAAGCCCACCATGCAAAGGTGCTATTTGAAATTATGGCAACATCCGCGTTTTGGATGGTTTGAAAATCTACAATTTCTGAAGACGCAGAATATATAAAGTTCTCCTGCGGCGGGAACTCTTGCTTAACGAAGGTCATGTCGTCACTTACGAAGATCACCTTATAACTTGAAAGATCACCTACAGACCGCAATTGCTCCTTAAAAAACTCAATGGGGAGAGAGATATCACGCTTACCATAGCTCAGGTAGTCAGTTCTCCTGATATGTACAACGATCGTTTTATTACGATCAAAGAGCTCTCCCAATTCAGCGCGAAAGGCATCTTTATATTTTTGTTTAACCTCAAGATTTAAGGGTCTGGACAATTTCTTCAGATAATAATCACTCTGAAAATATCCATGATAAACCGTTCTCTCCGTAGGATTTATATCTTTCGGAGCAAAAAAATTATGACTATAATGTTCTTTGAATTTCAATGCTTTAGGCAGCAATTTCGCAATGGCGGCATAAGCAAAACTATCAAACAAGTAGTTATCGGAACCTAGATCAAAGTACTTGCTTATATACGCATGACGGGGATTTAGAAAGAACACGAACGAGTTCGGCTTCTTCTCTTTTAGATATTTATAAAACGCGTATTGGAACAGCTGATTTCCCATCCGCCCCTTAAAGTAAATGCCTATCATTATCAGCTTTTTGTTGTTTTAAGTAGATATTTATTTATAAACTCCGGATAAAATCTGAAGGCGTAAACAAAAGCCATCAAAGGGTTAACTTTTAGCTCTTTATAAAGAATTATCTGCGCTATAATAAACCCAAACACATTCGATATCAGCGTCGCGTAAGCGGCTCCTATCACCCCAAATGCTTCTATGAAGAAGTAATTTAGCGTCAGATTTGTCGTCGCTGTAATAATAACAATAGAAAACGTAGTTCTTGTTTTACCGATAGAATCAAGCACTGTACCAAACTGCCGTCCAAAAGGAATAAAGATGCAATAGAAGATGGTGACTTTCAACAGAGGTACCGTATCGGCATATTTACCGCCTGCAATGAAATCGACAACAAAATCAGCAAAGAAAAATATCACCACTAAAAAGGGAATGATAAAAGCAAGGATAGTGCCCACCGATTTTTCGTATAGATACTTGGCCGCCTGAGGCCCTTCAGCCTCAGCACGCCGGGCACTCTGCGGGAATACAATCACAGCCAGCGCGTTTGTAGGAATATCTATCAGGTTAACGATACGGACAGCCACGTTAAAAGCTCCGGAAGCAATCGGCGACAACAAGGCGCCAAGCATCATTTGATCAATGGTACCCGAAAGAATCGAGCTTACCGAGGTGCCAAAGGCATATTTACCATAGTGAAAAAGCTTGGATACCCATTCCTTCGTATAGTTAAATTTGAAATTTAAATGCTCACGCACATAGTATCCTGCAACAAAAAAACTTACAAAGGCAGCCAATATTTGTACGTAGATAAGCGACATCAGGCTAATGGAGAATTTGAAGAAAAAGGCGCTCAGGATATAAGCAAAGAAAATACCCTGACGAACAAGCGTGCTCATAAACACCCCGTGATAATTGAGATTTGCTTGTTCAACGCAATTAAAAAGCATCAGTACTCCGGAAAAAAGAAATACCAGGTTGAAGGTGTAAAACATCGATACAAGCTCCGGGGTATTCCACATATCGGCAAGTACATGAGCAAATCCAAAGTTGATCAGAATACATACCAGCGTTAAAATGCCGCCAATAAACGCGGCGGCAGACACTACATTTGTGTGTTCAGACTCCGGCGTGGACGACACATACTTTATCAATCCACTTTGTATCAATCCGTTACGCATAGTTTCCAGAATCGTTACTGTAGACATAAACAGCGTCCATGCACCGAACTCATGTTTGGATAATATGCGTACCAGGATGTAAAAACCACCAAATCCAAAAAGAACACCCGACATATTCTGCAGGATTGTCAGAATGCCCGATTTAATCCAATAATTTTTTGATTGAGCTGCTTTCATGCTTTATCAGGAAGTTAAAAATATCTACTTACATAATCCCTCACCTGTTCCTCTGTTTTAGCATGCAGAATCTGTGCCCCTGAAAATTGGGGGTATAATTTGTGATAACATCCGAAATGATGCTCAGGTCCCTGTTTAGAGAAAATTAGATTTAAACCACCAAAATAACTTGCCAGCGTGGCCGTACCTCCGTGTATAGATATAAATTTTTCGGCATTAGCATATACCAATAATTGCAAATGATTAAAACTACGGGCGCCTGCCTTATTTTCGTTATACAAATCTTCCATCAAAATCACTTCCGAATGATTATCCGCTATCCACTGGTATTCATCCATGTCATAAATATCGCTGTTATCCAGGGTAATGTTCTTGGGTCGCGGACGGTTATAAATGATTGTATATTTACTTTTTAGATGGTTAATAAAAAAGTCGAGCATTGGAATGTCGTAATAGCTGATCGGAGGTCCGCCCCATTCCATATTATAGCGATTAGCAATAATTAATATGGGTTTGTCGTATACATATATCTCATTTTGATAATGCTCTTTCAAGGGCACGGGACTCCATTTTGACATATCATAGTCATGACTATATAGAATACGGGGTATTTCATAATTGTAATTGCCCTCGTTGGTTCTGATATCGAACTTCTCCTCGTGATCGGGCGAAAAGAAATAGAGCTCTTTAGTAAGCTTGGCTGCATGAGTTTTCTTGAGGGTGCCATTCTTAAAATGCCAATAGGCAAACGGCAACGCAAATTGAAGTTCCGGAGCGAACTCTCCGTCGAAGGAAATCTCCTTATATGGCTTTTTGGTTATGTAGTCCTTAATCAAATACTTTAACTGATTGATCTTACAGTAATATGTATCACGGTAATAATATCTCAAATCCGGAGTAATACCAGACCATCGGATTTTGGTATAAAGACTTGCAAGCTTATGGAGAATTTTAATTAACATCCTTTAAATATTTTACAGCGGTCGTTACAGACCGCCAGGATAAACAGAAACATTCAAAATCTTTTCTATTGAGTTCTAACAGCGCTTATCTCAACGAAGATAGTCAATATTGAACTTAAGATGCCGGTAAACATGCCGCATTAAAGGAACCAAAAACGCGCGACTGTCCCTCCATTTGTTCCTTTTCACCATGCTCGGTTCTGCCGAGGAATTTACCTGATCAAACAAGGATTGAAAATCATCGTAAAAGATCCCCTTTCCACCCTTTTTCAGCACATTCATCATCATCTTATATTCTGTGACATCAGGCTTTGTAGCTTCAGGATAACGGCCAAATTTTTGAAGGAAGTTTGAACGGCGCAAATGCGGATGGTCGCTATACAAATAGAACTTACGATAGCCGCCCTTTAGTAGTCCAAAGAGCATCTCCGAAAAACCATTTTCCAGGGGCTTCAAATACGGATATCGGAAATATGCGTAAAACCGTGCCATATCTAAGTCGGCACGCCTGTTCATAATCTCCAGCGCATGAGGAAAGGCTTTCGTAAACGCGGGCTTCGGAACAAAATCTTCCTGCACATACAGCGTATATGGCGTTTTTGTAGCGTCTTGCCCCTTGTTTATATTATTACCCAATCCTTTATTTTGAGGGGTGGTTACGAGCTGAAAATTGAAGCTCCCTTTAAGCGCATTCAGATAATCCAGATGTTCGGGCTTACTGCCATCGTCAGATACAACAATATCACCAAAGGTCATATTCAATTGCGCGAACGAATTGAGTAAGCGTTCCAAAGACTGACTTCTGTTATAATGTGTTACCAGGAGCGTTACATCCGGATAATGTGTTTTTTCCATATTGCTGAGACTGCTTGACTTAGGTTACTTGCCGGTAATATATTCTTTCATTCTTGAAGTATGCAGCTTTACGCGATACTTTAAAGCCTTAAGCAGTCCCCCTTCAGCCACCAGGCGACGGGATGAAGTAAATACCATGGCGGCAGGGTCGGAAATCATCTTCAATCGACCCTCCTTTTTTAAGTTTAAGGCCATTCGCCCATCTTCAGCTTCGTCTACGAAATAGTCGCTTCCCATGGCATTGTCGAATTTTCGAACCTCGGTAACTTTAAATCCCCCCGTTCTACGCCCTACCTCCGTTATCAGGCCCATATTGAACCCTAAAACATTAATATGCTCCCTGTTGGTCTTACGCAGACGAACCATGATACCGGTAACACGCTCGTACATCCAATATAAAAAACGCCCCTCGCTATCTGGCGGAACGAAAGCATAACGGCCATATACCCCTACAATTCCGGGCTCCGTTTTCATGGGCTTCACCATCAGCTCTATCCAATCGGGCGGATAAAGCGTATCTGAATCCGCGCAAAGATGATATTTACCCCGTGCCTTTTCAAGTCCTAATTGCCTGGCAAAAGGAGTTCCCTGTAATGGTTGAAGATAGTTGCGCACCCCCAGCGTATCTAAAACATGTTGCGTGCCGTCCGTAGAATTATTATTCACAACAACAATCTCCACTTTCAAAGAGGTTTTATTGTCCGCTAGCGACGACAAACTTCTGAAGATATTATTCTCTTCATTCCATGCCGGAATTACCACTGATACTTCCGGATCTTCGTGGTTGAAACGCGCGAGACGCTGCCTGATGTCTTCTAACTCCGCTGCACTCAGATCACTGAATTTACGCTCAGGAAAACGGTGTTTGGGAAGCCAGGAGGGCAAAGAAAAAATCGACATATAAACTTTTTAATGATGATTACGATGGTTGTCTCTCGTATTACTTTCCGTTACAAAGTACAAAAATAATATAACATAACGTGACTTGGCGACAGCATCGTTAATTTTTGATTTAAATGGCCGCTCTTCCCGGATAAGGACAAGCTCAGAGCCTTCTATCCCAGGCTATCAACCGCCCGCCCCCGTTATGAAGATCATCACGCCAGACCTTCTTAGATAGCCCTGGGCAAGCCAATTAATAACTAATTGGTTTTAAGCACTCCGATATAGAAATTGTCTGTATCCACATTGATCTCCCTGATCTCAGAAGCCGGCACATCCAGCAAGGTAAATTGCCGGGTAGGCTTGATCCATCGATACGCCCCGCTGCCAACCCTGATACGCACGGGCATATTAAAATCTTCAGCTTCAGCTATCCATCGTACAAACAATTTAGACGATCGCTCATTAATTTCCAGAACTGGAATACTCACATGCTTCAAATATTGATTAAAAATCGGATTAAAATTGACACCCGCTTTCTTATTGATATAATTTATAACGGCTGATCCATCGACAGCGCGGTGATAAAATTCCTTATTTAAACCTCTGAGGATATCCCGCCAATTTGCATCGTTACTCAGGATGACGCGCAACATATGAAGCATATTGGCGCCCTTATAATACATATCGCCAGAACCCTCTTTGTTAATCCCGTATTGCCCGATGATAGGAATATCATTCTGAATCTGTCCGCGCAAACCCTTTATATAAGCCGCCGCAGCCTCTTTGCCATAGCGGCTCTCGATAAATAAAGATTCGGAATAATTGGTAAAACTCTCATGTACCCACATGTCAGCAATATCATTGGCTGTAATATTATTACCGAACCATTCATGTCCGCTTTCATGAACAATAATAAAATCCCACTTACTTCCCCAGCCTGTGCCTGAAAGATCTGTTCCCCGGTATCCATTCAGGAAATTATTTCCATAAGCGATCGCGCTCTGGTGCTCCATGCCAAGAAAAGGAGTTTGCACGAGTTTATAGCCATCTTCATAGAAGGGATACGGACCAAACCAATGCTCGAAGCTGCTGAGCATTGGCTTAACATTTTCATCAAAATGCTTTAGCGCTTTTTCTTTATCCTCCTTTAACACCCAATAGCTGATGTCAAGATTTCCCCTTTCCCCGGAAAACCGATCGTTAAGCTCCACATAATTCCCGATGTTCATGGTCACACCATAGTTATTAATCGGATTCTGAACAACCCAATTATACTCCTTGCGCCTACCGCTTTTGTTCACGACACTCCTTAGTCGTCCGTTCGATACCGCACAGAGGTCAGCAGGAACCACAATACTGATCATCATGCTGTCAGGTTCATCACTCTGATGATCTTTATTAGGCCACCACAAACTAGCGCCGATACCCTGACAGGCGGTAGCAACAAAGGGTCGTCCCGACCGATCCCGGTCAAAAACAACTCCTCCGTCCCAGGGCGCGTTCTTAGCTTCACGCGGCTTTCCGGAATAAAATACGCTCACCTGCTGATGCGAGCCCGCTGCCAACACTTTTGGAAAGCGTACAGATACAGCGTTTCCCTCCCTTTTAGTCTCAAGCGCAGAACGTCCATACATCACGCTATCCACCTTCAGATCGGAAAACAAATCAATCTGAATAACATCAGAAGGACGCTTCATGTCAAACTTGATAAGATTAACTCCTTTTAGCAGCTTTTTATCAAGATCAGGTTCCACCGTCAGGTGATAATATCTCACGTCGAAACAAATGCGTTCTTTACCTAAGTAACCTCGTAGGGAGTCGGCACGACCGGGATGGGCCGGAGCGCCAAAAATCTGAGCATGGGTATCGGCGCCCATACTAAGCAACATAAGCATGCCAAGCAGCACAAAACAGATTTTTTTCATCTTTAGCGTTGATTGATATCGCATTTTCTCCGACTGATAAACCATCTGACTTTTTAATACTCGTAGTGCTACCGGAAGAAGATATTCTTCTATCAGCACCATCAAATATATGCTAAAGGCAAGAATTCAGGGGGAGAAAAAATACCATTCTGATCATTTCTTATCCGCGAACTTATCCTGATGAACTTATCGTCAGGGAGATCTCTAATGTCAGGATTCCCTCTATTCATTTAGCGCCTATTCCTGTGAGTCTTCCCTGCCCGACCTGAAAAACAGTCCACAGATTAAAGTTTAAATTTTAAACTATTAGTATAATCACTACGATCGCCAACGCACAACACACGATAACAAATTTATTATCAATGTATTGAGAAACCACACCGCGTCTGTTAAAAAACTTTCTTAAATATTTATAATACTTACCAATACTGACTCAAATCTGAAATTGCTCCTCCTCCCGCTACGGCACCCCTCGCCTGAACAGCTGCACCCTACCTGTTTCGAGTCTGACTCGAGACTGCTTCGCACCAGACAGCACTGGTCATCGACA
>DKIV01000024.1 GCA_002454425.1 Sphingobacteriaceae bacterium UBA6709
TGAAAAAGCTGAGCGCTGTGATAAGATTTGCTCCTCAGCTTCCCCATTTCCCTGTCCGCTATCTTCTGCAAGATCAGCAGCCGGACATACCGTCTCCGGTAGCCTGTATTCAGTCAGGAAACAACACCTCAAAACCCATATGAAGCGTAGCTTCCAGCCTTGCGTTGATCCGGTCAAGGTACGAAAAAACAATACTCAGGTCAATAAATAATTGCAAATAAAATCCTTAAAACCAGCACAATCGCTAATAAAGCACCTCTGACAAGTTATTTCTCCATCCCCACCTCCCGGCAGTTCAGCAAGCGCTATCCGACAGTAGCCTTGCAGCGTGCTCTCCAGCACCCGACGGTGCCCCGAAAGGTGCCTTGCGGTACGCTAAACGTACCCCGGCATCCTCCTGACACCTACCTAAGAGTATTCGCATGCGGGTATATGCTGCCGAAATACAGACCGTATAAAGACCGACCCTTCGGACTACCCCTCGGTCTTAACACCCTTTTTATTCGCTTTATATTCGGTTTCATGCAGACACTGTTAGGTAAGTGTTAGGATACTGCAAGGGTACTCGTAAGAAACTTAATGGGTAGGATTGGTAAGGTGCCGGCTTGTACGCAGACAGCCATTATGGAGGGCTCAGGTGGCTGTTTGGAAACTGGCCCGAGAATTCTTCGACTTTTAACAAAAGAAAAGGGACTGAATCATGAGCAGATCCAGTCCCTTTTTGTAACTATAATATCAACCTTCTATTTAGACTTAAAGGCAGCAAGGCCACTGTCTAAATACGCGAGGTATGTTTTAACATCATACTCAGCACCAACAGGTTTAACCAGGGTGTTTCCCTCGTGATCGAGAAGTACATAGAATGGCTGAGAGTTCGCGTTAAAACGTGAAGCCTGCAGATCGCTCCATTTATTTCCGATGGTGCGGATCTTACGTCCCGAAGTTTTAGAAACCGTCTGCTCCTCAGGGGCGAGTTCAGTTTTATCGTCAACATACAGCTGGATCAGTACATACTCATCACGAATACGTTGAAGTACTTCCTTATCAGGCCATACAGAAGCTTCCATTTTACGGCAGTTAACGCAAGCGTGTCCGGTAAAGTCGATCATCACCGGCTTACCAACTTTCTTCGCGTATGCCATTCCCTCGTCGTAATCGAAGAAGGCATTCAGACCAAGGGGCGCATGGAAAAGCTCCGCATATTTGTGAGGTTTGCTGTCTTCCGCAGAAGCGGCGTGTCCCCCTCCAAAACCACCACTCATGCTCGCGGTATACAGGTCAAAGTCCTGCGTTTGCTGTGGCGGCAAAAAGGCCGAGATAGAAGAAAGCGGCGCACCCCACAAGCCAGGAACCATATACATGGTAAAGGCAAGTACGATAGTAGCTAAAAATAGTCGGGGAATAGAGATAAAACTTACATCGGAGTCGTGAGAGAATTTGATCTTTCCGAGCAGATAAAGTCCCATAAGTCCGAAGATGACAATCCATAAGGACAAGAACACTTCACGATCAAACCATTCCCAGTGATACGCAAGATCTACATTCGACAAGAACTTGAGCGCAAGGGCAAGTTCCAAAAAGCCTAATACCACTTTTACACTGTTTAGCCAACCGCCTGACTTTGGCAGCGACTGGAGCAGCGAAGGGAACATGGCGAACAATGCAAATGGTATGGCCAGCGCTAAGGCGAAGCCAAACATGCCGATAGCCGGACCTAAAAGAGCGCCCATCGTTGCCGCCTGCACCAGTAGTGTTCCAATGATAGGACCCGTACATGAGAAGGAAACAAGAGCCAGGGTTGCCGCCATAAAGAAAATGCCGGCGAAGCCTTTTTTATCGGACTTAGCATCCATTTTATTCACCCATGAAGAAGGGAGTGTAATTTCAAAAGCACCGAGGAACGACGCGGCGAACACTACCAGAAGCAGGAAGAACGCGAAGTTAAAAATCCCATTTGTCGACAGGTCATTTAAGGCGTCAGCGCCAAATATCACCGTAACCAACAGGCCTAAAACTACATAGATAACGATGATGGAAAGACCGTAGAAAACAGCCTTGGTGACCGCCGTACCCTTAGATTGTGCCGATTTAGTGAAATAGCTTACTGTAAGCGGCAGCATCGGGAAGATACATGGCATGAGCAGCGCGGCAAGTCCTCCGATAAATCCGGCGAGGAAAATGGCCCACATCGATTGTTGCCCGCCCTCAGCGTCGGCAGTTTTCGCGCTCACTGCTGTCAGGGAATCCTTTTTCAAGGTGTCCTGCGCCGGACTAACCACCGCAGCCTTGCTCGTGGTAGTATCTACTGCAGGTGCAGCATCTACGTCGGTAAACTCTATATCGTCGACAGATACAGCACCGGAATCCTGTCCTTTAACGCTAGTAGCGGTGAATACCGCGAATATAGCGAAGAACAATATGTACTTAAGAAACTTCATGGGGTATGGAAGTGTTTATGGGGGTTTAACAGCGCTGAAAGCTTTTGTTTCCGGAATGCTTTGCTGGCGATGGCCGGATGCGGCGTAGGAAACAGCTTATACGGTGCTTATTTATTGTAGGCTGGTAACACCGATGACATCAGTCACCGGTGTTCATGATAAAATTATTTTACTGGAATGCTGAATTCAACTTCATCAGGAGGCAGACACTGGTGATCATCACATACCATGAATTCCAGTTTACCGGTAACGGTAGCAGTCTTTCCTTTTAAGGTTACACGTTGTTGAAATACCGCGGCATTCTCGAAGTAGCTAACGTTCATGTTAAACGTCTTCTCGAACTTTGTGATCGGCTTTGGTTCGATCGTTTTGCCCTTAACCACGTACTGAGAAGAAGGATTAAAAGTGAACGTTGTTGGCACAGGACCACCTTCACCAACATTCTGAGAATAGATATGCCACCCTTTATCGATGGTAGCTTTCAACAATACCACAGCTTCGGTAGCGCTAACACGCTTAGCGGCATATGACCATTTCACAGGCTTCAGAATCTGAGCATTTACTGCAGTGCCGATAAAAACTGCAAGTGCAAACAATATTACTTTTTTCATTTTTATAGTTTTCGATTTTTATTTAAAAGTGTAGACAAATTCGTTGCTAATTGTCAGGCATAACTGTAAAACGTTATCTTGACAAAGATGTAACATATTGACAGTGGCGACACTTGATGGTTTAAGCGTCGGCAGTGTATTTAACGACCTTTGATTACAAAGCGAATATAAAGAATATTTTAAATTGCAACTTTTGACAGAGCTCGCACAATTTTGTGATTTGCGTGTTTTAAGCATTAAAATTTGCGCCTACATAACTTTTTTTTTAACGTTTTTTCAGGCGACATATTATTTTTGCAGCCCCGGAAAGAAAAATGTATACAAAAGAAGAAAAATCACATCTACGCAAAGCATTCTGGACAGCGTTCGGACAGTATATGCAACCCCTGCTTTCGGCGGACGGCAACAAGGTAAACTGGATAAATTATAAAACCGGGGTAAAGAACATTTACTTCCGCTGTTCGGCAGAACAACGTCTCAGCTATATTGCCATAGAGATAAATCACCCTGATGAAGGCATCCGGGAGCTTTTCTTCGAGCAGTTCACGGAATTTAAAACCCTATTTCATAACCTTATGGGCGAAGAATGGCAGTGGGAACCGCGGATACAGGACGCCTACGGACGCTCCTGCGCCATGATATATAAGGAACTTCACGATGTGAATGTATTTAACAAAGAGCGCTGGCCCGAGGTGATTTCATTTCTAAAGCCGCGACTAGTGCTCCTGGATGAGTTTTGGGTTGACATCCGTGACACCTTTGACGCGCTCAAATAATGTCTCCCTAGCAGGGGTCATCAGCGGATGGAGCCCAGAGCATTTACCCTACCCTATCTTAAGGGTCATCATAGAACCAGGAAGGGAGCGAATTAAAAATACTCGCTATTTATCTATCTTTACCAAAAAAACTGCAGGCATTGAAAGCGACCATAAAAATTGAATATTGTCCCAAATGCGGATGGATGCTGCGCGCGGCGTATATGGCGCAGGAGTTGCTAACCACGTTCAGTGATGATATTGCAGGTGTGATGCTCGCTCCCGCTGAAATAAATGGCACCTATAAAGTTAGCATCGATGATTCCCTGATCTTCGACCGTAAACGCGAAGGGCGCTTTCCCGAGATCAAAGAGTTGAAACAACTCGTGCGCGATGTCGTAGCTCCGGAGAAATCCCTTGGCCATTCCGATAAAAAAACTGAATAAGAAAATAAGATGGACCGGGTGCAAATAAAGAGGGTCCTTTCTGAAACTACCTAATTAGTTCCAATCAAATATCCGTTATTAAGATTGCATCAGGCATTCAGCATTCAAATAAGTGGCGGAAAATCAATTGTCTTATCCCCAACATGTTCGGGAAAGGGTAACTCTTCTTTCAGATCTTCTTCACCTATGTCCAACATCTTATTATTTCACGTCAGGACAAGAGTTGAGACTCGCGGGTTTTATTACCTTCCGAAAACCGCTAGTGAGTAAAAGAGATTCATTTGGGCAACCCTTTAACATTTTTTGTATATTCATCGCACTAAAAACCTGTGATATGAAAGCGTATCGCAGGGAAAAACGAAAGAACCTGGGATCATTATCCTAAACACATTAACAATGAGCATTAGAAGATTAATTATTATGGCGGCAGTGGCCCTAAGCGCAATGCAGCCAGTGTCGGCACAAAGTATTAAAGGCGCTAAAACATGGCAGACGAGTGCGGAACCTCTGAAAGCAATGGCTTTAGTACGTGCCAAAATAAAGGCTCCTATATTCAAAAACAAAGACTATTTGGTTACCGCCTTTGGTGCTAAGGGCGACGGAAACACCAAAAATACGGAGGCTTTTAAAAAAGCTATCGAAGCCTGTCATGCTAATGGAGGCGGTCGTGTAGTGGTGCCGGCAGGGAGGTTTCTGACAGGACCTATCTACATAAAGAGCAATGTAAATCTGCATCTTTCAGAAAACGCGACAATTGTCTTTAGTCGCGACAGCAAAGATTATCCTCTGGTTCTTACCCGTTGGGAAGGAATGGACTGCATGAATTTCTCTCCACAGTTGTATGCTTATGGCGAAAGCAATATTGCCATTACCGGTACAGGTACGCTGGATGGCAACGCTGACAATAGCAACTGGTGGCCATGGAAAGGACGTGCGGATCACGGCTGGAAAAAAGGAGAACCAAATCAGTTCGCGGATCGGGAGGCACTACACAAGCAGATGGCTGCCCGTATAGATCCGAAGAAGCGCGTGTACGGAGAGGGACATTACCTTCGTCCGTATATGTTGCAACCATACAACTGTAAGAATTTGTTAATCTCCGGTGTCAAGATGATCAATTCACCCATGTGGTTCATCAGTCCTGTAATGTGTGATAACATTACCATTGAGAAAGTGAATATACAATCGCACGGTCCGAATACCGATGGTTGCGATCCCGACGCTTGCCGGAATGTGCTTATCAAAGATTGCTTTTTTGACACGGGCGACGACTGTATCGCCATTAAATCAGGAAGGGACGAGGATGGTCGCGACAATAAAAGGCCTGCTGAAAACCACATCATCGAAGGATGTATCATGAAAGACGGACACGGTGGTGTAGTACTAGGAAGTGAAATTGCAGGTGGAGCAAGAAATATCTTCGCCGTAAACTGCGAGATGAGCAGTCCTAACCTTGATATTATTCTTCGTCTCAAAACCAGCTCCTCGAGAGGGGGTGTTATTGAAAACATCTTCATGAAGGACATTAAAGTTGGCACCTATAAAATTGCCGCGGTACACTGTAATATGTTTTATGAAAAACCAGGATCACATATCCCGGCAATACGTAACGTATGGGTAGAAAACATGACCGTTAAGGATGGTGGTCAATATGGTATTTTTGTAAACGCTTACAAGGAATCACCGGTTACGGGATTAAAGCTTGTTAATTGTACTATCGACGGGGTAGAGACGCCTGTGAAGGCAGACTTTGTGAAAGATATAAAATTTAGCAATGTCACTATAAACGGCAAATCCGTGACGGCGGACGCGCTACTGTCAGGCAAATAGCGCTGACACCAAACAAAACGAAAGGGAATTTTGATGCGCATTATCCGCGGTTGAGATTCCCTTTTTTGTTAGCAAAAAGCGAATCTCAAAAATATTTGATATCAAGCTTCACTCCTCTCTGCGGTATCAATTCTCCGACATAAGGAAGCGCTATCCCTGATAAACATCAGTTCTCCGTGTACATAAGCCTATTTTATCGCGGGCCCAGACGTCAGCACTTATTAGGGCAAACTAAAACCATCATTTATAAACATATATTTTAGCAAAGCTTGACATTCACTACTAATTAATAGTAAATTCAGGCCGCAAACCTGAAATATGAAGCCCCAGCTTATAAACATTAATCTAGATGGAGAAAGTACCATCCGCGTAAAAAAAATCGAGCACTCTAATCTCGACACTCCGTATCATTTTCATAATCTATGTGAACTTGTATGGATAGAGACAGGTTTTGGCAAACGTATCATCGGGGATCATGTCGATAATTTCGGGCAAAACGATTTAATACTTATGGGTCCGAACCTGCCGCATATCTGGCAGAATGATAAATTCAATAATAAGGACCAACAGAATCTGGTAAACTCAACGGTGATCTATTTTCAGCCGGACTTTCTTCTACATCTATCAAACGAACCAGAATTAACCTTGCTTTTAGAAAGGCTCTTGGAGAGATCAAACCGGGGTTTGCTTTATTCTGGTGTCAACAAAGCGAAGATTATTGAGGGAATTCTGCGCGTGGCCAGCAACGAAGGCATGAAGAAAATCATTTCCTTCCTTCAACTCATAGATATTCTTTCTCAATCAGAAGATTATGAAGAACTGGCGAGCGTCTCCTACAAAAACATTAATGATGCAAAAGACACTGACCGTATCAATAGAGTTTACCGTTATGTGATGCAGAATTTCCAACAGCAGATATCTTTAGAAGATGTGGCTGACCTTTGCAACATGACCCCTAATGCCTTCTGCAGATATTTTAGAAGCAGAACTCAGAAATCCTTTATACACTTCTTAAATGAACTCAGAATAGGTCATGCCTCAAGACTTCTTCAGAATGAAAGCATGTCAATAGCTGAGATAGCGTACGACTGCGGATATAACAGCATTGCCAATTTCAACAAATTCTTCAAAAAAATAAACAAGATAACTCCCACGGAGTACAGACAAAAGGCTAAAAAAACACGGAGTTTATAATACCAGCTAATTAAGCGCCCCCCATAAACAAGCAAATTTCATCTTAAATATGCCACCAAACATCGAGTTGAGCCAAATTATTGGTAAAATAATTTAGACAGGTGTTAATATAGTAATAGAGTAGCTCAACCCTTTCAGCTACTTTCGTGTAAACAAAAAACACTAACATGCGTAGCCGAAATCATCATCTCATTATCATTATAAGTTTACTCCTAAGCATAAATGCTATGGGTCAGAAATATATGGCCGGCGGGCGGCATCATCTGCCGCCGGTTACTGCGGAGGTAAATTCGGAAAGGACATCTTTGAACGGAACCTGGGAAATAAACCTGCACCCCCAGGCGGCATCAGTAAATGATACAGCGGCATCTGCGGAATGGCATAAAATTCAGGTTCCCGGAGAAGTGATGATGCAAGGACTTACCATCACTAATGATTCTTCCTTTTTGTACAGAAAGAATATAAGGGCACTAAACAAAGGCGACAAACGCCGTCACATCATCCGGTTAAACGGTGTATACAGTTATGCTAAAGTGTATTGTAACGGGCATCTGGTGCGTGATCATTTTGGCGGATTTACCGCATGGGACGCGGACATCACACCGTACATGAAACAAGGGAAGGACAACTGGATACACATTGCCGTTACGGATCGAGCTGATGACATATCTTATGCATCGGGGTATGCTAAACATCCTATAGGAGGTATCCTCCGGAAAGTAGACTACTTAATGCTGCCGGCGAACAGGCTCGAGTATCTTTATGCTCAGGCGGGACTTGCCAATGGCTATAAAGATGGCACATTGAAGATCGAGACGAAATTGAACACGGCAAAAAGCATGTCTGTTTTGTACCGGGTAAAGGATAAATCAGGTAAAGAAATAGCATCAGGGATCCTAAAGAAAACCGGAGATATTTTCAAAGATAGCATAGTTATCCCGTCAGTAAGATCCTGGACGGCAGAAGATCCTCAGCTTTACACCTTAGTAGTTGAAAGCAAAGAAGGGAAGAAATCGGTACAGGAAATACAACAGCACATAGGATTCAGAAGTGTTGAGATAAAAGAAGGAAATCAACTGCTGGTTAACGGAAGCGCGGTAAAACTTCGTGGCGCCTGCCGGCATGACATGCACCCCTTGCTGGGCAGGAGCACCAACAGAGCCCAGGACAGTCTGGATGTTATCCTGGCAAAACAGGCGAACATGAATTTTATACGAACCTCACATTATCCTCCGTCCGAAGATTTTCTGGAATTTTGTGACCGCTACGGAATGTATGTTCAGCAGGAAACTGCCATCTGCTTTGTGATAAGCTGGCGTGAAGGAGTATATGCGAAATATTATAAAACAATGGACGATCCCGCGTTTACGGATCGCTATTTGGGGCAGCTCAGTGAAATGATCGATCGCGACAGAAATCACGCCTCCATTATCATGTGGTCTATTGGGAACGAAAGTCAATACGGCTCAAACTTCCAGAAAGAGTATGATTTTGTAAAGTCAGTTGACCTTAGTCGCCCGGTATCATGGTCATGGCCCGCCACAGCGCTGGACACCGGTAAACGCTGCTTCGATATTCTGGTTTCTCATTATCCGAACTGGAACGGACAGGGGACAGACCTCGGGAAATACGAGAAGAATATGGAGGGAGCCTTTCCTATTATCGGCGATGAATGGGCTCACGTATCATGCTATAACACAGACCTTATAAGCTATGATCCTAATGTGAAAGACTTCTGGGGGCGAAGCCTTGATTCCATGTGGGTATATCGATTTGACAAGAAGGGCTACGCCGGTGGTGCCATATGGGGCATGATAGATGAAACATTTCATCTTAAAGATACTGTAACGGGATATGGCCCCTGGGGGTTTGTGGATGTATGGAGACGTAAGAAGCCTGAATTCTGGAGTGTAAAGAAAGCATACTCTCCCGTGAGGTTAGATCTAAAAAAGAGATCCACTCATAACAATCGGTTGTCCGTGCCTGTCTGGAATCGTTTCGATCACACCAATTTATCCGCGATTAAAGCCGTTGTTGTGCGAGCAGCGAGCAGCGATACTGTCACCCTCCCCAATATAGCGCCCCACGGACACGGAATTTTAACACTTCAATATTTGCCGTCAGACACCAGCTTGCTTGTGCAGTTCAGAGATCAGAATAATGAACTGATAGATGAAGAATCTATTGCGATAACGAAAGCTGCTTCGCCATCGGAGAAGAAAGCATTGCAAAAATGGCAGCTAAGTAAAAAGGGAGAAGAGATTACTATTCAGCAGGGAGACATACTTTTTAAGATAAACAATACCACAGGAGCATTGATTGAAGGGAGGGTGAACGGAAAGATTCTATTGAGGGGCACCCCAAAGGTTGTTATCAACAAGCCGCGGGACGCGGGGGCTTATAAAAATACGGAAGGAATATTTTCAGGAGCATTCAAATCTACAAGCTCTTCTATAGACTCCCGGAAGTCAGGAATGGTAGTTATTTCCAGCAGTGGTTTCGTTGACAAATATCCGGTATCGATGAAAACCCTGCTAGGTAGCGACGGAGGAGTAAGCATCCAGTATGTTGTTGACAGCTTACCGGCTTATACCTGGGATATCGGCATAGGACTACCTGTAGCAAGTACCATGAACAGCATAAAATGGCAGAGAAAGGGCTATTGGAGTAGCTATCCCGGCGGGCATCTGTCAGCCAGCACAGGCGAAGCCGCCAGATATCCTAATATCCATGAAGAATACAGAAAGCGGCCCACTTACGATCCAGCGCTCGCTATGCATGATTACTATATTAAGAAAAGCATCGATACGGCGCTTGCCAAAACCAATGGAAGCGAAATGTACCGGGGACGTAAGGAAAATATTCTTGAATATAGTCTTATGGGTCCAGATGGCACGATCACAGTACTATCTGACGGAAAACAATCGGCCAAGATGAACAGCGATAAAAACGGCCAGGAACTCATGATTTCAGACAAGTGGGACTACTGGACCCTTTCCTGGGGGAATTATCAGGGAACGCGCAATACTTCAACCACCGCTAGAGGAAATATTTACTTTAAACTAAAAAAATAAACTAATGACTACAGAACAAGTAGCCCCATCGAACTTTTGGGACAATGATGATACGTTGTTCGACATCGTGAGAAAGGAACTTTATACTGCCGTTATCGGAGATGTTATGGACAAGCTGGGGTATCTTCATCAATTTCTCCCGCCGAAGATAAAGGCGCTCCGGGAAGATATGTTCATCGTGGGGCGCGCGATGACGGTGCTAGAGACAGATGTGGTGAGCGAAAGCAGCAGCAACAATCAAGTTCTAAACAAGTCCTTTGGATTGATGCTTGAAGCATTAGATGACTTAAAGAAAAACGAAGTGTACGTGTGTACAGGCTCCTCCCCTACCTATGCGCTATGGGGCGAGCTGATGAGTACACGAGCCGCCATGCTGGGAGCAGCAGGCGCGATCGTCAACGGATATTCCAGAGATACCCGCGGAATATTGGACATCAACTTTCCCACATTTTCCTATGGGCGCTATGCCCAGGACCAGGCTCCGCGGGGCAAAGTCATCGACTTCCGTGTTCCACTTCAGATAGACGCGGTAAGGATTAATCCCGGCGATATCATCGTTGGAGACATTGACGGCGTTTGCGTTGTTCCGCAAGCTATCGAACAGCGGGTATTCGAATTGGCAATTGAAAAAGCCCGGGGCGAAAAAATGGTTCAGCGAAAGATACAGGAAGGCATGAGCGCGTGTGAAGCATTTGAAAAGTATGGAATTATGTAACCCCCCCTGAAGGTTACCAATGTAAACAATCATGAAAAAACTTCTTTCAATAGGCTTCTTGTCCATTGCCCTACTTCAAGGCTTTGGACAATCGCACAGGGTGGCTGATAGGACCGACATTCCCGGCCCCCTGACACCGCGTCCGATTGCGGTTACCGGGACAAGCAATCCGGTAATGTCGCTAAACGGAACCTGGTCCTTCAGCATAGACAAAGGCGAAGCCAAAGACATTCAGGTTCCGGGAGAATGGGAAATGCAGGGATTCAATGTAAAGGAGGGGGAAACCGCGCATTATAAACGGGCTTTGCAGATCCCTGCAGATTGGCAAGGACAGCGTGTCAAGTTACGCTTTGACGGAGTGTGTTCGTATGCGCGCGTAAAGGTCAACAATGTTGTCGTTGGATCACATGAAGGAGGATTTGTACCCTTCGAGGTAGATATCACGAAAGCGCTAAAAGCCAGTGATAACATTTTAGACGTTGAGGTTCAGGCGCGCACGGTCAGCGATATCCTGGCATGCACCTCTCAGTATGCTGTGCATACTGTTGGGGGAATTCTTCGCGACGTACAGCTCATGGCGGTGCCGGAAGTTCATATTGAAGATATACAGATTTCCACGCGCTTTGACGCGAATTTCAGAAATGCGACCTTAGAGGTAAGAACATCGTTATCGGATCCTAATCGCACAGCGGGCAATGATCTCAGCATCGCCTATACGCTGAGGGATAAAAATAATAAAACCGTTCTGGAGCAACGTCTGCCTTCTAGCAGGAGCAATCCGCAATTTTCTATCAAGGCGGTAAATCAGTGGAATCCGGAAAGCCCTTATCTGTATCAATTAACAGTTACACTCTTTAAAGGAAAAGAACTACTGGAATCTATAAAGCAAAAGGTAGGATTTCGGCAGGTTCAAGTTAGCGAGGGACGGCTACTGGTCAATGGTCGACCCGTTAAGCTACATGGTGTAAACAGACATTCGGTACATCCAATAACAGGCAGGAGCATCACGAAAGCGTTGGACATTAAAGATGCCGTATTATTTAGGGAGGCCAATTGTAATTACGTAAGAACATCGCACTATCCGCCCACCGAGGCATTCTTGAATGCCTGTGATTCATTAGGCTTATTTGTGGAAGATGAATCCTCACTCTGCTGGATACAACACCACGCTTCGAGGATATGGCAAAAATGGAATTATGAAGATGAACGTTTTCTTCCAGTGATGTTGCGAGCGAATCTCGAAAAGGTCATGGCAGCACGCAATCATCCATGCGTAATTATGTGGTCTTTGGGAAATGAAAGCCGTTGGAGCAGTCTGTGGCAACGTGTAAATGATGCGGTGAAGCAGGCGGATCCAAGCCGTCCAACAGTATTTCACGACCAGTGTTGGGGTGGATTTAACAACGCAGGGAGTAAAGCGGACATCGCCAATTATCATTATCCTGGCATAAACGGTGCCCGCGCGTGCGATACGATGAAACGACCTGTATTATTTGGAGAATATGCCCATGTAACGACCTATAGTCGGCGGGAACTACTTACAGACCCGGGCGTTAGAGGCGGCTACGGTGAACCACTCAGGCAAATGTATGATTCGATGTATTATCATGAGCGATGCCTGGGCGGGGCGATATGGAGCGGCATTGACGACACATTTCATCTTCCTGATGGAAACATCGTTGGGTATGGCCCATGGGGAATAATAGATGCATGGCGACGTAAAAAGCCTGAATTCTACGGTGTAAAACGGGCATATAGTCCCGTGCGTGTTATACGCGCAGACCTCAGCTCGTTGTCCAAAGGTTATGTAACCTTAAGACTGGAAAATCGCTATGACTTTAGTTCGCTGAAGGACGTAATCATTACAAGTATGACAGACGCCGGCAAGTCGCAAGTGATAAAGTCGATCATACCACCTCACGGTGCCGGAGATATTAAGCTTCCGGTTGATAGAAATGCGCAATTGCTTACTGTGAGTTTCAAGGATCCGAGAGGGTTCAACGCTTTTCAGGAGAGTATTCCGCTTAAAAAAATGGATTTACCAGAGCTCCAGGCCGCCTTGCCAGGTGAGGTTACAGAGAATGAAGGCTCCATTGTAGTTAATATGGGGGACTTACAATATCGGTTAAGCAAAAGCACCGGCATCATAAGTGAAGTTAAAAGACATCATCAAGTACTTATGAATGAAGGTCCTCAGATAGCGATCATTCCGATGAATTCTGAAGATGGGAACAAACCAAATGTCGCAGGAGAAACATATCAGAATAATATCTATCCTTTGAAGGGTTATCCTTTGTATACAATCTTTGCGAAAGACATCAAGGTAAACAAGGCAGGGGACAGCGTTAGCATCCAGGTTACCAACGCATATTCAGATGGTAATAGTGCCGAGATCAGTTACGTATTCAGGGGAAATAGTATGAAGGTTTCGTATACCTTGCTATATAAAGGCGAGGAAATGAGACCCTATCAGTATGGGATGCTAAGTAAGTTACCAAAGACAATGGATGAGCTTTGCTGGAACAGTCAGGACGGTTATTATGACCAGCAATCCAATGGACACACATTGAGACGGGCACGTTTAAATGCGAAGAACACTCAAGCAGTTGAGGAGTGGCGCAAGGAGCCGACGCATTCCTGGGGAAATGACGCCAATGAACTGGGGTCAAACGATTTCAGATCTACGAAAAGGAGATTTTTCATGGCCTCTATATCCGATCAGCAAAACAATAAAGTAACGGTATTGGGAAACGGGGAGCAAGCCTCCCGCAGCTGGCTTCAGGATGGTCAGATACAATGGTTAATTGCTGATTATTGCAATGCGGGTTCTGAGCCTTTTTATGGATCTCCATTTACAGATGGCCGCCTAAATATTAAAGGAAAAACATTGAGGGGAACAGTAGCGTATCGATTTTAGAAAATCGACGCGAGAGCCTGTATATCATACGTAGGCAACAAAAGAAGATTAAGAACATACATAAATGAAGATAACAGAAGTTAAGGTTTGGCTCGTTGAGGGCGTAAAATATAATTGGACATTGTTAAAAATTTACACCGATACAGGGCATACCGGTGTTGGGGAAGCTACAAACTGGCCGGGCAGTCCTTTGGTCTTCGAAGCCGCGAAACATCTGGGTCAACGCATCATTGGTCAGGATCCAATGAGAACAGATTTTATATGGACCAAGCTTTACCGGGATCTCAATTGGCTAGGTCCCTTCGGTGCGAGCATGTGCGCTATTAGCGGCATCGACATGGCCTTGCTGGATTTAAAAGGTAAAGTGTATGGTGCTCCCTGCTATGAGCTCCTGGGAGGAGCTTTCAGAAAGGACATTCTCCTTTATGCCAATTACTGGTTCACCGGCGGTGGTCACACCGCTGACGATTATGCAGCTCAGGCATTGAAGGTTAAGGAAGCTGGATTTACCGGATTGAAATTTGATCCTTTCGCCCATACCAACTATCTATATGGAGAAGATCTTTCTTCCAACCTAACTCTGACAACCGCGCAACAGGATCTGGCGTTTGAGGTGAGCAAGGCTGTTCGTGATGCCGTTGGCAAAGATTTCGATATTATGATTGAGACACACGCGATGTTGAATTATCGCATTGCAGTGAGAATGGCTCAGCGACTCGCTACGTTAGACATCACCTGGTATGAAGAGCCTGCGGGACCGGAAAGTGCAGACACTTTACGCGCTATGCGGGAACGCATTCCTCCAGAGGTATCGATATGTGTTGGAGAGCGGCACTACACAAGGCACGGCATTCGTCCGGTGTTGGAAAAAAACATCTGTGACATCATGATGCCCGATATCACCCGATGCGGTGGTCCCTCAGAAATGAAAAGAATGGCGACGATGATGGAAGCCTACAATGTCCTTCTGGCTCCGCATAACCCTAATGGACCTCTGTCGACCTTAGCGTCGGCACATGTATGCGCTACTGTTCCCAATTTTTTCAGGCAGGAATTTATGTTTAACGATGTGGCCTGGCGCGACACGGTTATTGACCATCCTATTGGCAATATGGTTAGCGATGGGCATCTGCACCTCAGTGACAGACCCGGTCTCGGCGCAGACCTGATAGAAACGGAGATGGAGAAACATCCGGGGGTTACAGTTTTCCGCCCGGGTTTCTACGTTTAAAACAGACAAAATGACTTGCCGGAAGTGTTTCTTTCGGCACAATTTCCGAAAGATGTTGGTTATTAATTTAAAAGGAAAAACAGTACTTATAACCGGGGTAAGTTCCGGTATTGGTCGCGGGATAGCTGTAGAAATGGCTCGGGCTGGAGCGAATGTATCCGGATGCGCTTCAAACAGTAATGATAATGGATTTATTAAAGAAATGGAGGCTCTGGGAGTAAAGACATTATATACTGCCTGTGACGTAACGAACTCTTCAGCGTTGGAAAACCTGGTAAACAGAACAGTAGAACACTTTGGAGCTGTTGACATTCTTGTCTCAAATGCCGGAAGAAATATGTTTTATGGAGCTAAAGATAGCAGTGATGAAGTATGGCAGGCAAACATAGATCTCAACCTTGCATCTCATTGGAAGCTTGCCAGACTGTGTAAGCCTTATCTTGAACGACATAATGGCGTTATTATCATCATGAGTTCCAATCACGCGTTCAGCAGTATTCCCGGCTGCTTTCCCTATAATGTAACGAAAACAGCATTGACAGGATTGGTGAGGGCTTTAGCCATAGAATGGGGTCCTGCGATTAGAACCGTGGGTATCGCTCCGGGGTTCATTGATACCCCCGGGAACCAACAGTGGTTTAATAGCTTTGCGGATGCCGATGCTGAGCGTCAACGGACGGTTGACTTGCATCCTGTGAAGAAACTTGGCACAGTAAAAGAAATAGGCGGATGGTGCGTGTTCCTTGCAAGCGACTACGCGGCGTTTTCAACAGGCAGCACTTATATTGTGGATGGAGGCAGGTCAGCCTTAATGCAAGATCCTTAACGTTTATATTTGCGATAGTCTTTGGGGTTCATCGCCATAATTCGCGTGAATAAACGCGAAAAATAATATGCATCGCTGATGCCTACTTTGAGAGCGATCTCTTTAATTCGCAGTTCTGTAAACAATAAGTATTGACAGGCCTTCTGCATTTTAAGTTGATTAAAATACTCAATAGGAGAAAAACCGGTTCGTTGTTTGAAAACCTTGGTAAAATATGGTGGCGACAAATTAACATGACTTGCAATAGCTTCAAGTGTTAATGTGTTGCCGGTGTTCTTTGCCAGGAACTCAAGGGCACGATTTATGATATCCGAAGGTGCTTCGGTGTCATGCGCCAATCGCTCATTATACAGAATATTCTGAACGAGTTGCCAGAGACCTAAATTCACGAAACCAAGATTATCGCGGGAATATCCTTTTGAAAGGTGCTGACATATTTTTTCAAAGGCCTCCCGAATAGGATCGAAAAACACGACACTTCCTTTGTGTCCGTTAATTCGACGTAAAAACGACTGCGTCAGCGCCGTTGTTAAGTCGCCATTAAAATGAATCCAATAAATTGTCCATGGATCATCCTCATCTGCCCAATATTCATGTGGCGTTCCAAGAGGAATTATAAGATATTCACCAGCGTTAATCAAATAACTTACGCCAGCAATAGTTGCCCGGCCCCGACCTTCATAGCAAAAAATCAAAATATGTTGCATTGCCCCCTGCCTGCGCATCCGTCTATGATATAAGGCCTTAGGATAATATCCAATATCAGTCAGGTATAAACACTTAGTAATAGGGTCAACAACACAATGGTTCTTCAACACCTCGTCAGGTATTATAATTGCCTGTTGACCAACAAAACCATCTTCTTTATATAACGTCATTCAAATTTAGCTGTAAAGTTTACGACAGAGGTTAGCATGGAAAAATAATCCATCTTTAACTCAAATTTATCCATTTTTACGTATCATACAACTAGCTAACTTAGAGATCAATGGATCACATATAAGACAAACCTGAAGTTGATGTGTCCGCATTATAAACTAAAAAACCTAAGTATATGTTAAGAAACGTAACATTCACCTTGGCCATGATATCCTGCCTGACGCTTTCGGCGCAACAAACGCGAAAGATAGAAAGTGTAATCAATCTGGCCGGAAAATGGCGCTTTGCTGTTGACCCCAGGGATGAGGGAGATGATAAGCACTGGAGTTCAACGCAACTAAAGGGAACAATACGTTTGCCGGGCTCTATGACTGAAAATCATCTCGGCAATGAGGTCGACATCCATACTCCCTGGGTCGGTGGCATTGCTGATTCTTCCTATTTTAAGTCGCCGGTATATGCGAAATACAGACAACCAGGAAATATCAAAATCCCTTTCTGGCTTCAACCTGAAAAGTATTATAAGGGAGCGGCATGGTACCAGAAGACGGTAACAATTCCCTCAAACTGGATAAAGAAATCAGTATCCCTCATCATTGAGCGCCCACATTGGCAGACAAAACTGTGGATAAACGGAGAAGAAATCGGAACCTGCAATAGCCTGGGAGCCCCTCATCAGTATGAATTGAAGCAACATGTAAAGGCTGGAACAAACACAATAACTATCCGGGTAGATAACAGCATACACGACGTTGATCCTGGCGAGAATTCCCATAGCATCAGCGATCATACCCAATCCAATTGGAACGGAATGGTCGGCAAAATATTTTTGCAGGCTAAAGCGCCGATACATATTAACGATATAAAAATATTATCTAACATTCATGATAAATCTATTGAGAGTACAATTGAAATCATGAATACCTTAAACCGCTCTCATAATGCAGAGATAGCATTAGCGGTCAGGCCTGTAGGAACCTCGCAAGAAAAGATGAAGAGCACAAGCAAATCGCTGCTTCTTAAGCCAGGTAAAAATATGGTTGACCTGCGTTATATTCTGGGAACGAATGCAAAACTATGGAGCGAGTTTGATCCTCATTTATACACGTTGACAGCTACCCTTAAAAGTAATCAGGGAATTGATAGTAGTCAGGTCAGATTCGGATTAAGAAAATTCGCCAGCAAGGGTACCCAGTTTACAATAAATGATAAAGTAACCTTCCTTCGCGGCACCCTGGAATGCGCTATCTTTCCAAAGACCGGATATCCGCCGACCGACAAAGCCTCATGGTTACGGATCTTTACCATCGCACGTTCTTTTGGCTTAAACCATATACGCTTTCATTCCTGGACGCCGCCAGAAGCTGCGTTTGACGCTGCTGATGAAACCGGTTTGTATTTACAAGTGGAATGCTCTTCTTGGGCAAATCAGGGATCATCTATTGGAGACGGCCGACCTATAGACAAGTATTTATATGAAGAAAGCGAGCGCATTGTAAAGGCTTATGGAAACCATCCATCCTTTTGTATGATGACCTACGGGAACGAGCCTGCCGGCAAAAATCAAGCTAAATATCTTGCCAACTTCGAGAAATACTGGAAAGCTAAAGATTCCAGACGCCTGTATACCTCCGCTGCCGGCTGGCCGGTTATTCCGGAATCGGACTACGACAATATCCCTAATCCGCGGATACAGGGTTGGGGCGAAGGATTACAAAGCATTATTAACAGCCAACCTCCACGCACGGACTATGATTGGCGTAAAACAATTACAGCGTCGTCGCGCCCCACGGTTGGACACGAAGTGGGTCAGTGGTGTGTGTATCCTGATCTAAAAGAGATGAAAAAATATACTGGTGTATTAAAAGCCCGGAACTTTGAAATATTTGAGGACCGATTAAAAGAAAACGGACTTTCGGCATTAGCAGACAGCTTCCTTCTTGCGTCAGGAAAGCTCCAAGCCTTATGCTATAAAGCCGACATAGAGGCCGCGTTACGCACGCCCGGATATGCGGGCTTTCAGCTTTTGGATCTCCACGATTTTCCAGGACAGGGATCAGCACTCGTCGGGGTATTAAACCCGTTCTGGGAAGAGAAAGGCTATGTTAGCGCGGCGGAGTTTAAACGCTTTTCGGGCGAGATGGTTCCACTTGCGCGCTTTCCTAAAATGGTGTATTTGAACGATGAAACCCTGAATATTTCCTGCGAAGTTTCCAACTTTGCGGACAAGCCGCTGAGCAACTGCCCTGTTAGCTGGGTAATAACGAATAATAAGGGCGAGAGCGTTCAGCAAGGCGATCTGGGGCGGATGACTATTGCCAGAGGGAATAACATCGAGCTAGGCAAAGTTACGTTCCCTCTTAGGGAAATAAAAACAGCGAGTCAGCTCACTTTCAACCTAAAAGTTGGCGATCATCTAAATAGCTGGAAATTTTACGTTTACCCAGCGGAAGTTCGGACACCAAGTGAATCCGTCCTGGTAACTCAGGAAATAAATGAAGAAGTAACGAAAAAGCTGGCCAATGGCGGCAAAGTGCTTCTTACCCTAAAAAAAGGGTCAATAAAGAAAGAGGCTGGCGGAGACATCGCAGTCGGCTTTTCATCGATCTTTTGGAATACGGCTTGGACAAACGGCCAACCTCCACACACCCTGGGAGTGTTATGCAATCCGAACCATCCGGCATTACGGGACTTTCCGACCAGTTACCACAGCGACTGGCAATGGTGGGATGCAATGAGTCATAGCAATGCCATACGTCTTGACGCGGTGGGCAGCGACATTAAGCCCATTGTTAGAATCATTGACGATTGGTTCAAGGCTCGCTCCCTTGCTATGGTGTTCGAATGCAAGGTTGGTTCAGGTAAGCTTATCGTGTCATCAGTGGATTTGTTAACTGACAGCGAGAAACGTCCCGAAGCACGCCAGCTTATGTATAGTTTGTTACAATATATGGACGGACCAGATTACAAACCTTCAAAAGAAATACCACTATCCAAAATTAGCGGACTGTTAAAATAGAGACAGGATAGCATCACAAGAAACTTGAAAGTATAGTATACATGAACCACGACCAGTTTAATCAACGATACGTTGCCTTGATATCTTTTATTGCTGCTATGGGAGGCTACCTTTTCGGATTTGACTTCGCTGTAATTGCGGGAGCATTGCCCTTCCTGAAGGATTATTTTAGAATGAACGAATATGTAGAAGGCTTTACCACGGCCTCATTGGCTCTGGGATGCATCTTAGGCTGCATGTTAGCAGGCAAGCTGGCCGACACCTATGGCAGGAAAAGAGCACTCTTCATTGCCGCGACAATCTTCTTCGTCTCCTGCTTCGCCATGGCGGCATCCTTTTCTCTGAATATGTTTATAATATCTCGCTTTGTAGCGGGTGTCGGTGTGGGGATGACCTCCGTGGTGTCGCCATTGTATATCGCGGAAATCGCCCCCGCCTCAGTGCGGGGGCGCATGGTCGCAATAAATCAGTTAACGATCGTTACAGGTATTCTGGTAACCAATATCTTAAATTATCTGTTACGGAACTCCGGAGAAGATGCATGGCGATGGATGTTTGGCCTGGGGGCGTTACCGTCCGGTCTCTTCTTAATAGGGAGCTTCTTTCTTCCAGAAAGTCCCCGCTACTTAATCGCGCGGCGAAAAAATGAAGAAGCTACAAGTATTCTAAAAAAGATTGGAGGGCCTGAATACGCGTTTACTAACATTGCCTCTGTAGAAAAGTCACTGGCAGGGCAACTGGCAAAGCCCAATTATAAGACGCTGTTGAGTAAAGCAGTGCTCCCGGCGGTGATTACAGGCATTGGCCTGGCCATCTTCCAACAGCTGTGCGGCATCAACGTTGTATTTAACTTCACCACATCGATCTTCCAAACCATTGGCTTTAGTCAGGATGACCAGCTGAAGCAAACGGTCTTCATTGGAATCGTGAATTTAGTATTCACGCTTATTGCTATGTGGAAAGTTGATAATTGGGGGAGGAAGCCGCTTATGCTAATCGGAGCAGCGGGACTAGCGATTCTTTATCTTTTCAGTGCCTATTTTCTACAGCAGGGCTCCGCACTGGCCGCCGGATTTCTGTTAGCTGCCATTGGTGTATATGCTATGTCTCTGGCTCCGGTAACCTGGGTGCTTATTTCAGAAATCTTCCCTAACAGCGTGAGAGGGATCGCGACATCCATTGCGGTGGTAGCCTTGTGGTTAGCGTATGGCGTGCTGGTGTTCAGCTTCCCGATCATCGCTAAACACATGGGCACTTTCACCCCCTTCTACATATACTCGGGAATTTGTTTTTTAGGTGTTCTCTTCATTATCAGGAGGGTCAAGGAAACAAAAGGAAAAACACTGGAACAAGTTTCCGATGCTATAAGCATGCATTAACGAGCATGTCCGGAATTCAATTAATAAACTTAAACTGTAACATATGAATACTCGAGTGTGGATCGAAAAAGTTATAATTCCCACCTATAAAACCGGCTTGCCAGATAAAAACCCTATGTTCCTGGAGAACAGAGTTTACCAGGGCAGCAGCGGCGTTGTTTATCCGCACACGGTAATTGACAAGGTCTATGATGAAAAAGAGGACCGCGAATGGACCGCATGCTTTCTCGAAAACGAATATTTGAAAGTAATGATCCTTCCGGAATTAGGCGGGAGAATACAGATGGCATTAGATAAAACCAATAACTATCACTTCATTTATTACAATCAGGTCATTAAACCTGCTCTGGTGGGACTTGCTGGTCCCTGGATTAGCGGTGGTATCGAATTTAACTGGCCCCAGCATCATCGCCCCTCAACCTACGACCCCATAGATTATTCCATCGTTGAAAATCCTGATGGCAGTGCCACGGTGTGGGTAAACGAATATGAGAAAATGTTTAGAACCAAGGGAGCATTGGGCTTTACGCTCTTCCCGGGGACAGCCTACATTAAGCTTGAAGCAAAATTATATAACAGAACGCCCTTCCCTCAAAGCTTCCTATGGTGGGCAAATCCGGCAGTCGCCGTAAATGAAAATTACCAAAGCATTTTCCCTCCGGATGTTACCGCAGTGTACGACCATGGCAAACGAGATGTGAGCTCATTTCCCATAGCGAAAGGTACTTACTATAAGGTTGACTATTCTCCCGGCACAGACATTTCGCGCTATAGCAATATTCCTGTTCCTACCTCGTACATGGCAGTGAACAGCGAATTTGATTTCGTGGGAGGATACGATCATGGTCGTCAGGCAGGTATCATGCATATCGCCGATCATCATGTTAGTCCCGGCAAGAAGCAATGGACCTGGGGCTGCGGCGACTTTGGCAAAGCATGGGATCGGCAACTTACAGATGACGACGGCCCCTACATAGAGCTTATGTGCGGCGTATTTACAGATAATCAGCCTGACTTTAGCTGGATTCTGCCTGATGAGTCACGCCAGTTCATCCAATACTTTTTACCGTATAAAGATTTAGGAAATGTTAAAAATGCATCGGAAGATATACTCCTCAACCTTGATATTCTAGACAATGAGATTTCAATTTCCGTGTATGTGACACGCCCCAGGACGGTTACCATCGAATTGCTATGCGGCAGCAGCATCCTTCTTAAGGAAAGTCTTGATTTAGATCCAACGAGCAGCTATCGTAGCAATATTGCAAACCAGCACGCTGAAAGATCGCAGCATGAATACATCCTCAATATAAAAGATGAACAGGGAAAAACACTTCTTTCCTACAGTCCTCTAAAGCCGTCCTCCACTCCTCTTCCTCAACCAGCCAAAGGAATAGGATCACCCAAAGAAATAAGTTCTGTCGAGGAAATTTACCTGGCGGCACAACATCTGGAGCTGTATAGACATGCCAGTTTTAATCCGATGGATTACTACGAGGAGGGATTAAAAAGAGACCCCTCAGACATCAGATGTAACAACGGCATGGGGCTGCTACTGCTGAGAAAGGGACTTTTTTCAAGATCGGAGCAATATTTCCGGGTAGCTATCGAGCGTATAACAAAGCACAACCCCAATCCTTACGACACGGAATGTCTGTACAACCTGGGGCTATCTTTGGTCTACCAGCATAAATATGACGAGGCCTTTGATTTATTTTATAAATGTACCTGGATAAGCGCGTTTCAGGATAAAGCATATCTACAAATGGCGTTCATTGCAAGTCGACGACAGTCATGGAAACAAGGCGCCGAATTTCTTAAGAAAGCACTTATGCGCAACTACGAAAGTCAGCGAATAAGGCATCTATCCATTACGATGTTGCGCAAACATGGGCATACCGAAGAGGCACTAGTACTGGCGCGCGAGTCGCTCACATTTGATATTTTCAGCTATGGAGTCCTCTTCGAAGAGTATCTTATCTTGAGGGACGAACATGCCGCGGAGGCGGCCGAGAAGCTTGAACAACTAAAAGAGCTTATGCGGGACGACTCAGATACATACCTGGAAATTGCCATTGATTATTGTCAGGGAGGTAATTATCAGGAGGCGTTATCCTTGCTTGAAGTTAACAGCGACAGCTCGCAGCCAATGCTTCATTACTACAAGGCTTACATTCTGCGGCAGCTTGAGCGCGCAGAGGAAGCTTTTCAGTGTTTGCAATTTGCCGCGTCGCTATCGCCCGATGGCATATTCCCCAATCGTATTGAGGATATTGAGGTCTTAGAGTTCGCAATCAGGAATAACCCTCACGATCAAAAAGCACCCTATTTACTTGGAAATCTCTTTTATGATAAACGGCGGTATGACGTAGCCATTGAGGCCTGGGAGCTATCGGCATCGATCAAAGAAGACATTGCGACGGTTCATCGCAACCTGGGTATAGCTTACTTCAACAAGCATAAGAACCCGGAAAAAGCGTTGCGGGCCTACGAAAAGGCCTTTTCCATTGACGCCAACGATGCGCGCGTATTATTTGAACTTGACAATCTGTACAAGCGCTTAAAAAAACAACCCGCGGAACGTCTCAACTTCCTAAAGAAGCATGTCGACCTCGTTAATACCAGGGACGATCTTTATCTTGAATATGTGAATCTTCACAACCTCACCGGCGACCTAAGTGAAGCAAACAGACTTCTTCTTAATAGGAGTTTTCATCCCTGGGAAGGCGGGGAAGGACGCGTATCTGGAGTATATGTTGAGATACAGATGAAACTAGCTGAAAAGGCCCTGCATGAGGGAGACTATGCGCAGGCTTCTGATTTTATCAAAAAAGCCGGAAAGTATCCTCTGAATCTGGGCGAAGGAAAGTTATATGGCGCACTTGAAAACGATATAGACTATCTTCAAGGCTGCGTACTTGAGGCCGCTGGAGATCAAGCTTCAGCTGAAGTATTCTGGGCAAAGGCCGCAAGCGTAGATATCGATTTACAGCCTGCTCTTTACTACAATGATCAGCCTTCTGAAAAATTATATTACAAAGCTTTATCGTTAAGAAAGATGCAAAATAACACCGATGCAGAGAAGTATTTCAAAGCCCTCGTCCATTATGGAGAAGAGCATTTAAATGATACTCCACAGCCTGATTTCTTTGCTGTATCATTACCGGATCTCATGATCTTCGATGACGACCCGATCGCGCGAAACAAAGTATATTGCCATTATCTGATGGCGTTAGGGCATACAGGACTGGGAAATGCAGATCTCGCGCACAAACATTTCAACAAAATTCATCAATTAGATCCTTCCCATCCCGGATTAGCTAGAAGTCATAAATGAGCGAATAGCCAAAGTCTTGTCTCCCCTTGATAAAAGCGGAGACACGATTTTGGCAAAATTGCATAAACTGTGGTTAAAATAGATTTACAGACAACGGAATCATTTTTCTATATTGCGCTAATAACCAATCAGAATCAACATATGCGGCGGGTGTTCTTAATATTCTTATCAATACTATCTATCCCAATACTACTGAAAGCTCAATCATCAATACCTTATGGCAACACGATTAAGATAAACGCCGACGATAGCCAGGAAACAATTATTGCTAAAGCCGCTCATGTAGTTCCCACAGCGAATCAACTTAAAGCACTAAAGAATGAGTTTATCGCTTTCGTTCATTTCGGGCCGAATACGTTTACTCGTATGGAGTGGGGTTCAGGCAAGGAAGATCCAAAAATATTTGAGCTTAAAGAACTGCATACGGATCAATGGTGTGAAGCCATGAAAGCCGCAGGTATTAAGATGGTGATCCTCACCGTCAAGCATCATGATGGCTTTGTACTTTGGCAAAGCCGATATACGAATCATGGTATCATGGCCACGGGCTTCCGTGGCGGCAAGGGGGATATTCTTAAAGACCTCTCCGCATCGTGTAAAAAATTCGGCTTGAAACTTGGCATATATCTGTCGCCCGCAGATCTTTATCAGATAGAAAATCCGGCTGGTCTGTACGGTAACCTGAGTAAGTATACCACCCGAACCATCCCCCGCCCCGTGCAGGGACGACCATTCACGAACAAAACCAAATTTCAGTTTAAGGTAGATGATTATAACGAGTACTTCTTAAACCAGCTTTTCGAGGTACTCACGGAGTATGGCCCGATTGATGAAGTATGGTTTGATGGCGCTCATCCCAAAACTAAGGGAGGACAACGATATAACTACACAGCGTGGAAAACTCTCATCAAAACTCTTGCTCCCAAGGCGGTAATATTTGGCAGAGAGGATATCCGTTGGTGCGGCAACGAATCAGGAAAGACGAGAAATACTGAATACAATGTAATTCCTTATGCAGAAAATCCGGATACAACACAGCACTTTCCTGACATGGAAGCTGATGATATCGCTTCGCGCGCAAAGCTTTACAAGGCCAATTTCCTGCACTATCAGCAAGCGGAAACGAATACATCAATACGGGAAGGATGGTTCTACAGAGACGACATATATCAAAAGGTTAGAAGTGCTGATGATGTATTTGACATTTTCGAAAGATCTACGGGGGGCAATTCTACATTCCTGTTAAATATCCCGCCCAATCGTGATGGTAAATTTTCAGCAGAGGACGTTAGGACTTTACAGGAAACTGGCAAACGCATTCGGGCCACCTATAGCACTAATTTATTCAAAGATGCTAAGGGTCCGGAGGTACTGCTTTCTGATAACGAGGCAAGCGCTTTACCGGTGCCTGCTACCGATAATGCGATTATTATCGTTACAAAAACACCGGTAACCATCAACAGAATTATTCTTCAGGAAGCGATAGCCAAGCATGGAGAACGCGTCGAAGAACATCGCGTAGAGGCCTGGATCAACAATAAATGGGAAGAGATAGCACATGCAACCAACATCGGGTATAAGCGAATCCTGAGATTTCCGGATACCCATTCGGATAAGTTTAGGATTACCATCCTCAGAAGTCGCTTAACTCCGTATCTAAGCAAAATATCAGCTCATTACTACAAAACGCCGCCACCTCAACTCAGCTTCAAACGAGAAAAAGATGGCACAACGAGTATTCTTGCAAAGCAGCAGGATTTCGGGTGGAAGCCTCATGGGGAAAACACCAGCAAGAATTTATATGGCGAATACAGCGTTTATTACACCACTGATGGTACGCTTCCTGACAAAGGGGCAATTAAATACTCTCAGCCGGTATATCTTGCGGGAGGATTAATAAAAGCGGTCGCAATTCGGGGAGACGAGACAGGTCCGGTCGCAAGTATGGCCTTAAGTATTCCGAAATCAAGCTGGAGAGTTGCGGAAGTAAGCAGCGAAACAGCGCAGCATCCGGCGTATGCAGCCATTGATGCTAGTGAGAGCAGCTATTGGGAATGCGAAGAGGGCGACCAGCAGCCGTTCATCGTTATCGACCTGGCAAAGGTTTACAATCTTACGGGATTTTCCTATACGCCTCAGATGCAGAAACCCAAAGGCCTAATGGACGGAGGAACAATTAGTACCAGTCTCGACGGCAGCAACTGGCAAACAGCGGAGACTTTTACATTTGGAAATATGACGAACGATCCGACAAAAAGAACCCACCATCTTAATGCTCCGATGTCGGCCCGGTTTGTAAAGATCAGGATTACATCGATGACCGGAGGCACCAAACACGCCAACATTGGAGAGTTAGATCTTTTTGAAAACGCATCATCAAAATAACATACCACAACAGATATTGCCATATCTTTATTGCTGAATCCACAATTGGAACTCCTTTATGTTACATAAAAAAGTAATACTGTTAACTGGCGGCGCTGACGGAATCGGTTGGTGTTGCGCCAAAGCATACCTTGCCGCCGGCGCTCGCGTTTGTATATTTGATAAGAATAATCTCTCGTCAGAGCAACATACGGAACTGCAAGCCTACGAATATATTTTCTTCCAGGGAGATGTAAGCAAGGAGGAAGATGTAGAAAATGTGGTATCAGAAATTATAAGGAACTATGGACAGTTAGATGCGGTGCATAACAACGCTGCCGTTACTTCGCCCTCAAAGACCCTTGAGAATACGAGCATGGAGGAGTTTGATCTCATTATGAATGTTAACGTAAAAAGTATCTATCTAACCACTAAATACTGTCTTGAACATTTAAAAGCAATGAAGGGATGCATTCTAAACACAAGCTCTCTGGTTGGCGAAATAGGGCAAAACGATCATGCGGCATATGTAGCGAGTAAAGGAGCAGTAAATGCTCTAACAAAAGCCATGGCACTTGATTATAGTGCTTTTGGCATCAGGGTGAATGCGATATTGCCTGCGGCTATCAAAACCCGGGCGCTGGAAGTATGGCGCAATGAACAACAGGATCCGGAAGCTATAAGTTCCTATCTTGACAGATTGCAACCCTTAGGCCCCGCTCCTGACGGCAGCGTTATTGCCGACGTGGCGACCTTCCTGCTCAGCGATGCAGCCAGATTCGTCACCGGGTGTATTATGCCGGTAAGCGGCGGCGCCGAATTGGGATACCGCTCGTAATTAATAAGCGACACCAACTAGTGAACTGCTTTTAGAAATCAATGCTTATTAAAATAAGTTCTTGGAGATGTTCCCGAGAACTTGCGAAAATCTTTAATCAGGTGGTTATCGTCGCAGTAGCCATTATCAATAGCAATCTCCAACAACTCTTTAGTTTCGCAATCCTGTAAATCTACATAGACATTGAGGAAGCGCTTAAGCAGAAGATAATTCTTGGGCGACATACCCAGATACTTTTTAAAATTACGCTCAAGCCATTTATAGTTAAGCGTGCTCGGAAATGCATGTTGCAAATCTTTCACAGAAGATAGATTTCCCTTATTTATCTGCCGAAGTAAATCATTAAGAATTTGGGGATACTGACAAGGAACTACTTTTGATAAAAGAAGATCGTTAAGAACTTCAATTTTCAGCTCCAAAGTTGAAGCATGAAATAGCTTCTGTTCAAAGAGATGATAATCTCTTCCTAAAACTTCCGAAAGATTAAAAACGTTCTCTTTCTCAAAGCAGTTAACGCCAAGTCCGAACATATCGAAAAACGTCATCGGAGAAAAGCGAACAACAAGCATCTCTCTATTCGCGGAAGGACCTTCACAGTATACATTCTTTAAAACACCTCCACAGAACCACATCTTTTCCACGGCCTTTACTACACCATCAACAATAATGCTGGCTTGCGTGTCAGAGTTTAGCATGATTGTCAACACAGGAAAACCATCATTGAAAAAAAGTTGCTTTCCCTGAACATCATCCTGCTTATAGAGATAATAGCCTTCCACATAATCTCTCAGATCCTGACGGACGCGGAAATGGCGAAGATAGCGTTTGTCTCCTGTGGCGATATGTTTAAAGAAGCTAATAGGCACAGCCACAAAGGTAAGATTTATATCGGAATGTCTAAGTTATACTATCGGGCAGGGGCAGTACCTCGGTACTTTTACAGCATAAGAAAGAACACATGTTAATACTTAATAACAACGACCTTGAGGGAATAAAAAAGATCAGTGAGATCGTAGCCCTGACTTTGAAACAGATGCAACAATATGCCTGCACAGGAATGAGCACGCTGGAGCTGGATAATTACGGTGGTCAGATACTAAGTTCATATGGAGCCCGATCAGCTCCCCGGCTTGTATACAATTTCCCAGGGTACTCTTGTATAAGTATAAACAATGAAATATGTCATGGAATACCCTCATCAAGAATTATTCAGGAGGGCGACTTACTGAATATCGACGTATCCGCGGAGTTAAACGGCTATTGGTCCGACAACGGAGCCTCCATGATTGTGGGAAAGGATATACACGTGCAAAAATCCCTTATTGATGCGTCGAAAGAAATCTTACAAAAGGCGATTCACAACATTAGCGCGGGTGTTAAGATCAGCGAAATAGGTGCGCTTATTGAACAGGAGGCCAAACGACGAGGATACAAAGTTATTAAAAACCTTGCAGGCCATGGCGTCGGCGGGGCACTGCATGAGGAGCCTGATAATATTTTAAATTACAAGGATCGCTACGATCACCGACGCTTTCGCAAGAATTCCGTCATTGCTATTGAAACATTTATCAATACCCACTCAACCCTGGCCGTAGAAGCCGGCGATAGCTTCACCCTGGTAGGCAACAAAGGTGGTTTCGCCGCGCAGCATGAACATACGATCCTTGTGACCGACGCCACTCCTATCATTCTTACCAGCGCGAATGGAATCTAGGATTAGTGAATTCAAAAGGCCGTATGTTCAAGTAGGTAATGAGCCTAAATGGTCTTCAAGTAGAGGCTCTGAACTTCCTCAGCGGAAAAGTCTTTACTTGGAAGATGTTGTACCAACTCGCCCTGTTTCATAATTCCTATGTTTGTGGCCACGCTTACAGCATTGAAGATGTCGTGCGTGGCCATGAACACAGTCCTTCCTTCACTGCCCAACTGACGTACAATATTCGTAAATTCCGCTGTAGCGATAGGATCCAGTCCGCTGGTTGGCTCATCTAACAAAAGAACCTTAGCATCTTTGGCCAGAGCGATGGCGATGCCCACTTTTTGTCGCATTCCTTTTGAATATCCCTCCAGATTCTTCTCGTGCGCTGATTCCTGTAAACCCGTACGGTTAAGAAACCCGGCAAGCGTTGCTTTCGTGTAATTGAAGCCCGCGATCCTTGAAAAGAAATCCAGATTCTCTATCCCTGTCATATTGGGGTAGAGCAATACCGTTTCGGGGATGTACGCCAAATGCCGCTTGATCTTCTGAGGCTGCTCTGTTACTGAAATATTGTTAATAAACGCGTCCCCACCAGAGGCCTTCAGCAGTCCCAGCAGGATATTGATGGTAGTACTCTTCCCGGCGCCGTTCTGGCCGAGCAAAGCGAAGATTTCCCCGCTGCCTACTTCGAGGTTCAGCGACTTCAGCGCCGTTAATTCATTGTATTTTTTATGAAGATTGACCGTTCTTAACATAGGGCTTTGTATTTTTCCGGGTTAACAAAAAGAGTAAAACAATAAAAAGAAGATATGGCAGGAATAGCTGCGCCAGAGTAACCTTGTCAGTATCGCGAAACTCCTCAACAGTTTGCTTACTCCAATCCACAGCATCGGCATTCTTCTTGGAGAAAATATATGGGTAGAAGAAGAGGCGCTTCATCTCGTGAAACCTTTTCAATGCCTGAGCATAATTCAGATGATTATCCATGCCAGTCCCAGCTATTTCACTTGATACCAACTGGGTGTGAACATTGGGTAGAAAATAACTTAAAAACACTGCCGCGTTATTGCGCTGTCTCATCTTCTGATCATAACGATCGGCAGCTTCTGCTGATTCCATATCCCCGGCATGTTGCATAGCATAATACCATATGTAGGACGAGGTTTCGCTTTCGGCCACGGTATATTTTTGAAACTGAGGATAGGCCTTGTAGAATTGAGCCATAGTGGGAGCTTTAGCTTCATCCCATTTGTTGTGATAACCTTCGCGTTGCTTTATCTGCGCCTGAAGACTTTCCTTCACAGGATATATCTTCTGAATAATTATGTTAAAAGTCATCGGAACGATAAAGTTCATACAAACCCATATCACCACTAACGTTAAAGCATTTTGAGCGGAAGACCTCTGATAGGAAATAATCCAGCGACACAGCATGAACCAGAAAGAAATGTACAACCAACCGGCAAGGAAAAATGCTCCCAAATTAAAGTCGAGAGGCAAATGAATCCAGAGAACAGCGATAAAGAGCAACGCGACATAGACGATGTTAATAGCAAGATAACGAACTAACAACCTGGCATTAACTACCTTTTCAACATTTCCACTCTGTATGGAAAGCAGCTTCCAAATACCTCTCTCCTGATCTTCAGAAATGATGTTGTAACAAAAAGTGATGATCACCAGCGGAAAGAGAAAGATCAACACAAAGCTGAAATCAAAATTACCTACAGCAGCGTTGGCAGGGTTGTAGAAGTCGGAATTATGTTTCTGCTCTTCTAAATTACGAATAGTAACACTCTGAATCGAGGGATTCAAATCCCGCATTCCTATATTCAGTGCCGCGATCCTGGGGGTAGCATCAACGAAGTTAAATTTCAGATAATACAAGAGCAATCCCATGTTATCAGGATGTAAAGCAACATTCTTCTTTATACTTTGCTGCTGATAATCTGCACTTGCTGTAATCACAGACTCGTTTCTGTCAAGGAATTTCTTCCCCGTATAAATCGCGCATAATCCCGCGACCAGCAATGTAAAAAGGGCAATGAGATATCCCTTATTACGCAAGAACTGTTTAAATATATACGCCTTCATCTATATCAGTTGTAATTTTTTAGCGGTGAACTCAACTAGAGCGCATGATACTATCAACCAAAGCGCCAAAGCCAAAATTGAAACACATTGTTGAGCAATGCTGTATTTTAGGGGGACAAAAGAGTAATGAAAATCAGGAAACTCCTGCCAGTTACTTTTGCTAATGATAGCTGGTTCCTTTCCTTTAACATTACTGATGTGCTCAATCTGTAAATTATTCATGTGCTGCGCCAACTTATATCGATACCGCTCAGCTTGTAATTGAAATTCAGCGTAGGCCTGGTAGTCAGTTCCTGAGGCTGACATAGAAAGGCTCCTGATAGAAATCGCGGGGTTTATAAAGCCGAACAAGTCTGTAAGCCTCTGTTGACGATTATATTGTTCGTGTAGCGATCGCAAGTGGTCGGCATAAATAGCAGCGCTAATCCGCTCACCTTCTTTCATTATGATCCCTCCGTAATTAATCGGAAGTTCGTCTGTTGTCTTTACATGGTACTTAGCCAGAAGAGAATCTTTTATATGCTTAAAATGCGGATCGTCCGGATTATGACTGTCGCCTACTTTTAACACATCGCGTTCTACCTCAGTCTCAAATGCTACTCTTGAAGGTGTAGGATATATATTTTGCGCCGCGAACTGAATGATCTTCGGTAAAAACAATATCAGCAATAGCCAACAACCAATAAGGCTTACCAGTGCCATGGTCGCGTTACGACTGATTGCTGAAATTACCACAGTGATACTGCTTACGAAGAAATAGAATGCCATATAGGCCGGCAGTAAAAGTAATAAGCGAATCAATACATCGCTCCAGCCTACCACATTCAATAAGGTTGTCGCAACGAAAACTACCGGGAACAAAGGCAGCAGGAACAAGAGCGAGAATTGCCATAATCCGATAACTTTTCCCCACAAAATAGTCCTGGAAGAAAGTCCCTGTACATTCAGCAACTTCAAGGTGGCATCTTCTCTTTCCCTGGCGACGAGCCCGAAGCCTAAAAACAGAAGAATTAAAGGAACAATGGTTTGTAAAATGAAAGCGCTCGTGAAGGATCCGAAACGAACCAGGGTTCCAGAGCTCCCAGCCTCTGAAAGGTTAGCGGTATTTTGCTTATGCGCCTCCAGAAAAATCACATTTCCCAAAAAGTCATCCAGTCCTACATCGAATATTTGCAAAGGATGCGCTAACCGAAACACCAGATATCCATAATGAGCCATACGATGCGGATGCTTATCCGGCCGACTTTCCCAGTTTTTACGGGTCTCCTGACGATATTCTTCAACACTTGCTCTGCTATCGGAATATTTGGAAAAAGCTACTACAATACTCGCAATAGAAAATAGTAGCACAACAATCACTATCACCCGACTCAGTCTTTCCCTAAACAGATCTTTACGGGTTTTGCGAATAATTAAGGACAATGTTGAAATGGACATATCATTTACCGATTAAAGGGTAGCGAAATAGCAAATAGAGAATGGCCTCTTTTAACTATCGCCGCAAATTCTCATACGTGAAATCACGTATAAGTTTCGGCAAACTTAATGCAACATTGTTTATTTATCAAATAAAAATAGATATTAATTTGTGGTGACGCGAAAAATAAGCTTGTCTGTAGAAGACATAATCAGCTGCGAAGGGAACAGCAAGAACAGCCACTAAACCCTACAAATCAGACTGTTAAAACACTAAACCAGCTACGGAAAAACCTCACTTTAAATTCGATATAAAAGTCAGCGAGCTTTTGCTCATCCTGTTAATGCCTTATTGCTTTTTAGCCATAAAATGAATAACGCACCCTGTTCCCTGATGATACAGCCCTTCATGAAGTTGAATCATTTCCTCAGTGATAAAATCAAATGAAAACCCTTCAAAGTCATGTTGTAATTCTTCTATTGAGAAGAGATCTTCAATATTAGCAGGCCCTCCCACAGCAGGGTTAGCAGTCCTGAAGGCTAAATGATCTTTACTATACGCTTCGAAGATCACGACGCCGCCCGGCTTCAGAAGCTTGACAAGTTTTTGATGATATTCCGATTTAATACTGGCAGGAAAATGAGCGAAGATCAGTATCAATGCATCAAAACTAGCTGCTTGATAATCCAAGTCAGGTAACTGTCCAACCAAATATTCTAAAGACACTTGATTCTTTTCAGCCAGCTGTAGCGCCTTCCGCCTACCCTCATCGCTAATATCAAAAGCATATACATCCCATCCCTGCGTGGCCGCGAATACCGCATTCCGACCCTCTCCCTCAGCAGCAAACAGTGCCTTGCCAGGCTCCAATACTCTAAGCTGATCTTTCAGAAAATTATTGGGGTCAACACCATATGCATATTCAGAATGACGATATCTGTCATTCCATCGATTTAACCATTCATCATTAATCATCACTTAGGTATTTAATAAATAGCGGAAGATGAGAATTTCTTTGACACGCTTAATATTTACGTTCTAATTTTACTCAACTCAGAAATTTAAACCGTCATTATAAAACGCGTTGACTATCATTAATTAGCAACATCTTGAACAAGTGGCACCTTGCTAGTTCCGCCAGGCTTATCGTTTTCCTTCTTTTTGTAGCGCTCTAAGTACTCCAAATCAACCCATCTAAGTTCCAAAAGAAAAATCATCTGTTTTTCGGCATTGCGACAAGAGAAAAAAGTAAATTACACTTCCAAAAACAGCAAAAAAAGTAAATTTAGCCGATTTAAATCCAAATTAAATTAATTCATCTTTTATTTTGAAATTTGATAAGCAAAAACATCTACCCACAATCAAATGAAAAGCGATCATATTAGACGCTTTATGAAAAGAAAAGAATATGGAAAACAGCCATACAGCAATCAATACCGATTTTACGTTCACGCTAGAGAGCATTTATTTCAATGAGGACTATATTCCGTCCAACAGTACACGAACAACAACCAACTTTGCCAACTTAGCAAGAGGAACAAGTCGTCAGGAAAACTTGCGCAACACGATTAATATGATTAACAATCGTTTTAACAGCCTGGCGAACTGGGATAATCCTAACAATGATCGCTATTCAATTGAATTAGAAATCGTTTCTGTTGATATAGACATTGATGGCAGTGGTAGAACATTCCCCTCGATTGAGATTTTAAAAACCCATATTATCGATCATAAAACAGGCAAACGCATTGAAGGTATTGTTGGAAATAACTTCTCTTCTTACGTTCGCGATTATGATTTTAGCGTATTGCTGTTAGAGCATAACAAGGGGAAAGACCGCTTTAGCATTCCTGATAATTTCGGCGAACTACACGGCAATATATTTAAGCATTTTATAAATTCAGAAAGTTATAAAATGCACTTCGGCAAACCACCGGTTATATGTTTGAGTGTATCAGACAATAAAACTTATAACCGTACAGGGAACAATCACCCGATATTAGGTTTTGAATACCATCCCAACGAGTCTTCTTTAACAGAACAGTATTTCAAGAAAATGGGCCTACAGGTTCGCTATTTTATGCCGCCTAATAGCGTTGCTCCCTTCACCTTTTTCTTCGTTGGCGACTTACTAGCTGATTATACAAACCTTGAATTGATCAGCACCATCAGTACAATGGAAACATTCCAAAAGATTTATAGACCTGAAATTTATAATGCCAATGCTGTTGCAGGACTTTGCTATAAGCCTAGCTTGAAAAATCAGGATCACTCTTTAACAAAGATTGTATATAACCGCGAAGAGCGCAGCCAGTTAGCAATTGAGCAAGGTCGGTTTGCTGAAAAACATTTTATTAAGCCAAACAAGAGTGTGTTAGAGCAGTGGTCTGCCAATTTCGCTCTTTAATCGATACATCTTTAAAACTACTTACTATGAAAAAATTACTGCTACCAACCTCAATTGTTGGAAGTTTACCCAAACCTGCCTGGCTGGCACCTCCCGAAAAGCTATGGTCACCTTGGAAATTAGAAGGCGATCAGCTACTTGAAGGCAAACAAGATGCTTTGCGCATTTCTTTGCATGAGCAGCAACTGGCAGGGGTAGATATAATTAGTGATGGAGAACAAACACGTCAACATTTCGTAACCACTTTTATTGAGCATCTAAGTGGCGTGGATTTCGAGAATCGTAAAATCGTAAAAATTCGGGATCGTTACGATGCTAGTGTTCCAATTGTTGTAGATGAGGTTGCGCGCCAAAAATCAGTTTTTGTTGAGGATGCTAAATTCTTACGTAAACAGACGAATAAGCCTATAAAATGGGCATTACCAGGACCGATGACAATGGTAGATACCTTGTACGATGACCATTATAAAAGTCGGGAAAAATTGGCTTGGGAATTTGCGAAAGCACTCAATGAAGAAGCAAGAGAACTGCAGGAAGCAGGGGTAGATATAATCCAGTTTGATGAACCTGCGTTTAATGTATTTTTTGATGAAGTTAACGATTGGGGGATGGCTGCATTAGAAAGAGCGATTGAAGGCTTAAACTGCGAAACTGCAATACATATTTGCTACGGTTATGGAATAAAAGCTAATAATGATTGGAAAAAGACATTGGGTTCTGAATGGCGCCAATACGAAGAAATTTTTCCGAAAATCCAAAAATCTAACGTTGATATTGTATCGTTAGAATGCCACAACTCGCATGTTCCCTTTAATTTAATAGAACTCGTTCGTGGCAAGAAAGTAATGGTGGGGGCAATTGATGTAGCAACCAACACAATCGAAACACCCGAAGAAGTAGCTGATACGCTACGCAAAACGCTGGCGTTTGTGGATGCCGAAAATCTTTACCCTAGTACAAACTGTGGTATGGCACCCTTGTCCCGAAACGTAGCAAGAGGTAAATTAAGTGCATTAAGCGCCGGGGTTGAAATTATACGTAAAGAAATCGCGATTTAGTTCCAATATATTAATTGAAAAATTGCATCCTTCTTTACCTTAGTCTGTAGAGTGTAGCGCAGCTCCTCTACGGACTAATCTATGAATGTAGATACTCTGTCTCAATCAGGCTATACGAATTGATCAGCCTGTAAGATCAAAAAAGAATTACCATATCGCCTTTGAATACAGCGATATGGCCAACAAACTTGCCCTTCAATTCCTACAAATCATCATAACAGATTCTTTTACCAATTGACATAGAAAAAGGAGAGAACCATTACGTGGCGGCTCCCTTTGAGGTCCCACTAGGATCTGTACCTAGTGCCAAAATCGGCGCTTAATAGTATTTGGATTCTAAAGTGAGACCCACCATTATTCTGTACGTTTCAGCCGCAATTGCCGTCTTAAACATATGATCTTCTGAGAGGCGTTAATATAAAACGTTACTCTGCAGAGTCGTATTAACAGGACAATCCGCCGACCAGGCCTATATAACGCACAAAATGGAGCCCCATGATACTAAGCAAACATCTACCCTGACTTTTCTAAACTTCTCCCGGTGTTCTGCCAAACTCCTTTTTAAAGACGAAAGAAAAATGCGATAGATTTTCGAATCCTACCTCCAGAAACACCTCACTAGGTTTACGGTGCCGCTTGCTTAACAAAAAATAAGCTTCTTCTAATCTCTTTTTCTTCAACCAAACTCCTGGAGACATCCCAAAGGTTCTTTGAAAATCGCGTTTGTAGGCCGATAGGCTACGTCCCGTTAAAAAGGCAAACCGCTCTAAAGAGACGTTAAACCGAAAATTCTTCAACATAAACGCTTCCAAATCCAATTTCTCGGGAACGCCAAAACTGAATAATATGGCTTTGAGTTCAGGCGTGTTCTGTAATAATATCAGTAACAACTCCTCTCGCTTGATATCGGCAAAGATAACATTCAATGTTTCCTGTCCATTATAATAAGGAGCTAAAGACTGTATGTAATTTGTGATCAACTCCTGTTTGGGCAAGAACACAAATGAATCGGTGCCAGTACTTGCAGGAATTGTCCCCAACGGATGTCTTTCTATAAATTGTTGCAGGAAGCTTGAGTCAAAAGTAATGATGATCTTTTCAAATGCGCCATCGTCTTTGTATTTGGTATACCTCACCAAATGGTTCTTCCGGGCAATACAAAAATCGCCAGGTACCATTTCATATTGCTTATTGCCATCGTAGGCTCTCATAGAACCTTTTAACAGATATAAGAAAAAATGCTCCGAAATGAATTGCTCCGGGGAAATCTCCGGCCCTAAATGACACGATTGAATGTTATGGACTCTCACAAACTATCTAATTATTCACAAGTTAAGAAAACCTAAAGACTATCCACACTCGCTAAAAGAGCTTCTCTGGCACTGCGCGGTTGCCAATTCAACATCTTAACGGCCTTCTGATTTGAAATCTTTATATAATGCCGCGCAGGCGTAGGCTCCATCGGAAATATTTGAGAAGCCCGATCCGCACGCTCTTTCTTCATGAGCTGCGCGACGTCATAAAAACTTACGATTTCATCAGACGTTGCAATAAAACGCTCTCCCGCAGCCTCAGTAGCCAACATCGCCTTAATATGTAGATCGGCAACATCCCGTACATCTACTACACCCATCGTGAAAGCAGGACTCTCCTTTACCTTCCCCTCGAGTATTCCCCGAATTACTGTATCTAACGATGCGGAACTAATCCCTCCTATTACGGGACCAAAAATTCCGACCGGATTGATAACCGTCAACTCCATCGTTCCTTTGGCTGAATATATAAAATCCCAGGCTGCTTTTTCTGCCAAAGTTTTAGATTTGATATAAGCCTGTCCGACATCCTCAGGATTCGTCCAATCTGCTTCGGTGAAAATATGCCCTTCAGGCTTGGGACTGTAACCTACAGCCGCGAAAGAAGAAGTAAATACCACTCGCTTTACTCCAGCCTGTTGTGCCGCTGCTAACACACGCAAGGCTCCGTCCCGGGCAGGAATGATCAGCTCCCTCTCGTCTTTAGGCTCAGAAGCAGGAAAAGGCGAAGCCACATGCAATACATAATCACATCCTTCTACAGCCTCGCGCCACCCTATATCTGAGGCTAAATCTGCTTCGTAAAATGACAGGGTCGACACATCCGTAATCCCCGCCTCTCTTAATGCATTTAATACTACGCCTTTCTTATCAAAAGACCGTACCGTTGTTCGTAGGGTATAACCTAACCGCATCAACTTAAAAAGGATATGCACTCCTAAAAAACCCGTGCCTCCCGTAACCAATACAACTTCTTTTTTCATAATTTTCATCTTAAAATGGATATTGAATTCCAGTAAATTCCTCTGCGTAGTTCCACAACTTTGCAGCCAGCCGTTCGTCAGACATTGCAGGACTGTGGTATTTTGAAAGGGCTGGGTAACCAATGTATTCAAGGTCCCCGTCAGGACCGTAAAAAGCACCGCCAATCACCGAAGCATCGGTAGCGGCGAATAAGCCCGGCAAAGCCCCTTGCCAGGGTTCCATCCACGCTTTAAACTGTGTTAATAATTGTTGTAATTCATTTTCCGGAATATTGCGCTGCAGATCTGTCCTCGTAACGCCAGGATGCGCCGCAACCGAAAGGATCGAGCTGTCATTCTTCATTAGTTTTCGGTGCAACTCATGGCTAAAAAGTAAGCCTGCCAATTTACTGGTAGCATATTCCCGCCAGGCATCGTATGGTTTCTCCAGTCGAAGATTATCAAAGTCAATTCCTGAGGCTCTTATCGCTGCACCGCTGGAAAGGGTCACCACCCTGGCACTTGAACTTCTTTTCAATAAAGGGAATAGGTGTCCTGTAAGCGCAAAATGACCTAGAAAATTCACGCCGAACTGTAATTCAAGGCCTTCTTCCGTGAGAGCGGGCGGAGGCACCATCACCCCTGCATTGTTTATCAATAAATCCAATTGATCATGCTCAGCTGCAAAACGATTGGCAAACGTTTCAACTTGACTGAGACTTGCCAAATCCAGCACGGAGACATCCAGCATTCCCCTGCCCCCATCTTTTAGTATTTGTTCTTTTGCCACTATCCCCTTCGCGCTGTCCCTTACCGCTAAGGTAACGGAAGCTCCCGCATTAGATAATGCTTTCGCTGTCTCAAAACCGATTCCCGTATTGGCTCCGGTCACCAATGCAATCCGCCCTCTAAGATCAGGCATATCTTTCGTTGTCCACATACTCATTATCTGTATTTACAATGCAAATTTCGAAATAAACGGCCTTGCCTGTTTTGCTATAGAGTCCAAAGATCTTTTGTTATGAAGTTCAAAACCTTACTCGATAAGTCAGCAATTAGGACATAGAATGCAAACTACCATAGCATCTAAAAAAAAAGTAGACTGTAAAATCGAATGCACTTGGCCGCCTCCAACATACGTAAATGACTAAGAAACGAAATTGATCATTAAGAAAAAGAGGGGGATCAATTCTGCGTCTGCTTCCAAGGGTAACGATTAAAAACACTTGCCTTCCTGGGTAGCCCGAGCTCCTGCTAAAGAAAAATATTTATAATCTGTGATTTTTTGACTCTTCCTTACACTAATATCTCGAAGTTTGATTTAAATGGACAAGAGAAGCCGGTTTACAGAGCTTATTAAGGAGCATGAGCAGCTGATATTCAAAGTTGCTACCCTATATACAAACAGCAGGGAGGATATGGAAGACCTTTACCAGGAGATTATCTTCCAACTATGGAAGTCTTTCAACACGTTCAGAGACGAGTCAAAACTGAGCACCTGGATGTACCGGGTGGCTATGAATACGGCAATCTACACTTTGAAAAACAGTAAAAGACAAGTAACCACTACGCCAATAAATGTAAGTACAGAATCAGTGATGGATTCCGCGAACCGGTCCGCGGAAGATAAGTTGAAACTGCTTCATCAAAGTCTGCAAGTGTTGAATCTACTCGAAAAAGGGATTATTCTCCTTTACATGGAAGGCAAGAGCTACTACGAAATAGGCAAATTACTCGGCTTGACGACGAGCAATGTAGGTACAAAAATCTCAAGGATTAAAGAAAAACTAAAATCACAAATTAATAAAAACCGATAACTATGGAATTGGAGAACATGAAAAAAATGTGGCAAGAGATGGATGTTAGAATGGAGAATCAGGAAAGAACCACCGGCAAACTAATCGAAGATATTATGCGGGCGAAGTATAAATCCAGATTAAACAAGATAGGATATCCGGAATACGCAGGCTTTTTCGTGTGTTATGCCGCATCGGCCTACCTAAGTGTAAACTTGCCAAAATTGCACGATGTGACAATGCAAATATTCACAGCGTTCGACATTCTGTTACTACTGCTATTGCCCATCATTTCACTTAAATCGCTACGTTCTATGCAAAACCTCGATGCCTCCTCTAAAACATATACAGAGACAATTATCGACTTCGCACAACGAAAGGCATATTTCCAAAAGCTTCAAAAGTTAAATATCGCCCTAAGCTTTTTCCTCCTCATAACCTTAATTCCTGCTGTGGCATCTATCCTGGGTAAAGACTTGCATGAGATCAATCACTTTTGGTCTATAATATTTCCCTCCGGTGTCGGGCTATTTTTATTGTTTGCCTTTAGTGTATTGAGATTCTATAACAAAGTGTTAAAAAGCACAGAGAACATGCTTAGCGAGAACAGCTAAATAAGAAATACAGCGGACCTATTTGATAAGAAGATTTGTACAAAAGCATCGGTCAAATCTTGGTAGCCACCCGCTTCAAAACGATCACTCTATTAAATCCTCTTATGCTAGCGAATCGAGCTTCAGTCTGAAAAGTAATAATGCTAAACGAAAACAGGAAAGCTGGTAGGCTCTTCTACTTGCGTAATAAAATCATCCAGATACTCAAAATTGTGAGTAATGATATACCGCGCGTCTACAGCCATTAGGAAGCATCACTTTGATAAAATACTGCCCCTACACGTTCGATATGGTCTAATAGTTCTTGATTATCAATATGCGTATAAACAGATAAATCCATTTTATAGGGCAATAGTAAATCATCCAGGTCAGCTTCTATTTTGGCCAGTAAGGAAAAGGTTAAGTCTTTGCCCATTAAAGTCAAATCGATATCAGACGCATAGCGATAAGTTCCCATAGCCCTCGAACCATAAAGCAAAACCGTATTAACTTCCGGGTAGTTCAAAAACACTGAATTGATTGAACTGATGGTGTTTTCCTTCAAGCCAAACATCATTAACTAAACATTTGAGATTGAGAACCACTACGAAAGCCTTCCATTTTCTTCTGGAAAGCTACAAACGCATCATGGTAACCATTGATAACTTTATCGAATATATCATCTGCCGTTTTCTCGTTATAGGTGTGCGACGTCTCATTTCTACTTTTAATCATTTCCATCCACAGTTCGCCATCAGTAATCAATTCCGCAGCAAACGCCTCTCGCGTGGCATCTTTAGAACCAAATAGTTGAACGCCTCCCCTGTGCTCCAGAAAGTCTTTCATCACTTTCCAAGCCAACTCGTGGGTATATTCAAAGCGCTGTATCACACCTTCCTTAATGATGTCGTTCAAAAAGTCGTCTTCATCAATATTGCCATCTATATCAGTGGAAAAATCTTTATTTATTTTTTCTACCGCAATAGATAGCTTGGCCAAGGCCTTGTTATAATTGCCAAGGCGCTGTTCCCAGCGGATGTCTTGTTCATTCATTGCTTTAAATTAAAACGTCTGTATGAATAATTAACTAAAATCCACGAATCTTTCAAAATTAGCACTTTTTTAGAATTAAGGTAAATGATAGTTTAACTCGTCAATTCACGCTATCACATTTATGGCCCCCCTCTCTCGATAAACTCGTTCCAAATATTTTCTCGTATCATTTTATCAGTTAACGGCTCAGTACTTCCGTGATACAAATTATAGACACGAGAATAAAGGTGGTGGGCTTTACAATTAATTCAATGTATGGAAAAGGTCTCGTGGACGCCTAAATCAAAGCAGAAAACCAGCATTGCGCTGGTGCAGTGATCGACCAAAGGGTTATTAACGTTATTGGGGACGGAGTGCTTCGCTATTTCTTTTATATGGTGCCTGCTTATTTATGAGCGATGACAGTCTACGAAGAGACGGCATTAGTTTGTTACTTTTAATATTTCTACAAAATTGTCAAGGTTGCCGATTTTCACAATGTCGCCAACTGCCTGTCCAAGTAATGAATGAGCTAAAGGTGATTTGTAATAAATCCTTTGAATACCGTCTGTCCTTTCATTTTTGTTAATATCTGTTGATACAATCCGAATATTGATACTCTTGCCATTATTCACATATTTTAGTTGCACTTTGCTGTTTAATTCCACAACATCCTTATCAAACGTTCTTGACAGAACTGGGGCCACCCTTTCTATTGTTTGAATTGTTTCACCGTCTTTTGCATCGTCAATAAAAGAATTTTGAGCGACGTAATCTTCGAGAATCACAATGTCGTCAGTAAATGCATAAGCGGTCTTTGAATAATCCTCTGTCTTTACTTTTACTGTTTCTTCTGTCTGCTTGATGAAGTCAACAAGAAGTTTAGTTTCTCTGTCTGAATTACGCCACCAATTTGTGCTCCAAATTCTATGAAATACAAAGCCGTGACTTTCTAAAATTTTCTGTCTGTGTTTGTCGTATAAATATGCTTCTCTGCTTGAATGATATTTTGCACCGTCACATTCAATTGCAATTTTTGGAACACCAACTTTTTTCGGGTCGTAAACAATATCTATTCTAAAACCTGCAAATTGTAATTGCGGTATTAGTTTTTCTGTTCCGAAATAGTCTGCCAAACTTTGATAAACTTCTTCTTCAAAAGGTGATTCTAATTCGCCAAAATCTTGTGGATTTATACCTGCACTATTTGTTGTATTTTCTGCAAGTGCTGTAAGAATTGATAACCGTGATTCATTGTTAGATTCGCTTACTGCTTTGCAATACGCCAAATATGCATACATTACGGCTTTTTTGTTATTTGAACCTTCAAATCTCAAGTATTCTTGGTAGTTCATAAAAACCTGCTCCGGAATTGACGAACAACAATAAACCTTAAACTTGGCCCTTGTGATGATTACATTCAAAAGTTTGTAACCTTTTGAATGGTTAATTGGTCCAAAACGCTGTGCGAATTTTTTATCTTTTCCAATTCCGTAAGTAGTTGAAAGAATAATTACATCTCTTTCATCTCCCTGAATGTTCTCCAAGTTTTTAATGAACATTCCATTCTCTTCCAATTCCTGAATTTTTGCGTTGAACTCCTCGTATTTCGGAAACTTTTGTCTTTCCAAAATTTTACTCTTTATCAAGTTACGTTGTGCAATGTTAAACGTAGCAATTCCAACTGTGGGATATTCTCCATTTGGCAAACGGTTAATGTTCTTTTCAATGATTGATAAAATCATTTCAGCTTCTGCTTCATTTGTGTGGTCAGAAAAAGTGCCGTTTACTTGAATGTATTTTATTGGAACATAGTCAAAGTTGTTTGGCAATGGTTTCAACCTTTGATTATAGAAAGCATAGTTTGAAAAATCAATCAAAAATGGGTGTCGTGAACGATAGTGAAAATCTAAATGCTTCTTTTGAAAATTCAGTTCTGCACCGAAGTCAAGAAGTGATTCACAAGACAACAAAATATCGTCTTTATCAACTTTCATTACGCTTTCTTCTTCGTCAATATCTTCTACAGAACCGTCAAACACTTTACTGAAATAATTTGATGGTGGCATTTGGTGTTCATCACCTGCAATAATGATTTGTTTGCCTTTTAAAATTGCTGGCAAATTATCTTCCAATCTCAACTGACTTGCTTCGTCAAACATAACAATGTCAAAGTAGCCGTTCATTCCTTTGAACAAGTTACTTGCAACATCTGGCGAAGTCAATATAATCGGAAAAAACGTTGAAAACAAATCAGCGTCCTTTTGTACAATTTGTCTTAACGAGTGTCGTTTGTTTCTAAAACTGGCTTTTTTGTTGTAAAGATTTTCTACTGTTAAACCACCGTTCTTTTGAGCAAATGATTCCGCTGCACTCATTTGCATTGAATACCAGAACTGCTTAATGTATTTCAGTTGTTCTCTTTCAATTCCACTTAACTTTGCATTGAGTTCTTTATATTGCTCGTCACTTGTGGGCAACTCGCCACCACCTGCGGAAACACGAAGCAATGAGTCAAAATAGAAAATAAGAAATGCATTTTCCCAATTTCTCATTGATTTCAATTCATTCACTATATATTTTTCATTATCGGATAATCCATTATAGAATTGAAACCATTTGAACTCCACTGAAAATCCGTCTTGTTCAGAATTAAAATAGTCATTCTTGACTTTGATGTAATTTTCTAATTCAGAAATAAAATAATAGAAATCATCTGTTTCTAACTTACCTTTTGTCCAATTATCAGAATTAAATTCACGAGCTAAACTATTTACTTTGTCTTGAAGTATTGGCAAACTTTCAATACCAATCTCTGCTTGATTCGTTTTTAGTAAACTGATTTTTTGAAATTCGGTTTGAATTTTTGCGTCAAACTCACTTTGAACGTTTACGATGTCTTTTTTTAATATTGTTAACGAATTTAGTTTGTCGTTTAATTTTCCTGAGAACAAAATTTCACTTAAATCTTTCGTAAGTTTCAGACATTCTTCAAGTTTTTGGAAATTACTTTGTAACTCCAAATAATCTGAAATGGTTTGTTTTTTGGCTTTTGAAAAAATAGAAAAGAATTTATAGCCAAAACCATTTATTTTAATTTCATCGTTTAAATCGGGGTTGCTTTTATTCTTGGCAAAAATCGTTTCTATTTCAGATATTATCTTTTGTGTCTTTTCATTCTGTTGTTCTAATTCATTTTTTCTAAGAATAGAATACTCATTTCTGTTTGTTTCTAACAGATTTTTGATGTCATTTAAATATTTGTCGTAATAATCAAAACGATGATTGATTTTTTGTTCTATTATGTAAGGATTGTCGCCAACTAATTTTAGTGAATTGAGAAACGATTTTGATTCAATTGGTGAAAAATTAAAATAAAGCAACTGTCCTTTTTCAATAAGGTCCTTAAATTTGCTCAATTCTTCTGGCGAATAAGTAAAACATGTCTTCTCAATATTCAACTTGCTATCATCGTCATTTTCTCTAAGTTGTTTCAATAAATCACCAACTACATCAGTCCAAGATTTGTTACCGATTATTCTCTGGTCAAGCTTTTGATGTTTTCCGTTGATGTTTCCAATTAAAATTTTGGCTTTATTGACAATATTTTCCAAATTTTCTTTGGAAGATTTATAAGTGCATAATTTGTATTCATATTCGGAATTATCAACTCTATCTCTTACAGAATCAACAACCGTTTTTCGGTCCTTAATAATATCACGAATTAAGACACAATGATAATCCAATCCTTTTTCTTTAAGAGCATTGTGCAATACTTCAAGTGCCGTTCTTTTTTCACAAACAACAATCGTTTTTTTATTGTTTTCAAGCGCATTGATTAGTACAGCTGTGAGTGTCTGACTTTTCCCCGTTCCTGGAGGTCCTTGTATCAAAACATTTCTTGACTTTTCTAGTGAATGTAGAATGCTTTGTTGAGAAGGGTCAGTTTCAACCGATGAAATCGGTTGAAACGAATGTCCTTCCAAATCATCCAGCGGAATATTTATTCCTTCTAAATCCATTAAGTTGTCGTAATCGTTTATAATGTTTTGTTTTTGAACTTCAAAAACTGAAAAAAGACCACCGAATTCAATAAATGAATTTGTGGCATCTAACGGCAATTTCTCATAATGTGCTTTATCTCCGATTGAAACAACTTTGTCTAATTTCTTTCGAAAATTTTTTTGTAAATCCTCAGGCGATGTTGTGTTTACTGTTTTTATGAGCTTGGTGCAAATTTCAATCAGTTCATCTTTTTCTATGAGTCTGTCATCAAGCATTTCACTTGGTATTTGTTCTATTTCAACACTTGAATCATTTTGCAAATGATTGATTAAAACTTCATTGATACAAATCGGATCTTCTTCGTTTCGTGAAATTTCCCAAGTATTAAATTCTTTTGTTCGTTTGATTCGCAAACTCCAAATCAAAACGGGTGCAACAGTCAGTTTGTTGTCGGCTTTGTCTCGTCTTACTAAAATAGGAAAGCCAAAACCAAAAGTGTTTATTCCTTTTTCGGATTCAATTGCTTCCGTTTCATTGATTAGATTTTCAAACGATTTTGTAATTCGGACTAATTGAGTTTGTTCTTCTTCAAAAAGTGTATTTAAGTCAGGAACATTTTCTTTCCAACTAATTCGGAATTTTAGTGGCTGTTCGGAAAGCAATGCCTTAATGAAATTGTCAGGTAGATTCTTGTCAATATGAGAAAGTCTATTTAAGTCGAACTTATATCTTGAATTTGCAGGAATAGCGTTTAAGTGAACGCCTCTTCGATTCCCAATTTTAAGCCGCCTTTGTAATTCTGTTAAAAGCTTCTCTGTTAATTCCATACTGTCTAATAGTGCGTTTGATAAATTTAGTTCTTTTGGCTTTGTGAAGCATTAATTTGCTTGCGGGGTAAAACCAAATGCGGGACATTTCATGAATCCGATTGTGTGTGGTTCGTTAAAAGTAAAAACCCTGCTAATCGTGCGATTGCAGGGTTTTTACTTTCTGATTGATTCTTTTGTGATCCCGCTGGGACTCGAACCCAGGACCCCAACATTAAAAGTGTTATGCTCTACCAGCTGAGCTACGGAATCATCCTTTAAACACGGTCTTTTTATCTTTTCAGATCGTTTAACCGTTTCCGTTAAAGTGGTGCAAACATAGGTATTACAATCACTATTTCAAAATTATATTTAAGAAAGCAGGCTATTTATCAGATTTTAAGAGAAATAAAATTCAACGCCGGCCCATCCATGCTTCATAAACTGACGTATGTTCTGGTGATTGTCGCCATTTAGATCCGATATTACCGCCTGATAATGTTCGGCAAATAGACGTAAGGTGTCTTCTTCATCCAAATTCTGCTCTTTCGCAAACAAAAATACCCGGGCGCTGCCCTGATTCTGCGTCGCCTCGTTGGTTATTTCTCCATTTTTGAAAGCTACCGGCTGATGCTCCTTTCGGCTATCTATAAAAGTTATGACTTCACTAAAATGCGACTCTCCGCTTTTCAACGCTGCCAGTAATTCCTGAACGTCGTTCTCCATAGTTTTTTAATATAATATGAGCCGCAAATATAGAAGTTCATCACCAATTTCTTGAGCCATACGAATACAAGGAAACATCGGGCGATTTCCGGAATGTTTCAACTGTTACTTATCAATAACATACCGCCATAGCTTCTCCCGCTTAGCCTTTATTTATAAGCCAAGAATTAAACGGATATCAATATTAGCGCAAGAATATGCGGCTGCCTGATTACTTCAGCGGCTGCCTGCCTGTGG
>DKIV01000015.1 GCA_002454425.1 Sphingobacteriaceae bacterium UBA6709
GAACGCGACTGGAGTCCGGCATGTATTGTAGATGCCTGGCATAGCGAACCGGCGCAGCAGCCGCTGCCAACACGCAAAGAAGTTATCAAACATATTCATGATCAGGAGCTCTTTAAGGATTACTTTCTGATGTTTCAATCGAGCATAGTACAAGAGGTCGCCGATATGGGCAGGAAGCTCGCAGCGCAGGCGCTGGCCTCGGAAGCCCCCAAGCCACCACCACCGGGAATAGATCTGGAGGAGGATTCACCCCTGGGGAAGGTATTTTTTAAGGACATGTAAGGGAATAGCCGTCGGACGCACTTCAAGGCTCCTACGTCAATTTCAATGTAGTTAGTCAAAGGATTTTTTGACTGGCCGGAGAAGTTCATGCGGACAGCTTTCGGTCAGTCTAATTTCCTCGCAGTATTCCTTTCGATGCAAATCCTGACAGGACAAGCAGCGAGAGGAAGGCTTCGTGGCGGAAAACAGATAAGGACGACCGTGGCGACAGAGTCAACAAGCTTCTTTGCTTCATAATATCGGGGCACCATGAACCTCCTGAATTAGTGATATAAATTGTATGCGCAATGGCAGCAGCTGAATAGTCAAAAGCTAAATGCAACGAACCGCTACGGACAACAGGCATGATCAACTTATATTTTCGGGCCTGCAAACTATTAATCGCCACTCGCATTTAGCGAATGTTCCGGATTAAGCTGACATCTCAACTTAAGAATAGAATTAGCACCTTAGTTTAGGCGATGGCTTCGGATTTACGCTTCATCCTCAGAAAAAACCTCTTTTACACCGTAAAAGCAGAACATACGCTTCCTGAAACCCTAGGTTATTAAGAGAAAATCCCTCGCTGCGTAAAAATACCGCTAGTTTATCCAACGTTGACGAAATCGATGAGTGCGAGGAGTACAATTTTTTATTTTGTCTTAAAATTTCTATATTGATCTTCGGCTATCAAGGAATCTCAAACATTGAGAAATTAGCATATAGCAAATCGTAAAGCTGGGGATACCGGCAAAGTTGTTGTTTCACTGGCAGATGATTGATTACAAATTGTGTACGGATGAAGAGCTCGTAATTTTTCTACGGGAAGATGATCATCGAGCCTTTGAGGAGATCCATGCAAGGTATTATCCCGTTCTATATCGGCACGCATACAGGAAGCTTCCTGATCGCGAGGAAGTTCGCGACATCCTTCAGGAACTATTCGGATCCTTATGGTCTAATAAGCAGCTATCTTTGCAACATGGGCTTAAAGCCTACTTATACACAGCGATAAGAAATCGATTAATAAATGTTTTCAGCAAAAATCGTGTTCGCGATGCTTATGCTGGATATCTTGCCACTTATCTTGAAGAAAACACGAGTTACGAAACAGAAGAGCGCCTTGTGTACAAGGATCTTATAAAGATCATTGAATCGGAGGTCGATGCCCTGCCGCCTCAGATGCAAAAAATCTTCAAGCTAAGCAGATATGAACATTTAAGCTATCTTGAGATTTCAAAAATCACCAATACAAGTCCCGAGACAGTAAAAAAACAGGCTCATAATGCCTTAAAAATCCTCAAGAAGAAACTACACGCCCGTCTTTTCAGCATTTTAGTTTAATTTTTTTAACACAGCGATACACCCTACCCTTTTATGAACTGTCTTAGATATTAAACGACATTGTTTCGCTTCTTTCGCAAGCACGAACGCAATGAAGATTTATAGAAAACACTATCGATGTCTGAGAAAAACATAAAGGGGCGGGATCTTTTGAACAAATACGCTAAAGGAGATACCGATAAAGAGGAAAAACTGCTTATTGAAAATTGGTATAATCAATTGGATACAGGAGCGCCGGCTCCTGATCACACAATTATTCAGGAAGACCAGCGATATAGCCTGCTTGAGTTTCGTAGGAGTTACCACGTCACGCGACGAAATCAGTTGCTTCGACAATGGGGTAGTATTGCTGCTTTACTGATTATGTGCGTATCAATTGCCTTTCTACTGCACAGGTTTAATGAACCTGCAGTAGTCAATATCGCGGATATTAAGCCGGGGGGCAGCGGAGCGACTCTTGTTATTGGCGGCAAGCGCATTTCCCTTAATGATAAAGGATCGGGAGCAATAATTGCCGAAGGCGGCGTTAAAATCTCTAAAATAGACAGCAACCTTGTCGCATATGAGCAGCTAGCGGGAAGCGGGAATGTTGAAAATACCCTTATTACGGAGAAGGGTCAGACCTTTAGCATCAGACTGTCAGACGGCACCCTCGTTTATCTGAACGCATCATCAAGCATAAAATACAATAGCCATTTGGTCGACGAGGGAGTACGTAAAGTAGTGCTCAGCGGCGAAGCTTATTTTGAAGTTGCCAAAGATAAAAGTCATCCATTTATTGTAGAAAGCAAAGGGCAGCAGATCGAAGTATTAGGTACTCATTTCAACGTTAAGGCCTACGACACAGAGGAGGCTACCAAAACAACACTCCTCGAAGGATCTGTAAAAGTGAGCAACAGCACAGCTCAGGTGCAGCTATCACCGGGCGAGCAGGCGCGCCTGTCAATGAGAGGAGGCACTCTTAGCAAAGAACGGGTCAATGCAGAAGACGAGATCGCCTGGAAAAACGGCATTTTGTCATTTAACGGCGAGGATATTTACGTAATCATACGTCAGCTGGAGCGCTGGTACAATGTAAACATCGCTATCGATCCGCACATGCCTCATGAAAAGTTCTACGGACAGCTATCGCGTCAGAGTCCATTGACCGAGGTACTGAAAATACTGGCGATCAACGATGTTGAGATCAGTCAGGATGGACAGGGCATCCGGATATCCAGGAAAAACAAGTAAGAACTACACAATAAAATTTATCGCCTATGGAATAGTATTACAATAATCCCTATGAAAAGTCAAGACCGGAAGCATCTCACCTCTCCCGGTCTCAAAAGGTCAGTAGCCGGACTTCATACCTCCAGCTACTATTGTTTAATCATTTACATCAAATATATGAAATTCACACCTCTTTACGGTGCAGGTAGCTTCTATTTGCGCGTAGAGTACAAATACCTGTTAGCATTGAAACTCATTGCCCTATTATTATTATCTGGCGCGCTACATGTCTCTGCAGCAAGCTATTCACAGAACATCACCATGAGTGCCAAAGGAACCACCGTTGAATCCGTTCTCAGGTCGGTACGGCAGCAGACGGGCTACCTTTTCTTCTATAGTGAAAAGGTTAACGTTGGAGAGCAGCGGTTTGACGTAAGCTTTAAAAACACCCCCTTGCGCCAGGTGCTTAACGAATCTCTCGCTCCGGCAGGTCTCGATTTTGAGATTGTAGGAAAGACCATTGTCATAAGTAATAAGCCAACCGTCGCGCGACAGAATCTGGTGTCGCAACCGGCGGTTATCAAAGGGCAGGTAAAAGATTCAGTGAATAATTTTACGTTGCCCGGTGTTACAGTGAGCATGAAATCGCCAAGGAAGGTATTGGCGGTGAGTGATGGAAACGGCAACTTCGTCATTTCGGCGAAAGCGGGCGATGTCATTATCTTCAGCTATATAGGCTATACCAGCAAAGAAGTGAAACTGGGGAGCCAGCTTTCCCTGGGCGTTAATCTGGTGCCGGAAGTGGCCAGTATTAAAGATGTGGTGATAACAGGTTACCAATCCATTAAACGCGATAATTATACGGGAAATGCCATCATTGTAAGCGGCGCAGATCTGAAGAGGAACAATCCCCAGAACTTACTGAAGAGCATTCAATCCTTTGATCCCTCTTTCAGACTTCTGGAGAACAACATGCTTGGTTCCGATCCGAACAGGCTTCCCCAGATCAACGTGCGTGGCGCTACGGCCATTCCATCAATTTCCGACGACATTCTCGACAGGAACAACCTGTCGAGCAACTACAACCTCCCTGTATTTATCATGGATGGGTTTGAGGTGAGCATGCAAAAGGTATATGACCTGGATATCAACAGAATAGAATCGGTAACATTACTCAAAGATGGGGCTGCAACGGCTGTTTATGGCTCACGGGCAGCGAACGGGGTTATGGTCATCACGACCAAAACTCCTGCCGAAGGGAAACTGCAATTGAGCTATAACTATGAAAACACGTTCAGCGCTCCGGATCTATCAGACTACCACGTTCTTGACGCGCAGCAGAAGATAACATATGAACAAAAGGTAGGCCTGTATTCGTCATCGATGGCAACCAGCGGCGACACCAAGCAGGAAGAGCTGGATGCCCAACTTTTTACGAGACTGAAAAATGTGGCCAGCGGGGTTAATTCATATTGGCTGTCGCAGCCCTTACGGAATGTGTATCAGCAGAAGCATTCATTATATGTTCAGGGCGGAGAAAAGACCTTCCGCTACGGCATAGATCTACGTTATCAGACGCAGCCGGGGGTGATGAAAGGATCAGATAACAAACGATATAGCGGCGGGTTAGACTTTACCTATACCCCCCACAAAGGATTTATTGTACGTAATGTACTTACCGTTACACAGGTGGACCAGAAAAATTCTCCTTACGGTAATTTTTCTGAGTATGTATATGCGAACCCTTATTTTCCACTAAGGGACAGCACCGGGCGGCTGCTGCAGGAGTTGGCAAACTGGCGGGTGGATACTGACAGGCAAGGCGCCGATCAATATGTAACAGAAATAGTCTTTAATCCATTATACGAGGCAAGCTTAAGTAGCTTTAATAAGAGCGCGTATACCGAAATAATCAATGCACTGTCGGCAGACTACAAGATCACTCCGGAGTTAAGATTACGCGCGCTCGTAAGTCTCAACAAAACCAATGGCACCTCCGACAACTACCTTTCGCCGCTAAGCAGCAAGTTTTATAATGTTGCCAGTGACAAGCTAAATACGCGTGGTTCTTATGATTATGGAACCAACGCTAACCTGAATATCGACGGAAACATTACCCTTGGATACAACAAACAGATCAATGAACACTTTATGAACCTTGTCATAGGTGCCAATATTCTGGCGGCCAAGTCAGACCAGAAGTCATTCAGTGCGCAGGGCTTCGCCTCCGATGCTTTTACAAATATTGGCTTTGCAAGGATATATAAAGAGAATGACGGCCCTAACGGGAATGTGATAAAGCAAAGAACCGCGGGATTGTTCTTCTCCGGAAATTACGCGTTCAGGAACAGGTATCTGCTGGATGCTTCCGTACGTATTGACGGATCATCGGCCTTTGGAGCGGATAAGCGCTACGCGCCTTTTTGGTCACTTGGCGCGGGTTGGAACATTCATAAAGAAAGCTTTCTGGCAAACTCATCAGTGATCAGCCAGCTACGTCTTAAAGGAAGTATCGCTACTTTGGGATCCATCAATTTCCAACCCTATCAGGCGCGGGCACTTTATGCCTATCAAAGCTCCAACTGGTATTCTACCGGCATTGGCGCCAGTATTATAGGTTTCGGCAACAACAAGCTCGAATGGCAGAAAACCTACACTTACGACGCGGGTATTGACCTGGGCATGTTTGATGATCGCCTTGTCATCTCTCCCCGCTACTACGTTAAGAATACCAAAGGGTTGATTACCGACATCAACCTGGCTCCATCAACGGGATATACAACCTATAAGGACAATCTTGGGGATATGTCAAATAAGGGCTACGAGCTATACGTTACAGCGAATGTCCTGCGCCGCAATAATTGGAATGTCAATCTAACGGGAAATCTCACACACAATGACAATAAGATTGTAAGCATATCCGACGCGTTGAAATCTTTCAACGGCAAGATCGACAGCTATCAAACCAATACATCCAACAACGCCTTTTCTACGCCGCTGGCGCGATATGTTGAAGGCAAATCGTTGAATACCATCTGGGCGGTACGATCGCTGGGCATTGATCCGCAGAACGGAAAAGAGATCCTTATGAAAAAAGATGGCAGCCTTACCTATGATTGGGATGTCAGGGATATTGAGGATGTCGGAAATCGTGCTCCGGCAGCCGAAGGTTTCTTTGGAAGTACCATCAGCTATAAGCGCCTGATGTTTAGCTTTAACTTCCACTACCGTTTCGGTGGCGACACCTTTAATCAGACCCTCATAGATCGCGTAGAGAATGCCAATCCGCGTTTTAATGTCGACAGCAGGGTGCTTTCAGACAGATGGCAGCAAGCCGGAGACCACACCTTCTTCAAGAACATCGCTGATGTAACACAAACCTATGTAAGCTCAAGGTTTGTTCAGAAGGATCGCTTGCTGGAACTGCAGAGCGTATATGTATCTTATGATTGGCAGGGTAAAATGATACAATCCTTAGGCATCAAAAATCTGCGTCTGGCGGCAACCGCGAATGACATTTTCAGAACTTCAAGCATCGAAGCAGAACGCGGCATCAATTATCCCTTCGCCAGAAGCGTCACCTTCTCACTTTTAGGATCCTTTTAGCAGCAGTTATGAAAAAAATATTTAGCATTATTCTCACCATTATATCGCTGTCGTCATGCAATAAATTTCTGGACGTACAGCCTGAGTCGAGTGTTACCAGAGAGCGTCTTTTTAGTACCGAGACAGGCTTTCAGGAAGCGCTGAACGGCATTTACACAAAGTGTTCCTCTGATTCACTATACGGAGGAAATCTCACGTTCAGCAATCTCGACATTTTCGCGCAGAACTACACGTTCTCAAATACAGATTTTCAGAAGATCGCTTCCTTTCAATATAAAGATCCCATCTTAAAAAATAAGAATAGTTTGATTTGGGCCGCGGCATACAATGCCATCGCGAATTGCAATGAGATACTAACAGCGGTTGATGCGAAGCAGGGAATCTTCAGTGACAACAATTTCGCTATCGTCAAGGCTGAAGCTCTTGCCTTAAGAGCTTACTTGCACTTTGATATCTTCAGAATGTTCTCCGGCACCTATACCTCTAGTCCTTCGGCAAAAGGTATTCCCTATGTAGAAACTACGGGGATACAGACTACGCCCTTCTCTACGCGCGAGGTGGTCATCAACAAGCTGATAACAGATCTTGAGACCGCCCGCGAATTATTGCGAGGTATTGATCCCATTATTCCGGCAACGTACGTAATAGGCTATCCGAATAAGATATACGCTGATGCCAATGAGGTCCGGCAAACGGAAAACGCCGCGTCATCGCTATTTCTGCAAAATCGCCGTCATCGGATAAATTACTATGCCATCTGCGCTGAGCTTGCCCGGGTGTATCTATATGCTAACAATAAGGTGAAGGCCTTGGAGCTGGCGACCGAGGTTATTAACAGCGGAAGATTTCCCTGGACATTGAAAGATGACGCCTTTAACAACAATATAGAGCAAAAAGACCGCATATTCTACAAAGAGCTAATCTTCGGATGGTATGTACCTACGGCGGAGAAGATGCTGGTGGCACTTTTTTCTCAAGCCAATGTAGCACAGTATCAGCCTACGCCCCTACAGCTGGATAATATCTATGAACGCACGAGCGTGGGTGCTGAGGACTGGCGTTATCGTCAGTGGTTTAGCACCGCCCGCGATGTTACGCCGAACAGGAGCTATCTTATTAAATATCTTACCAATACCACGCCTCTGGTAAATTTACATCCGCTGATGGCTCCCGCGATACGGCTCAGCGAAATGTATTATATCGCCGCGGAGGCGTCCTTCGATAATAATCCGCAACAGGCAACAGCATTTTTGAATGACGTACGCACGCACCGCGGCATTATCGACATGTTACCCACCCTAACTAAAAATGGATTCATAAGCGAATTAACAAAGGAATACAGAAAAGAATTCTATGGCGAGAGTCAGCTATTCTTTATGCTAAAACGCCTCAACCAGGATATCATCTCGGCGTCCGGACAGGTTTATCCGGCATCGGAGAGCATTTATGTGCTCCCCATTCCCGATGACGAAAATGCCTATAATCAGTAATAATCTACATAGCTATTAAGATATGAAGAACACGACATTCAACCTGATAATATTTAGCTTCAGCATATTTCTCCTCAACGCCTGCAACAAAGAGGATCTTCAGAAGTACGGCTCGAAAGACAATATTTATTTGAACTATAAGCTTAGTGACGGGAAGCAGGATACGACAACGCTTACCTACTCCTTCGCGGAAAATCCATCTATGGCCAGTGATACCATCTGGGTACCTGTGATCATTTCCGGACAAAGGGCTCAACGCGACAGAACATTCCGTCTGCAAAAGGTAGATTCTATGAGTACGGCAAAGGCTGAAATCCACTTCGAGCCGCTGGCCGACTCCTATACGATGCCTGCAGACTCGGGTACGGTAAAGATTCCATTGATCATTAAAAACATCGACCCCGCGCTCGCCAACAATTCCGTGAAGCTTACCATTCGCGTAGCTGGCGGCGAGGACTTCAACACAGACCTACCCTTAAACATGCGTAGCAGGACCATCCAATATTCCGCGCGATTGGAACAACCAGATTGGTGGATGTACTGGATGGGCAATCTGGGACTTTACAGTCGTACAAAACATCAGCTGTTTCTCATCGGCTCAGGAAGCAAATCATTGGTAAATATGTCTAAGCCTGAAGCCTACCTGGAGATCCCGCGTTCACTTTATTACATAGATAATTTTAAGAAGTTCTGTGCAGATCCCTTCGCGTGGGTAAGTCGCAATCCGGAAAAGGGCTATGTATTAACGAAGCGTACCGATGGAACTCAAGACTACGACTTTTATTTCAGCGGCTCCCCTGAAAAGAAGTTCCATGTAAAGTATTATCCGCAGGTAAGCCGATATTTCTTTATCGATGATAACGGGCAACAAATAATCATTAATTAAGCATCTAACGTATGAAACTTACACATATCCTCTTTTGTCTTTTGCTGGCATTTATTTGTAGTTCCTGCACGAAAGATTTAGGAAACTACGACTATAAAGCGCCTTCGGAGCCCCTGGTTGCCGGAGTGAAAGACTCGACCTTCGCGGCTGTCCTGGGCGACAGCCTGATAATCAGCCCAAAGGTTACGCTGGCGGACGCTGATGCGATGAATGATCTGGATTTCAAATGGACAATTTCTATAGGTGAAGAATTACGGGAAATTACCTTCAGCGGCTATCCTCTTAAGATGATCTATACGCTGAGCCCCGGAGAACGCTCAGCACAACTCACCATCACCGATAAGAGGAATAATTTATTTTACCGATATAATTTCAAGATTCGCGGCACCACCCCCTTTTCTATTGGAAATCTTGTTCTCAGTAATGACAATGAGGGGGCGCACCTTTCATTTATAAAGCCCGACAAAACAGTACAGGCAGACATCTACCGGCTTATCAATGAAGATCCCTTGCCCGGGAATCCCGTGCAACTATATTATTCCAAGCCACTACCCTATCAACCCAATACCAAGGAAGAGTTTTGGGTGCTCGCTGCCGACCCGTCGCATCCCGGCGTAATCATTGACGCCGCGACCCTGCTAAAACGCAACAACTTCGATTCGCAGTTTTTCTCGCCTCCCGCACAAATCATCAGTGGTTATATGGAGCCGGTACTTGGAGTTAGTCAGATGGGAACGGTGCCGAATGGTGTGGTGAACGGGAAGCTGTATGTGGGCGTACAAAGCACGGCTCCTTTTGCTGATGACTATGGAAAATTTGCCAATGAAGCCTCAGGTGACTATACCATGTCAAAATACTTTACGCACGGACCATCATACTATATTGGGTATGATTTGAAGGCAGGGGCATTTATCACCTTTGGTGGGGATGGCACGTATGCGGGAACGACCTATAAGGTAGATGTTACTAGCGCGGGATTCGATCCTACGAATACAGGCTACAACAATTTACTATTTATGAAACCTATGGCCGGCGGCACATCATACGCGTTCATGAAGAGTGCAAACGGCACTGTAGATGAGCTAAGCTTTATCTATCCTACGCCAAATACTCAAACGTTCAAGGCATTGGAAAAGCGAGCATTTAAGGGCTCGGCATTGCTTAAGGATGATAGCAAGTGGGTGGTTAGTAGCCTTAACATTTTTTACTTCAGCACGGAAGGCAAGATATTCCGTTACAATCCTATCAATGAAGACATCCGTCAACTTGAGGCGCAATTTAACGCCGGTACGATCAGCATGTTGAAGATAAGCGCTGACGATAACACCCTCTATGTAGGTACACCCGGCAACATCTACACCCTTGATATAAGCGTAGGCAAACCGGGGACTATCGTGGCGACCCAAAGTAATATTCCGGGAAGCCCCATTGATTTTATCATAAGAAAATAACAAGAAAGACACTCATGACACTAAAAAATCTCGTGGCAATACTACTGCTCGCACCTCTGTTTGCAGGCGCCCAAACAAAAAGCTTCCACATAGAAGGACACATACCAACGAAAATGTCGGGACAGAAGATATACTTTGACTATACCGATAACGCGGGTAAGGGTAAAGAAGATTCCTGTACCATCATCAATGACAGGTTCCATTTTACCGGGCAGGTAAGCGGGATGGCCTCCTGCCGGATGTCCATGGATCATGAGAAAAAGGGCAAGCCTTTTTCCATATATTCTCCCGGCGCTGACGCTGTTTATTTCTACTTCGGAGCCGAAAATATCCGCATAGAGTCCAAAGATTCCCTGGCGAATGCCATGGTCAGCGGATCTAAAATATATGCAGAACATCAGGAATATCTACGATTGACGGGCGGATCTATCATGGCGCTGAATAAGAAATTCAACACTATTGTTACGGCAGCAGGCCCGGCGAAGCAGCAAGATTCGGTATTTATGAACAACCTTAATAAACGATATCGGGCGATACTACAGGAACGTACAGACAAGCAGTTCGCGTTCGCCAAAACGCATCCGAATTCCGCATTCGCCCTTGTTGCACTTTCGGAATCCGCAGGTTCAAAGGTTGATGTCGCTAAGATAAAGCCAGTATATGATGCCTTAAGTCCCGCGCTGCGGAACACCGATGTGGGAAAAGAACTCGGGCAACGTATAAATGCCGTGAACAGCACTGAAATAGGCAGGCCTGCCCCTCAGTTTTCACAGCAGGACACCGCGGGGAAAACCATATCGCTAAAAGACTACAGAGGCAAGTATGTGTTGGTAGAATTCTGGGCTAGCTGGTGTGTGCCTTGCCGGGCAGGCAATCCGAACCTCATTACACAATACAACTTATATAAAGATAAGGGCTTTGATATTATCTCTGTTTCCCTTGATCATATTAAGAAAAACTGGATTGAAGCTATAAAGAAAGACGGTCTCCAGTGGAAGCAGGTGTCAGATCTGAAAGGCTGGAACAATGAAGTAGCCCGACAATATGGAATACGACAGGTGCCGTCCAGCTTTTTATTGGATCCCCAGGGTATCATCATCGGCAATACGCTTCGCGACGAAAGCCTTAATGAGAAGCTGCGTGAGATATTCACGGACAAGTAGGAGTTTCATGCTTCGGTATTTCATATAAAAATAAAAGCCGATAATCCTAGCCATCAGAGGCGACGGATTATCGGCTTTCTTCATGACCATCAACAATCAATGCGCTTCTATGGCTCGGGCGATAAATTCTTTAATTGTTTCTACGGGAGTAATGACCGTGGCAGTGCGACTGTGCCGCGCAATGTTTAGTCCGTAAAACAGACCAGACGTACTAAACACAGGTCCTCCACAATTTGAGGCGGCAATGGTCGCATCCTGAACATATACTCCTTCAAAGCCATCGGAACGCATACTTCTTCCTCCCTCAAAGCGCGAGGCCACATGATTGGCTGGTGGATACGGAGGTAATAACATCTTTTCTGTCCTCTCCAGACTATCTCTTACCAACGTGATAGTCAATGAATCTCCCGCGTAATAATTCCGGAGTTCACGACCATAGTCTATAGGTTTAAGAATCGGAACTCCGTTAATAGATTGAATATGATCTTTCAATTTAAGATAACGTGCAGCGGGAGTTCCCGGTCTTATATCAGTGAGGGTAACCTTTTGATTTATAAATGTAGCGTTTGCGCCGAAGTTCCCACCGCTGTAGCGGAGCGGCATATCCAGCGCCGTTGAACTTAATACTGCCAATTGCATCGGCTCGTTTTGCACGCAGGAGATTAGGAATGTGCCCACCGGCACATCACTCAAAGAGGCTAAGCGGCTGGCATTATCCAGATCGATCTCGTTTTTTAATGCGGCAGGTAGCTCAAGAAGCGCCAGATCTGCCTTACGATCGCGCTTAACTATGTGAAGGTCAACTTTACGGCCTCCGTATTCCAAATAAGGATTATTGAATACCATGGAGCTCTTACTTACGACAAAATGCCTTTTCCGCCCTTGTATCTTCATGGTTAACAGACTTCCTCCGATACTGTTAGACATGCCATTGCGATAGCTGATTACCTTTACTGAGGCGTCCTGACAAGAACGAGGCAAGGAAATCGCCTCAGCACCTGCCGGCAGCAGGCTATGCCGGGGAGGGTCAAGAGATGCGAGGCTTGAGGCCGGAGGCAATGACTTGTAATCCTCCGGCTTACATAATGCCGTCCAATATTTTTTATATAGATCTACCGGCACCTCAAAATTCCTATCCTCGCCCACTTCCACCCAACTGTGTATTCCTATGACCATGCCATTGAGATCAAAGAGAGGTCCTCCGGAATCGCCGGGTTCCATCTTACAGGTAGACACAAAATATCCAGCGGCATAATGTACGTCAGTAAGTTTGCCGTAACGCACATTGGGCACCTTTTTGAAGAATGAGCCAGGATAGGAAATTCCGATACACGACTGCCCCTGTTTAAGGTTCGCAGAATTACCCATCTCAGCAAAGGGCAAGGAGCTGGCATTTGAAATTTTTATTACGGCCAGGTCCAGGGAAAGCGTATCATTTTTAATGCTCATGCGTCCAAGACCTTTAGCAAGAAATTGCTTTCCATCAGGATAAGTAACCTGGTATAATTGTCCCGGTTTAGAGGCATGCGCTACTGTGATAATAAATCCGTCAGGAGACACTACCACGCCGCTAAACATTCCGCGCGGAGGCGTCTGCTTCGTAGAATCGTAAGCCATTATCTGCACGGAACTGTTAAATACGCGTTTAACAGCATTGTTTATGTTAACCTGTAAGTCTTGTAATTTCTCCGACTGAGCAAACGAGGTCAGGCACGTCATAGACAAGGACAGGAATAAAGAAAAGATAAGATAGTCCCTTCTTATGACTATAGAAACATTCATAATGCCGAATAATAAATAATAAAAACAAAAGCGGCCGAAACCGGGATGTCAAGATCCCGGCTTCAGCCGCTTAATAACTGCCTACATTGCGCTTAATAGCGCTTCAATCTGACTCTTTAACTTAGAACTGAAGCCCGTGTATTTTTCAACGATCTTACCCTCTCTGTCTACCAGAAACAAAGTAGGAATGCCAATGATCATAAACTCCCGCATTGTCTTGTTCTTGTCAGGGCTAATCACCTGTGACCAGGGCATAGCCTCTTCGGCCATTGCCTTCCTCCAGGCTGCGCCATCGGTATCTACCGAAACGCTCAGCACCTCAAATCCTTTATCGTGATACTGCTGATACAGTTGCTTTATCTCAGGAATCGCTTTGCGGCAGGGACCGCACCAGCTTGCCCAAAAGTCTAGAAGCAAATACTTTCCTTTGAAAGAGTTAACATCAACCGTCCGCCCGTCGGGATCGCTGTATGCTATATGTGGAATGAGGCTGCCTTTTTTCAAGGACATCCGTATTGCCAATTGTTCTTCATACTGCTTTTTCAGTTGCTTAGCCTCCTCCAGTGCCGGAAAGCGAGCTATAAGCGCATTTAACTGAGTCTGATAAAAGCTTTCATCCCGCTCAGCATTTAAATTAGCCAATAAATAAACGACACCGGGGTTTGTGGTGTTAGCAAGTATCAATTGCTTCTGACGCTGGTATTCAAAGTCAGCCTTCTTTCTTATGAGCCCATCCTTTTGCAGATATTTTATCCAGCTAGTATCCGTGGCAGCCTTTTGTCGTGCCGCGAGATTCTCTGCTACAAGAATATTCATTTCCTGAGCCGCAAGGTATTCGTTATACCGGGCCAGATTTATCAATTGCGACGAGGACGATGCACTTTTTACAGACACAAATCCAGAATTCTTGATCTTGACACGAGACGTGTCATACCCCCGGGCATCAACCTTAACGTCCTTATCAGACCAGAATGCAGCGGTTTGCCATTTGACGATATCCAGGGTGTACAAGGCGGGCTTAGACGCCTTTATCAGCATGCGAAAGGAGCCATCGGCTGCAACGGTTGCAGAATCTACCAGGCGCCTATCTCTGCCCATTCCTTTATAAAGCCATACTTTATTATATTTTTGAAAGATTGCAGGGTTTTGCACCTTTACGCTACCTTCCACTTTAATACCCGGAGCCTGTTGAGCACTTGCGTTGAATGCTCCCATCAAAGCTCCAGCAGTAAACAGAGCGTACGCTATTATTTTCCTGTTCATTGTGCTTAGTCCTTAAATATTGAGGCAAGTTTTTCATCCAGCGCCTTTCCGCCGGCACCAACCCAACGTTGAATGATCTTTCCTTCTTTGTCTAGAAGAATTTGCGTTGGATATGCTTCTATGCTGTAGATCTGAACGACATCCTGCTTCATTGACGCCTCATTATTCAATACATTGGTCCACGTGAGCCCATCCTTCACTACCGCATCTTTCCACATTTTCTCTGCTTGCTGCTGATTGCTCACCTTCTCACTGGCGACGCCGAGGATCTCAAATCCTTTAGCATTGTATTTAGCATATAACTCTTTGAGGTGCGGATTTGCGGCACGACAGGGAGCACACCAGCTTCCCCAGAAATCAAGAAGCACATATTTACCTTTAAACTGCGACAGAGAAACAGGTTTACCATCGATATCCTTCTTTGTAAAATCAGGCGTGGGACCACCGGCGTTCATTACTTTTATAGCGTTGATCTTCTCGGCCAGAGTTTTGCCGTAGATCGTCGACTTATAGGTATCAGCTAAACCGTCATAGAGTTGCTGCAGCTCTTCAGCTTTATATTCACGCGATTGTCTCGACAAGAAATAAAGACTTGCAAAATCCTGAGGGTGCTCCTGAATATATTTTTTCCGAATGGCCGACACTTGCTTACGCAACACCATCATCTTTTCAGCAATAGCCCGTTGCTCGTCCTTGAGGCCCATAATTCCGCTTTCCACCATCTGCTTCTGCAAGGTTCGCATTTCGAGCATCTCTTTTTCTTCGGCCTTCCTTAAACGCGTGAAGCTATCATTATAGGGATCACCGGTAACTTCAGCAAGATTCAGGTCTTCTGCTGATCCGCTTATTTTAATCTGCGCGCCCTTACTCAGGACGATCTCCAGGGGCATAGCGGGCATATACATCCCCGTCTTTCCCGAGCCAAGGTAAAGATTACGATCAACGGAAGTTGACATCGTTGTAACGAACGGCTCATCGCCAGCCTCCCCTTTTAATTCAAAGCGATCTTTCGATGCCAGCGCGTTTACCTGCCCACTGGTGCCTCGCAGCGAGATCTGAGCATCGCCCTGCCCTGATAATTGCCCTTTGATAACATACTCCTGAGCACTTGAGCTCAGCACTCCCATAAAGAAAAGTACTGCCGTAGTTGTAGTTTTAATTTTCATGATGTAATTTTTATCTGATGATATATGGTTTCCAAGCCATGGCTTTCACCTTGCCAAAACCTGTATATTTTTTTTCTGTGCCCGCGATAACAGCTCCATTAGAGGGGCTTACCTGCATTTGATAAACGGTTCCAACGCGCCTTCCTTCATCATAGGTGGCTATGTAAAGGATTTTACACAGATTCTTAGGATCCAGAAGAACTCCCGATCCGCGATTAGTATTGTAATGTTTCTGCAAGGCAATGCTTGTCACCACCTCTCCTGCCGGTGCGGACCACACCTTTTCGGTTATTCCAGGGGTATATTTAAACTGATAAACAGAGGAATTAGCACCATAATAAAACACCTCGCCGAGGAAGCCGGCGGTGATGGAATTGATATGCTGAATTTCCGGACAGGCGCTCATATCGTATTTTCCCTTGCCAATAAACGCAGTTTCTCCTTCTCTGAAATTTGCCGTAAGCAGGAAATACTTCCCCGCGTCATCTTTCATGACAATGTGCTCCCAGTTATTCCATCCCATGTCTGCCATGAGAAACTGCATACCTACATTTCTTACATCAAAAGCGGCGGTAGCACTTTGCGGCGTAGCGATATCTATTACTTCTGATCCTCTTGAAGCTACCTTCTTAAACTTCCTGTTCGTCTGATCATACATGATGGCATCAAATGCACTTGACGTAGAGGCAGTCGTCCAGGGCGCAAGCTCGCCGTAACTGCCGCCTAAGGCGTCATAAAACGCGCGATCCCCTGGCGCAATAATTGTGTAATCCAGTACATGCAAACGGTTGTTATTAATTACAAACTCCTTTCTTCCCTCGGAAGCGCGCACGAACATGGGCTTTCGAACCGCGGGTGACTGCCAAAATATTCCGGATTCAAAGGAGCCCATTTTCTCGAAGGTGCTGAGATTTAACGACACCACCTCCTGCGAACTCTGCATGTATAGCTTCATCGTTCCCGTTAAATTTGCTGTCGAGAACACCATAGATCCAGGACTGCCAGGCAAGGCACTGCCATTCGAAGCAGCATAAATGTCCATAAAGACTTCTTCCTTCGTTGCGGTCTTTGAGATCTCATCATTCTTTATTATTCCGATATCTGTATTTCCCGCGCGCTCGTATAGAACCATCCAGCCTTCGGCGATAGCAGGGGTAACGGCAACACCAAACTTCGCGAAAGCTTTTACACCTGTTTCCTTGTTGATTACAGTAAACAACAGTTCCCATATAAGCTGGCGCTCTTTAATGATCTCATCCAATTTTGGTGAATTACTGATAAGGTGCTTCTCTACCGTTGCTGAATTTATCTGAGCAGGATACAGTTCCCAGCTAAATTCCAACTCATCAAACTGGGGCTTATCGAGATTTACCAGTTCGCCCTTATACGTAATTTTAGGATGTATATGTAGTGAATCAAACTGAAGTAAACTATATGATTGAGCGATCCCCTCAACGTCTATGCTTACCAGATTCAAGTCCTTATAATCATAATTTCCCTTATCCTTAGCACATGCGAACACACATGTTATTATCAATATCAGGAATAAACGCTCAATACCTGCTCGTCCGGATTTAATATTAAAAACTTTCATACCATCAATTAAGGAAAGGTGATTAACTCATTATTTTCATTTTTCAAAGGTTCCAGAGGATGTTCCGCATTGTATTGCAGCAACTCCGTTTTACAACGGGCTTGCCAATATTGCGCCTGAGTGTAAGAAACCTCGTCTGGCGGCACCAACACCCCCGAGTAGCGAACTTTAAAAGTCGGAGTTCTTCCTATTACCGTGGTGATGAACTGAAATTTAACGTTGCTATATATTCCAAAGAAAGATGACAACCTGTAAAAAGGCAGGGGATCCACATCCCAGTTAACGGGCTTAGAGAACTCTTCTTTAAAATGGATAATTAGATCTGCACGCTCCTTAACGCCTTTGATAAACATCTTATCTTCCTGAAGCTCCAGAATAAGACGGGCGGGCTTGTCCTTAAAATCAGAGGACCGTCTAACCAGAATCGGAAATTTGCCTTCGTAGGCTCCAGCTTTCAGCAGGTACTTGGGCAGGTCGTAATGCAGCCCTTTCTTTACGCGGAGTGTGTCTCCTCCAACAGCGTGTAGGTTAAATTCTCTATCGGCTGTTTGAGGAACGCCACTCAACCTCACGGAGAACCATACAGTATCGATGTCATTCAAGGATTTAAAAGCATAATTATATACCAGACTGTCAGGTTTCTGAGAGTCGACGCCTAGCCATATGTTAAGAGCGCTTTGCTCTGCCGGATATAATAGATCATTATTCTTTGCGCAGCCAGCTATAATGACAAGCAAAAGCAGGCCTGCAACCCAATGTTTGTGATTCATGATTTCGGTCTTATTATCTGTTATCAACTCTGCCAGAAGAATTACTAAACTCGCTAACCGGAATTGGCAGCTTATACCCGCGTAGCGTGATCAGGTCCAGACCCGATGCTCTGGGGATGTTACGCGCATTCTTACGTTTATGAAAGAAAAACAACTGCCCTTCGCCGATGAACTCCTTGCGAAACTCCTGCGCCAATACCTGATTAATGTTTGAAGCATCGATTTGCGCTGCACTCAGTCCCCGATGCGCACGCAGCTCATTTATGAAACCTGCCGCCTCAGAAATACTAGTAGCTGCAGAGCTCTCCGCTGCAATAAAATACATCTCTGAAAGCTTCAGCATAGGCATCTTATTTCTATAAGCCGCCGGCCAGTTGGTATTTGTTAATTGATTGTACTTATTCAGCAAATAATTGTTCTCATTATTGGGTGTGAACAGGTACAGATAACGGTAATCTTCCGGCGTATTATCATAGTACTCGCGATAAGTATTCTGAAAAACATAAAAAATGTTGGCTCCCGCAGTTGAGGTAAACGCGTTTTCATAAATGGTGTTTAGCCTCACCACATTCAAGGCAAACAGGTGTTCTGTAGAAAAAGTAAGATCGGCAATATCTTTATTCATCAGATTTGCGGGATCAATCCATTTAAACTTACCTGACTGGATTACCTCATTTGCACATTCAAGCGCTTTCGTATAGTCTTTCTTATACAAATACACCCGAGCCATCATGCCCTTAACAGCATAGTAATTCAGATGCACCTGGCGATTTAACAGATAGCCGTTATCATCCAGCGACGTTATGGTCTTACCCGTAACCAAAGGATCAGCCTTCAATAAGGTTGCCGCAGCTTCGAGATCTGCAATTACCAAATCCAGAACAGCCCTGACACTACGTTGAGGTTCTATATCCTTGCCCGACTTCTGATAATAGGGAATTGCTATCTTATCCGGATTTTCTTCGAAGCTGGCGCCAAATACACGCAGTAAATCAAAGTGCATAAACGCACGCAAGGCCAGCGCCTCTCCTTTTATAATCTGGTAATTGTCGCCCTGGAAGACATCTTTTTTGCCATCAATTTCCTGCAACAGCTTATTGTCGTTCGCTATGGCATTGTAGATACCGTTCCAAATGGCATCTATCCTGTTCAGGGAATTAAGATTATTGTCATATTGATAGATCTTATCAGCATCATAAGTCATTGCCTGATAATCCCATTCGTAACCCAATACCCCCATCAGCCCAAAGGTCATCTCCTTGCCGTACAAGGGTTCATATGTCAGGGCGCTGTACACTCCGGACAAGGCCTCTTTGAAGCCACTCTCGGTAGCAAAAAGATCATTATCTCTCACTTGCGACTTAGGTTGTACGTCAAGCCACTTGTTACAGGCGTTGAGCATCAGAAAAAGCACCGCCGTCAGTGTGTATAAATATTTCTTCATCGTTTCTTATAATTTCGTACTCATCAATGTTAGACTTCAACGCATGTGTTAGAAGGTAGCCTGCAATGAGCAGGAGTAATTTCTGGTAAAAGGAAAATCCAATCCCCGTTCGGCCTTTACAGAGGCAATCCGGGCAATATCATTTGCAAAGAAGGTGAAGCGTATGCGTTCCATTCCCATGCGCTTGATAAACTTTGTATCCCTGAAATCGTAAGAAAGATTCGCCGATACCAGCTGCAACTCGTTTAAGTCCTGCACAAAGCGCGAACTTGGGTTTGTACGTTGGGGAACGGCACTTATCTTTTTAAAATAAACCTGATCTCCCGGTTGCTTCCAGGTACTGGTAAATACGCGTCGGTCGACGTTATACTGAACATCAACATTTTCCACCCGGTCAACCAATGTTTGGTTATAGTACTGTCCGCCCAAGCGATATGACATGCTGCAGTTCAGTCCCCAGCCCTTGTATTGAGCGTTGAAGCCAAAGTTGCCTCTTGCTTTAGGATTCGAATCGCCTACCACGACCTGATCGTTTGCATTCCACACATAGGTATGCGAGCCGTCCGCGGCCACGAGAATCTCGCTTCCATTAATCGGGTCGATCCCCAGAGACCTCACCGCCCAGATAGCGGTTGTCGACTGCCCTTCCTGATAACGAGTGAAAGGCTTTGTGGATGTTCCCCGCTCTGCTTCACGCTCATCGTTGATGCTATTAAGAGCATCAGAGATCTTTACCAGCTTGTTCTTATTAGCATTCAGGTTAAAGAACAGGTTCAGGTAGCTGGTATTTTCCTGATTCTTCAGCACGCGGCAACTCAGCACCACATCCCAACCTGTATTCCTTATTTCACCAAGATTTTCTTTAAGGGAACTAAATCCTACAGAACCAGGCAAGGGTAAGTCTGTAAGCAGATTATCTGTGGTGCTTATATATCTGTCGACACGCAGCGTGAGATTTTTAAACAGCTGCAGATCCAGACCAAAGTTGTAGTCCTGTGTCTGCTGCCACTTCAGAGATTCGTTTGCTAAGCCCATGAGCTTGGCACCCACAATATTATCGTAATAGCTATCCGTAAAATATTCATAGGTGGCCATTGCCTGATATGGGTTAAAGTTCTGACTTCCCGTGTATCCTGTTGACGCGCGCAGCTTCAACTGATCAATCCAATGAGCCTTTGACAAGAACTTCTCCTTGTGAATGTTCCATCCCAAGCCCAGAGACCAAAAGTTTCCCCATCTGTTATCGGCGCCGAAAACACTGGAACCCTGACGGCGAAAAGTGATGTCACTTAAGAAACGATCATCATAGGAATAATTCAAGGCAAACAACAATCCCGTCTCACGAGTTTTGGCATCCGATCCTAAGGGTCTGCCGTCCTGCAGATATTGCTTTGCAAAGTTTATATAATCGACACGGTCATTCAGGAATCCCTGTGCTTGCAGCCCGTGTGTTTGTCTGCCGGTCTCATAAAGATTCCAGCCGGAGTTTACAAAGAACAAATGCTTTCCTAGTTGCTTCGTATAGTTAAGAGTGATATCTGACTTAATGGATCCATCTTTACCATCAGTAATGGAGTAATCGCCACGTTTAAAGAAATCCTCCTCTGAATACTCTGCATACCGGGTGTGATTTGCAGGATAGAAATCCTCCCTGGTATCTGTCTTATAAGTGTATCCCAATCGACCAATCATCTTTAGCGTCTTGGTTAATGACCATTCTGCCTGAAAGTTATTCATGATATCGGTATACTTGGAGAAATTCTTCGTTCCCAGGCTCGCATTGTACAATGGATTAAAATAAGATATGGTAGCGCCCGATGTAGGATCAAACTGTCCCAATACCTTCTTCAAGGTTCCATTAGCTTCGTAAGGGTTCCAATAAGGATTTAATCTCGAATAAGCGGAAAAGGCTCCATAAGGCGAATCATACGCGTTATTGCCGGTAACGGTCAATGTATTCCGAAAGAGAACGTTATTAAAGCGATACGATAGAAATACATTCCCGGAGATCGTGCGGCGGCCGGATTCTTTCATTGCTCCGGTAACGTCGTTATAGGTAAAATCCGCGCCATAGCGTAGGTAAGGGTCGCCTCCCTCCACAGACAAGGTATGCTTCTGACCAATACCTGTTTGTAAGGGCTTGCTTAGCCAATAAGTATCTACACCCCTTGCCACTTCACTGTATAAGGCATTATACTGTGCTTTCAAATTCTGATCCGCATAATTAGCATTGGTGCTATATCTGCCGGCATCAAGCTCTACTTGCAACTTCTCCTGTGCGTTAGTCAGGCGATAACTTGTTAAGTCGGGACTGGTAACATTAAAATCACCGGTGTAGCTAACTCTTAGCTTTCCCATCTCCGGGCGCTTGGTTTCGACAACGACCACACCATTCGCCGCACGGGAGCCATAAATAGCCTTTGCCGCGGCATCCTTCAATATGGTTACTGATGCTACGCGGTTAATATCGAGGTCGTAGATCTTCTGCAAGGTACTTTCGAAGCCATCAAGGATAAAGAGCGGCATATTGGGATTGTTGGAATATTCGCCCTTCAAGCCCGGCAAACTATTGCCACCTCTGATTTGCAAATCGGGTAATATATTGGGGTCTGATCCAGCCGTTAAGTTTTCAACCTGAATAAATGAAGGGTCTAAGACCTTCAAACTTTGCAAAACATTCTGATTGCCCACCAGGCGTAACTGCTCCGCGGTATATGTTGAAGCAGCCCCCGTGAAGCTCTCAGCTTTTCTTGTGAACACCCCGGTTACAACCACGGACTCCAAATCGTTATCGTCAGATTCCAGCATTACATTTAGTTCCTGCGCCTTGCTAATCTTAAATTCCTTCGACTTAAAGCCCACATATCTGAATACTACCGTCAGCTCCCGATCCGGAACAGCTAAGGAATAGTTCCCGCTCATATCAGTCTGGGTAATTAATCCGGGAATCTCCTTAACTACTACAGTAACTCCAGGTAAGGACTCATCGTCTGATGACAACACCTTTCCCTTTAACCGGGCGGGTTGAACCGCGCCTGACATTCCCGTCATTTTTATAGACTTTGGGCGCTCGTTTTTTTCAGCAACCTCCTTTTTGCGGATTATAATCTGATTACCTTTTATTATGTAGTCCAGAGTGGTGCCCTCCAGCAATTTGCCGATAGCTACCTGAACAGGCTGATCCTTAATCTGAACATTTACCTTAAAAGGAGCCACCAGCTCATTATTAAAGATGATGTTACAATCAGCTTTTTTACCAAGAATCTCCAGGGCTTGTTTTAAGGCCTGGCCATTAAAAGCCACCGTAATCTTCTTACTATTAGCCGGTTGAGCATTACTCTGTTCAGCATTAAGTGAGAACAGAACAAGAAGCGATGTTGTTAATACGAAACCCAATGAGCGGGCATAACGTACTATTTCACGAGACAATAAAATGCCTGTGTATTTTTTCATACCTTTGAATGTTTTTTAAAATTTTTGAAATTTTGAATTCATCCCTTGCTGTCAGTCAGGTGAGTCGCATTTCTTGCTGACAGCATTACGAGACCGAAATAGACCTATTTCGGTTTTTTTGTTTGTAGTTATCGAGTCATAGGCCCTTTCATTTATTCGTGAATTGTTATTTGATTACCGTTATCTATAGAATATCTTAAGCCGCGCGTCAGGGTGAGCGCTTCAAGAATTGAATGAAGACTTTCTCCACTTTCAAAACTCGCCGTAAAGTTCAGATGAGCAGTAGATGAATCGGAGAAACTTATTGATACAGAATAGCGTGCTTCAAGCTGCCTGGCGATAGTCGCAAAGTCTTCATCTGTAAAAGCTATTTTTCCGTCAATCCATGCAACGACATTTCCCGACTCTATTCTTTTGCAGATTACCCGACCGCTGAGTTTATCGTACCTGGCCTGCTGATCGGGAAATACGATCGCCTTATTTACAGCGACTTTCCCTCTGACAACTGTAACCCTGATTGTATTAAGGACTTTATAGGCATTTATATTAAAGGCGGTACCCAATACGTTGGTCAGCGTCTTATCGGCCTTAACCTGAAATGGCTTAGCAACATCGTGCTTAACATCGAAATACGCCTCCCCCTCCAAAAGCTGAACAACGCGTTTTGCACCATAGAATTTTCGGGGATAAACAAGCTTACTACGTTCATTCAACCATACGCTCGATCCATCGCTCAGAATAATTTTCTTCCGTTCTCCTTTCTCTGTGGATACAAGCATCTGTTGCTCGGCGGTAGCAAATTGAAAAATGTCTTCCCAATACCTATAAATGATTAGTGAACTTGCTAATAAGAAAACAAACGACGCGGCTATGCTGAGTCTACGACGATAAATATTATTGCGCCTTTTACCTGCTTCGATATTTGTAATCAGCCGGTTTAAAATACTTTCACGTATTTCCATGGGATTCCCCATAGAGCGCTCATTCCATGTAGAAGGCTTATCCTTGAATTGTGCAATCCGGCGATCCAACTCTCCTAGTGAGGCATGATCATCATCAGATTTCTTTCTATTTTTTCTAAAAAAAAGGATTTTCATAAGCGTCTTTACCTAAAGACACTCAGAATAAATCTACCACCCAAAGAAATTATAAATAAATATTAAAAAAAGAACCTCCCCCATCACCACTCGCATTCTTTTCAGTCCTATATTAATTTGATTTTCCACCGTTTTTATGCTGATATTCATTTTATCAGCAATTTCTCTATTCGACAGATGATATTTTCGACTTAAAGTCAAGATTTCCCGGCACCGCTCAGGCAACTGTTGCAAACCTTCATCATAAAGTGTCTGAATTTCTTTGAGGATAACACTTCCATCGGCGTGGTCTGCGTTGGCAACATCTAACTCTTCCGGTCCAAATTCAAGCTGGCCTTTGCGAGATCTTATCACATTTAGCGCTCTGTTCTTAACTGCTATATAAAGGTAGTCCCTTATCGAAACAATATTAAGTGCCCCTCGCTTATTCCACAGATAGATAAATACATCATGAACTAAGTCTTCGCAAATTTCCCGATGTGGAAACAGGTGAAAAGCACAGGCATACATCTCAGCCCAGTAGCGATCATAAATAGCCACAAAAGCATGTTGATTTCCCTCATTCAAAAGGGTAATAAGTTCTACATCCGTAAATGCGGTCGACATTCCCATAAATCGCCAAGCTTCAAGCTTTATTGTATTGATAAATTTTCAAATGGTAAATGAGAGCATACGCGCAACGCGCAGATGCTGTGCTTGTTTACAACCATGCTGGTTGCTCAAGTTCATCATGTTATAAATTTACAATTTCGTTAACATAAATTAATTTTACAAGACTCCTCGCAAACAAAGTCAAAATATTTTATTAAAAACTCAACAATCGCGATTGGCTATCTAACAGGAGCTTATTTCTTCCTTCCCATTTCAGGATTACGCGAATTCTTGTTCGTAGCAATGCAATAATGACAGTATCAGCTTTTCAGAATAAATTTATACATTTATATAATTGATTATATAATCATAAAATAAATTTATCTCTATGGAATTCTTTAACGAAACTGGACGAGCAGCTTTAGGGAGTCGTCTTCGGCTACTGACAGCAAAAATCACTGATGACGCATCCAAAATATATGATCTCTACCAGATAAAATTTGTGCCAAAGTGGTTTCCAGTATATTTTACATTAGATAATAAAGGGCCGATGACCGTCAGCGCTATTGCCAGGGCAATTAGCCACTCTCAGCCCTCGGTGACAAAAATCGTTAAGGAGATGTCCGCGGCAGGGCTCGTAAAAGACAATCTGGAGAATAAAGATAAACGTCATAACCTGGTAGCGCTTACGGATCAAGGAAGAGGTCTCTCAGAGACTATTCGCAGCCAATTAACAGATATTGAACAGGCAATGGAAGATATAATGAACCAGGCTGATCACAATCTGTGGGAGGCTATTGCGGAATGGGAATATCTGCTTGAGCAGAAATCATTATTCCAACGAGTTCTGGAACGGAAAAAGATACGCGAAAGTAAGGAGGTGACAATTGTGAGTTATGGTTCTGAATACCGTCAGGCGTTCCGCGACCTCAACAAACAGTGGATTGAAACATATTTTGAAATGGAAGAAAAGGATCTTCAAGTATTAAACAACCCTGAAGAATATATTATAAAACATGGCGGGGAAATCTTAGTAGCACTTCTTGAAGGGAAGGCGGTAGGTGTATGTGCATTGGTAAAAGCGGAAGTCCCGGATTACGAATATGAAATGGCAAAAATGGCTGTCGACCCTGTTGCTCAAGGGCGCAACATCGGTTGGCTGCTAGGTCAGGCGTTAATTCAGCGAGCGAAGGTGCTTGGCGCGAGAAAGCTATTTCTGGAAAGCAACACGATATTGAAACCCGCCATTGGTCTCTATCAAAAACTGGGATTTAAAAAAATCGCTGGATATAAGAGCCCCTACAAACGCGCTAATATCCAAATGGGATTAGATCTGTTGACCCTGTAGAAAGCACAAGATAAGCGTCAGCTGCATATCGCGTCTGATTCTTGCCGGAATCAAAGTATCTGTATCTTTGCAGAGGAACCCTGAAAACACCGAACAATACATAACTTACAAGTAGTACTAGCGTTTTGCGGATTACGATAAAAGGACTAAAATGTCATTAGAAAATTTACTTCAACAGATTGAGTTTATCAAGGAGATAGATAAAATCAAATATATTCAGCGAAAAACGAAGCTAATAAACAGCGACAGGAATGAGAATGATGCCGAACACAGCTGGCACCTGGCGGTAATGGCAATCATTCTTGCTGAACATGCAAACCATCCTGTAGACCTCATGAAGGTAATAAAGATGGTACTTATTCATGATATCGTGGAAATTGATGCCGGCGACACCTTTATCTATGATACTCAAAAGAATCACTGTAATACGGACGAAGAGCGTCTTGCCGCAAACAGGATCTTTGGACTTCTTCCACAAAATCAAGCCGAGGAACTTATCTCCATCTGGGAAGAATTTGAGGCAGGTGAAACAGAGGAAGCCAAGTTCGCAAGATCCATGGATCGCTTAGAGCCTTTGTTGCAAAACGTATCTAACAATGGAGGTACCTGGTCTGAGTTTAACGTAAAATACCATAGCGTCTACAAAAAAAAGAAGGTTATTAACGAAGGATCCTCGAAAATTTGGGAATATGCAGAACAGCTGATTAACGACAGCGCAGACAAAGGCATACTTAAACGTTAGGACATGCTCGCCTGAAAAGAGCGTCTGACATAAGAGTGTTGTCTTAGCCCCTTCTGAGATGACACTGTTTACACTCTACAGGCTTCTTAGCTTGTCTGTTTTAGAACACTTAAAGCTTCTATTGCTCAGAACTAAAGCGTTCAGATGTAATAGCGATACTTTTTTGCATAAGCTCAGCAAATATATGCAGATCAATATCCGATAACTTCTTGATGTATACGCAACCTTTACCCTGTTTATACTTACCAAGCTTTGCAAGAAGTGGAGCCTGTGCCTCGGCCAAACTTAAACCATATAAAGAAATAGCAGCTTTCCGGGGTGAAAAACTAATAAGGGGCCAATCGCCCTCCTGTTTGCTTCTTTCCGACTTATAATGGTATGTGCCAAAGCCAATGATCGAGGAACCCCACATCCGCGCTTCAAAACCGGTTTGTGCTGATATAAATTCAATCAGACGGTAACAATCTCCTCGTTTTTCTTCCGTATTAACCATGTTCTCAATAAACAGGGAAACATCGGCATCTGTCAGAACCGTTTTAATAGCCATTGCGTTAATATTTAAAATACAGCAAAACAATCCTTCTCAAAATAGTAAATTAGCTTGCGCTAAAAAAATATTTTCTTTGATCAAATTGATTAACTTCTTGCAAACAGAAGTTTGGAATTTAAAGAATGAAGCAATCGCTATTTTATGGTGCAAGCATGTCACCTGGATTCCAAAATCTTAATATCCCTCAACCATGCTTCACAAAGCGTAGTCCATAAATTCGTTGATCCAGGATTTCCACGTAATGCGATACTATGCCCGCCCTCCGGAAAAACATGAAAGCTTACAGGCACATCATGCTCCAACAGAGACTGATAGTATAGTAAGCTGTTCAATGGATTTACAACCGGATCGTTGGCGGCACCGGTAATAAAGCAGGGAGGATGTCTGGAGGTCACCTGAATCTGCATAGAGAATTTCTCCTTTATCTCTTTGGTGGTGTCGGCCCCAAGCAAATTCGCTACACTGCCTTTGTGAGCGATGGATGAACTCATATCTATTACGGGAGAAACAAGTATGGTGAAATCGGGCCTCGCGTTTTGCGTATCAAGAGAATCGCCAATACGGGAGTAGTCCTGTTGCATGCAGGAAGCATGTGCTGCCAGATGCCCCCCCGCAGAGCATCCCATAATTCCGACACGCGAGGTATCTATATCCCAGGTTTTTGCGCGCGCTCGTATGAGCTTTAAGGCACGCTGGGCGTCCATCAGAGGGCCAAGCTTCGGATCCTTCAGGTCAGGCGACACTGGCAATCTGTAGTTTAGTACAAAAGCGGAAATCCCCAGGGTGTTCAACCAGCGCGCGAGCTGGATACCGCTGACTACATAAGCCAAACGTTCATAGCCCCCTCCCGGACAAATAAGAACGGCAGTATGCCGGTTTTCCTCTTTGGAAGGAAAGAAGGCATACACTTCCGGTTTGGCAACCCGAAAAATTCGTTCCCGAGCGATGCTGTCCTGCAGCCGCATACCTTTAGAATTAGGCATCTTCCCTTCTGACCAGATAAAGAGACGTTCCTGCGCCCATCCTGTCATACTTTGAAAGAAAACAAGGATTACCATCATTATCAGGTGATGTATCATTCGTGTAGAATTCAGCGTCCTTTTACTCCAATGTGAACGTATATGATTCATTAGCTCTTGTATTGAAGTCGAAGCTCGTTACCGGCTTGATCGTTAAATTGTGGAGTTTAGCCTGTTCGGAAATTTTTGGTTGAGCAATAGCGGCCACTTTATAAAAATCGTTGGGATTAGCGCCGCTGGCTACTTTCCATTGGGGGCCCGACTTGCGCAATGGTTCGCTGCTGAACATCAGCCTGCAATTGCCTCCCAACAAAGAGCGAATTTTCAGGTATGTTGGCTTGCCCTCTTTCCATTCAATGTCTATAATAAATCCGCCGCGAGCAACCAACCCCTTTACAGAACCTGAAGGCCAGATATCAGGGAGGGCAGGAAGTATGCGCAACGCACCGTCATGCGACTGTAGGAGCATTTCGGCAATGCCCGAGGTACATCCAAAGTTTCCATCAATTTGAAATGGAGGGTGCGCATCAAACAGATTAGGATAAGTGCCTCCGTTTTGTCCCGAAGTTTGAAGGGGCGCCGGATTCAACTGGTCATGTATCAGCTTATAGGCTCTATTGCCATCAAGCAATCTGGCCCAAAGATTAACCTTCCAGCCCATAGACCATCCGGTAGACTTGTCGCCTCGAATAACCAGGGAATTGCGGGCAGCCTCAAACAGCTCAGGATGTTGTATGGAGGAGATTTGACTAGAAGGATAAAGTCCGTAAAGATGAGAAACATGGCGATGTCCATCCTTCTCTTTATCCCAGTCGTGCAGCCATTCCTGTAGCTGACCGAACTTACCAATTTGCATTGGAGGCAAACGGAGCAACATTGTCTTTAGCGAATCAGCAAACAACTTGTCCTGACCCAGAATCTCGCTACTTCTGATGAGATTTGTAAACACATCAAACACCAATTGGTTATCCATGGTAGTTCCTGCGCTTATACCAATCCCACTCTGATAAGTATTTTCGGGAGACATGGAAGGAGCCACTACGAGCCACTTATGTTCAGGTTCTTCCTGTAACACATCAGCATAAAACATAGCCGCACCTTTTAACACAGGGTAGTATGTTTTAAGGAAATTCCTGTCGCCGGTAAATAAATAATGCTGCCAGATATGCTGCGTCAGCCAGGCACCTCCCATAGGCCACATCCCGTAAAAGCCACCATCGACGGGTCCGGTTATACGCCAAAGGTCCGTATTATGGTGCATGTTCCATCCTCGTGCGCGATACATTTCGCGGGCACTTTGCTGCCCTGTAACCGCTAGCTCGGCGATCATTTTAAACAGCGGATCGTGCATCTCGGGTAACGCGGTAACTTCGGCAGGCCAATAATTCATTTCAGTATTAATGTTTACCGTGTATTTGCTATCCCAGGGCGGTGCGAGCTTATGATTCCACTTGCCTTGCAAGTTCGCTGGTTGCGAACCGGGGAAGGAGCTGCAGATAAGCAGGTATCTTCCAAATTGAAAATAAAGAGACACTAACGCAGGATCCTCTTTAAGGGCAAATTCCCTGATACGGACATCAGTAGGCTTATTTTCTGCACTCGAGGTGCCGAGATACAGATGCACTCTGTCGAAATATTTACGATATAGCTGCGTATGGGCATGTTTCATAACTTCGAAAGATTGGGATGAAGATCTATTTAGACAGGTAGTCGCGACGCGCTCTTCGTCACCGCTGATATCATTATATTTTCGAAAATTAGTGCCGATGGCAATGTAAACAGTCAAGGCGTTGGCATTAGCAACCCTGAGACTGGTGCTATCGGCCGCCAGATGGCCACCTTCCAAACGGGGAAGAACCTGTACCTGATAGCGCAGCTTCCCCTGTTTATTATCCAGCGATCCACTTTTGCCGCTAAGCAGCAGTTTACTACCATCCACACGTAAATCGTATTCAGGAAAAGGACTCAGCATCGTCAGGTCGCAGTTGATCTTTCCGGGTTTAGAGGCACTTAGCTTTACAACAATAAGTTGTCCGGGGATGGAGGCGATATATTCCCTCTTATACGTTACGCCGTCAATGGAATAGGTAGTTGTAGCAACAGCGTTTTCAATATCCAACGTTCGCTTGTAGTCCTGCATATTACTGGCGTTTTTCTGCCTGATAAACAAACTAGCTGCGGTTTGATAAGGCATACCGTAATTTACATTTGCCGGCACCTTACGCGGAAAAGTAGCATTCGATAGATCCTGAGCTTCCTTGTAGCGTCCCTGCATAAGCAGCTGTCTGATTTGCTGGATAGGTTCATAAACATTCGGGATAATATTATTCCCCGGCTCTCCCGCCCAGATAGTTTCCTCATTCAGCTGGATTTCATCGTCAGAAGGCTTGCCGAAGATCATCGCTGCCAGGCGGCCATTCCCAATTGGCAATGCCTCGTTCCAGTTTTCAGCCGGACGATCATACCAGAGACAAAGGTCGCTTTGCTGAGTCTTTCCGCTTAGGGAGCCCAAGAGCAGCACCACCGTGGAGAATATTACTCGCATTATATTTTTCATGTATTGTGGTATAAGTGTGTATGTTGGGTATTCCAGCGTATAGGTATCCCCCACACGCTGGAAAGGTTTTTATTAACGCCAACGCGGATCGCCGGATGTGCTACGTCCGGGGAACGTTTGATCTTTGATTTTAAAATTGAGTGCTGCAGGATCAGTAAACACCTCGTTAGATGGCCTTGAATAGAGCTGCAAGCCCGCTAATGGCTCTCCACCATTCGCATAATCAGCAAGACCGTAATTATTTATGGTAGTCAATATACTGCCGGGTGCCCTGACGCCACGAGGCTTATTATTGCCGTTATTATCTTTGCCAATAGCGAAGATACAGTGGGAAACAACGAGCCCCCCAGAAACCACTTTGCTGCCAAAATCTATCAGATAAGCTCCTCCCCTGGGAGCCTTATAGAATGTACAGGCGTCAATAATCACCGATGATGCTTCACGTTTACTGCTGACAATGATTTGCTCGGTGCGTGTAATTGTGCTATTGCGGATAGCAATATTATTGATTTTACAAGTGGCGTTATCGACGATCAAAACATTATAACTACCAATACTATCGATAAGGCAGTTGTTCATTTCGAAGTTTTCCACGTTGATATTTCCAGACTTCAGACGTATTACCCCCCTGAATATTGATGTTTTACAGTTGTTAAAACTAAGCCTACCAATGGTTGCGTCCTTGTCAGCATTAAACACATAGTTGTTCGCATAATCATTGCCTTTAAGATTTACATTTACAAAAGCGACCGAATCAATGGCAGCGCCAGCACTGAAATTCAGGGATACGCCGGCGGCGAAGTCGATTGTTGCGGGTTCGGTTGTCAGGAGGTCATCGCCGCTGGTGATCATGAGTGTTTGCGAAATGCTCAGGGAAGTGGTGAGCGGATAGCTAACACCCTTCTTCAACACAATAACACTGCCGGAGGGTACCTTGGTAAGCGTATCCTGAAGAACCGAAGGACGATCCGCAAATCCGCGCAAGTCGATAACCTGCCCTGCAAAAGGAGCTTTGGTTGTATAAGTATTATACCCTCGTAACGTATTCTGACTGTAAAGTTCCATGTAGTACGAAGTAGCACTTTGGAGGCCGTCGATCACGCGATACATATCGTTAATATCGGATGCATTGAGCTCTATCGTTTTTAACAGATTAAGGCCTGAAGAATCAAAAACCTTTATGGTGCTCACCGCCGCACCCTCGGTTCGCCAGCGCATGATTACCGAATTGTCGGTAACGTCGTTGATAGTCGGTGCGGAAAGAATAGTAGGAAATTTAGGCGTCTTTACGCTGCCAAGCAATCCAAAGCGTGAGTTATTCGTCGAGTCCGCGGCATTGGCTCTAACCTGAATCTGATAGAGTTGATCCCATTTCAGATTTTCAATGAGCGCCCCGGCGGTATCAACACTGAGACTTATATCGATCGTTTTAAAAGTATCTCTGCTTATCTGAATGGTGTAAGATTCAGCATTTTTCACCTGTTCCCAGGAAGCCTCGATAAAATTTCCCGTAGTGAGCAATGACCCTTTTAGGGTAGGCCGAAACAGGCGGGGAGCCTGTTCCAGATGGTCCTTCTTGCAGGCTCCAAGCGCCAGCATCAAGGTGATGCACAAGCAAGAAAGGTAAACTATAGTTTTTAAAATCTTCTTCATGTCAATTACTGATTATATCCATAGCCTTTGTTATCAAGTGTACCCATACTGCTTGTCACAGTAGAACTGTGCAGCGGAAGGATGTATCGTACAGGTTGTAAACCAGTATCGTCCTTATACCCCCGCCATGTTCTTACGTTAAAATCCGCGGGACCTTGATTTGTAGCACTGTAAAGACCTTTCAACCAGGTAAGCCTGGTATAACCGTCAGGATTATCGCCTTTAGATGGCGAATCTTTTATCGGAGGTATCACTGCGGCGGCTTTAAATCGATTATAGAACACGACGGTACGCGTCGAGGTGTTAAGCCTATAATAGACATCGCCGGCGAGGTCAGCATACTGTCCGGTACCAGCGAAGGTGTCGGCGCCTATGGCGTTGAGGAAATTGCGCGCATCAGCGACTTTACGTCCGTAGAGGTTCCAGCGCGCAAGATCATATTTCCGTATACATTCACCTCCGAACTCCCAGGCACGTTCATTGACAATGGCATTAAAAAAGGCCTCCTTACCGGTGCTTACATTTCCGAGGTATTGCTCTACCTTTTCAGGCCAGAGCGTGTTAGGAAAAGCCCGCTGCCGTACGCGGCGTAATGCATCTAAAGCATCGGCAGTGGGGCCGTTATGAAGTTCATTCTCTGTTTCCGCAAGCATCAGCAAAACATCTGAATAACGCATGATCGGCCAATTGATACCTGTTCCTTTTGCCGACTGAGAGCCTGCCGGGGTAGCCATGAGCAATCGATTCCATTTCCCCGGCGAAATAGATCCGATGCCTACGGGTTGTTGTTGCAAATCTTTATCGTAATAGATGATTGAACAAGTTGCAGGTAAGCGGGTATCGAGGGTATCGAAGGAACAATAGTATGACGGCGAAAGGCTCAGATAGTTAGAACCCGATCCATAAGGATGTGTGCCAGCGTCAACGCGGATACCATGACACCAGGCCACATCACCAAAGCCGGGCTGAAACGCTACCTCAAACAAAACATCATCATTGGCAGCAACAATCCAGCGGCTCTCATTCTCAAACACCCTTGCGAAGCTGGGGTTTAAGGGGCGGTCAGATATCTGCATCAGCTTCCGGCAATACTGATTGGCAATTTCATAATACTTCTGGTAGTCGTCTTTTCGGCGCATCTGCATATCTGGATAAAGCCAGTAGCCTCCGCGCATGAGTGCCAGCCGTGCTATTAAACCACATACAAACTCACGATTAATAGTCTCTATACCGTAAGTCAGCTGCGAGGCCAGCTTCATATCTCCCTCCGAAGCTATCAGGTCGTCGATAAGCACCGTAAGTATGGAATCTCGTGGGGCACGCGGTTGATAGAGGTTATCTCCCCCGGCAGTAGACTTGAAAGTAAAGGGTACATCTCCCCAATGATTCATCAGCCAATATAGCCAGAGAGCCCGCAATGCCTTTGCCTCACCGAGCAGCTGCTTCATACCTGGGGTATCTTTCAAGGGCGAGGCGCTGATACCTTCAACGCAGATGTTGGCTTTGTTTACGGCATTATATGCATTGTTCCATACCGTGCGTAGATCGCCGTTCGCATCGGTACATTCAAAAGACCAAATGTCACGACGGGAGTTATCAGGAGCAGCTCCTACCCCACCAACCTCGACATCAGTATTACCGGTAAAGTTGTTGGAGAGCCGCGAAGTGAAGGCATCCTGATTAAATAGCGCATAAGCACTATTTACAGCCTTGGCTGCATCAGATTCCGTAGCAAAAATATATCCGTCAGTAAAATTGGAGGGAGAATCGGTATCCAGAAACTTCTTACAGGAAGAGAACATTATAAGAAGAGCTATGATGATGGTGATATTATACGATTTCATAATCTTTTATGTCAGGTTAGAAATTTACGTTTACGCCGAAGGTGAAGGTCCTGCTTTTAGGATAGGCGGAGAAATCAACGCCCGGGGTAAGGGCAGCATAGGAGCCGCTTCTTGTGGCCGTGACCTCAGGATCGTACCCCCGGTATTTTGTCCACAGAAAAGCATTATATACCGTTCCGAATACACGTATCGAGGAAATGCCCAACTTCTTCGCCAGCTTCGCGGGAGTAGTATATCCAAGCGTAACGTTGGTAAGACGAAGGAAAGACCCGTCTTCGACGGCATCATCTGAGAATACCGGAGAAGCCGTACCCATAGAAAAGGGAGACCATATCGTCGCGTTCTTGTTGAGCTCAGTAAGCTCGGCAAGGTCGGTAACCAATGCTCCCTGCGCATCTATATACTTAAAGCGGTTTTCATAGTTCACTGTATTAAGCATATTTCCATAGGAGCTACGATAATACATATTGAATTGTATGCGCCCCGTGTTATACACCTTATTTCCGTACACCCAATTGAAGAACGTGGAGAAGTCAAAGGCCTTATAGTTAGCGTTAAAACCGAAACCTCCGCTATGCTTAGGAATGGCGCTACCGACAATAGCACGATCTCTATCCGCAGTAACAAAGCCATCGCCATCAAGATCTTTAAGCTTCATGGTTCCAGGTCGTATGCCAATGACGCCTCCCAGCAGCGTTCCCGAATTTGCGACGCCTTGTTTCAGGACATATTGCCGGGTATTGGGATCGTAGGATTCAAAGTCATCCGTACTGTAGAAACCATCGTTGAGATACCCGTACATCAGACCGATAGTTCTGCCGGTAATCAGACGATAGTCATCCTGTCCTTTCAGATCAGTGCCAGCCCAGTTAGATTGGTAGGATCTGTTGTCGTTGCCGTCAAGGCGGTCAATTTTCGGAATATTACGACCGATGTTGAACGAACCTGAGAGACGAAAATTACGCCCTTGATAGATCACACCCGTCAACGCCAGTTCGATTCCCTGATTGGATGTCTGACCAATGTTAATCTGCTGCGTAGTATATCCTGTTTGTGGCGGGATATCGTTATTGATAATAAGATCTTTCGTAGTATTCTTATAAATATCGAGAGTTCCTGTGAGACGGTTTTTGAAAAGGCCAAAGTCCAAACCGAGGTTTCGCGAAATAGTAGTTTCCCACCGCAGGTTAGGGTTTGGCAAAGAAGAATTCTTAATATTATAATAGGGTTGATTAATATCACCGGCGCCGTAGGATCGATTAGTAGAAGGCGAGAATAATAGCCGCCACGAGTCATTAGGAACTCTGTTGTTTCCGGCCTTGCCGTAGCTGGCACGAAGCTTCAGATCTGAAACAAAGCGATTATTTTTCAGGAAGTCTTCATCCGACACACGCCATGCGAATGATGCCGCGGGGAAATACCCCCAACGATTGCCTGGGGCAAACTTACTGGAACCATCGGCCCGGAGCGTAGCAAAGAGGATATATTTGTCTTTATATGTATAATTGACGCGTCCAAAGAATGACAAAAGGTTTTCCCCCCGTGTCTCGGTTGTTTCAAGGCGGTCAGGCGTGCCCAGTGCGAAATTCGCGAACAGCTTCTCGGGGAGCATCGTCTCATCAAAATACTTAGCTCTGTTAAATACGTTTGATCCACTACCCGCATTGAGCTCCTGCCCCAGCAGCATGGAAAGGTTATGCGATTTATCTTTTTTGATCTGTAGATTGGCTGTATTTACCCATCGGTAGACGGTACTCTGTCCGATAGACAATTCGCCTAAAGGAAGGTTATTGCCAGCATTCCTTGACTCACCTGTCAGTGGACCGAAGTAACGTTTGCTTTGATCATTTCTCAGTGTCACAGCGAGCTCTGTACGTAATCTTAAAGGATTTAAAGGATTCCAGTTTAGGGCTGTATTAAGGCTGAAATCACGATTGATACGGTTTCTATAATCCTGTTTGGTAAGCTCAATTGGATTTATCAGGCTGCGCAGAAACTCATCGTAGTCGTCATCGCCGCTATTTACCGCGTTGGGATCGATAACGATTTGATCTGCAAGACCATTCACAGGACGGGTTTGGATGCCGTCGGCAACGCGTACGCTGGAGCCCCCGGAGGTACCAGCACCGTCAACGGTGTTGTGCGAGTAACGCGCCGCCATATCAACGTTCAGCCGCGGAGCGATTACATGATTTAGCTTGAAGTTGAAATAAAACCTTTTCACCCCCGATTGAGGCATTAAACCTTCGTCTTTGTTGTATGTCGAGTTGAAGCTCAGTCGCGTTTTCTCTGTCCCGCCGGTAAGACTAAGGTTGTGTTGCTGCGAATATACAGGCTGACCGAACAATTCGTCCTGCCAATTGGTTCCTCGCTGATATTTATAAAGGTCGAGATCATCATACACACCAAAGAACTTTGTAAAACTGGTATATTCATTGGAAGTTGTGCCCCGCAGCAATGCATACTCGTATTGAGCAAGTGCAAACTCATAAGGGGAAAGCACATCCAGCTTACGAGGGAAATTTTTCGATTGCCCGTATCCGTTATAGGAAATGCTTGTTTTTCCGGCTTTTGGTGACTTCGTTGTCACAATAACCACGCCATTGGCGCCTCGCGCACCATATATGGCTGTAGAGGAAGCATCCTTCAAGATGTCTATCGACTCGACATCCGTTGGCGCAATGTTATTTATATTATCGACGATGAATCCATCGACAATATAAAGCGGTGAGTTGTCCTGCGTAACGGAGTTTCCACCGCGAACCCGAATGATGATGTCGGCTCCTGGCGCGCCATCAAGTGTTGTAACCTGCACTCCCGGCACCCGTCCGGTGAGCGCCTCTGCAATGTTAGTAACCGGATTCTTCATGATGTCTTCGCCCTTTACAGAACCCACAGCGCCAGCGAGATCTTTGCGCGCAACGGTGCCGTAACCAATTACTACAACTTCGTCTAATGATTTAGAGTCTTCCTCCAACGTTAGGTTAATGGATGTTCGGTCGCCCACCGTAATTTCCCGCGACACAAACCCAACATACCGTATGAGTAGAACCGTCGACGCGTTATCCGGAATAGTCAGTCGAAAAACACCATCGGAGTTGGTGCTGGCTCCTCGCGAGGTCCCTTTGATAGTAACGCTTACACCAATAAGTGCCTCCCCCGACTTATCAGTAATTTTTCCGGAGAGGGTTCTGGTCTGTGCAAACAATGCCACAGATGAGCACAGGAAACAGAAGATTAGTAAAAACCTGTTAATCATATAATTGGTCTCCCTGTTGCTTCTATACAGAAGCGTTGTTAATAATTAATTTAGTTTATCGGTAGGCTGATAAAGCTCTGAGCGCCCGGGATTGCTCCACTTCATACATCTCCTTAACACAAAAGACGTTAAGTATCAGAAGATGGAGGTTCAATTATTGATTGTTAAGGTTTAAAAATTGGGACGTATCAATTATCAGACCCTAAAAGACCTTCTTCATCTATTTTGTCATGTTACAGCCTCCGTAAACGCAAGCATCCCACAACCTTATCGGCTGTGGGATACAACGGCGCACAGACTAATGACACACAGGCAAAGGTATCGCTCGTCTGAATAAGATGACAACTACTATTTCTGGCGTTTAGTTCTCACTCGTTTTCATATACTCTTTGGGCGACAGCTTATAGCGCTCCTTAAAGCATGTACTAAAGTATTTAGGGTTGTTGAAACCAGACTTGTACGCTATTTCGGAGATATTACAGTCGCCTGCTTCCATATATTGCACAGCACGTTTTAGGCGCATTTCCCTGACAAACTCAACAGGAGCCTGATCCGTAAGGCTTTTAAACTTTTTGTAAAAAGAAGAGCGCCCCATACCAATACTTTCAGCAACCATATCGATATTAAAATCGGTATCCGTCATTCCCCGTTCCACGATCTTCAATACCTCCTGTAGAAACTCTTTATCGCGACTGCTTACGGACACAGGTGCAGGCTCAAGGTCAATAGTCACTTTTCCTTTCTGAAGGTTTTCGAAAAGCAACTTTCTACCATTAACTACATTGCTAAGCGTTGCCCGCAGGTGCGACATGTTGAATGGTTTGGTAATATACCCGTCAGCACCTTCCTCCAGGCCTTTAACCTGGCTCTGTACAGAGTTCTTTGCTGTGAGTAAGATTAGCGGAATATGGCTTGTATTTTTATCAGCTTTAAGCTTGGCGAGCATCTCAATGCCGTTCATTTCAGGCATCATCACATCGCTTAATATAATGTCGGGAAGCAATTCCTTTGCCAGACGCAGCCCATCAACTCCGTTAACAGCCGTGTGTACATGATAACTTACTGCCAATTGCGTTTCAAGGAAAAACCGTAACTCACAATTATCCTCTACCAAGAGGAGCGAAGGTTTACCTTTATCATAATCTTCACGTCTTTCGGAGGTATTCAAAGCGGGTAATGGCGATAGATGTTCCCTTGCCAGCCCCCCTTCGCACTTCTCGGCATGATCATGCATTTCTGCAAGTATATTCAGGGTAATTTCTACGCTCAATCCGCCATTTTCGTTATTGAAGGCTTTAATAAGTCCCTTGTGCAGTTGCACGTATTCGCGACATAGAGAAAGACCAATGCCAATACCGCGGTTTTCGTTATTCTTTCCGGGATCACTGAAGTAGAGATCAAAAAGCTGGTTTAAATGCGAGGGGTCAACGCCAGGACCGGCGTCTTGCACAGTAATCGTCAGTTTATTGTTGTTGACATGTAGATCTATAATGATTTCGGTGTGAGCCGGAGAAAACTTCAAAGCGTTGGATATAAGGTTATAGAGAACAACATCCATTTTCTCTACATCGATCCATGTCCATATTTCATTGACATTACTGTTTATGAAAATACTTACCGATTTTGCATCTGCCGTTTGCCGGAAATAATCAGCAATGATCCTGCTAAAGCTCAACACGTCTACATACGAGGTATTTAAACTGGCGCTCCCATTCTGCGCTTTTCGTAAGTCAAGAAGCTTATTCATAAAGCGTTCCATTCTACGGGCATTGCGGTGTACAATTTCGAGATATTGCTGGCCACGCTCAGTCAATCGCTCGGAGACTAGTAACTCCTCTACCGGGTTAACAATGAGCGTCAGCGGCGTCCGCAATTCATGTGAAATGTTTGTGAAGAAATTTGCCTTAAGATCCGCAAGCTGATGCTCTACGGCAACCTGCTGCCGTAGCCGCAGAACCGTTAGGATATTCTTTCGTACATACAGCGCAAAAACAGCAAAGATGAGGGCATAAATGATATATGCCCACCAGGTAAACCACCACGGGGACAATACGACAATATCCAGCGTTCGTAAAGGTTGATTACTATTGTCGCTACTATTACTATACTTGAGTTGAAAGGTATATCTACCTGGCGAGATGTTAGTAAATGAGGCTCGTCGAACGGTACTATTTTTTTGCCATGAGGTATCGAGCCCTAAAAGCCGATATGAATAACGCGTCTTGCCGTCATCTTTAAAATTTAAAAGGGTGAAGTTTATGTTGAAATTGTTCTCATTATGGGCTAATACAATCTGTCGCCGGTAGTTAATGTTAAGATATTTGCTATCGATTCCCTTCTCGGTAGTGATACTTTTTCCATTTATAAGAAAATCGGTAAAGGCAAGTGGCGAAAGATCGCGGTGGCGACGTACTGTCGATGGATCAAATATGATGTAACCTTTCATCATCCCAAACACAAGCTTACCGTTGAGAAACATACTGCGGGAGGCTTCGGAAAAGCTACTCTCGGGAATACCATCATTAGAACTGTAATTGGCAAATGTAGCCGACGAAACATCAAAGCAACTAAGCCCTCCGGGAGACGACAACCACAGGCGTCCTTGCCTGTCTTCGATAGCACTAAGGATATAATCGCTGGAAAGTCCCTCAGATTGCGTATACTTTCGAAATCGTATTTGCCGAAGCGGATCTCTGCTGATCGCTTGATTCAGCCCTCCTCCGGAAGTACATATCCAGGTCTTTTGTTGCCGGTCATGTAAGATGTACTGAATATCGTTATTCCCTAACGACGCGTCATTGTTATATTTATTGTAGTAATAGGCTGTAGTAAAGACTTGATGTGATCTTAGCAGCGTATCTTTCAATATCATAAGACCATCCGTAGTACCAACCCAAATGCTTCCATCTTTCTTTGGAGCAATGATTCTGATTTTCGTATAATTGTTGCCAGAACCCAGGAACGTTCCACCACGGAGATGTCTGAAGTGGGATCCGTTTCCAAGACTGTTAGCCACGAAGATTCCGCCATCAAAGGTTCCTATCCAAATGCGTTTCTTATCATCCTCAGCAATACTATAAATCTGCCGTGCAACAGTGTTGGCGCTGCTTGATAGCGCTGGATAATGTGTAAGATGATACTTATCACCTGCCGCCGTTACAGGAGTAGCCTTAAACAACCCCTTCCCTTTCGTACCAATCCAGACGTTGTATTCGGAATCTTCAAAAATTACATAAGGCGCACCCAAACCGTGCCGCGGACGATTGAGGAAAACATCAAAAATCTCTTGTCCATCTTTAAATATGCGAAGATCATCGCCTTTCGAACCCAGCCAAATGCGATTCTTCCGATCGACCATTATACCGCGAACTTCGTTTTCTAGTCTCGCCCCCCCGTTCTGATTTAAGAGAAAGGACTGAAAATCATCACCTAATAAGCTAAGCTTCTCAAGTCCCCGCTGTTCGGTCTTCATCCATAAATAACCTAACTTATCATATAATACTCCATAGACAAGTCTGGGAAACTCGTGTTCGTCGCCATCAGTACCTTGATAATGAGTTAAAACAGTATCGATCTCCGCGCTATAATATCCGAAGCCCTCTCCTTTCATGGATACCCACAACCGATTATGCTGATCCTCAAAAATGTTAAAGTGACCATCGTCGTGCTTTTTAGCATACTTAGCCCCTCCAAGGAAGAGTTTAGCTTTCTTAGTAAGCGGGTCGTAGCGATACACACCTCGCTCGTTTGGCTCAATCCATACAGCACCTCTAATATCTTCATACATTAGGTGCAATGGAAAGCGACTTAAAGCTTGTGATTGCAAAGCCCCGCTGTTACGATTATAAACCCAAAGACAGCCTGCGGCATCCGAAATATACAATGAAGATGAAACTTTAGAAGCACATAAATTATTGAGGGCAACGTTGCCCAACCGGACGCTTCTTAAAACGCCATTGCTTTTTTTGATAACGGTAAGGATACCATCATTACTGCCGAAGTAAATATTATCGGTATCTTCCGCCATTGAGCAATAGCTTTTTTCTAATAACGCTTGTTTTTCGTGTCGCTCAACAGTATAGGTATCATTTAAAGTTTGATCAATTGAAACGATACCTTTTGACGTAGCCACCCATATCTTACCGCGACTATCAGCTTTAACGAAGTTCACATAATTTGAGGGCAATCTGTTTTCTGATGAGCGATCGCTGGCGAAGCGGATGTAATGCCTTTTAACATCGTCACGGTCAGGAACATAAAACAACCCCTGATCCTTGGAGTTCAACCAAAGCTCGCCATCGCGAAAAGAATGAATTTTATGTACTGCCAACTTAAATTGCTCGGGGAGCTGTAGGATATCCGCCAGAGACTCAAACCTTTCATTATGCTTATTGAAGCGGTATACTTGCAAATCATAGGCTCGTAGCCACAGATAATCGGTGCCATCTTCTACAATTTGGTCGATCCTACTGTTCCCCATATTAAAAGTACAGTTAGTAGCCGAGCGAAAGGCGGAGAAATCGTGTCCGTCAAACCTATTAAGGCCACCCCATGTACCGATCCATAAATAGCCATCCTTTCCTTTCAGCAAACTTGTAACAGACTCATGGATCAGCCCATCCAGCGTTGAATAATGTTCCAGTTTACACCGCACCTGCGCGGCGGCATTCAGCGAACTGATGCTAATTAATAATGCCAACAAGAGCAACGCCAACGTTGGCGTAACCTGGCTAAAAAAAAAGAGAGGGGACCTTCTCCTTACTAAGTTAGTTAAATTGTAGCTCGTTCTTGTCATTTGGTTAAATTCAGGCTCTATCAAAGATAAATTGATACATCTTTATTTCAAAGCATTAAAAGAAGTAAATCAACCATTTGGAAAAATTGGGAAGCGCCAGGCATCTGTTAACCAAGCTTCAGCTAAAGAACGCTCAGAATATCAAAATAGGGTATATTAAAAAGCTATACCGCCCCACGAGGAGACGGCATAGCAGAACCAGATGTACTATTAAGATATTTATTTAAGGGCGATGGATGTTTTCAGAATATTACAGTTTAAAGGATTATGTTCATCGGGCTGCGCTCCCCCAAGACTTATGCCAAGCTTTCCGGTAAGTGATTTTCTGTTTCCTTCGGCCGTTACATATGTCAGCTCACTGGCGCTGAGCACAAAGCTTACTACTTTACTCTCGCCAACATCCAGATGTATTCTTCTAAAACCTTTTAAAGCTTTACGAGCAGTTCTTATCGATGGATTTTCACTTGACATGTAAAGTTGTACCACCTCATCACTCGCAAAATTACCAGTATTAGTTACGCGGCAGGATACGGTTATGTCTTTACCAACAGCTGCTACAGCGGGCGCTTTTAGGGCATCGTAACGAAATGTCGTGTAGCTCAGGCCGTAGCCGAAGCCATACAGCGCTCTTCCACCGAAATAACGGTAAGTACGATTGCTCATAGAGTAATCTTCGAAGCCACCCAAATCTGCGTCATTCTGATAGAAAGTTACGGGCAAACGTCCTGATGGCGAATAATCACCAAAGAGAATGTCGGCAACAGCGGTCCCCGCATCCTGCCCTCCGTACCAGGCGTTAAGTATCGCCGGCAAGTTCACTGACTCCCAGGGAGTGGCGATGGCGCTTCCCGTCATCATTACAAATATTACCGGCTTGCCGGAGCTCTTAAGTTTTTGCATTAGCTCTGTCTGTACCGCGGGCAGCAGAATGGAGGTCCTGTCGCCACCTTTAAAGCCAGGTGCGTCGACACGCATCGATTCCCCTTCCAGCTGCGGAGAAATACCTCCGGCGAAGATAAAAGCGTCAGCGTCTGCATGTTTCTTTACTAAGGCGTCGAAATCAGAACTGACGTATTTGCCCAGCCTGAACTTGATATAAGCACTAGCATCAGACTGCCAATACTCAATTCGAAAATGGTAGCTCGAATCCTTACGTACATGTAAGTCGTAACGTTTTAAATCGCGCTTCTTTCCTGTCCATTCATCAATAATAAGCTCGTCATTGAGCCATAGCCGACAGCCGTTATCAGCCTGTAATTCCACAGATAATTCCTGATCAGCCTTAGCATGGAAAATAGTATTATAGCGAGCAGAAAAGTCGTTAGCCGTGACGCCATTAGCAACAATCTCGCCCTCCTGCCAATCATGATTAAGCGTTTCCTCCCAACGTTTAGCCTGAACATCTCCCTCAAGATCTCGATTGTTGAAATATTCGGCCTTAAAGCCGGATTTACCTTCGTAAGAGAAACTACCGTTTATATCATCATAGTGCAGCATCTCCTTACTTGTAAACGTTATCGGATTTTCATATACAACCTGCGTTTCCTTACTTACTTTATTCTTTATTCCCTGAAGAACAGAAATCGGATTTGAGGGGTTTCCGTTATAATTTCCAAGAATGGAAGTGATGTTATCAGCATTGGGACCTAGAACAACAATCTTTTTCATCTTCCTTTTTAAAGGCAGCGTTCCATCATTCTTTAACAATACCATAGATTCCCTGGCCATCAGCAAGGCGTGAGCCTTGTGATTTTTCGAATCGAGGACGGAGTCCTGAACCTGCGCGTATTTAACCCTTGCAGGAGGATCGAAAAGGCCTAACTTAAATCTAATCATGAAAAGACGCTTCACAGATACATCTATCTGCTTCTCCGAAATCTTTCCATGTTTAACAGCATCTACGAGCGACAAATAAGCTCCATGTCCGCATTCAACATCCGTACCATGAAAGACGGCATCTACAGAAGCAGATTCAGCGTCGGGGTGTGTCTTATGCTTTGTAAAGAAATCCTCAATGCCTCCGCAGTCGGAGGTGACATAACCTTTGAACTTCCATTGATTACGCAAGATATCATTCATCAGCAGATCACTTCCACAGCAGGGCTGCGTTTTAAAAGCATTATACGCGCACATAACTCCCACGACGTTCGACTCCGTAACCAGCTTTTCAAATGCAGGCAAATACGTATCCCACAGCTCATAAGGACTTACGTCAATATCAAAATGATGTCGCAAAGGCTCAGGACCGCTATGCACTGCAAAATGTTTAGCGCAAGCCGCAGCCTTAAGATACTTAGGATCATCACCTTGTAAGCCACGAACAAATGCGTCGCCAAGCATAGCCGTTAGAAAAGGATCTTCACCATAAGTCTCCTGACCACGCCCCCAGCGAGGATCGCGGAAGATATTAACGTTAGGGGTCCAATAAGTGAGTCCTTGATAACGCTTCCCAAAATTCCCACTTCTTTGCGCTTTGTTATAAATTACGCGGCCTTCCATGGCACAATAATCAGCCATCTTAAACAAAGCTTCAGTATCAAATGTGGCAGCCATGCCTATTGCCTGCGGAAATACCGTGACATTATAGGGAGTACGCCCCACCCCATGGAGGGTTTCATTCCACCATTCGTAAGCAGGGATATCCAAACGGGATATCGCGGGAGCAGCATTAATCATCTGCCCTACCTTTTCTTCCAACGTAAGTCTCGAAACCAGATCATCAACCCTTTGGTCGAAGCTTAGCGCTGGATTTTGGAAGCTGAATTTATAAGGCTGCGCCGTGACTACTAAACTGCCAAATGTTATAAGACAGGCAATAATGGATCGACAAATTCTGTGCATGGTAAATTTTATAATTGTGTTTAAAATTGAGTATCTTAAGCTTTGCTGAACACAAATATGGACATTCACCCCCCATAAGAAGTTCGATTTTCAGGTAAAAAGGTTCATTTTTTGTCCTCACGTTGTATAAATATTATTTACTACAACCTTCATTCTATTTTCACGTACAAGAAATATCTTACTTCCATGGCAATGGCTATACGACATTATTTGAGAAATACCCTCCTCGTGCTACTGTTAATTCAGCTAATCCGCCCTCTTGCAGCGCGGGCACAGGAGCATGCTGACGCTCCTGAAATCATTCAATACGGACGGTTCGGAGAGATAAGCCTGTATAAACCGCAGGGTAAACCAACATCCCTCGTATTGTTCGTCTCTGGTGATGGTGGCTGGGAAGCAGGAGTTATAAATATGGCGCGCTTTTTGGCGAAACAAGGCGCACTTGTTGCTGGAATAGATGCTAAGCATCTTACCCAGAAGCTAAACCAGTCTCATGAAGAATGTGTATACCCTGCCGCTGACTTCGAACAGTTAAGTCTGATGCTCCAACGACGTCACCAGTTCGCAGTATATCAAAAGCCGATGCTTGTTGGCTACTCATACGGAGCAACCTTCGTTTATGGACTGATCTGTCAGGCGCCAGCTGGAACTTTCAGAGGCGCTATCGCGCTAGGGTTCAGCCCCGACATCAATATTAACAAACCATTCTGCAAGGGCAGCGGTCTGCGTTGGCATACCTTAGCGTCGGGAAAGTCCTATTATTTTGATAAGGTCGCCCAGCTGGCGGCACCGTTTATTATCTTAAATGGGAAGAACGATAAATTATGTCCAATTGTACCGGCTGCCAGCTTCGTTAAGGGGATGCGGGGCGCCACACTCGTAAAACTTAACAAAGTGGGACATGGTTTCTCCATCGCCGATGGCTGGCTACCGGCGTTTAAAAGCGCTTATCAAAGTATACTAAATCAGGAGCATACAGCAGCCATTGCGCCAAGCCTCAAAACAGACATGCCGCTTTACATCATATCTCCTAAAGGCAGAAAAACTGGTCGGTTGATGTTTATGTTTTCTGGCGACGGTGGCTGGACCAGCTTCGACCAAAGTCTCGCAGATGTTTTCGCCCTCCAAGGACTAACCGTTATCGGTCTCGATTGCCAGAAATACTTTTGGCATCGGCGCAGTCCTGATGCCACGGCAAACGAAGTGGCTCGTGTTCTTAGCTATTACCAGAAAAAAAATAATTCTGCTTCATTCATTCTTATGGGCTACTCCTTCGGTGCCTGCATTGTGCCTTTTGTAGCTAACCGCCTACCCACCACGCAGAAGGCAGCTCTCCGCGCCATCGCACTATTATCGCCTGACAGCAAAGGTGACTTTGAAGTACATGTTAGCGATATGCTCGGTACCGCCATCGAGGACGATCCTTACGATGTCATCACCGAGCTCCGTAAAGTTTCAGGATCCGATAAGATCTGCATTTTCGGGAGTTCGGAAGACGAAGACAATATCAAAGCGTTTACTCAGTCCGGCGCCCGGCTAAGCATTTTACCGGGGGGCCATCACTTTGATGATAACTACTCAGGTATTGCCGCCAAGGTTTTGGAACTTATTCACTAATATACTGAACATTAGACTATTACACAATCACATTAACCCTTATTCTGCCCTTTGATATCATCATTCTTTATTTTAACAGATTCTGACTGCTTAAACAAACCACCAAACTCTCAGCCAACACTTAGTCGAAAACCGCGGTTATACTCACTGTTCATATTCCTTGCGTCAAAGCCAGCGCCTTTGCTAAACGAAGTACGGGAAACATATCTAGTGAAGGGGTTTACAGCAGCGAGAGTGACGCTGATCTTGTGTACTGGAAATTCCTTCCGAGCCGAAAATGAATAGTAATAGTTCCCGGTACGGTACCCCTGCAAGGTCACTTCGCGCCCGTTATAGCTACCATAAGCCTGCAGCGTCATGTGCCCTTGTAAGCTATAAGTTCCATTTAAGTTGGCCTCGACCGCCCATCCTTCTCTAGCGATATTCAGTGTACTGAAACAAACATAGATACTTTGCTGTTCCTTTAACAAAAACCTTTATGAGAAATCCTGATGTTTATTTAAGCCAAACCAATTTACTTATCGCAGGTCTGGTATATTTTGTAATTTGTTTTTTGGTGGCTTGGTTATTCGGAAAAAACCGGAAGCTCGGAATTGGCTGGTCTTTTCTGTTTTGCATTTGCTTCACGCCCGTTGTCGGATTCGTTATTACTATGTACAGTGAAAAGAAACCCTAGGAAAGGGCATGTTTTTTATAGAGTTGCCAATGCTATACTACTAAAACATGCCTTAAAGCTGTTGGTCTTGATCACCCTTACAGGGCTTCAACAAATAACGACATCACCCACAGCCGGTTACTCAGCTACGATCTTCCCACGCATGGAACCATAATGTCCGGGAAAGGAACATAGAAAATCGTAAACACCTTTTTCTCTCAATACAAAATTGATCTTATCCTCTTCCCCGGGTCCAACCAAACGGGTATGCGCGACTACGTCTCCCATGCGACTTTGAGGAATGTACTCAGTATCGCGGGCATCTATGGCGTCAGATACAAAGGCTTGAAAGTCGGCGCCCATGGACAACACCACCACGTTATGCCCCATAGAATTCTTGGGCATCATTCCAATATTTTTGAATCTTAGATTCACCTTTTCCCCCGCTTTTACCTTAAAGAGCGTGTCACTATACTGCATACGATCGTTAGCAGTCAGATAGATGGTATTATTAGAAACCATGCTATCCAAACCGGGGATATCAATTGTGTTCGCCGCAGTAGGCTTATCAGCGGCCACAGTAAGCTTGCCCGTATCGGCAGTAGATCCACGATATTTACGATCCTTATCTGTTCCAATACAAGCCATGAGAAGGCTCATAATACTTACACTTAACAGGAATATCTTTTTCATATAACTTCAGATTTAGCACTTACATTCAGGAACGGGCTCAGCCACAGTTTCTTGATTACAGAACATCCGATATAGCGGAAAGTTTTGAAAGGACCAGGTCTTAGATCCCGAAATGTACCCCTGAGCTGGAGGCTAAAAACCCTATGCCAGCGCCAAAGAAAACTCCATTATGTTCATCATGCGTTGAAATTCAGGTTGCGGCGTTGCCGAAATGGCAATATTTTCATTCGTCAGCGGATGAAAAAAGCTTAACCGAAAAGCATGAAGCATCATGGTATCCATCGCAAATTGCTCTTTGAAAAAGCGATTCTGCTTGTTACAACCGTGAGGGCGGTCGCCTATGATCGGGTGAAAAATATGCGCGAAATGTCGGCGTAGCTGATGCATTCTTCCCGACTCAGGATTTGCCAACACCAAAGAATACCGGGAACTATTATGCTTCCCCATGGCGAAAGGTAATTCACATCGTTGCAAGGTTCGCATATGCGTAACGCAGTCCTGCAATACGCCATCTTCACGGGCAAGCGCATAATCGATAGTTAAGGCGTCGGGCGTATGTCCCCGCAAAATAGCCAAATACTCTTTGTGCACTTTACCTTCGGCGAAAAGCTTCTGCATGCTTACTTCAACTTCCTTCGAAAGTGCGAAAAGCAGTATTCCGCCTGTCTTCCGATCAATCCGATGGGTAGGATACACGTAACAGCCGAGCTGATCTCTGAGCATCTGTAAGGCAAACTCGCGGGCATCCGCCGCCATCTTCGAGCGGTGGACCAACAGACCATGAGGCTTGTTGATTGCGACCAGATGATCGTCCTGGTAAAGTATTTCAAGCATAGCGCGAAGATAAAGTTTATTAAATTAATGCCGGAGGTATAGTCGTAAAGCCCATTTTATAAACAATCTGTTAGGTATGCAGAACAAGCAGATGTCGAACAATAACAGAATGCTACTGTTACAGAGATATGCGAAGCTGTAATTTATTGAATCTATTTGCCATCCCGCTACTTGTTTTTGTTGTTGCCTGCTCTGGCGGAAACCAGAGACAGGATATAGCAGATACTCAGACAATAAAAGTTCCGGAGATTGATGCGAGCGTCGACAGTAGTCTACACTCCATCGCGGATATAAAAAGAGCGTATGAACGTATTGTGACAAAAGAAAGCGCAGGTGAGTTAGACTCACAGGCGATAGCATACGTCTGTGATGATGAAATAAAAGGCACGCTTATATATTATTCCGACAATAAGGGGATAAAACTCATCGTACACCGATACAGCGAGTATGACCATTTTAGTGCAGAGGAACGTTACTTCCTCCAACATGAAGAACCTTTTTTTGTACTCAGAAAGGAAACTACCTGGGCATTTATATCAGGCTCCGAAGGCTCAACTCGCGATAATGTCACCGAGACTCGTACCTACCTTGCCAATGAAAAGGCAATACAATGTTTAGAATCAAAGTATAACATATATACAACCAAAAAACAGAAGCGCACGGAGTACCTTTACAGAAACAAAAGTGTCAGCTGCAAGGATATTTCTTCATTAACGACTAAGTACAATAAATTAATGGCATATCGTAACGTTAAAAAAGGTTGTCCTCTGTAGCCGGGAACCATGTTAATCTTTAAGCTTTTTGTACGTTACTGTCGCACCATCGGCGGCGATAGTACCATAGCATAGTTTAAGTTCAGTGCCCTTCAACCGTAAATAAATTTTCTGATCGATGTCGTTGAACACGATCCGCTGTGAATAAGATATCCCGTCGATTTCGGCAGAGGCCTTAAGAATTACATAGGAACCATCCAACACCACTTTACCTGCCGCACGCATTTCAAAATTCTGGCCATAGAAGCGGATCGTAGTTCCGTTACCAGCCTGCGTGTCTGCGGGACTCATGGGTATCTGCGCTCCCGTCATCTGGCGCATCTCCCAAACCCCTTCCAGGGAATCCGGGTCGGAGACATCTTTCTTACAACTTACAGTGGTCACAAAAACAGCGAAAAAAATCCAGATAACATTTTTCATAAATAGATATTTCAACAAATACGAACTCAATACGTTAAATGCTACAGAAAAAACAAGATCGAGTACTTTATTTATAGGCCCAACACACTAATTTAGCCTTTCATGGTACAAATTCCCAGATGTAGGCAATAATTATACAAGGTTTTGTTAATACTACACAAAATATTAATTTAGCGATTAAGCCCTGCATCATTTACCCAATGGAAATTTCCGCTATCAAATTCAGCGATAGTTTACTTCTTGAAGTATTAGCTCTATCTAAGGACGCAACAGCGGTGTATGACACAGCTGATCTGCACATACGTTTTGCCAATGATGCAATGATTGCCATTTGGGGAAAAAGCAGAGAGGTCGTAGGCAAGACCTTCGAGGAAGCGATCCCCGAAATCGTAGGTCAGCCATTTACGGACTTACTGAAGAATACATGGCACAGTGGAGAAACTTACAGAGCCATAGATACCCCTGCTGACCTAAAAGTAAACGGAAAACTTCAAACGTTTTATTTTGATTTTGAATACAGACCATTGCGAAATGAGCGGGGAGAAACATTTTGCATTTTACATACTGCGACGGATGTAACAGAACGTGTCACTTCACGAAAAAACATCAGAGAATACCAGAGAACAGAGGCACGTTTAAATCATGCCCTGGAGGCAAGCAACCGGGACCTGAGCCAAATAAACGAGGAACTTACTTTCTTATCGCTGGAAAACAAGAAATCCATAGAACAATTGGCGCTGGCCAAACAGGCAACCCATCTGGGTTTGTTTGATTTTGACCTCGTAAATAATATCCTGGAATGGGATGCCCGCTGTCGCGAGTTATTCGGCGCCGATCCGGAAAAGGATATTGATTACCATGCCGATTTTGTCGGAGGTCTTCATCCTGAAGATCGGGAACGAGCAGTGAGGGCTGTAGAAGAATCATATGATTATAAATATAGTGGAGGACGCTATGAAATAGCATTCCGCACCGTTCATCCACAGAACAAGAAAATAACCTGGGTGCAAGCTATCGGCCAGGTGTATTTTAATGCCAGTGATCAGGCACAGCGTTTTATTGGCACCGTTCGCGATATTACAGCCGAGAAAGAAGCTCAGCTGCAACTGCAACAGAACGAGAGCCGTCTTCAGGAGGCAAATGAGGAGCTCTTCGCAATCAACGAGGAGCAAACTTCAGTGAATGAGGAGTTGCGCGCTGCATATGATGATCTTGCTCACGCTCAGCATGAACTGGAATATTCAAAAGACAAGGTAACGGAAAGCGAAAACCGCTTACGAAGTCTGCTCGAACAGGCGCCTTTAGGCTTGTGTGTCCTTTCAGGTCCTGAACATGTCATTGAAATTGCTAATGACAGGATTCTAAAAATATGGGGACGTAAAGGTTCGGATGTTATCGGGAAACCACATCATCTGGCGCGACCTGAACTTATTGGACAGCCTGTATTTGAATGGCTGGATACGGTTTACAATACAGGAACAACAAAAAAGAACGACGAGTTTAAAGTATTACTGTATGAACCGGGAGGGCTCCGCGAAGCCATTGTCAACTCCATCTATCAACCGATCAAAAATGCACAGGGAGAAACCATCGGAGTAATGGTAATGCTCGACGAAGTAACAGACAAGATCAAAGCGCGTCAGGAAGCTTTCAAGGTTCAGGAGATGTTTAACCTGGCCGTAGAGGCTGGTGAGCTTGCTACCTACTACTACAATCCGGTCAGCAATCTCTTCACGGGCAACGACCTTCTTAAACAGTGGTTTGGGCTTTCCGAAAATGATTATATAGATCTTGATATCGCCCTGGCTGTTATGGCACCCGACGACCGCTCGCATGTGACAGCATCTATCATTCGCGCACTCGATTACCGTTTTGGTGGAGTTTACGAAGAGGAATATACCATTATTAACCCGCGAACACAGGAACGCCGGATTGTCCGGGCTAAGGGAAGGACATTTTTCGATAAGAATCAACGCGCACTAAGCCTCAATGGCACATTACAGGATATTACCGCCCGCAAACGTGATGAGCAGCGTAAAGACGACTTCATCGCGATGGTGAGTCACGAACTCAAAACACCGCTTACCTCGGTGAATGCTTACATTCAAATGCTGCAGGCAAAAGCAGAAAGGAACCTCGACAGCTTTACCGCCGGCGCATTGGATAAAACAGCCCGCCAGGTGAAGAAAATGACGAGAATGATCAATGGCTTTCTAAATGTCTCGCGCCTTGAATCTGGAAATATTCATCTACAGTATGAGTTATTTCAGATGTCATCATTATTCGCTGAAATAGAAGAAGAAACCCACACAACTATCTCGAGTCACAACATTATCTTTCACCCGAGTCCTGACATTCAATTATATGCCGACAAGGACAAAGTCGGGCAGGTGTTGAGCAATTTGGTAAGCAATGCTGTAAAATATTCACCAGCACAGCTTAATGTAGAAGTTTCCTGCTCTGAAGAAAATGGCTTTGTCGTCGTACGCGTGAAAGACAAAGGTATTGGTATTCTGGAGGAGGATAAACAAAGGCTGTTTGATCGTTATTACCGGGTAAGTGATAACCAGACGCATACCATTTCCGGCTTTGGCATTGGGCTTTATCTTAGTGCGGAGATCATACGTTTGCACAAAGGACACATTGGCGTTCATAGCGATTACGGAAAAGGCTCAGAGTTCTTTTTCAGCATTCCTCAGGTAGCCTCCCCCCTAAACACCAATTAAAGCGTCTCGCATCTATTAACGATTTCCTGAACAGAAAGATCCAGCCGTCTTGCCGCGGCTTGCAAAAGAGCGATGAGATCTTCGCGTTCCTGATCATTTTCCGCTTCACGAATCAGCGGCACTAAGCCAAGAATGTTCGCCAGGGGCGCGCGAAGTGTGTGTGACTGCGAGAAGGCAATATTTCTGAGAGTATTATTCTGAGTTTCTATAGTATGCGAGTAACTTACCAGATCGGTTACATCATTTAACACAAGCAATTTCAGTGGAACATCATCAATGCGGAGATCGTCGCATTTCATTTCAATATAGAAATCATGCCCCTGGGCATTACGTTGCAAGAGAGGCTCGTTGAGACGCACACAGCCATGAGCGTCAAGAAGTCCCATTTCCTCAATGTCTTTATTACGCATCTCTGATTCGCTGAGACCATAGCGTGCGAAGGCCGCTTGATTGGCATGTAATATTCTCCTGGTATCTAGATTCACAATCATGATCGGTGAGGGACTATTCACAAAAAGACTGCGATAATATTGTTCTGAGGCCTGGAGCTGAACTGTTAACTGCGTATTCTGCTTAAGCTTATCACGATTATTACTCAGTAGATGGTCCTCCTTACGCATAGCTCGGAACAAACCATCTAATGTTTCACCGATAAGCAAAAGGATCATGATATTGATAAAAATAAAGCTGATAGAGCTTGCCAGAATATGCTTCAGCGACATACCCTCCGGAATGTCGATCCAGCCCTTATGTGCTATCATTATGATCGAGCCAATAGTAAAAAAATTTATTAATACCGAGAAATAAAGTCTTGTGATAGAGAATTGTACAGAGATGAAGATACTGAAAGAAAGAAGATAAAAATATCCGATCATAAAATCGCCAAACAGCACAATATCAGCTACCCCGTGCAAAAAGAGAACGGCAGCAATCGTAGCACGCCTGCCTTGCGCGGTAGCCCCGCGAAGAAGTGCCACGATCCCCATCAAAACCATCGTGAAAACGTTCAGCAAAGCCATGCCCGGCCGGCCGGCTTCATAGCCTATAATGGAACTTAGTCCTAACATCACCATTATCAGCGGAAAGCCGATGCTAATAATGTAGAACAACAGGCGGTCTCTTAAGTTTCTTCTGGATCTTTTCAGACCGTCAGAGTCTGATAGCATACGTAAAAGATAACGAGCATACCTCATCTTCAAGGTGCGCCAAAACCCTTGTTTTTTAGAATTGAATATCATAGATAGCTTAGAAAAATGGACGATACTGACAAGCGTTTACGTCCCCCCAAAAAATCAGCGGATATTAAATTAGTAAAAAAAACAGGTATGAAGAAGAATAAATTAGCATTAAGAATGATAAATGCATTTAGCAAAGAACATATCGTCAATCCCGCTATATCGAGGAATTGACGATCTTTGGACTTAGGCTTTTTTCACGAATTTACATAGAATGACAATGGTATCGCCATTAATCTTGCCCTCTATCTGATCCGCGTTATCAGCAACGAGGCGGATTTTCCGAACCATTGTACCTTTTGGGGCTATATAATTAGTGCCTTTAACATTGAGATTTTGAGTAAGCACCACGTTATCTCCTGCCTGAAGCACAGAACCAAAGCTATCTAAATGAACCGCCACTTCGGCAGCCATACGATCCTGAGCTTCCGCCCATGCAAGCTGCTCCTCGTCAAGAAAAGCATTTTCACGAGCTTCAAGCGCCCACTCTTCACCCTCAAGCTTAGAAAGTAAGCGATAAGACAATACTTTTACGGCGTCGGTCTCGCTCCAAATACTCCCTTCCAGACAACGCCAGTAATGCGTATCTGTAAAATCATCAGCTTCAATCTTCGTCAGACAAGTGCCGCAAACAGCTACCTGATATTGCGCCTCCTCCGGTTTGGGAGATATCGTATAAGGCAACAATGAGTCGCCAGCTGTGCCACATATCTCGCATGCGCCACCACTTCGTTCCTGTAATTTGGTATTTAGTGTCATCGGTACAAATGTACACTATTTCAAGGAAGATGTCATTTAATTGTCAATCAGAAGTATTCTGCTGATCTTTCTTATCTATCTTAACACGGATTCCGGCTGCTCTATTCTCATCAGAGAGATAAGACGAAGGAATAGCAATCTCATGCCCGTCGCGTATAGCATAGAAATGGGGAGACATAATTTCAATTTTCGCTTCGTTAAACTTGTCGAGGATATTCTCAAATAAAGAAGAGTAGATTGCCGCCTGCTTTCCCGGATGTTTTGTATAAGCATTTACCTGATAAACAACATAATAGTCTTCGAGACTTACTTGTTGAACGAAGGGTGCAGGTTCATTTTCAATGAAAGAAGTCTCTGAAGCCGCAGCGATCAGCAGTGGATATACCTCCCGCCATGGAATGTCATAGCCAATACTTATTTTTGCGTTTATAATCAAGCCCTTATCAACAGCGTCCGCACTATAATTTACCGTGTGACTATTCATTACTGTTGAATTTGGAACAGAAATTATCTCATTTTTTATGGTTCTAACACGCGTTACCAATAAAGATCGCTCAATAATATCGCCATTAACGTCGCCAATTTTAACGCGATCGCCAATCTGGAAGGAACGCATATAGGTAAGAACCAGTCCTGCGACTAAATTGCTAAGAGCACCTGCAGAACCAAAGGTAAATAGAACCCCCATAAATACAGACACCCCTTTAAAGATTGGAGAATCTGATCCTGGCATATAAGGAAATATAACAATGAGCATGAAAGCCAGCGTTAACACCCGTATAATTTGAAAAGTCGGCGTTGCCCAGTCGGCATAAAATCCCGGAATCTTGAGGCGTCCCCGCTCCACCTCAACCTTCAGGAAGCGGAAAAACCGAAGGATTGAGAGAAATACCACGACCAGAACAATAATTGTAAATAAATTGGGCAGGTAGTTCCATACAGCAGCAACAATCTTCCTCAGCGGGTTGAGCACAAAGCCTAGAAGCTTTGCCGAAAGGCCGCGTGTCCATGGAAATATGCCAAAGAGCACGGGCAATGATAAATAGATCGTAAGGAGAATCAACACCCAACGCAGGACATTAAGCATTGACACAATTAATTGCTTCTCCTGAGCACTGTTCAGCAATTCATAATTCCTGATTTTTATTCCGCTAATCCATCTGCCAGAATAGCGAGTTAATGCAGCTGTGGCATAGCGCATAACAAATGTGAGGACCTTGATAATAAGCACAACAAGCAGGATTACCAGCAGTGCCAGTCCTGCCTCCTTTAATAGCACTTGTATATTGGTTTCGTTGCGATACGTCTGAATAGCGCGCGACACCTCGGCCTTGTATTTTTGAGCCAAGGCCATGGTGCTTGTATTTGCCCATAACGCGTCTTCTTCTGAAACTGCAATGATCAGATTGCCTTGATAAACAAGATCTACGGTTTGTTCGGAAGGAATGATCATAAGAGAATCTGCGGCAAAGCCGACATCGTCATTTAACGTCTGAATTCTCTTCTCTACCGCTTGCGCGCGCTCAAGAGGTGTAAAGCTCCCCTGCCTCGTGTAAATAAAAAAAAGTGTATCGAGAAAAGGCCGTACGGGAAAGCCCTTAAGCACTTTTTTCAAAGAATCGACACGATGTCTTTGACTAAGACTTTGCAAGGAGTCTGCCGCCTTTAATCGTTCGATTTCCCGAATAAGTTCTGCCTGCCGTACTTTATCATATCTCGAATCAAGAAGCTCCTGTTGTAATTGCTGCTGCCGGACAGAATCAAGCATTTTCTGCTGTCGTAGCTGCTGAAATGCCGATGACTGTTTCTCCAAAGCATTATTTTTAAGAGAGTCTGAACTTATATAAATGGAATCCGGGATATTGTCCTGCCCCCCGGCAAGATTCGTAAGGCTAAAAAGTATCGATAATATAAGTGTAAGCATTCCTTCAAGATATAGATAGATGTTAGAAGTATAAAAAACAACGAACTGGCTATGATGTTATGCAATTTGTTAAATATTCGGATAGATTCAAATTTCGAGATGCGATAAGATCCGTATTCGTTATCTTTACCGTAAGGACAGTTCCCGAAATAACTAACAACCATGTCTCTGAGATCTAAACAAGAAGCGAAAAGCACTACCTTTACGAGTTCTTATCGGGTGGCCATAGAAGATACTTTAGCGATGCAAAAACCTCTGGATCCAATTATAGCAAAATACATACGATTAAATCAAGTAGTGAACGTCGCCGCATTTGCGAATGGAGACGCGTGGTCTGCAAATCTGTTTTACAGCTTTGACAAAGAAGAACAGGTGTTATATATCATGAGTGCAGCGAGCAGCAGGCATTCACAGCTTATTGCGCAAAACCCAAAAGTCTGCGGCACAATCTGTGATCAGGAAACGGAGGTAGCTATGCTCCGCGGACTTCAGTTTAGTGGCACCATGCGAACTGCTTCTGCTAAAACTGAAGACAGGGCGTTTGATTTGTATGCAGAGCGCTTTCCGGTGGCGAAAACTTTTCGGGATCTGTTGTGGGTGCTGGAATTCGATGAAATAAAATACACTGATAATTCTATCATGTTTGGCCACAAGGTTACATGGAACGCTAACTAACAATTTTTAAACTCATAAAGATAGATATCATGAATACTCCCTTATCAGTCATTGCAAAACTCACTCTATTCTGCTGGATTTTAAACATTTTGCAATTGCTTGCAAGCGCTGCTATATTCAGAATGAGCGTGGAGGTTCATCTTGTAATAGCAATCATATTGGGTGCTTATGCTCTTTACCTTTATCAAAAGCAGCGAGCTTTTCTAAAGGTTTTACATATCGTAGACACAGGTAATAACCTGGAGATGATAAAGGCTACTCATAGACTTGCAGGGTGGGAATGCGGCGCATCTGCATTCCAATTGTCGGTGGCCTTGTCAGTGTTTTCAGCGGCTGCATCTAGATTAATAGGCGAACACATGTCGTTATTTGGATAAGCATGTCGTGGTTAAGCAAATTTAGCTGATCGCAAAGTGCAATTAAAAAAGATTAAATACTTTTGTAAATGCATTATTCCTCACGACTGCTGGAGAACGCGGTCAATGAATTTTCTAAGTTACCAGGTATAGGGGAGAAAACAGCCCTGCGGTTGGTGTTACATCTCTTAGCACAAAATACGGAGGATGTCGGAAAGTTCAGCGAGTCACTGACCACCTTAAAGAGGGAAATCCGATATTGTAAAAACTGTGGCAATATTTCCGATCAGGAAATATGCGAAATATGTGCCTCTCCCAAGCGCAACCGAGAGCTGGTATGCATTGTCGAAGACACCCGCGATGTGATGGCGATTGAAAACACCAATCAGTACAATGGGCTATACCACGTACTGGGGGGACTGATTTCGCCCATGGATGGCGTAGGACCTTCGGATTTAAATATCGAGCAACTGGTAAGCCGCGTAGCCACCGGAGAGATCAAAGAGATAGTATTGGCGCTCAACGCGACCATGGAAGGCGATACCACCATTTTCTATATCAATAAAAAAATCAAGGACTACCCTCTTGTCATTTCTGTAATCGCCCGCGGTATTTCTTTCGGTGGCGAAATAGAATATACAGATGAGCTTACGCTAGCCAGGTCTATAGCTACCAGGGTACCTTATAGCGGCTAAAACAAATAAAACGATCAACCATGTACTTTAAGAATAAAACAGTAGTAATCACCGGAGCATCTTCCGGTATTGGAAAAGCCTGCGCGAGGGAATTTGCATCACGTGGTGCTAACCTCATCCTCGGCGCCCGACAATTTGTTACGCTTTGTGAAGTTGCCGCCGAAATTGAACGTGAGTTTAACGTAAAGGCTGTAGCTGTACAATGTGACGTAAGCAAAGAAGAAGACTGCAAACACCTCATTGATCATGCAAAGATGACCTTCGGGCGAGTCGATGTACTGTTAAACAATGCTGGCATCAGCATGCGGGCGTTGTTTAATGATCTGGATCTGGTGGTTTTAAAGAATCTCATGGACATTAATTTCTGGGGTACCGTATATTGCACAAAATACGCCTTGCCAGAGCTTTTGAAGCATCAGGGTTCAGTAATCGGGGTGTCTTCAATTGCCGGTTACCGGGGACTTCCTGGTCGCACCGGCTATTCGGCATCAAAATTTGCTATGAACGGCTTTTTGGAGGCTTTACGTGTGGAGAACCTCAAGACCGGCCTTCACGTAATGGTTGCCGCTCCCGGTTTTACAGCATCAAATATCCGCAATACAGCGCTTGCCAAGGACGGCTCGCAACAGGGTGAAACAAGCATGGACGAGGGCAAGATGATGAGCGCCGAAAAGGTGGCCAGCATCATTGCGGATGCGGTGCAGAATAAAAAACGAACGGTCGTTATGACCACTCAGGGCAAGCTTGCCGTATTTATGAATAAACTTATCCCTGCGTGGGTCGACAAGCAGGTGTATAAACTATTTACAAAGGAAAAAGATCCTTTGATAAGTTAATGATTTATGCAGGCGGTTAAAGCCGTCTGCATAAATTTTTCCAAAAGATCAGCGACGTGTGCTAATGTAATGGGCGTTGTTTAATGAGTCCGCCTTTTGTCTCCGTAATAACATTCATCACCATAAAGGCTTTACGGTCTATGCGCTGCACTTCATCTTTTATTTTTGACACTTCCAATCGGGTGACCACGGTAAAGATGATGTCTATCTGCTTTTCAGGATATTGGGTAGTACCCAATCCCCGTTCCCCTTTATACACGGTCACGCCACGCCCAAGATTGCGGGTAATAGCTTCCTTAATCTCCTTACTACGGGCGGAAATGATTGTTACCCCTGTGTATTCTTCGATACCCTGCACAATGTAGTCAACAGTTTTGGATGCGGAGAGATAGGTCAAAATGGAATAGAGCGCAGCTTCGATACCAAGGATAAAGGCTGCGACAATGAATATCATGATATTAATGATGAGAATAATATCACCTACAGAGAAGGCACTCCTGCGATTCGCGTAAACAGCTACAATTTCCGTTCCGTCTAACACGCATCCCCCCCGCATGGCAAAGCCAATGCCGGCACCAAGGAAGAAACCCCCAAAAATAGAGATGAGCAGCTTATCATGCGTAATCACGGGAAAGTCTATAAAGTAAATGGCAGCAGATAAGGCCGCAACAGCTATCAAGGTACGCACACTAAAGGATTTGCCTATTTGCTTCATGCCAATAATGATGAACGGAATATTAAATAGCACAAGCCAGAGAGATACAGGAACGCCGGTAACGTGATTCATCAATAAGGATATGCCGGTAACTCCGCCATCAATAAATCCGTTGGGAACGAGAAACCCTTTCAACCCAAAACATGCCAGTCCAACGCCGATAAAAGTAAGTGCGATATTGCGGGCACGTTGTCTTGCTTTGATGAGATGGAGTTTTTTTCTATTGAGCATAGGCGTTTTTGCCTACAATTTAACAAATAATGCACAACAATCCCAATACCAACGGCAACGGCCTTATAACGTTTTGTCACCAAGCGCATTGTAACTATGGAAATAAAATTTCAGCGACCTATTGCAAATAAAAAAACATATCGTCATATTTGTTGCCATAGCATGAGAACAGTAAACGTATATAGCTGGTGGTGGCACTTCGATCTTTCGTAGTGGCAGTCTCATTATACGTACTAATTTATAAATGAATTCAGAGGTTGCCTTCCGGGCAACCTTTTTTTTTGCCTGGAGGCGAAAATTTTAAAGGAATGAAAGAAATACTAAATCATCTTTTTGAACATAAGAGCTTCAACTCAGAGGAAGCTCGCACTATTCTTACCAACATTACCTCCGGGCGTTACAACGAAGTGCAGATTGCCGCGTTCATGACAGCCTACTGTATGCGCAGCGTGACCATCCAGGAGCTAGAGGGATTCCGGGATGCCATGATTGATCAATGTCTGGATCCTCAGCTTGGAGATTATACATTGATTGACCTGGCAGGTACAGGGGGCGACGGCAAGGATACTTTTAACATTTCAACCCTCAGCTCCTTTGTTGTAGCCGGCGCGGGGCATATGGTTGCTAAACACGGCAACTACGGCGTATCATCCGGCTGCGGATCATCAAATGTAATGGAACATCTGGGATTCCGCTTCAGCAATGACCCTGCCCAGCTACGTCAGGCCCTGGAAAAAGCTAACATCTGCTTTTTACATGCGCCACTCTTTCATCCCGCAATGAAGAGTGTGGCTCCTATCAGAAAAAGTCTGGGAGTAAAAACCTTTTTTAATATGCTGGGCCCTATGGTGAATCCGGCGAGACCCAAATTTCAATCCGTAGGCGTATTCAGCCTGGAACTGGCACGACTATATGCTTATTTATATCAGAAGGGTTCCTCAGAATATACAATTCTACATGCGCTGGACGGCTATGACGAGATCTCCCTCACCGGAGCATTTAAAACATTCACGCCGCGGGGCGAACAGATATATTCTTTAGATAAAATAGGTTTCGAAGCCATTAACCCGGAAGATATTCGCGGCGGGGGATCCATACAAGAGTCAGCCAATATATTTATCAACGTATTAAAGAATGAGGCCAACACCACGCAGACAAATGTCGTGTTATGTAATTCAGCGATAGCCTTATTAACACTGCATCCACATCTTAGCTTCGCTGATTGCTTTTACATGGCCGAGGAATCGTTATTAAGCGGCAAAGCTTACGCGAGCTTTAAAGCGCTCCTGGAATTAAGCGCGCAATGAAAATAAAGACAGCAGATATCAGACTAAAAGTTTGCGGCATGCGCGAACCCGCCAACATACGCGAACTTGCCGCATTGAACCCTGATTATATGGGATTTATCTTTTATGAGCAATCTAAAAGATTCGTGGGATCTCTAAAGCCAGAATCGCTGAACATTGATTCCCGGATAAAAAAAACGGGCGTATTTGTGAATGCGGAACTTGATTACATAAAAGATCAGATTGAGCTCTTCGGACTGCAAGCGATACAGCTTCATGGTGGGGAAAGTCCGGAACTGTGTAATTCTTTGCGTCAGACAGGCTGTGAGGTCATCAAAGCTTTCGGAATCAGTGAATCCTTTGACTTCGACACCCTGAATCCTTATATTCCCGTTGTAGATTTCTTTTTGTTTGATACAGCTTCGGCACAACATGGCGGCACCGGCATAAGTTTCAACTGGCAGTTATTGAACGAATATAAAGCACAGATTCCGTACTTCTTAAGTGGGGGAATAGATTTAGCCCACCGACAGGAAATACAAAACATTCAGGATACCCGCTTATACGCGATAGATATCAATAGCAGGTTCGAATTAGAACCGGGACTTAAAGACATAGATAAAATAAAAAAATTTATATTCAATCAGTTATAAATAGACGATGATTATGAAGTATCAGGCAGATGAAAATGGATATTACGGCAATTTCGGAGGTGCATACATTCCGGAAATGCTATACCCCAATATTGAGGAGTTAAAATCGCAATATTTGCAGATGATTGCCGATCCGGCATTTAAAAAAGAATTCGACTCCTTGCTACGCGACTACGTTGGTCGCCCTTCTCCCCTGTATCTGGCACAACGGCTCTCCGAAAAGTATGGCGCAAACATATACCTTAAGCGCGAAGACCTGAATCATACCGGAGCTCATAAGATAAATAATACCATCGGTCAGATTCTCCTTGCCGAGCGTCTGGGAAAGAAACGCATTATCGCCGAAACGGGTGCTGGCCAGCACGGTGTGGCTACTGCCACAGTATGTGCTCTTAAAGGCCTTGAGTGTGTGGTTTATATGGGAGCCGTGGATATTGCTCGTCAGGCGCCTAATGTTGCACGTATGCGTATGATGGGTGCTACTGTAATTCCTGCTGAGTCGGGTAGCAAAACTCTGAAAGACGCTACTAACGAGGCCTTGCGCGACTGGATAAATAATCCCGACAGCACGCATTATATTATTGGATCGGCAGTAGGGCCTCACCCCTACCCGGATATGGTTGCCCGCTTCCAGTCGATAATTTCGGAGGAGACGAAGTGGCAGCTTAAAGAACACACAGGGTCTGAATATCCGGACTACGTTCTTGCTTGTGTCGGTGGGGGAAGCAACGCTATGGGCATGTTCTATCATTTTCTCGAAGATGAGCGTGTCAAACTTATTGGTGTGGAAGCAGCAGGGAGAGGCGTAAACACAGGAGAGTCTGCAGCAACAACTTTCCTCGGAAAAGAAGGTGTGTTACATGGATCCCGCTCAATTGTCATGCAAACAGAAGATGGGCAAGTGGTAGAGCCGTATTCAATATCCGCGGGATTGGATTATCCGGGAATCGGCCCACAACATGCGCATCTGTATGCTACAAAGCGCGCTCAATATGTGAGCATTACCGATGATGAAGCGATGCACGCGGGATTGGAGCTTGCGAAGCTCGAGGGGATCATCCCGGCGATAGAAAGCTCACACGCGCTGGCTCAACTGTCTAAAATGTCTTTCAAAGGCGATGAATGTGTGGCGGTTTGTCTCTCAGGGCGTGGCGATAAGGATCTTGATACTTACATGAAATACTTCAATCTTTAAATTATAGCTTATTATGAACAGGCTGAAAAAAACCTTTGAAGAAAAAAAAGGAAATCTCCTTTCTATATATTACACTGCCGGCTATCCTGCCGTAGACGATACCATGGCAATTGCCGAAGCGCTTGAAGCGGCGGGAGCCGACTTTCTCGAGATTGGCATCCCCTATTCAGATCCGGTGGCTGATGGCCCTGTCATTCAGCATAGCTCTCAAGCGGCGCTAGATAACGGAATGACGCTAAAGCTGCTATTCTCTCAGCTAAAGGATCTGCGCGAGAAGCTTAGCATTCCCGTTTTACTTATGGGATATATTAATCCAATCCTTCAGTTTGGAATGGAGAAGTTCTGCCAGGCCTGCGCGGAGACGGGAATAGATGGCATCATTGTTCCTGATCTTCCGATGTTTGAATATGAGCGCTATTATAAAGAGATGTTCGAGAAATACGGCATCAGCAACATCTTTTTGGTTACGCCATTTACGTCTGAGGAGCGTATAAGAAAAATTGACGCTTTGAGCACCAGCTTCATCTACCTGGTTTCTTCTTCAGCAACAACGGGTAAGAACCTCCAGGTATCTCATGATACGGAAAGTTATTTCGCTCGCATAGCTGCAATGAACCTCAATAATAAGCTCATGGTGGGCTTCGGCATTTCCGATGCTCTAAGCTTCAATAAAGCAGCGCAATATGCCAACGGGGCTATTATCGGTTCCGCATTTGTTAAGCTGCTTGGGGAATCCGATTATCTCTCTAAAATAGAGAAATTTATTCCCTCTATCCGACAAGCGGATACGACGATAGCGACATCCTAGTTCCGGACATTTATCAGGATTCCCATCGCCGGATCGGGATCCTGATAAATGCTATTGATTAGCGATGAGATAATGAAGCCCATCACTCGTAACCAATCCCGCGTCCTGTAAAGAGCGTAATACCTCTAACCGTTGTTTCTCATCACCGGACTGAATAGTTGCTATTAACTCATCCAATGTCATCGGTCGGGATGCTAATAACTGCAAGAGCTCGTACTCAATCTTTTCCTCCGAGTTTTCTTTATCCCGCTTTTTCTTCTCACTTAAGCAGATATCACAGACACCGCAAGGAGTAGCATTGAGTTCTCCAAAGTATTCCAGCAGGCTAATACTACGGCATTGCGCTGACTCCGCATAAGTCAGCACCGCCTTAATCTTTTGAGCCATCAGGGTTTTACGGGCAGCAATATATTTTTGATCAATCAGAAGATGCACCCGATCTGTTCTTGGCCGCGTAAAGAAGATCTGCGGCTTGTCTGTCTGCCTTAGATAACTTAAGACTTTATGCTCCTCGAGTTTGCGAAGCATGGTTACCACTTCTTCCTGCCGACATCCATACCTCCGGGCAATTTCAATTTCCCTTATCTGCACGAACTGGTCAAAGATGCCGCCGTACGAGCGTAATAAAAGTTTTATAAAGGGATCAAACTGTGAATATTGAATCTGGAATTTATAGATTTCTTCAGCGCCCGCAAGCATCTTGATGCGGGATGGCAGGAAGACACTCTCCGTGAAGCTCAGATATTCGTCGTGCTCCAGAAATTTAAACGCGCTGAGCGCTGTAATTGCGTCTAACTTAAAACGGGTACAAAACTCGCCGATATCCATATCAAATACCTGACCTTCGCCAGCCCCGTAGGCGAGTTGATAATAATTTCCCAGGTGATGATATATGAGTTTGATATCCTCAACCTCTGGAAAAGACTGATCAAATTTATCCAGCAGAAACTTACGATCCCCTGAATTATAGATCAACACAGCAAAAGCCTTTTGCTCATCGCGCCCTGCCCGACCGGCTTCCTGATAATATGCTTCCAAGCTATCCGGAGGTCCTAAATGAACAACAAAGCGCACATCAGGCTTGTCGATGCCCATTCCGAAGGCATTAGTAGCGACAATAATGCGGACTTTATTCTCCATCCAGTCCTTCTGACGTTTCGCTCGCTCTGAAGCTTCCACTCCCGCATGATAAAAACTTGCGGTCAGACCTTTCGCCTCCAGCATCCGCGCAACTTCCTGGGTTTCCCGTCTGTTGCGTACATATACAATTCCGCACCCCTTAACACTGGTGGCAATAGACAATAACTTTTTGTACTTATTTTCTTCCTGGGTTACTACGTAACTTATATTATCACGCTTAAAACTCTTCTTAAATACATTCCTTTCCTTGAAGGAGAGCTTATCCTGGATATCTTCAATTACTGGCGGTGTTGCCGTAGCGGTAAGTGCCAGAAAGGGCACTTTAGGATGCAACTCACGCAGGCTCGCCAATTGCAGGTAGGGAGGTCTGAAGTCATATCCCCACTGCGAAATACAGTGCGCCTCGTCAATAGCAAAAAGATTAACAGGCATGTAGCGAATACGTTCTTTAACCACTTCTGACAGTAGCCGCTCTGGCGAAAGGTACAGAAACTTGATCTTGCCGTAAATGCAATTGTCAAGGAGTATATCCACCTCTCGTTTGCCCATACCAGAAACAATACACACAGCTTCAATTCCCCGACGTTTCAGATTTGCTACCTGATCTTTCATGAGCGCGATAAGAGGCGATACCACAATGCAGATACCCTCGCGCGCCATTGCCGGCACCTGAAAGCAAATAGATTTGCCTCCCCCCGTGGGTAGCAATGCCAAGGTATCACGCCCCTCCAGCACAGATAGAATAATATCCTCCTGTAACGCCCGAAATGAATCGTAACCCCAATATTGCTTTAAGATCTGGTGTATCGGCATAAAGAATCAACAACTAATTAAACATCAACGATACGTTACATCGCGTATTACGAAAGTCGTGTCTGGAAGTAAATATACACAGATGTTCAATTTCAAAAGAAAGATCATGGCTTATTTATGGCAGGTTACCACATCATGAGACCTTCTCTTAGGTTTGTACAACGCAACTGTATAAGCCAAACTCCCGTAATTTCAAACCCTACAAAGTACATCTCGACATTCCATCTCCATACGCCTGAGAATGTTGCCTAATTAGAAAATACGAAAAAAACCAAAATCTAAAATTTAACCATAAGTATAACTCTCTCGTTTCTAACATCAAAAAACAACACCACTAAACACCTAACTACCAACACATTAAGCACAATTAACATAACCATTAAATCAAGTCCCCATTCTGCGCCGATATTTTTCGTGGTAAGATTCATTGCCTGGCCAAGGCGGATTCCCCCGGGCTGGTAGCCTCCTACCTACCTGGTTCGAGTCTGACTCGAGACTGCTTCGGAACAGACAGCACTGGTCATCGACATTTCATGGGCATTTCATCGACANNTGTCGATGAAATGTCGATCACCACTCGAGCGTCTCTCGAGTCTGTCTCGAATCAGCCTCGGAACAGGTAGGTAGCACGGGGGTACAAGTGGCGGGCAGGTGTATGACCTGGGCGGGGGTCGTTCGAGCTCTTTTAGGTGACATTATGCGACATTGTGAGACATTGCTATATGCCTGCCGACGGCCAGGGATAGCCACTGTCTGTTATGGATCAGCAGCAGCGCATACATGCTTTGTTGAGACTGAGGGGACTGAGCACTGAAGAGTTAAGCACCTAAAAGACATGCCCTTGACTGCCGAAAAAGATTGTTTCATCTTTGTTCTGTCAGCGCTGCGGACCGGTACCCATGGCAGCGTGACTGACAACTCCGATTCGCCGGGAGGGTTCAGGCGGCCTGAGAATTAAATTTGAAAAAGTTATGGCAGGAATTTCCAAAAAACAAAAATCGGCTTACGGCAAACGCCGGAAAGCTGAATGAGCAGACATCAACAACATCGGGAGGGGTTTATGTTCAATGCGCCAGTCAACTGCTAACACATCCGAGTAAGCCGAACGCGGGTCAATCAGGTAGCATGCTGAAGTAGAAACCAAAGATGATAAAAAGGAATTCCCCAGGGGATGGCGGAGAAACAAAAAGGCCGCCTCATTTGGTTATTGAGACGGCCTTTTCTGAATATTATGAAGGGGAAATTAAATAGCCATTTTTTTCTTAAGAGCTGAAGGAATAGCCTTCTTGTTCACGAGAATACAAGTTGTCTTATACTTTACGAAGTTTTTCGTTACATATAAATAACCCTTATAATCATTTGACTCGCCCCAAGAGTTCTTTACGATATAGTATTCTTTGCCATTCTGATCTTTAGCCAAACCTACAATGTGCATACCATGGTCATCTGTAGTTGAGTAATCATCAAATGCCTGCTGGCGCAGTTCTGGCGTAATGTTCATTTCAGCCTTAGGACCGTTGAACATTGCTGCCACTTCCTGCTGGTTCATCTCTTCAACAGGTTTTTCCGGAACATAGGCTACGCCATTCTTCCAGCTAAAGCTTTTCTCGCTTACATCTGACGCCCAAGCCACGGTATGTCCTGACTTCAACGCATTATCGATGATGTCGGTAAGCTCATTTAGCTGTACATTCTGCACAGAATTGAAATCCCAATTATCTGGAACCAACAAAGTAAATGGCTTGTAATAAGGATGATCTGTAAATGAAGAAATCTCTATGAAGTCGTCCGCGTCAAGACCAACCACTTCCTTGGCAAAACTCTGCGGAGTGTAAGTCTTTCCGTTGAAAGCGAAATTCGCAGGAACTTCACCAAGATAAGCATCTACCGCGGCCGTATAGGACTTAAGCCAATTTGGAGATAGCTTACCGTTCGGGTTCTTTACGATGGCTTCAAGCATTGCCTGCGTCATTGCCGCCATTTCGCCAAACTTGTTATTCTTCGTGCCATAGTTCAAACCTGAATAAACAGATTTAGGCATAGCTCCATATTTGCGGTACATGTTTATCACATCATGAAAAGCACCGCCATCACCTAATGAAACAGCCCCGTGCATGCGCACATAGTTCTTTGCCTTTTCAACATAAGCACAACGAGCGGAATATATCTGAGATAGCTCAACTGGAGTTTTTCCTGCTTTAATCATTTCAGACTCAAGGAATGAGTTAGCAGAGTAACTCCAGCAAGTACCAGAAGATCCCTGGTTTTTTACAGATGTTGTTCCCAGGTCGATGATGTGTGTGAATTTGAAGCCATCCTTAGCGTTTTGGCTCGCGTTATTCTTTAGTGAGTTTACCAGGTTGTCCTGAGCAAACGTAAAGTTACCAGCAACAAGGAGTGCTGCCGATAATACTACGGGTTTGAAGTTCATTATATGTAAAATTGTATTTGATACAAAACCTAAACAATGTAGAGTATAGTGCCAACGAGTGTAAAACACACGCCAACAAGCTATACTTTAGCACTGAGAGTGGCTAAAAGTATTAAAAAATATTGACACGATGCTTTAGGGTCTCTCCATTAATAAAAAAAACGCTTCAAAAATTCAAGTATTACCGTTTTATTACAAGAAAGACACACCATCGCTACTATTAATCACAATCTGGATGAGTAAATACCTGTGTTTCTGTATCACTATTTGAAGAAGAGCCTATGGTTCTGCTGTCTGTCCACCAGAAATGATTTCGCTGAACCGGATGATTGCCTTCTTCGTTCATCGTGTCAGCATTAAACAGACGACCATTTACCATGACTTTCTTAATGCTTTCGGAATTACGAATATCATCGAGCGGATTAGCATTTAATATGATTAAATCCGCGAGCTTTCCCGCTTCTAAGGAGCCTATTTCCCTTGCCATACCAAGATAGTCAGCACCATTAATAGTAGCACAGCGCAAGACCTCCATTGGAGTCATACCTCCCTGAGCTAACATCCATAGTTCCCAGTGAGTGCCCAATCCCTGTAACTGGCCATGCCCTCCTACGTTTACCTTTGTACCGCCAGAGGCGATACGGCGAACCGCCCGGGATACCTCAATATGGCCGTAGTCTCCAAATTCGGAGGTGGTTCGGCGTCTGGATCTGCTATCAACAATTGACTGAGGCATAAATCGCAACAGCTTATCTTTTTCCCAAACATTTGTTCTGTCATACCAGAAATTCTCGCCCGATTGAGAACCGTAGCTCACAATAAGCGTAGGTGTGTAACCGGACTTACTGGCATTCCATAAAGATTGAACGTCCTTGTAAACAGGAACTACAGGTATATTGTGTTCAATACCGGTATGCCCATCGAGGATCATTGACATGTTGTGAAAGAATGTCGAGCCTCCTTCAGGAACAACCTCCATACGTAATTCTCTTGCCGCCTGAATGATCTGCTGACGTTGTTCGCGTCGCGGCTGATTGTATGACTTTACCGAAAAAGCCCCTACCGCCTTTAGACGACGCAGACTGGAACGAGCGTCCTCAATATTATTTATTACCGCTTTAAAATCGCCATCTGCGCCATACAAAATCGTCCCGGTAGAGTACAGACGCGGCCCGATTACCACTCCTGATTTTATCATTTCTGCCTGACTGAATACCATCTCAGTATTGCTTGAAGGGTCATGGGCCGTTGTCACTCCGTATGCTAGATTTGCCAGATAAGGCCACTCCTGCTGCGAGCTTATACCGTCGCCACTGGTGGGAAGGTGAGAATGCACATCTACTAATCCCGGCATAATCGTTTGATTGTCACATGGAACCACCAAAGCATCATCGGGAATCTTAACATTGGCGCCCGCGCCTACGGCAAGAATCCGATTACCATCAATCACAATCGTCCCATGTTCTATCACCTCATCATCTTTCATGGTGATGATACGGGCATTGGTTAAAGCGATCTTACCGGTAGGAACATCGCTTTTTAAGACAAGTCCGACATCGAGCCCGGAGGTATCAACACTCTCCTTAGCACCCGGATCTTTAGCAAAAGCAAAAGCGTCGCTTATAGATTCGGTAAAGTATTGCGCGCCGAGGGTCCAATGCAGCTTCCTGCTGTCGCGACTCCAATGAATGTAAGATCCGGCATCCTTTGATACTTTGCTTACCGGCAACGCCTTGTTTGACGCCGATAATTCCTGAATCGCTCCGGTACTTGTCAAAGGCGTAATGTAAACGTTGAAGAGCTCGGTAAAGGCAAGCCACTTTCCATCGGGACTAGGAACAAACTGATTTGCATAGGTAGACACAAAATGGGTTTTAACATCTCCGCCACTCAGGTTCATGCTCTTCAGTGCCTTCTTACCATTCTCAGTACCCTGAAAATAAATGCGGGAGTCATTGGTATTAAAGGATGGCCGGATACCGTTATCTGCAATTTTCACAGGTGCCAGACCGTCCATACCTACGATATACAAACCTGTTTCTCTGCCGTAAGTATATCCGTGCAAGCCATTCCCGGAGCCTTTTCTGAAAATTACTTTATCGCCCTTGTTGGAATATACCGGCGAATAGTAATAGCCTTTCTCAGTTGTCAACGGCACCACGAGCCCTGTCTTCACATCAATTCTGTTTACCGTGCATTTCATATCATCGTTATAGCTAACGTACACGATATATTTACCGTCGGGACTAAAAGCTGGCTCGAATTCGAAGTCACTGCCGCTATTGATTCTTTTCGGCTTGCCATCCGGAAGAAGCTTAGTATAAATATGACCGGCAGCGTTGAAAGCGAGCATCTTTCCATCGGGTGAGGTTGTCAGCTGGCGAATCATCTTCGCGTTGAACTCCTCCGAAAATACTTTCTGTTCAAAATGCAAAGCCTCCGCGATGGTTTGGGTTGAGGTGATAGAGAAAGGTATTTCTTCCGTGACCTGCGCCATGATGTCGAGCTTGCGGATTTTTCCTTTAGCATAAAAGATGATATTCTTGCTGTCGGGCGTCCAGGCGAAGCCCGGATAACAGCCGAATATCGCCCATGCCTCCTGCTGATCTCGCGAGAGATTATCATATACAGGCCACTGCTCACCGGTATGAATATCCTGAACAAACAATACAGACTTCAAATGAACGCGCTTCACGAAGGCCAGGTATTTTCCGTCGGGAGAGGGCTGCGGACGCACCGCGCCGCCGCTGCCTCCGGCGATTTCAGAGATCTCTCCAGTTTCTTTGTTCAATCTTTTGATGGCGTAAATCTCGCCATTGGGATCTTTGTTATATTCAAAATTAGGACCAGGACTTACATCCTCGCTATAATATACAAACTTGCCATCCGGCGATACCGCGGGTTCGCCATAATCCTGTTGATCATTTTTACGCTTAGTAAGTTGCAGCCCCTCGCCCCCGCTCAGATGATACATCCACATTTCACCGGCACCCAAGGAACGGCTGGCGGTAAAGTGCTTACGGGCAATAAGGTATTGGCCATCCGGCGTCCAACAGGCGTTATTCAGTAAACGGAAGCTCTCACGCGTGACCGCCCGCTTAGCGGTTCCGTCAGCTTTCATCACCCAAATATTGTCGCCTCCTCCTTTATCGCTGGTATAAGAAATCAGTTGACCATCGGGGCTAAACCGCGGCTGCACTTCAAAGGCTGAACCACCGGCAAGCAAGGTTGCCCTGCCCCCGGTTATAGGCATCTTATAGATGTCGCCTAACAAATCAAAGACGATGTCTTTACCATCAGGACTAACATCAACATTCATCCAGGTACCCTCATTTAGCTGTAAGCTAACAGTTTTTGAAGGCCCCGGCACCTTTTCTACGTTCCAATCCTGATTTTTTTGCGCCATGACACTGGCAGATGCTAAAAGGACAACGATGAATGGTAGCGATCTCATTTACTTGATACAATATTTATATACAAACATAATAATTTGACCTTTCCTTAGGACCAGCCTCCGGAAAAAATTAGTCGGCCAAAGCAGGCAAAAATAGAGGTATGCGAGGAATTAGCTACCTTTGTGAACCGTAGACCGACAGCCTTTGCCATGTCAGTCCCGATTAACATGCCTTACATTACGGTTAGGCATTTATCAATTTAACATCATTATTTACAAGCTGATGCCAAATAATATCGCACCTGCTCCCGCGAATAACGCGGCCGCCGCATTTGAAAGAATGCTCACTGTATTGAAGACGCTGCGCGCCGAGTGTCCATGGGATAAAAAACAGACAATGGAAAGTCTGCGTCATCTTAGCATTGAAGAGATGTACGAGTTATCAGATGCTATCCTGGAAAAGGATATGCCGGAGGTAAAAAAAGAACTTGGAGATCTGATGCTACATCTTGCCTTTTACGCCCTGATTGCCTCCGAGCAACAACAGTTCGATATCACTGATGTCCTCAACAGCCTCTGCGAGAAACTTATCGTTCGCCACCCTCATATTTATGGTGACGTGATCGCCGAAGATGAAGAAGCGGTAAAGAAAAACTGGGAACAGATAAAATTACAACAGGGTAATAAATCTGTCCTTGAGGGTGTTCCTTCCTCGCTTCCCTCTCTGGTAAAAGCGGCGCGCATACAAGAGAAAGTACGGGGCGTAGGCTTCGACTGGGACGATAAGTCGCAGGTGTGGGCTAAAGTGGAAGAAGAGATGCAGGAATTTAAAGATGAGTTTAATATTGAAACGCCGATTGACAAGGACAAAGCGGAAGCGGAATTCGGCGACCTCCTGTTCTCACTCATAAATTATGCCCGATTTCTGGATATAAACCCTGAAAATGCGCTGGAAAAAACAAACAAGAAGTTCATCAAAAGGTTCCAGCATCTGGAAAAAAGAGCTGCTGAAACGAACCGCCAGCTCGCGGATATGACGCTTGCTGAAATGGACATTTTCTGGAATGAAGCGAAAGCGCTCGGATATTAATACTGCCCCATCAGGCGTCCCTGTTCTAATGGCTTTTTCGACGAGTTTGGGGTGATTCGACTTTAAGATACGAATGCTCCCGACTCATTGAACATATACCACAGAAATTTTACTTGATGACTGTAGCGCTTCTTCTAAATTGCACGTAATATTGTCGGGATTGACGACTCCGTAACACGGAACTTAAAGAATTATTGAAAATTCTGTTAATCGCAAGCGAAAATAGCGCTAATGCAAATGATGAAAAAACTTTCTGAGGAGGAGCTGATCGCAGGTTGTAAAGACGGAGATCAACGATTCCACGAGCATCTTTACAAACATTTCTATGGCTACGCCATGGGGGTGGGCTTGCGCTATCTTTCAAACCGGGATGATGCACTGGAAGTGGTCAACGATTCTTTTATTAAGGTTTTTAAAGCTATCAGCTTTTTTAACGAATCGCAGCCTTTTAAAGCCTGGCTACGGCGAATTGTAATAAATACATCTATTGACTACAAGCGCAAAAATCTTAAACATTCCGGACAAGCAGATATTGACGAAGCTATAAGCGTAGGCACTTCGGCCCAGGCCATATCAAATCTCTCAGCAAAAGACATTTTATCACTGATCAGCGCGTTGCCCGAATTGCATCGCATGGTCTTTAATATGTACGAAATAGATGGCTACAGTCATGAAGAAATTGGAAATATGCTAAATATTCCGGTAAGCTCATCGAGAGTGTACCTGAGCAGAGCAAAGGAAAAGTTAAGAAAAGACCTCAACAGAAAGGAGGGGCAATATGCAGGATAATTTTGAACGCGAGTTCGCTGAACGTGTAAAAGTCGTTTTTGAAGATTATGACGACGGTCTCGCCGGTATGGGTTGGGAGAAGTTACAACAAAGGATAAAACATGAGCCGAAAATGGTTCAGTCCTCTCAGATACGCCGGCAACCCCGGCGCCTTCTTTGGCTTAGTACGGCCGCAGCAACCCTGCTTGTAGCAGGGGTATGGGCATGGACTGCCCTCCTGAAACAGGATACACCCTATGTAGTTTCTTCTTACAATAAGCCAGTAAAAGAGCGTTTAAAAGAGCGTTTAAGAGAGCCTGCCGATCATCCTTTACAAGCTGAAAATACTGATAAGGCTGAGATTCTGTCATCAGATAAAGCGCCACATCAAACAATTGCAACCACGTCAAAGGAACGTTCATTTGTAGACGATGTGGTGAAAGATCATGACAACAATGCTCCGGTGTTAGCATCGGCTCTGCACGTTGAATCTGGTTCCTCTGACATCGCCGGAGGCGTCCCTTCCCCCCTACTGGCTCGAATTACAGAAACTGTGGAACAGCCCAAAAGGGCAATCCCGGTAATAAGTCCCGACCAGGAAAAGGCAACAGGTAACCTTGCCGCAGTTTCAAGACCCGGCACCACAAATGTTACTAAGTCAGATAAAAGCGATGCGTTCAGCAATAGCGATGATCACCACAAACAAGTAGCCGAACGTCTCGCGGCACTCAGCGAAAACCAGCATCAGGCGGCGGAGATCATGCATGGAAACCAGCAGCGGATAAGCGTGGGGGTTACCGCAGGAAGCTTTGTAAATTATGCTGAAGGCAGTAAAGCGACAGTTAATCCTTCGATGGGAATACAGTCGGAACTCAAGCTTAGCAAAAAGCTGCGCTTTGCCACGGGAGTGATGCTTGCCCAAAATAATTTGAGCTACAATTCTTCCAATTCAGCAAACGCCGCAAGCGAAATTATGGCCGCCGCCGCACCAGTACATATGAATTCGGAATTGCAGATCTCCAATCTTACCAACAGAGTGCAGGCGTATGACTATAGCTTAAACGGATATAATGTTTCGCTATTGGGTTTGGATATTCCGCTTAACTTAAAATATCTTATATCTGATAATAAAAACGACCTGTTCGTGTCTGCCGGATTAAGTTCCAACTATTTTTTCAGAGAAGACTACGAGTATCGCTACACTACGAGTACCTATAATGGACAATCAACAAATAGCAGGCTCTCGAATCAGGCAAGTAGCTTCAACTTCGGAAGAATGCTCAACTTTTCTGTAGGGATGGGTTATCCGCTTGGCAAGCAAAATAAACTATCAGTGGAGCCCTATGTAAAATACCCTTTAGGAACCCAAACAACGGAAGATCTCCGCTTCGGCTCCGCGGGTATTAATTTACGCTTTAATATTGGCCGTTAGTATGTCGCTTATACACATAGCCTCCTGTATCATTTAAGAGGAGATTTGTATCTATTTTAGGCTTATGTAATCGCATTCGGATGTTACTATTTTGAAATAAAAAACATAAAAGCTTAAATAATAAGCAGAGACGCTTAAAAGTTAACATAATAAAAAGTATCTTTGCAATAATATTTTAATAAAGAAAAATGCAAAAAGAAGGAACAGTGAAATTTTTCAACGAACAGAAAGGTTTCGGATTTATTTCACAATCAGATACAGGTGCTGACATTTTTGTTCACGCTACCGGACTAATTGACCAAATACGTGAAAACGACAGAGTTAGCTTTGATGTTGAAAATGGCAGAAAAGGGCTCAACGCAGTAAACGTAAAAGTAATATAATACTTTTAAAAACTTTACTTCGAGCACCTGCCCTTTCGGCAGGTGCTCTTTTTTTATAGCAATTCATTTCATCAATTAATTTATAGAATGGGAAGATCCAACGAAACATTTAACAAAAAAGACAAAGAAAAAAAGCGTTTAAAGAAACAACAAGACAAGAAGGAAAAAGCGGCAGAGAGAAAAGCCAACTCCAGTAAGGGCAAAGGCTTGGAAGATATGATGGCATATCTTGATGAAAACGGTAATATTACCTCCACCCCGCCGCAAACATTACACCCTAAGATCGTAGAACTAGCCGATATAGCCATCTCAATCCCTAAGAGAGTAGCAGAAGTAGAAGATGAGCTAAAATCCGGAGTAATAAATTTTTACAATAAGGCCAAAGGCTTTGGTTTTATCCGAAACGATAAGAATGGCGAAAGTGTCTTCTTCCACGTAAATCAGTTAAGCTATCAGGCAGAGGAAAACGACAAAGTGAGGTATTCTACTGAGCCCGGTCCTAAAGGCCCTGTAGCGGTGAACATTACCAAGGTATAGAGTTTCCCAACAGCGATATTATAATCCGCTGATCTCAGGTATTGATCAGCATACATCGTATTAATTATGGCGGCTCTCCGGCAATCATCAATTCCCGAATTTATCTTATTGGGGAACCGCCATGCTATCGCTGCCTTCGTCATAAATGAATAACCAATATCCGACCAGTGAGCTTTTATAGCTTCGGGCAATCACGGGAACGAGCGAAAAGCCATTAGCGTTCAATTGTTAAAAAACACCTAACCTTCAAAACACTTTAATAACTAAGCACTTACCATATTCACTTTGACAACGTGCTTTATTTAAATTGGATTGCTTTGACGGGTAGTATGCGGGATACAATTGCCGAAGGAATCACCAGCACCAATACGCAGATCAGCAAGGTTCCAATGTTCACAAAAGCGATATCGCGTACATTAAGCTCGACAGGCACAAAAGACATATAATAAGAGGCCTGATCCAATTTAAAGAAATGAGTGTAGGTTTGAAAATATCCCAAAGAAAGGGCCAATCCATTCCCCAAAAGCAGTCCCAATCCGATAAGCCATGCGGCATTAAGCAAAAAGACGCGCTGTATTGACCAGTTACGCATACCCAGCGCCTTAAGAATTCCGATCATGTTGGTTCTCTCGAGAATCATGATGAGGAGAGCCGAAATCATATTGATCACGGCTACCGCAAGCATAAGCGCGAGAATCACCTGAGTATTTATATCAAGCAATGATAACCAATCGAATATTTCGGGGTAATATTCTTTTACAGACCATGATTTTGTTTTCGGAGGCAACTCGTAATACACCTGGGATGCCGTAGCATCAAGAGCATTGAAATCCTGGATTCGCATCTCATAGCCTCCTACTTGCTGCTCTGCCCAATTATTCAGACGGCGTATCACCGATAGACTTCCTATAACATAATTCTTATCGACTTCCTCTACGCCGAGATCAAAGATTCCACAAATCTCAAACTTACGCTTACGCAGAGGCTCCTGAACAAAGTACATCAGAAAATCATCGCCGACTTTCAACTTCAGCCTATTTGCCAGATATTTGGAAATCATGATCTGGCGATCAGCATTAACGCTATCCGCGAAGTTTATAACCTTGCCCTCTGTTACTATTGTCTTAAAGTAATCCCATCGGTAGTTCTTATCTACTCCTTTCAACACAACTCCCTCAATCTCTTCATTAGTATTAATAATACCGGGCTTAATAGCATAAGGCTGAATAAAGCTCACGTTAGGCAACGCAGTCAACTGCTTCAGCGTATCAGGGCCAATGGAGAAAGCGGAAGTCTCCATGGAGGCGTTCAAATCATATTTCATGACGATAACATCTCCGGAGAAACCCCGTATCTTCTCACGTATGGTACCTTTAAATCCTCGCATAACTGCCAGCGAGAGAATCATCACGGAAACGCTAAGCATAATACCGATGATGGCTATTCTGACACTTAACTTTGAGAACTTACGCTGTGACTGAAACGTGATTCTTCTTGCAATAAATACCGAAAGATCCAAGCTATATATTGTTTATGCGAGGTGTAAAATAAATTCCGAAGATTATGCCATAAAATACTTACAATCAAGTCTCCATAAATTTCCGGCTTGTTCGCTCTCGGTAAGAGGCGACGCGAGCTCCGATATAATCTACAGCGATTTTCTCAACGATACTCCTGCACAGGCAAACACGAAATCCGTATAATTGTTAGCAAATATGCACATTTTGATGTTTTATCGATGCTTAAAAACCATATTAGTATGATCAACATATTGCAATCGTCGCGCAAAAACAAACCGACTCAAAAAACAAGCTTAATGCAAATGTTAATGCTCGTGATACTTGTCATATCGCCCACCCTTGTAAGTGCCCAAGAAAGGATCATTACGGGCATCGAGGACACCAAATCTTATATGTCGCTCATAAAAGGGAAAAAGGTAGGCATGATGGTGAATCAGACTTCCGTCATGGGTGAGAAGCATAGTGTAGACAGTCTGCTGAAGTTGAAAGTGAATATCGTCAAAATATTTGGCCCCGAACATGGCTTCCGCGGCACTGCGCAGGCAGGGGCGAAAGTTGCCAATGCCAAAGATCCACAAACAGGCATCCCCGTTATTTCACTCTATGGTTCACACTCCAAGCCCACCCCTGATGACCTACGTGGTGTTGACGTCATGATCTTTGACATCCAGGACGTAGGAGCCCGTTTTTATACGTACATATCATCGCTTCACTACCTTATGGAGGCCTGTGCTGAAAACAATATTCCGCTTATTGTAATGGATCGCCCTAATCCAAACGGCTTTTATGTTGATGGTCCGGTGCTGAAGCCACAGTTCCGGTCGTTTATTGGCATGCACCCCGTGCCGGTTGTACACGGCATGACCATCGCCGAATACGCGGGAATGATCAACGATCAGGGTTGGCTGAAGAATGGCGTGAAATGTAAGCTTCTGCTTATACATATGAAAAATTACGATCACGCCCGCCCCTATACCCTTCCGGTGAAGCCCTCGCCTAACCTAAACACCCAACAAGCAATCCTACTATATCCATCTTTATGTCTTTTTGAAGGCACCAATATTAGTCAGGGACGTGGTACACTGTTCCCTTTTACCATCTTAGGTAGTCCTTATCTCGCTGGAAAATACAGCTTCGAATTTAAACCCATCGCGATAAAAGGTATGGCTGAAACACCTCTATACCAGAACGCTACCTGTTACGGCATTGATCTGCGAAACTTCGACACCTCGATATTCAGAAAATCAGGGCGACTGAATTTAAGCTGGCTTCTTGAACTGTATAATGCTGCAGATGAAAAGGATAAGTTTTTCGATTTTAAACAAAGCAAGCAGATTGGTAATTTTGACAAGCTCGCGGGAACGGACGAACTACGAAAGCAAATTATCGCGGGAAAAACAGAGGATGAGATCAGGCGAAGCTGGGAACCTGAACTTGCTGCCTTTAAAAAAATGCGTGCGAAGTACCTGTTGTATCCATAAGGAACATCGTCTGACAGCGTTCCCATCTGTTGCACATTAAAAAGAGAAGAATGATGAAGATTATATTTATGGGAACGCCCGATTTTGCCGTGGCTTCTCTGGCGGCACTCCTGGATGCGGGAATGAATGTCGTCGCTGTGGTTACCACACCCGACAAACCCGCCGGCAGAGGGCAAAAGATGCACGAGTCGGCCGTAAAGCAATATGCATTGGCGAAGAACATTCCGGTATTGCAACCGGTAAAGCTTAAAGATCCCGATTTTGTTGAGGCTCTGAAGTCCTTCAATGCCGACCTGCAGGTCGTTGTAGCCTTCCGCATGCTACCTGAAATCGTCTGGAACATGCCGCCTAAGGGAACCATTAATCTACATGCCTCATTACTGCCCGACTATCGCGGTGCAGCTCCAATTAACTGGGCCGTAATAAACGGCGAACAAAAGAGCGGTGTGAGCACCTTCCTGCTACAGCATGAAATTGATACTGGCGACATCCTCTTCTCAGAAGAGGTATCTATTGCAGAGGATGATACCGCAGGCATTTTACATGACAAATTAATGAATGTTGGCGCAACGCTCCTTGTGCGTACAGTTGAGGCCATTGCTAGAGGAGAACATCAAGGAACGCCCCAGCAAAAATTGTTAAATGCGAACGGTGAAATTCGCGAACCCAAAATGGCACCCAAGATCTTTAAAGATACCTGTAAGATCGACTGGAACAAGCCTGCCATTGAAGTGCATAACCATATACGAGGACTCAGTCCTTATCCGGCGGCCTACACTACCCTGCAGGAGAAAACGCTTAAAATTTTCGCTTCCTCCATCGTCAATGAGGTTCCCCGGATGTCACCGGGAAGCGTAAGCAGCGATGGAAAAACATATCTGCGTTTCGCAACAAACGACGCCTTTATTGATGTTCAGGAGCTGCAGATGGAAGGTAAAAAGCGTATGACAGTGACGGAGTTTCTGCGGGGATTCCGCCTCTGATGAAGTAATCATCTCCTGAGGCCTGCCAGTCCGGCCTTAGGAGATCTCCAGTCCAAGCTGCCTTAGCAGCATTGACGCGTTAAATGTTTTGCAGGCTCCGCGGCGAAGCTTGTAGTCGAAATTCATATCGTTCTCAGCCACCTGAATATCGAAATAAAAATTACGTACATACCCGGGATATACGTTTTCAAGCTCTGAAATCTGCAGATCATGTGTCGCTACAATTCCCACCGCTTCCTGCCCTACCATATACTCGATAATGGCCTTTGAGCCCTTATACTTATCGGCGGAATTAGTACCTCGTAGCATTTCGTCAATAAGGAAGAAAATCTTATCACCGTTTCTCACATGCGTCAACAACATTTCCAGTCTTATAAGCTCTGCTCTAAATGTAGAAATGCTATCGTTCAGAGAATCCTTGATGCGCATATAGCTAAACACCTGCATGGAAGACAAGCGCATACGCGAAGCACAAACGACCGTTCCCGATAACGCCAGCACAATATTTACGCCCAGCGTACGTAAAAAGGTGCTCTTACCCGCCATATTCGAACCCGTAATAATGTCTATCCTTCGATTGTCGCCCAGGTCATAGTCGTTAACCACACGCTTTGGCGCGTCAATAAGCGGATGCCCCAGGTGCTCTGCCTGCAGCACGTATGCAGTGTCATCAACAAGCTCAGGAAAGCTGTACTCCGCATAATTTCCATGAAGGGACGCCAGGCTTATCAAAGCTTCATATTCCGCGATCACGGTAAAAGCATCCATCAGGGGCTCTCTATTCCCGGCCTTCCATTTGCGGAATGATAATAACTGACGGACGTCCCAGGCAAACAAAAAAATAAGGATCGGACCGATCAAGAAATTCAGACGTGTATCAAGACTGCTGATAAGGCGCGACAGCTTGCGCAGTCTATCCGAAAGCGCGAAATCCCGCCCTCGAAGTTCTACCTGTAAATCACGTAACCGGGACGAAGAAAATTCCTCTGTCTCCAAAGACTTGAATGCATTAGATACCTTGGAAAATGTCTTACCTGTTTTCGAGAATAAACGGCTAAGAGCATTTACCTCCTTTATATGCCGGGCTTCCAGTATGCTATTTACAATCACGATCAACAGCAGCAACACTGCGGCAGGCTTCCAGAAAATACAGGTCACCGCGGCAGCAATCACCAGGATGCTCTGCGCTTGCAGATACAGCTTTAAGGCGCGGGAGTCGGTCTGCTCTTCTCCTTCTAAAAATAAAAACAATCGACGGATCTCCTCATCTGTTGATGTACCTGAGGCTTGAAACAACATAGCCTGCAGTTCCATACGCCACTTCCGCTTCTCAGCGAGCTCCCGCACGGCTGCCTGACGATCAACCACCTCAGTATGCGATGCCGGAGACGAGAGCCATTTAGCCAGCATCTGCTTACCGGTGAATAAAGAACAACGATTTATGAGAGCATAAATAGACTTCGCTCCAAAGATGTCAAGATCAGAACTATAGGGATGATGTTCGTTAACGAATTCAGCACCATCACTATAATTATTCTGTCCGTTGTTGATGCCGTTTATTTCATTCTGATTAACCGTAGCCAGGGCATTGAAAAACTCATGTTTCTCTTCATGCTTAAACTGTTGCTTTACAAGCCAGAAGAATAATAGAATAATCCCCAGTAATTCCAGTTCAAACAGTAGAACACGCTCGGGACTGAACGTGTACCATATGAGCACTATCCCTCCTAGTAAGCAAACAAGACGCAACAAGGAATACCTGTTAGCCAGCTTCTTATAGATGGCCGCCTGACTAAGTGCGGTGTTTAAATCTGTGTGATAATGTTCTAAGGGATCAATCATGGGCTTAAAATAGGAAGATTCAGGAGATTTAGCCAATATATGCAGAGAAAAGAGAGGTGTGTGATAAGGCATTTTAAGCGGACATTTATCCTCAATCAGAAAAATGCCCGCTCAATTTATTTATGAGTTCCCGTAGAGGTTTGATTCCCCTCCATCAATGGCAATTACCTGCCCGTTTACGTAAGCATTTTCCTCACTGACAAGGAAAGCCACCAGATTTCCTACGTCCTCAGGCTTTCCAAGCTTACGAGTAGGATTACGCTGCGCATACTCTTTCTCCGCATCTGCCGGATTAGAAGGATTTACCTGTTTAAACGCCTCCGCGACCATGGGCGTAAGGATCGCTCCCGGCGCGATGGCGTTCGTTAGGATATTATCCTTACCATACTCAATAGCAGCATTCTTCGTCATTCCCGCAACGGCATGTTTCGATGCCACATAGGCTGTTTGGTTTACAACACCTCTGATTCCTCCAACCGAAGCCACATTAACGATGCGCCCGTATTGTTGCTTTTGCATCACCGGAATAACATAGCGCATGCCATAATAAACACCCATGATATTAATATCTACCACTTTGCGGAATACTTCCAGATCATACTCTGTAAGAGGTGCCTGGCGTCCTTCGATGCCCGCGTTGTTATACAGACCATCAATTTTTCCGAACTTTTGCACGCTCTGATCTACATACGCTTTGACATCTTCTTCTTTAGAAACATCAGCCTTAATAGTTAAGATCTCAACCTCTGGCACTTCGGACTTAATTTCCGATGCCGCCTTAGCCAAGGCATCGTCATTGAAATCTACCATAACAACCTTAGCCCCCTTTAAAGCGAGGACTTTGGAGGCTGCCAATCCCAATCCCATGGCTGCCCCGGTAACAATAATTACTTTATTTTTCATAAGAATAGTTTTGTATCGCTTGCCGCTTTCGCAGAAACGATAAGTACACATAATGGAATTTTTCAATCCCAGATATAAATAATACCTCCATAAAGACAATTTGTTGCATACATAGAGCCTTCTTGACAATAGCCTGAAGCATGTCAATTAACTGCTCCGGCACATTTCAGCACTCCGTTACCGAGGCGAGCATGTCGTAGTACCATTTCAATAATTCGACGCCGTTTTATAAGAATTCTGTAACTTGCGCCAGCTTTTCCGTCCTAGCAATCAGAAGCTAGCTGATTAGAAAAGCCATTACGATAAGAGAGGCGCAACGGAAGATTCTTCACTGACACCTCCTCCCATTTCCCATGACGTACAAAACGATCAGGGCTTATAAAATAAAACACTCATGGAATCTGCCAGACGAGCACGCATCGCTACGGCCTTATTTTTTTTCGTGTCAGGATTCAGTTTTTCAAGCTGGGCCTCACGCATCCCCGCTATTCAACAAAAATTAAACCTCAGCGACGCCTCCCTTGGAAGTATTCTTTTTGCGCTTCCTCTGGGGCTCATGCTAACACTCCCCATCACAGGATATCTGCTGCAAAAATACAGCTCCCGGACCATCATGTTTGGAGGTGCTATCATGTTCAACCTCATGCTCGCCATGATCGGACTCTCCGCACAACCATGGATGCTGGTGCTTGCGTTGTTCTTCTTTGGATCCTCCCGTAATTTTATGAACATCTCGCTGAACGCTCAATCGATCGGCGTGCAGGCACTTTATTCCAAGTCTATCATTACCACTTTCCACGGTATCTGGAGCATTGCCGGCTTCGGGGGCGCCGCCGTAGGCTCGCTCATGGTAAACTATAATATCGCCCCTGCCATACATTTCGCTATTTCAGCAGCCCTGATGATCATTATCTGCCTTATCGCTGTGCCTGGTTGCCTACCACAGCCGCCCTCTCAAAAAGCCGGTGGCAAGAGCTTTATTCTTCCTGACAAACAACTATTAAAGTTTGGGCTTATCTCTTTCGCCTCCATGGCTTGCGAAGGCACTATGTATGATTGGAGCGGCATTTTCTTTGAAAAATCAGTACATGCCAGTCGCGAAGTTGCCACATATGGTTACGTAGTCTATATGATTGCCATGGCTAGCGGCAGATTTCTCGGCGACCGTATGGTAAACAAATTTGGGATCTATAGCCTATTAAAAGCCAGTGGCGCGATGATCTTTTGTGGCCTGCTTATGGCTGCACTTTTGCCCTATCCCCTTACGGCGGGCCTCGGCTTTATGCTTACTGGATTCGGTGTTTCATGTGTGGTACCCCTGGTATTTAGCATTGCCGGACGCATGAAAGCAATGGCATCAGGCTCGGCCATTGCCTCGATTTCTACTGTAGGCTATTTCGGCTTCCTGATCCTACCCCCGCTAATAGGGTATATCTCACAGATCGCCGGGCTACGCTGGGCATTTGCCCTCATTGCATGCCTCGGAGCGTTTATTACGATGATGATCTTCCGCATTGAAAAAGAAAGCCGCGTTGCTGCAGATGAAGCCCTTGGCTAATATCTTTCCTTACATTGGTATCGGAAGACAGGGACGAGGCTTCCGATACCAAAAATCTCCGTCTTAACCCAACTTATTTCATTCAGGTTTGTTACTGGTAGGTAAATGCACATGCGCCTTTCACAATAACATAACACATGAGAGAATTACCAATTACAGTCAGAAGATCCGTAGAACTTCTGGGTCTTGTTCTTATCGGTTTATTACTGGTTATCGGGAGTAACATTATTATGCCATTAATTATGGCGTTCTTCATCAGCATTGTTCTGCTGCCCCCCTATCGATTTTTCCGTAAGCTTAAGTTTCCCGACGCGCTGGCGATATTAGTGTCCATATTGATCATGATCATCGTGGTCGGATTAATAGCGTGGTTTTTCTCATCTCAATTCTCCAAGCTTATCCGGGATTTCCCAGAAATCCAAAAGAATGTAAGCATGCACCTCAACTCATTAAGTAAGTGGATAAATAAGATCTCGCATTTTTCTACCACCGAACAGATCAACTTCATCAATGAACAAAGCAATAAGCTGCTGACCTACGCCGCAGGCATTTTAGGAGGAGCCGCAGGATCTCTATCCTCTGCTTTTATCTTTTTGGGATTACTACCCATCTATGTCTTCTTGTTTCTTACCTATAAGAATCTCTTACTAAGGTTTATATTCATGTGGTTTCAAAAAGAGCACCACCGTAAAGTGGAAGATGTCTTGTCAGAAACCGAAAATATTATTAAAAGCTACCTTTTCGGATTGGTAATACAGATCAGCTACATGACCATTTTACTGGGCGGCATTTTATTGATCTTTGGCATTAAGCACGCGCTGCTTATCGGTATCATCTTCGCCTTGCTTAACTTAATTCCCTATGTAGGAGCGCTCATTGGCAATATTATCGGCGTACTACTGACACTAAGTTCATCCACCTCACTAACACCTGTGCTCATAGTATTATGTACTATCGCCTTCGTACAATTCCTGGATAACAATATTCTTATGCCAAGAATTGTAGGTTCCAAGGTGCGCATAAATGCTCTGGGAGCTATTGTGGGAGTACTGATCGGAGGCGCGATATCGGGGATCTCGGGCATGTTCCTGTCTATGCCGATCATTGCGGTGATGAAAATTATCTTTGACCGCTCCGAGATGTTTAAACCCTGGGGAGTATTACTAGGCGACGAAAATCCCAAAGAGAGTCCTATGACTAATAAAAGGCTTCGCTCCCGGAGTGACAACGTACGCAAAGACCTCAGTAAGGAAAATGATATTGAGGTTAATAAAAAAACGGATAAGGAAGAAGGAAGCTCAGGAAAAGACCCCGCGTAACGAACAGATGTAGATCATCGTAATGGCAGGGTGCTGCGTAACTTAGTCGTCCAGACGGGGTATTGAGGCGTTAGGAATAACCATCTTTCCTTTACCCTTAAGTGGCGCTAGCAGATACTCCAGTCCATTTAGACGGATCTCATACATCGTTTGCAGGAGAATGCCCAGGTTACCTGCCGGATATCCTTTTTGATTAAACCATACTAAGTAGGATTCCGGAAGATTACAGATCAGCGTACCCTTATACTTTCCGAATGGCATTTTCATACTTACGAGCATTTCCAGCAGCTTTGGATTCATATGGCGAAGGTATAAATTTTGCGCGGGAGAGAAATGGAGCCTCTGTCTGTTTTTTTTCTGAATTTCTTAATCCAGATCAAGAATTATGCTTTTCAGCCCTCTTAACTTTGTAACATCAGATCAGCGAAGGACGCTCTTCTTTTAACAGTTGACAAAAAAAACTTAAAAATAAATATCATGGCAACGACTTGGAAAATTGACCCTACACACAGCGAAGTACAATTCAAGGTAAAACACCTGATGATTACCACCGTAAGCGGACAGTTCAAATCATTTGACCTTACAGCGGAAACTGAAGCTGAAGATTTTAAAAAAGTAAACAAATTAACGTTCTCTGCAGAGGTAAACTCCGTAGATACGAATAACGCGCAGCGCGATGAACACCTTAAATCCGCGGAATTCTTTGACGCTGAAACACATCCACAAATTAGTATTACCGCCGACGCTTTTGATATCGTTGATGATGAGTTTAAGCTAAATGCAGAACTTACGATAAAAGGAACAACGAAGCCAGTAACGCTAAACGTTGACTTTGGAGGCATCGTCGTTGACCCTTACGGTCAAACTAAGGCGGGCTTTACGGTAACCGGAAAGATTAGCAGGAAAGAGTTTGGCCTCACCTGGAACGCTGTTACTGAGGCTGGCCAGGTAGTGGTAAGTGACGAGATTAAGCTTATCGCAGAAATACAAGTGATAAAACAATAATTCTGAGTTTGGGTAAGAAGATGGGCCATGACAAGCATACCTTGTCGTGAGCCCTCTTTGATCTTAAGCATCCCACAAACATCACTCCATCGCACCCGCTACCCGGCAAAAAAACCATAGCTGCTTCAAATGTATTTGCCCGAATGCTTCGAAATCCCGACTTTCGCGGAATGTTCAATCCTGTGCAGCTAAATTTACCCGCCTACCCTTTCAAGATCAGAAAGGATGATAGCTGTCATTATATTTTCGATGAGATCCGCAAAAAGTATCTGGTGCTAACTCCCGAAGAGTGGGTCAGGCAGCATTTTGTACAATTTATCATTGCGGAGAAGAAATATCCCAAAACGCTGGTGCGTCTGGAAGGAGGCATGAAGTTGAATACACTCAGCAAACGTACCGACATCATCGCATACAACTCGTTAGGAGAGAAAGTTCTACTTATAGAATGTAAGGCACCCTCAGTAAAGATCACCCAGAAAGTATTTGACCAGATCGCCCGATATAACATCGTTCACAGAATTCCATTACTGGCAGTAACAAACGGCCTTGAACACTATTTCTGCCGCATAGACTTTGCTGCCGGCAGCTATAGTTTCCTTCAGGACCTTCCCCTGTACGAACCCTAACAGAAATCTTATATGGAGCGTATACTTATGCGACAAATACGAGGTTCCAGACGATTCAACTGCTCATCTGACGAGCTCAATAAAGGCTTTGTATTTAACTGTTGCATCTCGGCGGCAGATACCGTATCCGGCAGACTAAAGGATGCCCCCAGGCAAGGCAGATCTCCTTTGAGCTTCTTGCCTGCAATACTCCTGATTCCCGCGGCATGACTATTATCAAAAGCTGACAGCGTGATCTCCTCCCCCTTATTCAGTGCAGCTAATTCCGCTAAGGTAGTACCTATCTTTACGCCGTTGAAAAATTTGTACGGAGAGTCTGACGCCACAATCTCCAACGAATCAATGGACTGAAACGGAGCAGCTTTCTCATGCCAATAGACAAGAACTTCCTGAGGCTTGGCTTTCCACACTTTCGCTACCATACCCTTAAAATGATGCTGTTCATCATACGCGGAATCCATGCTCAAAGCCCCCTTTCCTACCGTCTGCTCCAGCGTACTTAAATCCATGTCAAGCTGAATGCTTCCGATGCCCCAGCAGTTCATTTCGGTGTCGTCCTCCCGGTTACTATCCAATGATTGGATTTTCTTATCGCTATTGCTGCAACTCGTACCGAAAAGGCAAGCAAGGGTCATTAATGTAAAGAGTGTGTGCTTCATGTTGATAAGATATTTTATGTATAAACGACTAATACCATGCTTTTGATGGCGCTAATTATTTTTTTGCACTACGAAGGCCCCAAGAATCGTTGTTATTCGGTTAAGCATATCGTCAGAGGACTGCAGCGTGTCCTTCTTTTTGAACTGATTAAGTTCCCTGACGTACACAGTAGCTATTTCTGAAACATCCATGCGGAGGCTCAGGCAAGCCTGCGCCTTCTGCAGATCACCATTGTTGAAACTTAGAATAAGACCGGGATTTTTTACGGCATAAACATTCCGAAAGGTTACCGGCATGTGCCCATTTTTGTTTACAAGCTCACGCAAGGTCATTCCCACGTGAAGACTATCGGCACTTAAATATGGCGCATTATCGGCCGCGGTCTCTATCCTTTTTATATGCACAAAGGGAGGTTTCTGCTCCTTAAAATAAACGTTAAGTTGTTCGGGACTACGTTCCTTGATACTTAGAAATTGCCCGGAAACATTATTATCATGAAAGGCAAGCACCTCTTTAGGAAATTTCTTCTGAAGATCGGCATAGCTATCGCTTAGCTTTACCCTGCCGATGCCATCACAACTTACCAGCAGCGCGGCAGGAGGACCAGCATAGGGCTCTTTCCCCGCGTGCTTTGTTTTATTCGTCGGAGGCTGACACGCAAATAAACAAGAAAACAGCAATAGCTGCCAACGGAAAATCTTCATGACCAATTTACCTAAGGATGTTGTGATTACACCGGGCGGAACTCCGTAGCAGAACTTCCGTCCGGCGATAATTATTACTGCAGGCGACTAAGGCTCTCCGTCAGAATAGCGATCTTAGCCTCCGCATCGGCTTTCTTGCGGCGTTCATTATCCACAATTTCAGCTTTCGCATTATCAACAAAACGCTGATTAGAAAGTTTTGCATCTACGGCGCGCAGGAAGCCATTCAAATACTCAAGCTCCTTATTTATCTTCTCAATTTCAGCCTCAGCATCGATATTTCCCTCCAGGCTTATTGAAAACTCATCAATACCAGCAATAAATGAATATGCAAAGGCCGGCTTCTCATCAACAAAACTAATCTCGCTGATATTAGCCAGCTTAGCGATTACGGCGCTATATTTCGAATAGTCAATACCCGAGTTTATTTTGATAGCTAAGGGCAGTGCCTCTTTTGGAGAGATCTGCTTAGCGTTGCGAAGGTTTCTTACCTCAGAAATCACCTGCTTCACTACTTCTATATCTTTAAGCAGATCATTGTTGGCATTACCAACCTGTGGATAAGGAGCCACGATACAACAGTCGCCGGCTTCGCGCAATCCAAAGACCTCATCATGCCAAAGATCTTCAGTAATGAACGGCATAAAGGGATGCAGCAAACGTAATAGCTGACCAAAGAAATCGCGCGTAGCATCAAAAGTAGCCTGATCAATAGGCTGTTGATAAGCCGGCTTGATCATCTCAAGGTACCAGGAGCAGAAATCATCCCATACCAGCTTATAAATTGCCATCAGCGCTTCAGACAAACGATACTGCTTAAAGTAAACTTCAATCTCCGCCAGCGCCGCGTTAAAGCGACTTGCAAACCATTTCACGCTTTCAGCATTGGCAGCAGCATCAAGATCTCCGCGAACTTCCCATCCTTTAACAAGGCGGAAGGCATTCCAGATCTTGTTAGCGAAATTACGTCCCTGTTCACAGTAAGACTCGTCAAACATGAGATCGTTACCAGCCGGCGAACATAACAGCATACCAACACGTACGCCATCAGCACCATACTTATTTATAAGATCAATAGGATCAGGTGAGTTTCCTAATGACTTAGACATCTTACGACCTAGTTTATCACGAACAATACCCGTAAGGTACACGTTTTTAAAGGGCACAGCATTCCTAAACTCATTACCCGCCATAATCATACGCGCAACCCAGAAGAAGAGAATCTCAGGCGCAGTAACGAGATCATCTGTAGGATAATAATAATTAAGGTCGGCATTACCTTCTTTTTCAGGATGCCCGCAAACAGAAGGATCAAACACCGAAATTGGCCATAACCATGACGAAAACCAGGTATCTACCACATCTTCATCCTGACGAATCGTCGTAAAGCTGATGCCAGCGTCAGCGAAGGCCGCCGCCGCAGCAGTCTCATCCGGAGCAACTACCCATTCGTCGTTCTCATTATACCATGCAGGAATACGCTGGCCCCACCAAAGTTGCCTACTGATGCACCAGTCCTTAACGTTTTCCATCCAATGACGGTAAGTGTTTATAAACTTCTCAGGGATAAGCTTTATGTCGCCATTAACCACATAATCGAGCGCGGGCTTAGCCATATCCTCCATCTTGCAAAACCATTGCAAAGAAAGCTTAGGCTCTATCGCCGCATCTGTACGTTCCGAGAAACCTATCTGCGACTTATAATCTTCCACTTTATCAAGCGCGCCAGCTGCATCAAGCAATTTGGCGATCTTCTTTCTTGCAATAAAACGCTCCTCGCCAATAAGGATCTCTGCTTTTTCGTTTAACGTACCGTCATCATTAAGAATATCGATAACCGGAAGCTTATGCTTAAGTCCCAGTTCATAATCGTTAAGATCATGAGCCGGTGTAACTTTCAGACAGCCCGTACCGAACTCCATATCTACATATTCATCTTCGATGACAGGAATCTCACGATTTACAAGAGGAACCAATACCTTTTTACCTCGCAGATGAGCGTAACGTTCATCGTTAGGATTGATACATATTGCAGCGTCAGCCATGATCGTCTCCGGACGCGTAGTTGCGATTATGAGGTAGTCGCTACTACCGGAAATAGTATAGCGTATATAATAAAGCTTTTGATTAACTTCCTTACGTATCACCTCTTCGTCAGACACAGCGGTTTTTCCGGCGGGATCCCAGTTTACCATACGAACACCACGGTAAATAAGACCTTTATTATAAAGGTGGATGAAGGTATCGCGCACAGCTATAGAAAGATCATCATCCATGGTAAAGCGCGTACGCTCCCAGTCGCATGAGGCGCCTAGCTTCTCCAGCTGCTTAAGAATGATGCCACCATATTTCTCTTTCCATTCCCATGCGTATTTAAGGAATTCATCCCGTGTAATATCTTTTTTCTCGATGCCACGTTCCTTAAGCATCGCTACAACCTTTGCTTCTGTAGCAATAGACGCGTGGTCTGTACCAGGTACCCAACATGCATTTTTACCTAACATGCGCGCACGTCGCACGAGTACATCCTGAATAGTGTTATTCAACATATGCCCCATATGCAATACACCGGTGACGTTAGGCGGAGGTATTACAATCGTAAAAGGTTCCCTGTCATCCGGCTCGGAATGGAAAAAACCTTGCTCCATCCAATAAGGATACCATTTCTCTTCGGCTTCTTTGGGCGTATATGTTTTTGAAATACTCATAACTTGTGCTAAGACCTGTGTCAAAAAATTAATTTGCAAAAATAGCTTTTAGCCCGAAATTAACCGCATTAACAGCTATGAAATAATTAGCAAACACACTATTTTCCACAATCTTCAGTACCGGGCAGCGATGCTTGTAAGGTAGATATTCAGTATATTTATACACATCGCATAATATAAACTCTATAACTCATGGCGTTTCTTGCAGACAGACAAACCTTAAAAGACATTGATCTTGCCGATCCTCAAAACTCACTGATCGTTCACAAGATCAAACAGCGCTGCAAAACTGCCGGTGCACGGAAAAAGCTTTTTTCAATGCTTGAAAAACCCTTTGATGATGCATGTAGCATTCAGTCGCGCCTGCAATGCATTCGCTTTTTCAACGCGCTGAAGGTGGAGCATCCCATGGAAGCGGATCATATGGATTTTGTCGATTACTATATGGAATTCAAAAAGCCCTGCTTAAGGACTAATGCTTTAGATTCCCTATATGATTATTGGAAATATCGCCTTTTCCCTAAGCAAGACTACTATCGTATCTATCGGGGCACGCAGGAAGTCATCGGCTTGCTTAAGGAATTATCGTCATTCCTGGGCGCCTTAAAGGCTGACGATTTACCGGAGGAGATCCTAAACGGCATTACAAAAGCGGAAGCTATTCTCAAACACCCGCTTATCAGCACGCATCCCAACTATAAAAAGGCTAGCTGTTTTAGGGTAAGCAAGCTTGATATATTAATGAGGCGTAAGTTACATGAGGAACTAATGGAGATCATCGACTTCTATTATACCACAGAAGTATACAACGCGCTGGCGTCTCTCCATCGTGAGCAATCATGGTGCTTACCCGAAGTAATACAGTCAGAGGATAGCAGGATGGAAATTACAGGCTTATTCCATCCCCAACTACTAAATCCGGTAACGAATGACTTCTCCTTCCCTGACAAGTCAAACCTATTGTTTATTACGGGACCTAATATGGCAGGAAAATCCTCCTATCTGAAAGCAACAGCGCTAGCGACCTATTTTTTTCATCTGGGCTTTCCTGTACCAGCCGCTTCCATGCAAAGCACCGTTTTCAACGGATTGTTTACTACCATAAACATCCCCGATGATATATCTAACGGTATGAGCCACTTTAAAGCGGAATTGAACAGACTTAAGAAGATCGGCAGATCTCTTTCTGAAAGCGGAAAGCTGGTAGTTATTCTAGACGAGCTGTTTCGTGGTACCAACAGTGGCGAAGCTCAGGAAGCCACAGAAACACTCTGCCGGCTAATGTCTACAAAAAAGCAGTCGTTCTTTATTGTAAGCAGTCACTTTACGGTGGCTGCTGAGGCATTCAGAAATGAGCCTTCCATATCATTAATGCGCTTTGACGCGTTCTTTAAACATGACGAACTTCATTATTCATATCACATAAGTCCTGGCATATCCACTATTCAACTGGGCATTTATTTGCTGAAAGAAGAAGGCTTATTTAAAGATTTTGAAGAGATTGCACATGACACACAGGCCCGAAGCTATTAAAAACCAGCTTTAACGAGAGCAACATTTGGTATAAAACTGAAACCTCCACATTCAAAAAAGCGGCACTATTTTAACCATAAAAAGCAACAGCAGGTTCAACATCATCAATATTGATATCGATCACAGAAAAATATCACAAAAATTACTTTTAACAATACTTTTCAATCAAATATGTTACATTTGCAATGCATGGAAACAAAGAGCGACGGCATTAAACAGCCTGTTTATCTTGATTATAATGCGACAAGTCCGATGGATGAACGGGTACTGGAGTTTATGATTCCGTACTTCATAAATAAATTCGGCAATGCCTCTAGCAAAAACCATCAATATGGCTGGATAGCTGAGGCCGCAGTAGATCTTTCCCGTAATAATGTAGCGAAGCTGCTAAATGCAACAGAGCATGAAATAATATTCACATCTGGGGCAACAGAAGCATGTAACCTGGCCATAAAAGGCGTTTATGAAAGCTATTCTACCAAAGGCAATCATATTATTACATGCAAAACTGAACACAGTGCAATTACCGACACCTACAGATACCTTGAAATGCGCGGAGCGCGCGTGACTTACCTCCCGGTAAGTCAGGATGGTACGCTTGATATAGCTAATTTAACAGATGCTATATCAAGCGATACCATTCTAATTTCCCTCATGTATGCGAACAATGAAACGGGCCTTATACATCCCGTAAAGGAAATCTCAGATATAGCCAGAAAACATCAGGTACTATTTTTTTGTGATGCCACACAGGCTGTAGGCAAAATATCCGTGGATGTTGAGCGCGATGGCATTGATCTTTTGGCACTCTCTGCTCATAAATTTTATGGACCCAAAGGCGTAGGTGCTTTATATGTTCGGCGGCGTTCGCCACGCGTCCGTATCGCGGCACAAATTCACGGTGGCGCGCAACAGCGCGCGCGCAGGGCTGGGACGCTCAATGTACCGGCCATAGCGGGCATGGGCAAGGCTGCCTCCCTGGCAATGGCAGAGATGGCCGCCGAGGAAAAACGCCAATTAGCACTGCGAGAAAAAATCGAAAAAGCGCTTTTAAATATTCCCGGCACCGTCATTCACGCGGCACATACACATCGTCTCCCCCAAACCATCAATGTAAATCTCGGCATTGACAACAGTTCGCTGATCAGGGAATTAAAGAACGTTGCTCTATCTACCGGATCGGCATGCAATTCTGAGTCGAATGATATTTCTCATGTCTTGGCGGCGATGGGAATAAGCGAGGCCGAAGCACGTTCTTCTGTACGTATCAGTTTCGGAAAATTCAGCACCGAAGAAGAAATTGACTTTGCCATTAACGAAATCGAAAAAGCAATTATTAAATTGCGCGGTATTAACGCCTTCTGACAGATTTTATATCTGTCGACCAGGCGAAAACATATTGACGGAACGAGGAGTTTAGTGTATAAACCGAACTCTTAACAACTAATAAATAGTTTGAAAGTATGATAACTATAACAGACAAGGCAAAAGGAAGAATTGATGAGTTAGTAAAAGAAGGAAATTACGATAGTGCCTATTTTCTTCGCGTGGCTGTGGAAAGCGGTGGTTGTTCCGGCCTTTCCTATAAGCTTGACTTTGACAATCAGGAGCAAAAAGGAGATCAGTTTTTTGAGGACAAGGGCATTAGAATCGCCTTAGACATCAAATCGTTCTTATACCTCGCCGGTACAGAGCTCGATTATACCGATGGAATTGGAGGTAAAGGCTTTAACTTCCATAATCCTAACGCCAGCAGAACCTGTGCTTGCGGCGAGAGCTTCTCTGTGTAAGCATCTCCACAAGGGTACTTTATTACAATGATTTTTATATATTTGTGCAAAAGGGCTTCAGGCCCTTTTTTTATTGAAAGCGAACAAGATCAAATTTAATCATCTTAAATACTGCCAGATACCGGGTAATAGACGCTGGTGATCCCTGGCAGTAGGCATGCTTTCACAGATATTTTACGTATATTCATTGTTAAAATCAATTTAAATGAATTTGAAAGGTGAATTCAGCACAGTTCCGGACTTGCTGAGGAACGTGGTAAAAAACATTCATCCTGAAACGAATACCTTCCTCATACATAAAGAAGATGGCTTATGGAAGGAGATCTCATTCAAAGAAACTCTTCAGAAAGCAGATGCCATTTCGGCCTACCTTTTATGTAATGGCATAAAAAAGGGAGATCGTATAGGCTTTATCATTGACAATTCCCCGGAATATATTTTTTATGATCAGGCCTTACAGCAAATTGGCTGCGCTAACGTATCAATATATCCCACACTTGCTGAACACGAGATCGAGTATATTATTAACGATGCCGAAATTCGTTGTTTGCTGGTCGGCACACCTTTTCTATTACGAAAAGTATTAAAAATCGCCAATAATTGCGCCTCATTAGAGCGTATTATCATAGCCTTTCCGGTACCTGAAAAGATTACCGACGGACAGCAACCCGATGCGGGTCTGATATCTTTCGATGATATGCTCGCCGAAGGAGTAGCCCTGTTGCCGCAGTATCAGCGACAAATTGCCGCGTGCCGCGAGGCTGTACTTCCTTCCGATTTATCGGCATTAATATATACCTCCGGAACCACGGGCATTCCTAAAGGTGTGATGCTTAGTCATCATAATTTTATTGAAAACGTCATTGCTTCGCTTGAGCAGATTCCCGTAGTAAGCAACGATGAGACCTTCCTGTCGTTCCTTCCGCTATCACATGTGTTCGAACGCACAGCAACGTATCATATATGTGCCGCCAAGGGATGTAAAATTGCTTTCTCGCAAAGTTTAGAGCTCCTGGCCCGCAATATGGAGGAAGTAAAGCCTACCTTCATGAATTGTGTGCCACGCCTGCTGGAACGTATTTACGACCGCGCCACTAAATCGGCGACACAAAGCGGAGGTATGAAAGCCCGTATTTTCAATTGGGCAATCAGCATCGGTGAGAAATACAGAAAGGAGAAAGAATCCGGGCGTCAGCCCAGCGCATTGCTGTCGGCACAACGAAAGCTGGCAGACAAACTTGTATTCTCCAAAATCAGAGCTAAGACCGGGGGCCGTCTGCGCGCCTTACTGTCCGGAGGAGCTGCCCTGCCTAAGAATGTGGGTGAGTTCTTCGGAAATCTTAACATCAGAGTATTAGAGGGCTTTGGCCTCACCGAGACCTCTCCTATCATGTCTATCACGGAATTTAATCGCCAGGTGTATGGCACGGTAGGCCGCATTATTCCTCGTATCGAGGTAGGTATTCAGGATCCTGACACGAAAAAAATCTATACCGTACAAACTCATGAGAGCTTTGATCCTGAATTTGAATCGCCGGAAGGTGAGATCATCGTCAGAGGACATTGTGTAATGAAGGGATACTGGAATAAACCGGAGGAAACAGCCCTTGTTATTGATAAGGAAGGATGGTTCCATACCGGCGACGTGGGTCAGTTTTATCGCGGAAATCTTAAAATTACAGACCGCATAAAAAACATCCTTGTAAACTCTTATGGTAAGAACATCTATCCTACCCCCGTGGAGAATACCTATCTAAAGAGTGGTAAGATTGACCAGATTTTCCTCATTGGTGATAAAAGGGACTACGTTACCGCGATTGTTGTACCATCCAGGGAAAGTGTTCAGGAGCAGTTTCAGCTACCCGAAAGCTTCTTCAATGAATCCTCCTTATTTATTGACGATAAGGAAATTATTGACTGGCTGGCACGCGACATCAAAAAATACTCTAACGAGCTTGCTAAGTTTGAACGCATAAAGAATTTCAAGGTCAAACGCCAGCCCTTCACCATGGAAGCGGGCGAAATGACACCATCGTTAAAAGCTAAGCGAAAAGTTATTGAGAAGAAATATGCCGCGGATATAGAGTTGCTCTATACCGAAGAGCAGCAGGATTAATAACTTAGCTGAAGGCTGATAGCTAAAAAAAGCTTCTTACACGCTGTATTTATTTATATTTGCGAAAAATTTCATTATCTCTGATAATGAAATTTTTCGTGAGGCTTTTTGAAGCCTTAAAACATATTTTTCATAAATTTTACCATAATCATGATAGGATTGTCCGAACAGGAAATTATACGCCGGGAGTCATTACAACAACTCAGGCAGCTGGGAATAGAGCCTTATCCGGCTGAATCGTTTCCGGTAAACGTAACAGCGCAGGATATAAATGCCAACTACGAAAGAGACAAAACTTCATATAAAAATATCAGTTTTGCCGGCAGAATTATGACTCGCCGTATCATGGGCAGTGCCTCTTTTGTGGAACTGCAAGATGCGGGCGGTCGTATCCAGGTGTACATAAAAAGGGATGAGATATGCCCTTCAGAAGATAAAACCTTATACAATACCGTATTTAAAAAGTTGCTTGATATCGGCGATATCATCGGTGTTAAAGGATATGTGTTCACCACCCAAACCGGAGAGATTTCTATCCACGCTTTGGAACTGGTAATTCTTTCCAAGTCCTTAAAACCGCTGCCCGTAGTTAAGCGTGATGAGCAGGGGAATGTTTTCGATGGATTTACCGATCCTGAGTTACGCTACCGTCAGCGCTACGTTGACCTTACCGTGAACCCGGAATTAAAGAAGATCTTTATCAACCGTTCGAAGGTGATCAACACCATGCGCTCATTCTTCGATACACATGGATGGATGGAGGTGGAAACCCCTATTCTTCAGGCCGTACACGGCGGCGCCGCGGCACGTCCCTTCAAAACGCACCACAATACCCTCGATATGCCTTTATATCTGCGTATTGCTAATGAGCTCTATCTGAAGCGTCTTATTGTCGCAGGTTTTGATGGCGTATACGAGTTTGGTAAAATGTTCCGCAATGAAGGAATGGACAGGACGCATAATCCGGAGTTTACCAGTGTAGAGATTTATGTTGCCTATCGCGACTATATATGGATGATGGAAATGACCGAGCAGTGCCTCGAAAAAGTCGCTATGACCATTCACGGGCAATCAGTGGTTCCGGTAGCTGAACATCAGATCGACTTTGCCGGTCCTTATGAGCGCCTGACCATGTTCGACTCTATTAAGAAATATACAGGTATTGATGTTTCTGAGTTAGATGAAGCAGGACTCCGTAAAGTATGCGCCGACCTCGGTATCGAAGTTGATGCTTCCATGGGAAAAGGTAAGCTTATTGACGAGATCTTCGGCGAGAAAGTCGAAGCTAATTTAATACAACCAACCTTCATTACTGACTATCCTGTGGAAATGACGCCACTCGCAAAGAAACACCGTACCAAAGAAGGTCTGGTGGAGCGCTTTGAGCTGTTTGTAAATGGTAAGGAAATCGCTAATGCTTATTCTGAGCTGAACGATCCTATTGATCAGCGCGCGCGTCTGGAAAATCAGCTCTTATTAGCCGATCGTGGTGATGAAGAAGCGATGGCCATGGATGAGGACTTCCTCAGAGCTTTAGAATATGGCATGCCTCCTACTGCGGGACTCGGCGTAGGTATCGACCGTCTGGTGATGCTTATGACGAACCAAAGCACCATTCAGGAAGTATTATTCTTCCCGCAGATGCGCCCGGAGAAAAAACAGAAAGTAGCATCAGTGGAGGACTTCGTTGCCATTGGGGTTCCTGCAGAATGGGTGCCTGTACTTAGTAAGATGGGCTTTAATACCATTGAAGAATTGAAAGCCGCTGCTCCTAACAAGGTATTTAACGACCTTGGAGGTATGCGTAAAAAGCTAAAGCTTGATATTGTCATCCCTGCAAAGGAAGTTGTGCTGAGCTGGTTTGAATAAATAGAAGGCGCGGTATAACAAGAAAAAAGCGCCCCAATATTCCTCTTAATAGAAGGAGTGGAAAGCACCTGTTTTCCACTCCTTTTTCGTATCCATAAACAGGACTCGCGTCATACTAATACGCCTACGCCACTTCGCAAAATTCCCCCCCTATCGCTACGCTCTAATTCCTCTACGCTCAATTCTGGCTTTCCTCATTCTGCACGTTTTGGTGTTTAGAGAATCAAAGCTTCTTAAAATGAGTTCTTATCGTTTTAAGAATAACATCGAAATCTGGTTGCCCATTGTAGTACAGACTTGAAGTTTCCTGATACCGCTTTCGATAATCATTTTTGACCGTTGTATCACTAAGTAAAAAAGCCTGGTTTTCGGCTATTTGAATCTCAAAATCTGCTGTCGGAAATCTTCTTTTTTTATGCTCATGATATTCCGCTGTTCCGATAAACTGTAGCACCTCATCATTGGATAAAAGACAATAAACATCATAATACTGGCGCATAAAATTAGGTCGATCCCCTTTCCCTTCTCTTTCCTGCCGATATTTGGTTGCTATAGTTTGTAGTTTTTCGACCAACGTATACCCCGGATGATAACAGGCTATATCTACGGCTCGGTTGTCGATGACGGCAATATTGGATTGTCCAGCTCTTTCATAAGCCCAGGAACTGATCGTAATTTCCCGATTCGGTGTTACGCTGTCAAATCCTGCTTCCAGTAAAATTCCATCTTTTAAGACGGCAATCTTATCTACAGCATTATCATAATATAGTCGAATTCCGGCGCTACGATAAGCTCTCTCATCATCGAAATTCGTATCTCGTTCAACACTTGTAATCCCGCTGATTGAGATCGTTTCCGCCAAGCTATTATAAAATGCTTTCCTGGCTTCAACGTTTTTAGGCTTAGCATTATTAGGATTCTCATTGATACCAAACTCTTCGTCCGGTTTAATATGAATATCGATATCTTCGGAGAATCGATCGATTATACCGTAGCCCTTTGACAAGGAAGTCCCCCCTTTGAGTTCAAATTGAAAGCCCTGGAGTTTCAATCCGTATAGCACATGCATGATCCAGTAATCTTTTTCTACCAAGCCAGCTGCAATGCCCGTTTCCTCTTCTATGATCCTTAAAAGAGCCGTAAAGTCTTCGTGGTTGTGAAGATAATCAGTAGGCATGATGAGAACCACCCTCCAACAGCATGGATGCAAAAATCTTTTTTGTCTTCGCGCTACCATAGGCAGAAATTGTCTTCTTTAAACTTTTCATGTCAAATAACGAAAGCTTAGATGACAAGCTCTTTAAAACATCCTGTTGATCTTCCGCCAGTTTATCAAGATTGTTGACTAAATCAACCGCAAGGTATTCCGGTGTTACTTTACTTGGAAAATGGGGTTTACGTTGAAAAAAGAACCTACGATTTCCGAACATTACTTCACCATGCCGCTTATTATTATAAACAATACGCGTATTATAAAGCTGTGTTGTCCCTACGCCCAATCGGTTATAGAGATTTGGCGACATAAGCAAAAAGCGATTATCTTCTAAGTATTTTCTTATCAGTTCTTCTTCACTGGCGGGAGTCGGCCCGAATGAAGAAAGTTCAGGATAATGATACATTCCAGGAGCAACTTTATGTAGCGTTCCATCTTCGACCAAAGTTTTCAAGTCACGATCGACCGATTTAGACCATTGATCTAAATGTTTACGGCGATAAACTTTCCCCCGTTTTAAATGGCTTTTCAATTCATTCAACTTTGACATCTCTTTTCCCATTCTGTAATTATACCATGATCCAGCTCTTATTGCAAGAATGTTTATCCAAAATTCATGCAAATATACCAAATAACACCTTATATATCAATGTACTATTCAGCAATCTGAGATTATCCTATTACTGCACCCGATGTTGTAGCAGTATCCTCATATGAGAAATTGGATTGGCAGATCATGTTCGCTTTGATATCCTGATGATAAACAAATCTGTATCCGGCCTTGTGGCTGGATGTACTTTCAATATTCAGCATAGGCCTACCTTTTTACATATCATTTTGATCAATTTTGCAGTATATCCAGTGCCGCGCAAAGTGCTGTCCGTTCTCAGATCAACGCTACCATTTGTTAAGGGTTTTACTCGATCAACCTTTATTTTGATAGTGCTTTATGGGATGAGTCATTCCCTTAAAACCCCATTTAAACACATTTATCCACTCATTTTCCTTAGTGTCTTCCATTCTGACCAGGCATTTGTGTACTCCGGAATTACCACCATAACCGTTGAGATTTAATTCATGCCACCTGAACCCTCCCGGCGACTTCGGAGTGGTCAGACACACTGCAATGGGTACCGGTACGCAGCGCTGACAGAACAAAGATGAAACAATCTTTTTCGCCAATCAAGACCATATCCTTCAACTACTTAACTCGTCCTCACTCATTCCATTCTCTCTCAACAGAACCTGCATATTCAGTTCCCTAAACCGTCCCGACAAGGGCGTACCTTGCCTGTCAGCAGGGAGGTGAATATGTCCCACAATGTCGCATTATGTCACCTCAAAGCACCCGGACTACGCCTGCTCTGGTCGTCCACCCGGCACTCGCATTTCCAGCCTTGCGCCCCATCTGGTTCGAGACTGACTCTGACCAGACTCGAGACACGCTCGAGTGGTGATCGACATTTCATCGACANNTGTCGATGAAATGCCCATGAAATGTCGATGACCAGTGCTGTCTGTTCCGAAGCAGTCCCGAGTCAGACTCGAATCAGGTAGGTAGCAGGTGCCCGGATCGTCTGGTCGGGGGCGGAGAAAAGCCTAAGCGGAGGGATGTTTATGTTGAGCACGGGCGGACAAGAGGTGCCTGGGAAAACAGCAGTTAGACACACAGCAACATTTCTGTAAAAGCAAGCCAGGTTAATAATTGTGAAATTTATTTAACCACACCTAATAACACACTTAAATTCCTCATAACAAATTAGTTAAGAAGTAAATTAACCAAAAAGAGAGTAAACTATCCTTATAATTTAAGTTTTAAACCTTGTTTAGTGGACTACTTTCCAATTAAGCTCTTTACAGTTGCCAGTCAATAGGATCGAGACCTTGTTCAAGGAGCAGGGTGTTGGTTTTTGAAAAATGGCGAGATCCGAAAAAGCCGTTGTACGCTGAGAATGGTGAGGGGTGTGCAGCCTTGAGAATATGATGTTTTGACTTATCTATCAGCTGCTCTTTCATTTGCGCGTTCCGCCCCCAAAGTAAGAACACTAAGCCATTTTTTTGCTCGCTAAGCGTGCTGATGATTTTGTCGGTAAATACTTCCCAGCCTCTGTTGTGGTGAGAGGCGGCTTCGGCTTTCCTAACGGTCAATGTGGCGTTGAGGAGAAGCACTCCCTGTCTGGCCCATGCGGACAGATTGCCTTGGACGGGCACCTGAAATCCGGGAATATCTTCTTTGAGCTCCAGGAAGATATTGCGTAAGGATGGAGGAGGCTTAATACCATCAAGCACAGAGAAGGAAAGACCATGAGCCTGACCTTCGCCATGGTAAGGATCCTGACCGATGATCACGACCTTTACATCATCAAAAGAACAGAGATTAAGGGCATTGAAAATCATGGGGCCCGGAGGATAAATGATATGCCCCTGAGCCTTCTCATTGGCTAAAAAGGTTTTCAGGTTAACCATATAATCTTTAGCAAACTCCTCTTCCAGATATGCTTTCCACGAATCCTCTAATTGCAATGCCATGCCGTTTAATTTTATTGAGTTAAGGAATAAGACTTTTCACAAGTACCTCCGCGAAGAAAAAAGCTTCAAAATGAGCGTTTCGGCCGCGCAGGTCATTGCTTTACCAAAAAATAAATTGATATTTGCAGTCCATTTGACAAAGAAAAAAAAATATGCCGAACTTTTTAAGGTTAGTAATAGCATTTCTGATTTTTGCGGGGTCTATCGCGTTATTCTTTTTCGGGCATTGGGCCTGGGGAATACTCGGAATTCTGCTTGCTCTGGTTGTAGCTGTCACTTTCTTCTTTAACGAAAAAATGCTTATCGCCCAATGGTTCCTACGTAAGGAAAACATGGACAAATCAGAGCTTTGGTTAGGAAAGATTAAAAACTACGAGAAAGAATTACTACAAGCGCAACACGGATACTATCATTTGCTGCTTGGTTTGATAGAATCAAGAAAAGCGCCGATGCAATCCGAGAAGTATTTCAAAAGAGCTCTCGCTCTGGGAATGACCATGGATCACAATGTGGCGCTTGCAAAGTTAAGTCTCGCAGGGATAGCGATGGCTAAGCGCAATAAGCGCGAAGCTACCATGTATCTGCAGGAGGCTAAGAAAGCTGATAAAAACAAACTACTGGCAGAGCAAATAAAGATGATGCAAGGCCAGTTAGTACAATTAGATAAGACCGTGGTGCAGTCACGCGGATTTAGACGATAACTATTTATCGTCTAAATGATCAAAGTATAAAGGCAGCTCATCAGCTGCTTTTTTACTTTTGATATCTTCCATGTCTGTGGAAAGATATGTTTTGGAAAAAAAGCGCTCCGCCTGAATTCTTTTTAATAGCTGACTGATCAATGAAAGATCGAAATCCTCCTTATTCAACTTGATCAGATATTCTTTTTCTGTAATCTCAATGGTTGACAAATTCATAATACTAAATTTCTAATGGTTTGAAAGTTCTTTACACCGCTCTCCAGCAAAAGATCCCGCGGCTTTTAAAACCTACTCCTATCAAAGAAAATAATTAACTGTAAACCAAATGTTAAGAGAAATTTATATTTAGTCACCAGTTCTTACACAGTTCTAACAATTAAACATTTAACTATTACTGAAACTCTCGTACCTTTGTCTTTATGACAGAGGATGAATTTAGTCACGATTCCGCTCATGCGCGCCCCTTTATCGATGCAGTAATTGGTATGCGTTTAGCTATTAAACAGTTTTATCATCAGCGCATTCGTAAAAGTGAAATGAGCGATCTGACTTATGAAATGTTTCAGGTAATGGTGGTGCTTTGGAACAAACGCGAGGCAAATCAACAAGATCTTGCCAATGCTGTTCAAAAAAACAAAGCAAGCCTCACTCCTCTTATCGACAACCTGTGCAAACGCGATCTTGTTACACGTTCAACTGACGCAAACGATCGGCGTAATAATGTCATCCGGCTCACCGAAAAGGGCAAGCTATACGAGCGCTACATTCACCCCATTCAAAAAGAATTCTATGAACTGCTATTATCAGAGATCGATGAAGAAGATCTCAACGCGGTAACCCGAATACTCAACAAGTTAGTAGGAAGAGTTTCAACGGAATAATCGAAAAGGTAAATTCCATCAACTCATTATACCCTTATAGTTAAATATCAAACTATTTTAGAAGCCGACCAGCCCCAGGGTCACGCGTCTTACAAAATATAAAGTGAATACATCTATGATAAAACGTACATCCATCGTCCTAATGGCGGTGCTTGGGCTACAGGCTGTGCAGGCGTCTCCTGCGGCTGATAGCCTGAACATGCAACTAAGCATCCCAAAAATGTTTGAGCTGGCGAACAGACATAGCCGGAAGCTGACGATATCAAAAGAAGAAATCGAAATAAGTAAACAGCAAACCGACATTGCGCGCTCTGCCTCGCTTCCGGAAATCGCTGCTGGAGCACAACTGGGATATATCAGTGATGCTTCAACATGGGATTACAAGCTTGGGCATCGTGAATCGGTATCCATGCCTCATGTAAGTAACGAGTTCTCCATCGAGGCGAGTCAAATAGTATATCAGGGCAGCAAGCAAAAAAATAAAATAGCTAAAGCCTCGCTTCTGGAGGATATGGCAAGCGTTAATTACGAGAAGGAGCAAGAAGATATCCGCTTTCTGCTGGTAGGGAAATACTTCGATTTATATCGATTATATAATCATATGACCGTGTATAACGAGAATATACAACTTGCTCAACAGCGTTTAAAGAATATACGCCAGCTACGCAAAGAGGGCATGGTAACTCAAAATGACATCATAAGAAGTGAGCTTCAAATAAGCAATCTAGAGGTGAAGAAAGACGAGGCAAATAATGATATCAGCATTTTAAACCGGGAGCTCTGCGTGATCCTGGGGATCGCTGAAAATACGGTGCTGCGAATAGATACTTCCTTTGCTCAGACAGATACCCGAAGTTTAGACAGGGAGCAGAGCTTAAGCACCGCGTATGAGGAAGCACCCGATATGAAATTAAGTCACTCGCGTGAAGAGCTGGCGAAAAAAAACATTGCCATTGCCAGGGCTGAATGGTTTCCATCCGTATCCTTATATGCGGGAACAATGCTGCAGCGCCCCTTCCTGTACTCCATTCCCCCGCAGGACATCTATCTTAACTTTTTCCAGACAGGCCTGAAAGTAAGCTATAACATCTCCTCGCTTTACCATGCCAGGGAGCATGTTGATCTGGCAAGAATGGAGCAGAAAAAGACACTCTCAGAATCTGATTATGTGAAAGAGCGGATAGGTCTTGATGTTAACAGAGCTTATACCAAATGGAAGGAAGCTCAAAATAACTACAGGGCTTATGAAAAGAGCTATCAGCTTGCCAACAGCAACTACAAAATCGTTGAAGCAAAGTACTACAACCAGTTCGGGGTTTTAACGGATATGCTTGATGCCAGCAGCGCTAAACTTAGTGCGGAGCTGGAGCTTGACAATGCCCGGGCAAACATCTTATTCCGTTGGTACCAACTACAAAAGGCTACCGGTCAACTAAACACACTACCTCACGACAAATAAACAGTAATCAAGCATGAACGACATAACAACATCAGGCAAACCAGAGACTAACGTGGCAAAAAAGCTTCACAAAGAAGCAGCCAGACAACAGCGAATTAAAATAGTAAATATCAGTTCGATCTTTGTATTACTTATCGCTATATTTTGGGGAATAGCCGTATTCTTTCATTTTAACGATAGCGCCTATACTGACGACGCGCAAGTTGACGCTTACATTAATCCTGTGAATGTGCGTATCCAGGGATTTATTAAAGATATCAGGTTTAAGGAGCATCAACGTGTACATAAGGGCGATACCCTGGCGATTATCGAGGATTCCGAATATCGATTACGCGTTGACGAAGCGCGGGCCGCTGTTGCTGACGCGCAAGCCTCACGCTCAATGATCCTCGCAAGTGTAAAACTGGCAGACAATAATATTGAAGTTTCGGACGCGAAAGTCCTTGAACTAAAGGCACGTCTAAAGAATCTGGAAGCGAATTATAAGCGCTACGAACACCTGCTCGCTGCCGATGTGGTTACGCAATATCAGTTTGATATGATTAAGACTGATCTGGAAGCGACACGAGCACAACTCATGGCCTTGCAATCGCAATCAGCAGGATCAACGTTAAGCAGCGAAGAGGCTGCGAAACGCTTACCTGTTAATGAAGCGAGTCTTCGTAAAGCTGAAGATGCGCTGCATCTGGCGGAGTTGAATCTTTCTTACACAACAATTATCGCTCCCTATGATGGTGTGCTTGGCAGAAAAACTATAGAGTTAGGACAACTCATGCAGGCGGGTCAGATCATGGTAAGCATCCTTAGGGATGACGACAAGTGGATTACCGCCAACTACACTGAAAGTCAGATGAAGCATATCAGCATCGGCAAGAAATTAAAGGTTGAGATTGATGCCCTCCCCGGAAAAACCTTCACAGGAACCGTCACTGCGATTTCTGAAGCTACCGGTTCCCGCTATTCAGCCGTTCCCGTCGACAACTCTACAGGAAACTTTGTAAAGATTCAACAACGCATTCCTGTGCGTATCGATCTGGATAAAAACAATAACCAAACCGCTTTAGGTCAGCTGCGCGCAGGCATGAATGCTGTGCTAAAAAACATATAATACTATGGCATCAAGAGTCTTCCATCATTGGATTTCAGAAAAACTGGATCTCTTCATTCTCATTATCATGAGTATTTTTCTGTCATTCACAAACGGCCTGCCCGCCACGATCTCCCCCTATGTAGTGGGTGGGCAAGCAGGTATGGCCGAGGATATAAGTATGGCAGGATATGCTTATTACGCAGGCATGACCTGTTCTATCCCTTTCATATTCAGAATTACCAAATATGCAAGCAAGAAACAGCTGCTAATTGTAATACACCTGCTGCTGCTCGTGATGAACTATATCATCTCAGAATCAAGCGTAACCACTTCGGTCATGATGGCATCGTTTCTTATCGGATTTATTCGCATCATCGGGAGTATTGTGTTACTTGAGGCGATGATGCCCCTGCTGATGCCACGCGGCGAACGCTATCAGATGTATAGCGTATATTATCCTCTGGCCATTGTTATGCCGGCTGCGTCGGCATTCATTGCGACTTACATTGCCCACAACTACCATTGGCAAATGAGTTTCCTCTTTGATAATATCCTGCTTTTAATGAACTTGCTGATAGTTGTCAGTCTCATTCATCCGGAAAAGCAAGAGCGGCGAATTCCGATGTATCAGTTCGACTGGCCCGGAGCCATTTTCTTTGCCGCGGGACTCCTATTTGTTGCTTACGCTTGCTGCTATGGGCTCACCCTCGATTGGTTTCGCTCGCCAGGTATTCTCATAAGTCTCATAGCCGCTTTATGTTTCATGGTTCTTTTCTCGGGGCGCACCGTGCGGGTGCGCAAACCGTTCCTGAGATTCTCCACTTTCAAATTAAGAGCATCAATAATTACGCTTTCCGTTTTATTTCTGTTTGGAATGTTTTACAGCAGCAGCAACTTAGCCTCCACGTTTACATCCATCATTGTTCCGGGTAATCCCCTGAAAGCTGCAGAAATCAGCACTTATTCAGTTATAGGCTATTTATCGGGGAGCATCATCTCTTTCTTTTACTTCAGAAGAACGAAAAATAACAACATCATTTTTGCATTTTCCAGCTTATGCTACTTGCTGAGTAACATCATCATTTTCGTCAACATACACCCTCAGGCATCTCCCGACTGGCTTATCCTCTCGATGATTTTGAGAGGTATGGCAATCATCTGTTCCTATATAGCGGCAGGGGTATATCTGGCAGCGAATGTGCCTCAGAAAAGCTTTATGTCCTGTATCCCCTTTCTTATTATGGTACGCTCCTTTGTTGGACCACTTTTTTGGGGCACATTGTTTAGTAACATCTTGTATATACGAAAAGTATTTTACGCGACCATGCTCGGCAGTCGCATGGACGCCATTGATCCGCTAGTGCTAATGAGGGGTAAAACAATGGCCGACAATAGTATCAGGACACAGTCGTCGCTATTGGCACTCAGAGATATTTATGGCTGGCTTATTATCGCTGGAGTTGTGCTTACGCTTATACTTTTGGTATTTCCGTTCCACGCATCCAAAGAACGTCACGTGTTCAATTGGTTGAAAAAATCACGTTCTGAGGAATTAGTGCAAGCTCTACCGATGTAAAGGGATTAAATGCTCATCATCAAAGCATGTTGACAAGAGCACATCGAAGTATATCGGGTAGCAATCACTAACACTCGATATGCTTTGATGTTACCGGAAATCCTAAAAAGATAGACGCTTTCTCATCGAAGCTTTCACTTGACTCGGTAGTGAAATAGCTGCGGGTTCCATTCTTCGAACACAAGGACTCCATTTCGGGATGCCGTTGCAGATATTCAGCTAGCCGTTGCGCAACGAGAGGTCCCTGCGATACTAAACTAACATGCTCTGGAACGAAGGACTTTATACGATCATAGATCAGGGGATAATGGGTGCAAGCCAGTACGATAGTATCTATATCAGGCGATTGACTCAGCAGCATATCCACATTTTTCTTTATGAAGTAATCCGCGCCAGCGTTTTCATGTTCATTATTTTCCACCAGCGTTGCCCAGATGGGGCATGCCTGCTGGAAGACTTTTAATTCAGGAAAGAATCGGAGACTTTCGATAACATAAGACTGTGATGCCACAGTTCCGGGAGTTGCCAGCACCCCTACCTGACGCGTAGCGCTGAGTGTGCCAATAATTTCCGTTGTTGGTCTGATCACTCCCAGCACGCGACGATAATCGTTACGCTTTGGAAGATCATTTTGCTGTATCGAACGCAGTGCTTTGGCTGACGCAGTGTTGCACGCCAGGATTACCAGCTTACATCCCATAGCAAAAAGCTTATCGACGCATTCCCGCGTATATTTATATACGGTATCAAATGATCTGCTGCCATAAGGCGCACGGGCATTATCGCCTAAATAGATATAATCATACTGAGGAAGCAAGGCGGCAATCTCCTTAAATACGGTAAGTCCGCCATACCCTGAATCGAAAACACCAATAGGCGCGGCTTGAGAACTCATACCTTCAACCCTCCTACCATTCCAAAGAGAATAACTGAAAACACCAGCAAGGTGATGAACACGTATAGATAATCTTTTTCTACGGCGAATCCGATGGCAGAAAAGAATATGCGCAAAATGGGCGTGGCAAGCAGTATTACAATACCTAATTGTATTATTGACATACCATCGAAGGATAAGAGCCCGGTAAAAATTCCCTGCAAATGGCGGTACTGCTCTGGCGCACCATTGAATACATGATACTCCGGGCGTGCCGAGCCAAAGTGAAGCAGATAGATCACCCCTCCTATCAGGGCGATAATGCTGGCAGAGAAAACTCCTATTCTTAACAAGCGAGCGACCAGCATGGCCACATCAGCATCGGATCTAAAAAGTTGCGTCAGTTTCTTCATAGTTTTCCTGTTAAGCCATTATAAATCATCTCCATTGCCAGCAAACTGATAATGATACTGAACAAAATACGCAGCTTTTTAACACTGGCTCCCGGCAGAATACGCGAACCGGTGAACGCGCCCGCGAGAACGCCTATTACCACAGGCATAGCCAATCCTGGATCAATATATCCTCGTTGAAAATACACTACGGCACTGGCCGCGGCAGTAACACCGATCATAAAATTACTCGTAGTCGTGCTAACCTTGAAAGGAATGCGCATAACGGTATCCATGGCGAGTACTTTCAGAGCTCCCGAGCCAATGCCTAACAGGCCGGATATCACACCGGCAATAGTCATTAATGAATATCCACCGATGACATTCTGTACTTTATATATCACCGTTTGCCCGCCTGCGGGATAGGATCCGTCCAGCTTCAGCTTGCGGGCCAAAGCACTACGACTTTCAGTTTCGGCATCTTCATTCTTTTTCCTGAGCGACATTGCGGCTGAAAAAAGCAATACGAGTCCAAAAAGGATTGCTATAACATGAGGGGAAACAAATTCGGCGATCAGCGCACCGACAATGGCACCCGTTGTTGTTCCGATTTCCAGAAACATGCCGATCCTGATATTGGTGATGCCTTCCTTAATATAGGCGGCTGCCGATCCGGAAGACGTAGCAATAGAAGCTACCAGAGCACAGCCTATTGCGTACCTGATATCTACGTTAAATACCAGTGTTAACAACGGAATAATAACAACACCGCCTCCCAATCCCGTTAAGGAACCAAGAAGACCTGCCAGATAAGCACCGACAAGAAGAATGAGGGTAAATATTAAAATCGTCAAAACTACTTTTAAAAAAGGCGCAATATAATGCTTAATGTCCTTTCTTGAGAATATTTTTGTCTATCAGGGTATTAATAATTCCATCGACCAAGCCAACACGAGGCACAAATATGCTGCGTATTCCCGCCCATTTCATCACGGTAAGATATATTTCGCAGGCCGGAATAATTACATCCGCGCGGTCATGGTTAAGATCAAGCAAGCTGATACGTTCCTTTAGAGAATGTGAGCTAAGAAACTTATACAAATCATTTAACTTATTGATAGACATCGGCTTGCCATCTTTCTCTTCCGACATACGGAAAAGCTTGTTTATATTTCCGCCGGTACCTATGCCTAAGAGATGCTTAAAGTCTTTAGTATGTTCGCGAATCCATTCACGCATAGACTCCCAGGTTTCCGGCCGATCGGCATTATCGAGCATTCTTACTGTGCCGATAGGAAAAGATCTTGAAACCAGCACCTTCCCTTCATTAAAAACCGACAACTCTGTACTTCCGCCACCTACATCAATGTAAAGATAAGTTTTATCAATATCGAGATTCTCCGCAATATGGGTAGAATAGATGATGTTAGCCTCCTTCTGGCCTTCCACAATTTCAAGGTTTACGCCAGCCTCGGTGCGTACGCGTTGCACCAGCTCCGCACCATTTGTCGCTTCACGCATCGCGGAAGTGGCGCAGGCCATATAATCCTCCACCTTGAACACTTCCATTAATTGCCGGAAGGCGGTCATCGTTTTAACAAGTTCATCGCCCTTACCACTTGATATGAACTTATCAAGAAAGGCGTCGTCTCCCAGTCGCAAGGGTACGCGCACCAAGGTATTTTTCTTAAACTCTACCTTATGATTTTTTTGAACAATCTCTGCTATCAGTAAACGCACCGCGTTTGAACCAATATCTATAGCTCCGTATCTCAAGATTTATTTTTTTCTTTTAAGTAATTGTATATATCAGTCTGAGCCCTGTATTTCCTGCCTCTGCCAGCCTTAACGTATCTGTTGTTATGTTGCCGGTTGATAATACGAGCTTTGGTATTATCTTTCAACTGCAAGGCAATCATATCCTTGATTTCTTGTTTGATTTCCGCATCGTAAATAGGAAAGCCTACCTCCAATCGCTTATCCAGATTACGTGTCATAAAGTCGGCTGAAGACATGAAGATTTTCTCGTCGCCACAGTTATGAAAAATCCATATCCGGGCATGTTCAAGGTAACGATCGACGATACTTATCACCTTAATGTTATCACTGATACCAGGAATACCAGGAATCAGACAGCACATACCGCGAACTATTAACTGAATAGGAACCCCTTCCTGACTCGTGGCATATAGTTTCCTTATCATTTCCTCGTCGGCCAGGCTGTTCATCTTAAGCGTAATGCCGGCAGGTTTCCCTTCTTTAAAGTTCTGCGTTTCGCGATCTATCAGCTCATAAACTTTCTTTCGCGTTTCAAGAGGCGATACCACAAGATGTTTATAATTACCATAGAACACCTTTTTTTCGAGCCCCCGGAACAATCTCTTCAATTCACGTCCAATGGACTGATTAGTGGTCAGCAAGCTATGATCGCAATAGATTTTCGCGGTTTTCTCGTTGAAGTTGCCTGTCGCCAACATCGAATAATAAACCGTTTTACGCTTTTCCATTCTTGAAATCAGGCAGATCTTAGAATGCACTTTATAGTCGATAACGCCATAATTCACCAGGATACCTTCCTCTTCCAGACGACGACTCCAGTAAATGTTATTCTGCTCGTCAAAACGAGCTTTAAGCTCTATCAGACAATGAACGTGTTTTCCATTTTTAGACGCGTTTATAAGCGCGTTTATAACCCGTGAATTTTGAGCCAACCGATATAAGGTAATATGGATGTCTTTCACCTTGGGATCAATCGCGGCCTCACGTAAAAGGTGAATAATGTAGTCAAAAGACTGATACGGGAGGTTAATAAGATAGTCGCGTTTAGCCATCTGTGCAAAGATGCTCCTTCCCGGCACGAGCTGTCGAACTTCCAGAGGTTCCATTTTAGGATACTCCAATTCTCTTCGTCCGACGTTCGGAAACGTTATAAAATCCTTAAAGCTGTGATAGCGGTTGCCGGGGATTAAGTTATCACTATCCAGCTGAAGTTTATTCACTAAATAATGCAGCATCTCCGGCGGCATGGCATTGTCATATAACAAGCGCATCGGCTTGCCCTTACGGCGCTTAAGCAAGCTTCTGCTTAATGTTTCTATGAACTTCTCGCTAACGCTCCTGTCAATTTCAATCTCCGCATCACGTGTTAGCTGAATAGAATATGCTTCAATCTGGGGAAAGTCGAACGTAAAATATATATCGTCAAGACAGTACCTGATAATATCGTCAAGAAGAGTAACGAACTTGAGCTCATTAGTTTCAGGAAGCACGATAAAACGTTCCAGACTATCTGTAGGGATTTCCATCAGGCTGTACCTGAATTTATTCTTCTTGCTCAACCGCACAAAGAAATATATCGCGCGGTCGCGCATCTCAGGAAAAGGCTTGTTTTCATCCAACATGATAGGCACCAGGTTCGACAAAAGCTTTTCTCTGAAATACTTTCGAACGAACATCCCCCGCTGCACATTCAGCTGATGCTCATTGATAATGAAGATACGCTCCTCAGCTAACTCAGGAATGATTTCCTTCTCGTACAGATCGTCAAACTTCTTCTCAAGCCGCACTACCAGTTCCTTAATTTCATTAAGGATCTTCTTGGGATTGTACCCCAGCTGAATTTTTGCTTTTGAGTTAATCCCCGATAGACGACTAAGTGTCGCTACCCTGACGCGATAGAACTCATCAAGATTTGAAGAAAATATTGCGAGGAAACGCAGACGCTCAATTAATGGCACCCGCTTGTCTGCAGCCTCCTGTAGCACCCGTTCATTGAACTGCAGCCAACTTATCTCTCGATTTATTAAAGGTAATTTTTGAATTAACATTCGAATTTTCTTATGGCACCACAGATCGACGCAAAACTCTACATATTAATGTTAACATAATATTAAAAAAACCACATTTACGTGGGTATTTTAACATCAACATCAGCCTATTTAAGTTAAAGTATGATTATTTTCTATAATTGCGATACTTTTTATACAAGTTAAAAACATCTTTGTTTAAAGATTCAGGCCTTATTCTATTCAGGAATTCTTAATTTCGCATCAAGGATACGGCAGGATTGTGAACAGCATTTTAGGCTACAAGTGATACTGCCAGCGACAGCATAAACGAAACATCAGTATATCGTCTTCCAGAAGCTTCACCTAAAGGGGCGATACGCTAACATAAACATAAATAAATAGACATGCCTTCTTTTGACATTGTAAGCAAAATAGATGCTCAGACTCTCGATAACGCCATTAATAACGCGAAGAAGGAGATATTGAACCGTTATGATTTTCACGACTCTAAAAGCAGTATAGAGCTCGACAAGAAAACGAACGAGATTACCGTTATCACGGAAAATGATATGCGTATGAAAGCGATTCAGGATTCTATCATTTCAAGAATGATGAAACAACATCTTGATCCCGGCGCCCTGGACATGGGAAGCGAGGAATACGCCTCCGGAAATATGATACGTAAAGAGATCAAAATTAAGGAAGGCATAGATAAAGAGACATCTAAAAAAATCGTTAAGGCGATTAAGGATAGCGCACTGAAAGTTCAGGCTTCTATTATGGATGAGCAGATAAGAGTGCAGGGGAAAAAGATCGATGACTTGCAGTCGGTCATCTCGATGCTAAGAGGCAACGACTTTGGTCAGCCTTTGCAGTTCATTAATATGCGCAACTAATCTTTTCAGGATATAGTTCTGAGATGTTCCCGGAACTATATCCTTCCTACGGCTTCAGTTTAGTAACAATGCTATTGAGAGGGAGCTAAAACTGTAACATCTTTAAAATAAGATGAGCTCGACCGGGCCAGCTGCACTAAAAAATTTCCGTTTTAAAAGACGTTTATATCACTTTTAAACAAAAGGAAAAAGCCATTTCAGAAAGTCAAAAAACAGCCTCCTAAACCCTAAATTCAGCACCGAATCCTACCTATTATTACGAAAAACGCAAGAGAATGCCTCGGGGTGATCCCTGTGTTTAACTATAAATTAACCCACCCCCTTTAACCGAAAAGTAGATTGTCAGCATTGGCGAGATTCGCACATATAAAACCTACCTGAGATCACTTTTTAGCCCACTTAAAGTCATTTTCCTGGTTAATATTAACAGCTATATTTATTTCAATAAACCAAAAATGATATGAAAACATTAATTGTAGCCACCGACTTCTCTCAGGACGCAAACATCGCTTTAGAGTATGCGGCCTCGTTAGCGAAAGTAATTGATGCCAAAGTCATTATATATAATTCATATATGCTGCCTGCACACGCAGCCAATGCCGTTATTCCTTCGGAAGCGGTAGAAAAGCTTCTTTCTTCTAACCAAACACGCCTGGAGCAGCTTGCCTGTCGGATAGCTAACAGGTATAGAATTGAAACCGACTGGGCGTGTAGCATGGGCGATATTTGCTTTGAGCTCGACGCTCAGGTTGAAAAATATCAGGCCGACGCGGTAGTAATGGGTATGCGGGGAAATTCCATTGATCAGAAGCTCTTCGGAAACATCACCACAACGGTAATACGACATGCCCGCTTTCCGGTATTGGTAGTACCGAAGGAAGTATCGTTCACTAGCATAGAACGTATTCTCTTTGCCTGCGACCTCAACTGCCGCTTTTCATTGCAAACATTAAAAATGCTGAATGAAGTCGCCCATATGCTGAACGCCCAGGTGCAGGTATTGCATGTTGAATCCGTAAAAAAAGAAAAACAACTTGTGCTTGCCGGAGAACCTATGAACGATATAGATATGCATCTTGAGGGTGTAGATCACGATTATAAAGACATCGAAGGGCAAAGCATCATCAAGGGAATAGAAACAGGCATGAAGGAATTTCAGGCTGATATGCTCGTTATGGTGCCTCAACGATATGGATTCTGGAACTCACTCATTCACAAGAGCAAAACTTGCGAAATGGCAGCGAGAACAAAAGTCCCTTTGCTTTCAATACCTAATTACAAATAGATCCCTCGTTGATTAGGGGCCGCATAAAACGGCCCCTTTTTTATTGCGTAAAATTCATATTATTAACACACACTGTGTTTTAATAGAAAGCAGATTACAGGGCGACTTGCTCAATGCATGAAGATCACGCTTCACTGATATTGAAACCTTTAGATGTCACCGCATCCTTAATATGCTGAGCGTCGAGATGATCTTCCGCTTCGATAGAGAGCACCTTTGATGGATTAACGGTATCTACCTGCCAGCTTTTAACACCATCCAGACTATCCAATGCCGGACCAACCGCAGCAATACATCCAGAGCAATTGATATTTGTATTAAACTTAAAACTCTTCATAACTATCTTTATTAATTAATTTATGATAAAACACTTCTATTTTCACCCCTCATAGGCTAATGAATCGCAATCGCAGGCTATTGGCAACCACACTAACGCTACTCAAAGCCATAGCAGCGCCTGCTATCATGGGATTGAGCAAAAATCCATTGATCGGATACAACAATCCGGCAGCCAGGGGAATGCCTATAATATTATAAATAAAAGCCCAGAAAAGATTTTGCCTGATTACTGATGCCGTTTTATAGGACAACCGCAAGGCTTTAGGCACCTGAACCAAATCCGAAGAGATCAGGGTGATACGAGCTATGTCCATCGCTATATCCGCTCCCTGTCCCATAGCAATACTAAGGTCAGCCACAGCCAAGGCCTCACTGTCGTTAATTCCATCACCGATCATAGCGACCTTTTGACCTTGTTCCTGTAACGTACGCACATAATTAGCCTTGTCAGCAGGCAACATAGAAGCCCGGAACTCACTGATATTCATTTTGCTCGCGATTGCCGCAGCGGTATGTTCATTGTCTCCGGTTAACATGATCACCTTTATTCCCATTTCCTTTAAACGGGAAATAGCCTGTCCCGAGTTTTCTTTCACCTTATCTGCAATAGCCACTAACGCCAATACTCTCGATTCTCCGGCAAAAGCAACCACAGTATATGCTAAGTCGTACCAACGATTTAACAGGGCGGACTGCCGTGGGTCCAGGGCAAAACCATACGTTTCTATCAGTTTAATATTTCCAACCAGATACCTTTCACCGTTATACATAGCACTTATCCCTCCCCCCGGAACGGCAACGAAAGAACTGATCTCCAATTGTTCAAAGTTAGCGAGATCCAATGCTGCGAAGGCTTCAGCCAAAGGATGTTCCGAACGTTGTTCAATGTTCTTCAACAAGGTCAGATAAGATTGGCAATCCAGATCCTCAGCCATATTTACATCGATTACGCGCGGTTTCCCTTCTGTGATAGTACCCGTCTTATCCAGCACTACAACATCGATGGCTCTGGCGCGTTCCAAACTTTCAGCATCCCTGATTAAAATACCGTTCTCAGCCCCTTTACCTACGCCAACCATGATGGCAGTGGGCGTAGCCAGTCCCATAGCACAGGGACATGCAATAACCAACACCGTAACCATGGACAATAAAGCCAGCGAGAAGGCATTCTCTACGCCCGAGAGCATCCAAACCACGAAACAAAGTGCCGCGATACTTATGACTACAGGTACAAAAATACCTGCAATCTTATCTACCAAACGTTGTACAGGAGCCTTACTATCTTGGGCACGGCGCACGGTAGCGATGATATGAGCCAGCAAGGTATCCTCACCAACTTTCGAAGCTATAAAACTAAAGCTTCCCTTCTGATTAATTGTTCCTGCCAGCACTCTTGCTCCGGCATCCTTAAGTACAGCGATCGCTTCGCCGGAGATTGCGGACTCATCGACATATGACTGCCCCTCATCAACCAGTCCATCCACGGGAATTTTCTCGCCAGGTTTTACCAGCAGGCGATCGCCAACTTTCACATTGCTTATCAGCACAGTTTCCTGCCGACCATCAGCAACAAGTCGCACCACCTCATTAGGTTGTAATCCAATCAACTTACGCAAAGCGATACCGGTATCAGCTTTCGCATTTTCTTCCAAATAGCGGCCTAGCAGAATAAAACAGATCACCACTGCCGACGCCTCAAAATACACATGCACATCCAGCCCCTTAGCTATCCAGAAATCAGGAAAAACGGTATTGAAAACGCTGAAAAGATAAGCTATGCCGGTACCAGTGGCCACCAGCGTATCCATGTTTGCCTGGCGATGCTTCGCTAACATCCATGCTTTCACAAAGAACTCCCGCCCAAATACCAACACTACAGGGCTTGCTAATGCCCACATAATGAAATTGACGTATGGCAAATGCATAAAAAACATTGCCAACACCACCAGCGGCAGCGTAAATAAGGATGAAAGAATCAGGCGCTGCTTTGATCGCTCATTTTTCTCCGCAAGTTCCTCCTGCATATCTACCGACTGCCCCTGAACTTTGTCTATCAAAAGATCATAACCCACAGACTGCACAGCACTTTTTAAAGCGGCAGCATCTACTACTGAACTATCATAAGTGATATTAGCAGAACCACTGGCAAAATTAACTTCAGCCTCCACCACTCCTTCCTGAGCTCTTAATATACTTTGCGCACTTGCAGCACAGGACGCGCAACTCAGTCCCGTTACGGGAAAACTCTCTATTATGGTATTCATTTCAGTGTCTTTATACATAAATGCAGCAACAACCGCACACAATACAAAAGTGCGGAATACAGGGCAGGTTCATGGTACAGCATTTCAAGATAAACTTGCAAAATTTTAAGGTTGACATAGGATCGATCACCTACGACGGTAAAGAGGATTTAGATTAATAAATTGCCGTCATCCTCGTATTTCTTAGTGCTAATGATGATATTTGTTTTTGACCCAAACGTTATGAAAGCTACAAGAATATTTTCAGCGATTTTATTCGCGGCAATCACACTAATTTCTTTTTCAGGAAAGGCTCAGTCTTACGGAGCCCCCAAACTACCGGAGTTTGTATTTCAGACAATGGATGGGCGCCCTTTCACCCAAAAGGAGGTTACGAAAACGAAAACTTCCATATTTGTGCTATTCGATGTTACCTGCGAACATTGTATGCACGAGATTGAAAGCATTTCCAAAAGCTATAACTCGTTTAAGGACGTAGAATTTTATCTGGTTTCTATGGACAACAAGACGGCAATTATCAACTTTTTAAATATTCATGGAAAGGGCCTCTACGGCAAACCTAATATTACGGTACTTCAGGACTTCAAGCCCGAATTTGTGCAGAAATTCCGACCAGAGAAATTCCCTGCCTTATTTATTTATTCAAAATCAGGTGACCTTATAAAATATATGTCGGGACAAAAGACAGCCTCAGACATCCTTAAGGCATTAAAAAAATAAAAATACCAGGCTATATAAGCGGGAGACGCGCGCATCAGCTGGCGACTCCCGATAATTACAATTCCTTTCTAAGGCGCGCGACCGGAATATTCATAGCCTCGCGATATTTCGCTACAGTACGACGCGCGATATTGTATCCTTTCTCTTTAAGGATGTCAGCAAGCTTCTCATCAGCCAATGGCGAGCGTTTATCCTCCTGAGAGATGCACTCTTCAAGAATCTTTTTCACCTCCTTATTAGAGACCTCCTCGCCGCTCTCAGTCTGAATAGCCTCGGAAAAGAATGACTTCAGTAGAAAAGTTCCGAATTCAGTTTGCACATATTTAGAATTGGCAACCCGTGATACCGTTGAGATATCCATTCCAATTTTATCAGCGATATCTTTAAGAATCATAGGCTTGAGATTTCGCTCATCTCCCGTAAGGAAGTACTCGTATTGATAATGCATAATAGCATTCATAGTCTTCAGTAAAGTCTGCTGACGCTGCTTTATCGCGTCAATAAACCACTTTGCCGAATCAAGCTTCTGTTTCACGAACTGTACGGCCTCCTTAAGCTTCTTATCTTTCTGGGAGGTCTTATCGTAATGCTCAAACATCTCCTGGTAGGAACGACTTACCTTCAACTCCGGAGCATTCTGCGCGTTCAGTGTCAATACAAGTGTGCCATCAGAATTGCTGATATGAAAATCAGGAATCACTTGCAGCTGCTTGACATTTGTTTCACTGCTATCTCCCGGTTTAGGATTCAACTTTAAGATTTCATTAACGACCTCCTTAAGTTCATCAGAATCAACGTTCAGAATACGCTCAAGCTTATCGTAGTGTTTACGGGTAAACTCCTCCAGATGGCACTCTACGATCCTGATAGCTTTCAGAATCAATGGGTTACTTAGATCCTTCTTACGGAGCTGAATTAACAGACATTCTTGAAGATCACGCGCGCCAACACCCGCAGGTTCAAAAGTTTGAATAATCCGGAGCATCTCTTCCACCTCCGACTCTTCAGCGAAGATATTTTGAGAAAATGCCATATCATCGATCAGCGAACTAATAGAGCGGCGCAGGTACCCATCATCATCAAGGCTACCAATAACCTGCTGACCGATAAGAAAGTCTTTATCTGATAAGGGTAGCAGGTCTAGCTGTTGCTGCAGGTTCTCGTAGAAAGAGCTTTGTACCGCAATAGGAATTTCCTTCCTATCATCGTCGTCATCACCGTTCTGATCGTATTTCGAACCGTAATCATTTATGCTATCATCCTGCAGATAATCATCTATATTAAATTCATCGTGTTCCTCCCCTCCTTCTTCACCTTCGTAGTTATCCTCAGGTTCTTTATCAGGGTACTGATCTACGGGTTCATTGAGGTTAGCAAGACTCAGATCCTCCAAAGCAGGATTCTCTTCCAGTTCTTCCTTAATACGGGCATCAAGAGCCACCGTGGGCACCTGAAGTAATTTGATAAACTGAATCTGCTGCGGTGAGAGCTTCTGAAGTAGTTTTTGTTGTAAGTTTTGCTTTAACATAAATATTATGCCAAAATTACGTATTCTAAATTTATTTGAGCATTTAAGGCATCCCTTATTGCCTACGCAACTGTTGCTCAATTAACATAAATTTAAAGCAGTAGTTTTGGCAAAGACATCGTTTTAGCATTTTTTTCTACCTTAGCACTATGTTTACAGGAATCATTGAAACCATTGGCATTGTTGAAAAACTTGACACAGAACAAGATAATCTACATATTTCAGTTAGCTCCCCTATTTCCGCGGATTTACGCATCGACCAATCTCTTGCTCATAATGGGGTATGTCTCACCATTGTAAAGACTAGTGGAAACATACATACTGTTACTGCTGTAGCTGAAACGCTGAGCAAGACCAATCTGGGTAGCCTTAAAACGGGCGATTTGGTAAATCTGGAACGTTGCACGTTAATGAATGGCAGACTTGATGGCCACATCGTTCAGGGACACGTAGATCAAAAAGGTCAATGTATTTCAGTAACTGAAACCAGCGGAAGTTGGCTCTACACCTTCAAATATGATTCAAACCTGGGAAATATAACCGTCGAGAAAGGGTCAATAACGGTAAATGGCGTAAGCCTCACTGTGGTAAATTCACAGGATGGTGAATTTTCGGTCGCCATTATCCCCTACACCCACGAACATACTAACTTCAAAACAATTACAGAGGGTAGCAGTGTAAATCTGGAGTTCGATATTATTGGAAAATATGTAGCTAAACTGATGAATAAGGGAAATTAGTGCATTTTTCTTCAATCACTAATTGTAATTTACAAAAAATCAACAATATACAAACTTATCAAAACACTCTTCGAATTTATCTTTCGGGGAGTGTTTTTTATTTCAAAAATCTTTAAACAGATTTTCCTTATCCGAAAATCCCACACTCGAAATCGTTTACGAAACATAAATATTACACATTAACAACAAAATAAGGGGCGTAATTTCAGGAGTTTGTCATCTTAGCAACCATGATACAATATCCTGATAATGTACAATATTATCATGCAAGAGCAATATTCAATAAGATTAAAAAGCTTTTCATTTTTATCGATTTAACAATTTAGCACTTTTATCATTGTAACATTTGCAAAGAATATTTTTTTGCCTTACCTTTGTCTCAACAAGTTCTTAGAAAAAAGATATCTGTAAGCGGTAATAAAGTATTACGCAATCAAGGTGGTTTAGATCATAGATCTATTAGAGGTTCGAGTCCTCCACTTACAGCTCCTTTCATATAATTTAGGTTTATAATTGGTTAGTTTGAGCTTCCGCCCATCGGGAGCTTTTTTTATTTCCTAAAATTTCCACATAAAATGCAATACATGAACGATACGTACAAGTGATAAATGAAAGGTTAAGTCTACTTCTGCCCCAACAGCATTATTTTTCAATCATGAGACTGTCTTCATAAAGCTCACTTCTAAAGTCAATAAGAATTTTTTCCTTACGACCAGGACATTTTTCCTCGATGAGCTCATGGATAGCCTTTTTTGCACGACTGACCAATTGCTGGAAATTCTCATCGGGAAGTGTCACCACTAAATGATTCATATAAATTTTCAGGTCGTATTCTCCGGGAAGGTGCTCTTCGATCAGGGATTTGATCTGTTCTTTAATACTCAAAGATTCCACAACGTTACGCTATTTAACAACCACAATTCTTTAGAAATCAACAGAAAAGCACCTGGCTCTCTTTTATTCTAAACCTGTAAGTGACGCAATAGTTTCACTTATTTCAACATGAAAATTTCTGATTACCAAGGCAGCAATTACACGAGAAAAATGAGCACAACGAAGCTAAGGGAGATGATCAGGAAAGTAAAAAAGCAACATGTTCAGCTTGTCTGAGAATGCTGCTCTCCGATCACTTGCCGGCATTCGAGTTCAGCGATTACATTCGCCTTGATTATCGTCAGCGCGTAATCTTTAGCTTCCGCAAAAGAAACCCCATAGCGTCGGGTGATAGATCTAAGGCGATCAGGGAACACAGCAAGCAAGCTATCATAATAATTGTCCAACACAGAAGCATCCGGATTCCTGAAGCTAAGCCGCAGTTGAAATCTGCGCACGAGCGCAGTGTCAAGCATGTCTATATGGTTTGTGGCGCATATTAAAAGAGCGTTCTCCGAGAAATAATCAATCAATTGGATAAGGCTGTTTACCAAACGACGCATTTCGCCAACATCCTTATCATCGGTGCTGCGCATCACGCCGATCTGGTCAAACTCATCAAGAAACAACACCGCTTTATCACGTGCGGCCTTGTCAAACAGCATACGAATATTCTGTGAAGTTTCGCCAATACGGGCGTTAACGATATTACTCACATTAAGAATCAGCAAGGGTTTACCTAGCGCTGCGGCAATTGCCTTTGCGGTAGTTGTTTTACCGCATCCAGAGTCGCCGTGCAGGAGCACCTTATTATTAACGGGCAAGCCATAAGACTTCAGTTCATCAAGATAGTAGTGTTCTTTTATCAACTGTTCGACTTCGCTTCTCGCCGAATCCTCAAGGAACACCTCTTCCAAAGGAATATGCTCTTTATCTTTGATAATAAGATCGGTTATATTCATATTCCTGCAAAGGTAACATTTAACAGCTCAACACGCCAGAGCCTAAAAGCATCAGGAAGAATGACAAACACAGGAATCGGGTTTCATGCGAGCTTACGATTTCTGATATTTGTGTTAATGTCTACAGAAAAAGATCTCATACATCAGAATGCGCAATATCAGCTTGTATCAAAAGCGATCGCTTACATTGCTGAGAACTTCAGATCGCAGCCGGATCTGGAGAAAATTGCGGAGATAGCCGGCTTGAGCCCGCTCCATTTCCAAAAAGTCTTTAGTGCCTGGGCGGGCGTTAGCCCAAAGCAGTTCCTGCACTATGTGAGTGCCAATCATGCAAAATCACTGTTGCGAAATCAGCAGATGAATTTGTTTGACGCGGCCTATGAAACGGGACTTTCGGGAACGGGCAGATTACATGATCTCTTTATAAAGATCGAAGGCATGAGTCCCGGAAATTTTCGCGATGCAGGTAAAAATTTGAATATCCGCTTCAGCTTTACCGACAGTCCCTTTGGTCAGGTAATTACCGCCTCTACAGAACGAGGAATTTGTCATATGGCCTTTGAGGAGGATCAGGAAATGGCCTTTGAAAAACTGAAAGAAAGATATCCGGCAGCCAGTTTCGCAGAAGATACAGATATCTTTCATATACAGGCCCGACAGTTTTTTGAGGACGATTGGACCGCACATCCCCAGTTACGCTTACATCTCCGCGGCACTCCTTTTCAACTAAAAGTATGGGAGGCTCTTCTCCAAATCCCAATGGGAAAGCTCAGCAGCTATGGCGCGATAGCCCAATCCATCGGTCAACCCGGAGCTAGCAGAGCCGTGGGCACAGCCATAGGATCTAACCCGGTAGCCTTTCTTATTCCCTGTCATCGTGTAATTCAAACATCGGGAGTTTTTGGTGGTTACATGTGGGGAAAAGCCAGGAAGACGGCAATGATAGGTTGGGAAATGGCAAAAAGAGGTACGGAGATCATTTAATATGCAACAGACACAACAGATAAATCTGCTTCCAAAAGATGGTACGGTAAACTACTATGGAAAGATTCTCTCGGACGGTCAGGCGGATCTGCTCTTACAGGAATTACTCGAACAGGTTAACTGGCAACATGACCAGGCAAAAATATTTGGCCGTTTAATCGAGACAAAGCGTAAAGTCGCCTGGTATGGTGATGAAGCATACTCCTACACCTATTCCGGTATCACTAAAACCGCTTCACCCTGGATATCTCCGATTTTGCAATTAAAGACCTTAACAGAAGCTATCAGCGGCGAAAAATTCAATTCATGTCTTTTGAATTTATACCATGATGGCAGTGAGGGAATGGCCTGGCATAGCGACGGAGAAAAAGACCTGAAGAAGAATGGAGCAATTGCATCGTTAAGTCTCGGAGCTGAGCGTAGGTTTTTATTTAAGCATAAGACCGAAAAATCTCGAATCACTCTGATGCTGGAACATGGAAGCTTGCTCATTATGAAAGATACGACACAACAACATTGGCTGCACAGATTGCCTCCTACCAAACAAATATTCGGAGCTCGCGTGAATTTAACTTTCCGCACGATTGTCAGGCAACATTAACTGACAGCTGCCAGGTAGTCGAGCAGCAAAAACATCAGTTCGTTGCTATGTCGAATATTCTTCGCTCCCGCTGTTATTGTGTCTGCGGACTGAACCCAAGCATCCTCAATCAGTTCATCTGAACCGCTTGTAAGCATCATGTTAACATTTTCCTCTTTCACCTCAAAATGAAATTGTAGGCCCAACACCCGATCATTAACCATAAAACCCTGATTAACACAAGCCTCAGAGCTAGCCAAAAGAGAGCTGCCAGAAGGTAGATCGAATGTCTCGCCGTGCCATTGAAAAACATTAAAGGAAACCGGAAAGCCTTAAACAGTGGGCCTGACTTAGCGAAATCAGAAAGAACAACGGGCAGCCAGCCAATTTCTTTAGAACTATTAGGATAAACCGAGGCTCCGAGAACATTCGCGATTAGCTGTGCCCCCAGACAGATACCCAATACTGGCTTATTCGCATCAATCAGGGCCTTCACAAAGACTTTTTCATCAGCAAGCCATGGCAACGTAGCTTCATCATTAACACTCATACTGCCGCCCATAATAATGAGAAAATCGACCTTATTACCCGGCGGAAGAGCGGCATCCTGATAGAATTCAGTAAAGCTGACATCGTGACCATGTAGGGAGATCCAATCGGCAATACAACCAATCCCTTCGAAATCCTCATGCAGCAAGCAATGTATTCTTAACTTATTCATAGGCGCTTATTATGATGGACAATTCATTGTAGGTAACAACAAAATTGATGAAGATCATTAATCGACGGGATCTATTCGTCACAGTAAATTTACAATTCTTTTATCTTTGCCGCGTAAAAATATGCCAAAGAATTGAATATGAAAAAACAGCTACTTCTACTACTACTCTTCACTAGCAGCTTCGCGGTCCAGGCTCAAAATCTACAGATACATTACGACTTCGGCAGCGGCCTGTATAACAAAGACCTCGGCTCCCGTCCGGTTGTGACGACGACCCTGGAAATGTTCAGGCCTGATAAATGGGGAAGTACTTTTTTCTTCGTCGACATGGATCATACCAGCGATGGGGTCGCTTCCAGCTACTGGGAGATCGCCAGAGAGCTGAAATTTTGGAAGTCCCCCATCTCTTTACATGTTGAATACAACGGAGGAAACTCCAACAGTTTCTCATATAAAAATGCTTATCTGGGAGGAGCAACGTACACCTATAACAACAAAAATTTCAGCAAGGGTTTTTCGCTAATGGCTATGTACAAATACATACAAAAAGCAGATCAGCCGCACAACTTTCAGGTAACCGGTACGTGGTATGCTCATTTTGCGAAAGACGGCTTATGCACATTTATTGGTTTCGCAGACTTCTGGAGAGAGAAAAATCCGCATGGCAATTACATCTTTCTCGCGGAACCTCAATTCTGGCTAAACCTGAATAAGCTGAAAGGTGTAGACGACAAATTTAAACTGAGTATAGGTGGTGAGGTAGAGCTGAGCAACAACTTTGGCGGCCGCAATGGCTTCTATGCTATTCCGACAGCGGCTATAAAATGGAATTTTGAGTAAGACCTTTAGGGTCGAGAAATTATTATTCAGCGCCTGGCATTACTTATAAAGTATGCCAGGCCTTTGCATTATTACATCACTTCGGTCTGCATATTTTTTTCTCCGGATGATTTCTTATTGCCCCAATAATCCTTCTTGGCAGCCATTCTGTATAGTACAACAAGGCTGATACCGGACAAGGCAAGAAACAGTACATCTACAAGCAAAATATCAAACTGCCCCTTGGAGAAAGTACTCCAAAGCCAGTTGCCGCGCATAGCACCATCAAAAAGCGGAACGCAAAAGCAGCTAATAGTCGACAGCATCAGTACCTCGCGATTGGTACGTGCCAGATTTCTCCGAACGATGAAATAAACACTGAGCACCAACCATGAATAAAAGTACCAATGGAAGATTTCAGACTGACCGGGATTTTCCAGAAACAAAAGCGCGAGCATAGTAAATGCGGTTACGGGCAACATTGAAAGGCTTACCGCCAGAAACACATTCGCCGTCCAGAAGTTGAAGGCTCTTTTCGAAGCTGGAACACTCTTTTTGTCGCGCGCAACAAGCCATATAAGTATTCCGGAAATGATGACTACACAGCCCATCATCCCAAGAATAAAATAGACAATTTTTAATGGTCGACCACCAAAATCGCCGAAATGTAAATGATATATCAGACCTTTTATCTTGTCGACATAGGAGGCGTGCTCCGCAGGAACATCTTCATGCAGGATACGCTGATCGCGAACCCGGTAAATAAGCTTGCCTGAGCCTGAGAAATTGTCGCTGGATAAAGCTTTAGCCTGCACAATAATGTGCATATTCTCATCCATATAGTTTTTAATAAGCACCGTATGAATGTCGGCGGAAGGCCACCGCTTGCTAAGATTAGCAACGAATGAGCTAACATCAACAGGTTTTGCCAATGGCTTATAACTATATTCAAACTTGGAAGAATCATTGTATTCCAGCTCCTGATAAAGTTTTTCGCTATCTCCCTTATACAGTAATGATGTATAAGGAGCCATTAAGAAGCTGTTGGCAATTAGAACAACCCCTGTCACTGCGAAAATAAACTGAAATGGAAATTGTATAACACCCAACGCTGTATGTATATCTGTCCAAACGGTTTTCCATTTGCTCCAGGGTCTGAACGTAAAGAAGTTAGATACCATTTTATCCCAATGTAGCATCAGACCGGTGATCAATGCGAACAGAAACAAAAAGGCAACGATACCGGCCACTAAATAACCGAAAGGAAAACCCAGGTGAATGGGAACGACATTCAACTGTGCCAGGAAGTGCAGACGATACAGGAACTCGCCAATGTCATAGTCGGTATAATAGTCTGATGTCTTCCCATTGAAAAAGTTATAAGTAAAATATTCAGAATCATCAGTAACCGGGCGTCCCCGCCGCCGGGGCTTGGCCTCCACCTTAGGAGTGGCTTTCTTATTTATAATAGAATCATGAGAAGCAGAGACATTGACGTACGCGCCTTCGCCGTTACGCTGTATACGGAAATCGATATCCCTGCCAGTAAGCGTCTTATGCTTGGATAAGGAATCGAGCACCAGATTATAATCTTTACGCAATGCCTGACGGTGCGCAACATAGGAATTATTTTTTTGCCAGGCTGCAAGATCATCCTTGAAGAAGGCTAAAGATCCGGCAAAGAAAACTACATATAAAAGAGCACAGATGATGATGCCGCTGATAGTATGGGTATGGAAGTATATATTATACCGTCGGTTATCCATTATTTTAGTAAATAAATTGAGGAAGCGCAAAGACAATACTTATACCTGCGTATAAGAGCCATACTTTCCAGGCCTTTTCAATAAGAAAAGCTTGGAGTAACAATATGGCCCATAAGATATATCCTGTAAAGAAAGACGTTGCCACCACATTTTCACGCGGAAGGACACGAGTTAGCAGCATATGGAAAGTCAACATCACAATATAGCCACCTACAACACCGGCCATAATGCGGGAAAACCTGATCCAGGGAGATTTCGTAAGATATTTTTTATTTGCCGGCATATTAATTCAGAATAAATTCCAGAACCAGAAATGATACGTAAGCTCCTATAAGGACATTTCCTTTCAAGACATTAAGAGGAAACAACGATACTGACACACATCCGGCACACATCAAGACAACAATACTTGCAAATATTCCGCTCGCCAATCCCAAAAGACAGATCAGACCACAAGTTGAAATCGCAAAAAAAACACCTCCGAGTACGCGAAACAAGCGTCCCTTAGACGCTATAAGACTTAAATAAGCCGGCGGATGCATATGCCTTATCTGATCAGAACTTAAATGCCAGAAAAGAAATGCTGCTAATTGTAAAAAGCAGAGTGTGGTAAACATATTTTGAATGCACTCAAATGGTTGAAAAACGCTGAAGTCCTTATATCGTCATAGGCGGGTTTACTAAAGCTCAGCTTCAACGAAGGCTTGTACCTTCATCTGGCTTGTATCATCAGCCTTAATCTGGCCGCTAAGCATGAAGAGCCCTTTACCCTGATCCTATTAATTAGCAAATATATTTATTTAGATTTATTGTAAATAAGTTTCTGGAAGAAAAAATTCATTTTTCAGCGCCATTCTATAGGGCGGTTTTACAGTAATATGGAAAGCTACTCCCTCTTACCTACCTGGTTCTAGTCTGCCTCGAGACTGCTTCGGAACAGACAGCACTGGTCATCGACATTTCATGGGCATTTCATCGACANNATGGGCAATAGTCGATGAGATGCCCATGAAATGCCGATGAAATGTCGATGAAATGTCGATGCCGACTCGAGCGTGTCTCGAGTCTGTTCCGAGTCAGACTCGAACCAGGTAGGACAGCAAGAGGGGGGGTAAGGGGGTGTAAAAATAACTGTGTTGGCGGCCGATCCGGCTGGCTCGTATTGAAAGGGACAGCTTTAGATACTAAAAAGAGGCTGTATCAATAATCGAAATGACCCTCTGAGAGTCGTCTGTACGAAAATCTTCTCCATCAGGTACCCGAGTAAATTACACAAAAAAGAGGCTGATCATGGTTTATGATACAGCCTCTTTTCAAACAATGACATGCAATAATTAAGCAGCGTCGCGTAGCGCTTTGATGCGATCATGCGCTGTCTTGATATTCTGTGCCTGTTGATTCACTACTGTGAGAATTTCCGGATCGGCTAAGAGATCACCATCTTTCAAAGCATCATTGTAAGCTTTCTTGATTGCGTCCTCTCCGCGTTCCGCTTCCTGCAAAATACTCTTGCGATCAGAACCGCCAAAAAGAGATTTCACGTCAATCCATACGCGATGCAGTGTACCTTCCATGCTTTTGCCGGTCTCGTAATCGCTATCGATCTGGGCAACTAAAGCAGTAAGCTGTTGTGAGTTCATCCTGCTTTGTTCTGAATATTCCTGAAACAGCGCTTTAAGATCTACATTTTCGTCATCTATATCGGCAAGCACCTTTTCGAAACCTGCAATACGGTCATTATTAATTTGAATCAGGTCGTTTAATACATCAACTGTTTTTTCTGTCGTTTTCATAATAGATAGATTTTGGTGAGAGGTATGCAATGAACGTGCCAAGCCTACAAAACCATGGATTTTACTATTCTGTGAGCGGCTTCCTCACAAAAATCCAGTCCGGAGTAGTCAGGATTGTAGCCAGCAATGTATGGTACGGCCATCAAAAAGATACGCTCATTAAACGCGCCAAAGTCGTCCAACACCTGAAAATTATCATTGATTTTAAGGCCGGGAACTTTAAGATAGGTAGCATGATTACTTTGCGATACCTGCTGAGGGTGCTCCGTTAAGAGCCCTTGCGCATTTTCCGGATTTCTGAACCTCACCATAGCGGGGCTTACTATTTTATGCTCGCATAACGAGCGAAAAGGGAAATCTTCATAATTGCGGGGCGGCTGCCCAATGCAATCGACAAACATTTCGAAATGAACAACTTCATTGTCGTTATACCTATAGAGCACCCCACCCGTTTTTTGGGGTTCAATTTTGCTCGACTCATCAACGGCTTTAACTTCCAGCACACCGGCTTTATAAAGCGCGAGCATTTCATCGGCTGAACTCTGGGGCAAATAAGCGATAACAATACTAATAAGCGGTTTAAGCTCCTTTGTAAGCCTGAGCATATCTTCCGCAGAGAAATACTTTGCCGGGTAGTTCATCACGAAGCTCAACGTTCCCAACATCTCTTTCCAATAAATGGAGCTCTTGCGCTTAATTGATTTCTGCGCCTCAGAATATTCCGCTTCCAATAAATTAAAAGGATCAACACGTTCTCTTCGCTCCATTACCAGGGCGACAAACTCCTCCATCGTCGAGAAGTTCATATTCTCAAAAAATGCAGAATCATGTTTCTGTAGCGGTATCCTAAAAGCTTTATCAAAAACATAGTCGAGAGGCAAAAAACCATCATTGAGCGAGCGTTGTTCTTCGATTTCCTTTTCATCCAACAATTTGCCGCGCCCGATATTAGATTGCTCAAGATGAAAACGGAGGGCGGGGAGCAATCCCTGAATGCTGTGCAGCACCATACGAAAATCAGGAGCATTGTCATTCAAAACATAGCTCATCATGCTTCCGATACCCACAAACGTGCCGTGCTGACGGGCGAGCGTCCTCATAGCATCTACGGCCGTAAGCGAAGCACCTTTGAGGGCGACAGGGTAATTAGCATGAACCTGCAATTTAGCGGGCGGATAGGGCGAATCAAAACATCCTTTAAACTTTGTTTCCAGAGACGAGGGCCATATGTGCCCGGTGCAAATTACCGCATACTCAAAACCTAACGAGGAGCCGTCAGACATTATCAGGTTCACCAGATCCGCGGCTTTATCGAAATCAATATCATCTATACGTGTATTGAGATGCACGTTTACAACCCAGCCAGCAGCCTTGGCTTGACGAATCAATCGTTCGTATTGTTCATTAAGATATTTACCAAAAAGCAACCGCGGAACTACCTTATATGCCGACAAGCTGTCTTTCTCAATATTAAAGGAGTTGAGATAGTCGCTGGACTGACTTTCCATCCATGCGATGAGCGTCTCGGGAAGATCGGGAATTTCATTTGACGAGACGTTGGTAACATGTTCGGGAAGTGCTCCCCGCGAACTGTACGGCATCCCGCTACCCAGTTCTCCTGTGCTTTCAAAAATTTCAATATGCAGCATTTTTACTTCTGCATTTACCAGTTCCTGAAACAGATATAATGAGGCTGGCCCTCCGCCAATCAGGGCGATCTTTTTAATTTGCTTCTCCACGATTATAAAATATTACAGATAACAGAAGTAGCTCTATTAAGTTTCTGCAATAGCATTGCATAGCGATTCGCTACAGACCATTTTTTGCTTTGTGAAGGCGTATACTGTAAACACGACGCTCTCCTTGCCATACCTCCATCATAATGCGTCCTTCGGGCAGATTACTCAGATGATAAACGTACGAGCCACGACTAACAGCTCTATACAGGTGCTCCTCGTAGATACGTTCATCATCACGCAGCACCACTCGAAAATCAGCAGGCGCATTAGCATAGATACTCAAACGTGTGGTGTCTGCGGTAAGCCGTGGATATGCTGAGAAAGCATAACGCTGAGCCGATATTGAGTCTTTAAAATCATTTGAAGCGAAGAAGGCTAGTCGATCTCCATTACCACAATCGCTCTTCAAGCTACCGATAAGGCGATTATTGAGATCAAAGAAACGCACATATCCTGCCCCGCGCTGAGGCTCGGCCCAAAAGTCGAGACCGTCTCCCGCGGTATCAGTCAAACATACCTCATGTATTCCTGCGCCCAGCGACAAGGTATCACGATAAACGGTCTCAGCTTGGAGGTCTTCAGGCCGTCTCAAATAAGTAACCTCGTCCTTAGCGTTAAGAACAAAGAGACTGTTATCCGCAGGTCGTTTATTGGTAAGAAATTCTACAACAAACTTTCGCGGTAACAAAGGCGGGGCGATAAAAGATGAGGACATTTCGTTATCTCCCATCCATTCGTCGCCATTGCCATTCGGTTTCTCGAGCCTTACAAAAAAGGTGTTCTCTCCCTCCTGCATCTCAATATTACCGGGCAGCCTAATGCTAGTAGTTTGATTGAACAATAAATCACCCCTCCACTTATAGCTATGCTTTTTGAAACCACGCGTGCCATAGGTAATGAGCAGTGTCTTCAGATGCTGAGAACCCAAATTCCGAATAACCAACCGCGGACCAAACCCAGCGGGATTTTCGCGTGCAAATTCATTTTTATCAGACGGCACAGCGATCGCCTCAACGGCAACATCATTCCTATGCAGGGGTTTACCGTACAAAAACAAATAAGACGAAATGTTTTCCATAGCCTGAGGCTCGCCGGAGGAGGTGTAAGGAGCCATTTCCAAGGCTACCTGATGCCTGCCCGCCTTAAGAGCTACGTCAATAATATCGGGTCGCTGGAGCTCTCCCGGACACCAATATGCCCGATCGTAGACCCATGTACCCCCTTGGGGGTATAATGGATTTCCACCACAGTCTTTCCACATATCGCGAAGGTCAGCGAGCTGTCCGTCGATGGATATCTTACGCCAGCGTGAGCAGAACTCACTGCAGCCGCGTGGTTTATCCATACCATGTCCGGTATGCTGGATACGTATTCTGGCGAAAGACTCACCGCCATCACTACTGAAAGAGATGGGCTTAACCAGTTTACTGAAGGGCTTACTTGGATCGCCATACGCGAACTTATCATTCCACAGGGGCAGCATTTTTATGAAAGGAGCCACCGGCGGTCCTTGAAATACATGGAATGTTATACTAAGCTTCCACCCTACTACGGGCTTCTCATATCCGCTATGGATATAAACAATTTCTACGCTGTCGCGTAACAAATGAGCAAAATCGCTAACATCGGTCTGCCAGGACCATTTCCACTCCTTATCAAATACGCTACCGTAAGGGGTAAGCATACGTCCCAGTTCGATATTGACTGCAGGCAGATCAGAGGTGGCTTTGCGATGTAGCATAATGCGGTCAAGATAATCCCAATGAGCGGTACGCAGGCTGTCGGGACTGGCGAGCTGCACATTCATAACAACCTTTCTTACCGGCATTGAAGCTGCCGGAAACACCACCTTTGAAGGATATGGGTTTTCTCCTTTGGCCGCATCACAAATAATGGTCACGGCATCATGGCTGACAATCTTCTGCTGAGCATGTGCATATCCTATGCTGAAACCGAAGATGAGTGAAAGAGTAAAGAATAGCTTCATAATTAATTAAATGATCCGACGCTGAAGGCAACTAACGTAAAAGCGAAGGTTTCCATCTAAATTAACATAGGAAAAGCGATTTAGCAAACAAAATAAAATTGAATTCGCTGGCTTTTTCGGCTATCAAGGTTCGGTTAATGTGTGTTAATTGCAGGACGGTGATATAAAAGCCTTATCGGGCATTACTCTATATGGAAACGTTGGCATATGGAATGGCAAGACTAAAGCAAGATCCTTTTCCGGGAGTACTTCGTACAGAAATCTCGATTTGATTCTCGTCGGCAAACCGCTTCACTAACGACAGGCCGATACCGGACCCACTCTCCGACTGAGTGCCATATGACGAAATCTCTTTCCCGATAACCTTAAACAGAGAAGCCAGTTTAGCATCATCCATTCCAACTCCTGAATCACAAATATCCAGCAGTACCTGTCCTTGCAAAGCGTTGTACGACACAACAATTTGTCCGTGATCATGTGTAAACTTCAAAGCATTTGAGATAAGGTTTTGCAGAATGATACGTAGCTGATCGGGATCGGCACTTACAATTCCATGGTATCCCTTGTGGTGATGTATGGTAATATTTTTATCAGTAGCGATCACTTCATAAACAGAGACAACTTTAGTTACAAGATCAGCCAGCTGTATATCAGCTTTCCGTGTTGTTATGCCATTCACCTGAAGATTTGCCCATATCAATAAATTATCCATCATTTCGTGAGTAACACGCACGCGCTGACAGAAGGCATCGAGCATCATCTTTTCTTCCTCTGGTTCTAAATCTCCACTCCGCCATAACTCAGCAACAGATAGAATGGATGCTAAGGGGCCGCGCAGGTCATGTGATATAATAGACAAGAGGGATTGCTGACTTTGATTAATCTGCTCTAACTCTTTGTTTTTCGACCGCATAGCGTCATTAAAACCAGTAATTTCTATAGCATACTTTTCAAGGCGCCTGTTGAGTCTCTTGTTCTTTACAAGCGCGTATATGGCTGTAATTGTATAAAGTAGTAATAACACCACCACAAGCGAAACGCTGACGATGATAATTCTACTATATTTCAGCTTTTCGGTCTCCAAACGATTTTGCTCCTCAAGAACCTGATTCTCAATATTCTTCTGCTTCAATTGCAGGGTATTAAACTGCTTTTCTTTACTTGCGGAACTGATGCTGTCACTCATCGCTTTTGAAGCGCGAAGCGCCAAATAAGCATTTTTAAAATCGCCTTTTTTTGCATAAGTCTGTTGAAGAAGATCATAAGCTCGGGAAATATCCCAGCGAGCATTGATTTTCGTAGCTACATCAAGAGCGCTTTTTGCATATTTTATGGCTTGCGTAAGATTTTTATGTTTCAGGGCAGCTTCAGACAGTCCGGCATAAGCAAAGGTGTCCTCCCAGTCATTTTGATATGCGGGATTCTCCAATACCGTATTAAAGCAAGATATGGCGCTGTCTATACGCCCTAATTTGAGCAGATAGGAACCCTTCTTATTGATTGCCATTGTGAGCATATTATTGCTTTTTGCCTTAACGGCGATATCATAACTCAAAGCAATATTTGATAGGGCGCTGTCAAGCATATTCTTCTTCTCATAAGCCATGCTTTTATTGTAGAAATTTGCTGATAAACGAGATAAACTGCCTAGGCGACGGTTGTAAAACTCGGATTTTCGCAAGTCGGAAAGCGCCAGATCAGGGTTGTTGCGTACAAGAAAAATTAACCCTGAAAGGTTATAAGCTAGAGCGAGGCCTGTCTCGTCCTTAGTTTTAAAGCTATAACTCAAGAGCTTAAGATTCTCCTTCAATGCTCGCGCATAATTTCCGGTACGGTAGAACATATTGGAACGAACAATTAAAGCGTCACGCAATCCTTTGTGGTATCCGCTCCTTCGTGCAGCCAGATAAGCAGAATCAGCAAGCTTAAGACACATAGGAGATAAGGATTCCATATATTGCCGGGCCCTGGCATTTAAGGCATTTATACGCGCGGTATCATCCTCTGCCTTTTCAAGCGGGGTCAACGCAAGCGCGGAAAAGACGCAAGCGTTAGCAAATAACAGAAAAAACAACCTACGAACGAGAAAATTCATACTGAAATGCACACTCAACACCTAACATTCAAGCGATCAAGCTGACACTAAACTAATCAGTAAAAACGACAAAACAAAGCTACTTGAAGTTACGCCCTCTATTCAGATAACTTACGTCTAATTCTTTTTTTAATCCCTTGGGTTGATTTGCTGATGCGATGTTATTTTCTGAGATGTTTAACGGGGAGTCCTGAGACGTTGTCGCCGGCATGAGCGAAGCTAACAGGGAGGTATAATTAAAGCATCGTTGCACGACCACATGGATCACCTCATTCTTTTGTATCTTCCCTTCCACCATCAGCAAGCGCGACTGCTGTATTTCTTTCCTATACTTATCAAAGATCTTCGGAAACACTACTAAATTACATATCCCTACTTCATCTTCCAGAGTAATGAAACAAACGCCAGATGCCGTGCCCGGACGTTGACGTACAAGTACCAGTCCCGCTATCCGGATAAGGTCTCCATCTTTTTTATCTTCGAGATCTTTGCAGGATATTACGTTAAAGAGCATCAGTTGTTGACGAACAAAGGAAACGGGATGCTCTTTGAGAGAAAGACCTGTTGCTGAATAATCTCTTACTACATGTTCTTTGAGATCCATGAATGGCAACGTAATCTGCCGCTCAGCAGAATTTTCTATGGCCTGTCCTGAGAATATTCCGACAGGCTTTTCACTTAGGGCTGCGATTTCCCAAAGCGCTCTGCGCCGGTCGAGGCCAAGCGAACGACACGCATCCGCACCTGCCAGGGTTTCAAGTCCTGATATTGATATACCGACATTACTCAGAGCAACAACACTTTCATACGCTTTTTTACGTCCTTTAAGGAGCAGCTCAGCATCGTCTTTCCCCAGTCCCTTCACCTGCCTGAAGCCTAATTGCAGGGCATATTTACCCGATGAAAAAGTCAGCTTATTATCCCAGTCAGAATAATTAACATCTACAGGAAGCACCACTACACCGTGTTCCCGCGCATTGCGTATAATTTGCGCGGGTTGATAAAAACCCATGGGCTGACTATTCAGCAAAGCGGCGGCAAAAACATCCGGGTAATAACATTTTAGCCAACATGACACATACACCAACAGAGCAAAGCTTACAGCGTGACTTTCTGGAAATCCGTAGCTACCGAAGCCCTCTAGCTGACGGAAAATCCGATGAGCGAACTCCGGAGTGTAGCCCCGTGCAATCATTCCGTTTACCAGCTTTTCCTGGAATCTTTCCATTTTACCGTTAAACTTAAACGTTGCCATGCTCCTACGTAGCTGATCTGCTTCTGACGGACTAAATCCGCCTGCGACAATAGCTATTTCCATAGCCTGTTCCTGAAACAAGGGAATTCCCAAAGTACGTTTAAGAATAGCCTTAATCTCTTCAGAAGGATATGATACGTCCTCTTCCTTATTACGACGTCGGAGATAAGGATGTACCATATCCCCTTGTATAGGCCCGGGGCGCACAATAGCTACTTCTATTACCAGATCATAAAATTTCTCAGGTTTCATACGGGGCAACATAGACATCTGAGCACGGCTTTCAATCTGAAATACGCCTAAGGTGTCAGCCGCAGATACCATTTCGTATACTTTAGGATCATCCTGAGGTACGGAAGCGAGGGTCATATCACGTTGGTAGTATTTTTTTAACATATCAAAAGCCTTCCTGATACAGGTTAACATTCCCAGCCCCAATACATCGACCTTTAAAAATCCCAGCGTATCAATATCATCCTTATTCCATTCAATATTCCGGCGGTTTTCCATACGAGCGTGAAACACCGGGCATAAATCACTAAGCTTGCCATCTGTAATAATAAATCCTCCGGTATGCTGCCCCAGTTGCCGGGGAAAACCTACTAATTGGGAGGTCAAATGCAAAACTTTCCTGAGGTGCGGATCGCCAGGATTCAGTCCGGCCTCGCTAAGCTGCTTGTCATCCAGAATATCGCCGGCGAGGTCTGTGATAGTCGATGAAATTTTATTGATTGTATCAACAGAAAGTCCCATGGCTCGACCCACATCACGAATAGCTCCCTTACGATGCAACACGGTAACAGTAGGCAAAATAGCGGCCCGGTCATGCCCATACTTATTGAAAATATATTGAATAACCTCTTCACGTCGTTCGTGCTCAAAGTCAACGTCAATATCAGGAGGTTCATTTCTCTCGTCCGACATAAACCGCGCAAAGAGCAGGTTAAATTTATCAGGATTCACAGAAGTGATGCCTAAGCAAAAGCATACCACAGAATTAGCGGCAGACCCGCGGCCCTGACATAGTATGCCCTGCTCCCGTGCCCAGCGAACATAATCTTCAACAGTAAGAAAGTAACTGGCGTTATCTGTTCGACAGATAAAGTCGAGCTCAAAGTTAAGCTTCTGACGGATGTCCTCTGGAATTTCCGTTCCATAATGCCCATGCGCGCCCTCCCAGGTAAGCCTGCGCAGTTCTTCCTCCGGCGATTTTCCTGCCGGACTAATTTCCTTAGGATATACATAGGTTAATGAGCTCAAATCGAAGTTACACGCTGTCGCCAGTTTTTCAGTATTCGATAAAGCCTCCGGATACTGAAGAAAAAGTCGCTGCATTTCTGATACAGATTTCAGATACCGTTCCGCATTCAGGTGAAGCTTATACCCGATGTTAAAAATATTGCATTTCTCACGCACGCAGGTAAGTACATCCTGAAGTTCACGGCGTTGCACATCATGATAATGCACATCATTTGTAGCAAGCATAGGAATCCCGGTTTCTGCAATCAGGAACATACGCTTTATATCGTTACCTGTATAATACCTGGTTGCGGCAATAAATAGGTGGTTCCCAAGTTGCCTTTTATATTCCTCAATATCGCGCATAAATCCATCGGGAAACTCGAACTCCTCAGTGAGCGCTATCGGAGGTATTACAGCAAAGAAACTACCTTCCGCATGTTCATAGACGTCTGCTTTATAGAGATAGCATTTTTCTTTTTCCGCGCGCATATTACCTTTGGTCAGAAGTGCTGACAAGCGAGCATAAGCATGTTTATCAGAGGGATATGCTAATAAGGGTGCTCCATCAAGCAAATCAAGTCTCACTGCTGGAATAAGTTTCATCTGCCGCTCCTTTGCGGTAGCGAACGCGCGCACCAATCCAGCCATGGTATTATGATCGCATATGGCAATAGCCCTGTATCCTAAATCAGCAGCGCGATTTATCAACTCCTCCGGGTGACTTGCTCCACGACGAAAGCTAAAGTTGCTTGTTACCTGTAGTTCTGTATACATTACGCAAAAAAGCCATGTAAATACCAATGCTGTGCCTTGCCGGCTTCATAGTGCCCCGAACGAAAGATCCAGTATCGCTTTCCTTCTTTATCTTCAACGATATAATAATCACGATGTTCACCTTGATCCTGCCACCACTCCCGCTCAATGCGCTCCGGCCCGTCAGCCTTGGCTATCTCATGCTTTTTTCCTTTATAAATGAATAGAAAAGGAGGGTAGTCTGGAGTAATTGCACTTGCCTGTATTGGTTCAGGCAGCGATAAAAGTTGCATAGGTCGCGGACCGAGAAGATGCCAGCGATCGTCAGATTTAATATTCAGATCCTTCACTGCCTCAAGATTACGTTCTGGCCAATGATGGGCTGAAGGGATATAAAGATTAATATTACCCGCTCCTATTTTACCTTCTATGCGGTCTAATAATTCCAGGATCTGGCGTTTGTTTTCCTGCACTTCAGCACCCCACAGACGATGCTGCTCTTGCGTAAGAATCTCTACTACAGGAGCCTCCAGCACAAAAAGTTCAATTCCAGAGCCAGGCTTTACCATATCGATCAGGGGAATAAACAAGCTAAAAATATGTTTTGCTTTACAGCTGACAGCAGAAGTGCCTATAGTAATATTTTCGTTGGTACCATCAGTAAGGAAATACGAGAAGATTGCCTTCCGAAGTCCCATCCCATCATGATACAGAGAGGAGCACAACTTGTCCAACATAAGATGTAAAGCATACTCTATTGACTCACGGGTGCGTACAGGATCAGCGCATTCAAGACGCTCCTGATATTGAAATGGCTCACTCAGAGGTTTCAGAAACTCGTGCTCCTCTCCTGTAGCCTGCAATATCCTTAACACCATATCCTTCCCAAAACGCCTTCGTAACATAGCCTTAGGCATATCAATAAAAGCCGATATCTGATGTAAGCCCAAAGCTTTCAATTTGTCAACTTGCATAGCCGATAATCTTAATGCAGTAGCAGGCAAGGGCAACAACGCATCATACTGGCCACCACTTTTAACAATAAGATCAGCGGTTCCATAACGTGCTATCGCCCAGGCACAACCTATCGTATCTGCCATAGCTCCCTGTACATCATACCCAATAGTTCTTAATCGCGAGGTAAGATCATGAAGATAATTCTGTTCACCTCCACGCAGATGAGTGCAGCCACTAACATCCAATATCAATCCATCAGGGTAATCAATGCTTACTGCCGGAGAGTACCGGATACACCACTCCCCGATTGAATTAAGTAACTGCCCTATTACAGCTTCTTCATAATCGAATACGCGGAGCTCCGCAATAAAAATCAAAGCATCGGCAAGCGTCATGCCCTCCCTTATTCCTATCGCTATGGCTTTCGCGGAACATGCCCTAATAAGCTTCTTCCCCCGTTCTGTTTCTACAAATACGTAAGCCAGCCCTTTCAGGAGAGGTTCCTTACGGGCAAACCTGTCGGCTAATAGCGTTCTAAACCACAATGAAACATACCGTTTATGCATATTTTCTCCCTGCCAACGTTCCCTTATTACTACCAACATCAATAAAGCCCCCCTGCCATTCTATTATCCATTTGCCGGGCTTTCCACTACGTACCTTCTGCAACTCTACTTCCCAGCGCGGAGCCCCCACCCCAGGCATACCACCTCTCAACTTACTGGGCGCAGGCTTGATATGCCAGCGAGCGACACTGGCACTGGTGGTCAACTGCCTGACATCTTTACGTAAAATAAGACCGGTAACATGGCTCTTCTTTACGGCTAACTGTAAACGGCGAGAGTCCCGGAAACTTAAAGCAGAGAGTTCACAAACCACCACCTTCAATCCCTGACACTTCAATACTTCCTCGGTTACCCAAAGTAAATCGCGCATCAGAGGAACGTCAATAAATATAACTTTTGAAGGATCCAGACCATAGACTTGTAATGATGGGGGATATATTCTGCGGGTGCAGCTAATCCAAACGCAATAGTCACTGCCGGAAGCAAGCATCCTGAGCAGACCGGCAATGAAGCCCGCTGCTGCGGCTGTGTGTTCAGGTTGCTGGCTGATAAACTCATGAATGCAACCGGTAGGAAAAGTATTATTTGGAAAAGCGCTCTGTACTGAACTCAAATTTATACCCGACGGAGTTTCCTCCGGTGATGAAGTATTAAAACCTTCCATATTAAGGATCTCTTGCCGGAGCCTGGAAATAATACTCTTTTTATTCACTTGCATATCCCGAATATTTCAGTGTACAAAAATATACTAATATTTTTAGCCAAAATAATATTTTAGCTATTTTTTTTAACACCAAAAACTTCTACAAATCGTCCTTTTCTAAGGATTAAATTATTTATATTTTATTAACAATTAGTTAATCAACGATTTGCACTCTGCCCTATAAATTTGTGATTTTTAAATCATTTCATTCATGCATACGGATATTATAGATTTACTTCAATCGGGAGATCACAGTGCATTGAAGATCGTGTTTACTCGATGGCATAAAAAAGTATACGCTTATTTTTACAATAAAACCCGCAATGAGGAAGCTGCAAAGGACCTCACACAGGCAACTTTTCTTAAACTTTGGGAGGGTCGCGAAAAGCTCAGCAAAGAGTATAGCATAGAAGTTCAGCTATTTAATAAAGCGCGGTTCATATATATCGATTGGCTCCGTAAATCAGCTCATGAACGCCGTCTGTTCAACAATGACGAACTCTCCTCAGAGATCCCTATGGACAATTCCGTATACATGAATTTCGATCTTAATCAGACCTTAAACACTGCGATAAACAGTCTTCCTGAAATGCGAAGGAAAGTTTTTAAGCTGAAGCACATTGAAGGATACTCTTATAGAGAAATCGCTGAAATGCTGGGAATTTCGACAAAAACAGTAGATAACCATCTATTACAAGCCGGGCGACAGATGAAAAAACTAATAAGTTCGCTATTTCTCATTATCCTCCTTCTAGTCTGATTGCCCCTGCTTTAAACCTTGTTAAGGCACGAAAACCATATCCCTGGCAACTATCTGAGCTAAAACAATTTTTTTTTATTCCTCCATAGGGAATTTATCTTCTTGAAACGATTTTATATACGTAACATGTCCATAGAGATGAACAAATCAGAGCTTCTAAATAAGTTTTTTTCAAATGCCTGTTCTCCGGAAGAGGCAGAAGAAGCATTGAAACATCTTCATGAACATCCGGAGCTCATGGAACAATATCTTCCTGTACAGGAATGGAACAATAGTTCCGACGAGCATAATATACCTGTTCAACACAAATTTGAATTGGAAAAGCACATTTTAGAGAACACACGCCCGAAGAATACCGTCGTTAAATTGATACGCATCAGCGTGGCCGCTGCAGCACTCGCCGGACTCATATTCTCAGGTGTTCATCTTTATAATAATGCAGCAATAATCAGCGCTCCTCAGCAAGTGGCCGCACAAAAGCAAAAGAGCGTATTCAAAAACGTCACCAACCATGATTACGCCTTCATGCTGAAAGATGGATCGATTGTTACATTAACGCCGGGCTCAGAGATAGAATATGAGCATGATTTCAACCAGCACAAAAGGGATATTATACTACGTGGCGATGGGCTCTTTGCCGTTAAAAAAGACAAATCGAAGCCATTTACGGTAATCGCCAACGGCATCAGTACAACTGCGCTAGGTACAAAGTTTTATATTAAAACCACAGAGCTCGGTCATGTCCGGGTGACTTTGAAAGAAGGAAAAGTGGTTGTACGCTCTAGAAATATTATGCCGGAGATGGAAGACATCTATTTGTTTCCCGGTCAGCAATGTAAGGTATCGCTGCATGCTAAAACCGCTGTTGTGTTCGCAACAAAAAAAGGATACGGACGAGATACAAATAAGCATACAAACGCTGAAACCTTCAGCCTTACATTTGCCCAAACACCAATACAAGAGGTGCTTGAAAACATAAATAAGGCCTATCACAATGAAGTACATTTTAATCGTCAGGAATTAAAAGGACTGTACTTCACGGGCCAGATTCTTAAAGACGATAGTCTGAGCCGTACCCTTGAAATTATCTGTGAAATGAATCAGCTCAAGCTGACAAAAAAAAATTCAAAAGGAGATCAAATGCATTATTCGATCGAAAAAAACAATAATTAGATACCCGGTATGGATTAGGGTATTTCCATAGAAATCAATAAACATCATATAATGAATCAGGTTTACAAATGGACTCTGTCCACTTGCGGGCTTCTTATGCTCTCAACTTTCCTCTTTGGACAGCAGAAAACCGCAATTACAGGAACAGTCACTGATGATAAATCAGCGCCTCTGATTGGAGTTACTGTAATTGCTAAAAACACGCGCGATACCACGCTAATTTATAAAGCAGTTTCAAATGAACGAGGTATCTTCAGGATAAATGGAATTGAAGCCGACAGGCGTTATAACTTACTCATTTCATTTATCGGCTTTAGAAATGAGGAAGTTAATAATTTCCTTGCAAAACCCGGCGAGTCAAACTCATTACTCGTAAGGATGAAAGAAGTTACCGGATATGAGTTGAATGAAGTAATCGTAGTAGGATATGGAACTCAAAAACGAGCGAATTTAACGGGTGCGGTAGCGCAGATCAATGGCGAACAACTCCGCGATCGTCCCGTTACTACCATATCCAATGCACTGCAAGGTGCCATTCCGAACTTAAATATTACGATGGGAGGCGGCGCTCCCGGAACGATGGGCAGCCTGAATGTACGCGGAGTATCTTCAATAAATGGAAATAGCGCTGTGGCTTCCTCTCCCCTGGTGCTCATTGATGGTATTCCTGGCACCCTCGACCGGTTAAGTCCGGAAGAAGTTCAATCCATTACGGTGCTTAAAGACGCTGGATCCGCCGCCATATATGGCGCCCGCGGTGCTTTTGGAGTCATCCTGATCACCACAAAAAACGGCGCCGATAAACCGACACTTCGCTACAACAATTCTTTTGGCTTTAATACGCCTACGGTAAGTACGGATTTCATAACGACAGGCTATGACTGGATGCGATTGAATGACAGAGCGCTTGCACACGTGGGAGGATATTCCGGCTATACAGAACAAGACTACAAGGAGCTGGAAGCCCGGCGATTTGATAAGACTGAAAACCCGGAACGCCCCTGGGTCACCATACAAAACAGGAACGGAAGAGATCAATATGTTTACTATGGAAATTATGATTGGTGGGATTATATGTTTACCCAATGGCAGCCTAACCAAAATCATAACTTAAACATTGCCGGATCTGGCGACAAGGTCAGCTACATGATCAATGGAAACATGAAAACCATGGACGGCATCATGCGTGTTAACACCGATAAGTATACCTCCTATGGATTGAGAACCAAGGTAACTACAAAATTGAAGGACTGGTTGAAGGTTTCCGAAAACCTGAACTTTTATCACTCGAATTATAAATATTACGGAAGGGAAAATGGCGCCAACGCAAATTTCGTTCATATTAATGTGCATGCTTCTCCAGCATATGCACCAGTAAATCCAGATGGCAGTCCTTCGTATATCACAGGATTAAATCAATATGATATTGGTGACGGAATTTTCGCCATGCTCCAAAGCGGCATAACAAAAGGCACCAACAGAAAATATGAACTCACTAGCATTTCGGAGGCAGTGCTTACCCCGCTAAAAGGTCTTACTATTACCGGAAATTACAGCTACAGTCTGTATACAGATCCGAGCTTTTACAGGCAAGCACCCGCAACATATTCATTGTATCCCGGGGAAATCGCTACTGTAACGAAGTACAGCACCAATCAGCTTACAGAATCGCAACAATTCAACCAGGTGCATGTTGTAAATCTCTTCGGTGAGTATGACAAACAATTCGGCCATCATAACTTTAAACTGACTGCTGGCTTTAATCAGGAATTGCGCCTGGCAAAGAAAATTACAGCGGCCCGTCAGAATATTACTTCGGATGAACTAAACGACCTTAATCTGGGCGTAGGAGATCCTACCGTTGGCGGTGGGTCTTCATCTTATGCGCTACGCGGGTACTTCTATCGCTTTAACTACAACTACAAGGACAAATATCTCCTCGAGTCTAACGGACGCTACGACGGAACATCCCGTTTTCCACGAGGTCGTCGCTTTGGGTTCTTCCCTTCCGTTTCTGCAGGGTGGTTAATGAGTAAGGAGGAGTTCTTTTCTCCCTTGCAAAATGTTGTAAGTAATTTAAAGCTCCGCGTCTCAGTTGGATCTTTGGGAAACCAGTTGATCAGCAATGAAAACTTCGACGAGAACTACCCTTACGTTCTCGCGTTACTATCCGGCAATATGGACTATGAACTCGATGGAGTACGTGCAGGGTATTATCGCTCTCCGAATCCAATATCGGGAGATTTGACATGGGAGAAAATCGTTTCATATAATGCGGGTTTAGATGCCGGCTTTTTCAATGACCGCTTAACATTCAGCTTCGACGCGTTTATACGCAACACTTCTGACATGCTCGATAACTCCACTCCTCTTCCAAGCGTATTTGGAAGAGAAGAGCCTCTGGAAAATGTGGCCAGCTTACGCACAAAAGGCTTCGAGTTGTCCGTCAACTGGAATAATACGTTCACTCTTGCCGGCAAACCCTTCAGGTATAGCGTTGGTGCAAACCTCAGTGATAGTTACTCTTATATAACACAGGTGGAGCGCTCCAGTAATCTCACCTCCGCTTTATATGTCGGCAAGCGCCTTGGCGAGATCTGGGGGTATGTCACGGACGGCTTCTTTAAAACTGACGCTGAAGCGAAAACCTATCCTGTAGATCAAACATGGCTCAACAAAGTGAGAACAGACAACAATATTCCCATCAGAGCTGGTGACCTGCGCTGGGTAGATCTGGACGGCGACGGAAAGATTAGTGCGGGTACCAACACATTGGATAACCCCGGTGACCAAAAACGTATCGGAAATACTTCGCCTCGCTACGCGTTCGGATTTAATATGAGTGCAAACTGGAACAACTTCGACGTGTCAGCATTTTTTCAGGGCATTGGTAAACGTCAATGGTATCCGGGAAGTAATGCCGATCGCTTCTGGGGTCCCTACTCACGCCCTTATTTCTCTTTCCTTCCCAAGGATTTTGAATCAAAAATATGGACCCCGGAAAATCCCAATGCATATTTTCCAACGCTTATGGCATATGTGGCTCTTAATTCCAACAACGAGCTGCGCGCTACAAACAACAGATATCTTCAGGATCTGGCATACATAAGATTAAAAAACCTGGTCATCGGATATACCCTACCACAGACATTTCTAAAGAAAATAAAAGTTAGCAGGTTCAGAGCCTTTGTTAGTGGTGAAAACTTGTTTACCCTAAGCAAACTGGATACAAAATATATTGACCCGGAACAAGCTATTGCCAATGCCGATGCCAGAGTATATCCATTCAGCAAAACCCTTTCTTTTGGTATTGATGTCTCTTTTTAAACCGAGAATACAATGAAAACATATCTTAACTTAACATACCTACTTTGCATCGTTTGCTTATTTTTTAGTAGTTGCGACACCGACCTTCTGGAACGTTTCCCCACAGCAAAGATCTCCCCTCAGACTTTTTTTAAAACGGAGAACGACCTTAAGGCATATACGAATTACTTTTACTCCTTACTACCCGGCGGAACCGACATATACGGAGAGACCGCTGATAATATCGTTCTCTCCTCCGTCAGCAGGGAGATCAGCGGAACCAGACTTGTCCCTACCTCTGGCGGCGGATGGGACTGGACGGGCCTTCGGGACATCAACTTTTTTATCAATAGCGAAAATGTAGCAAAGTTTCCGGATGCCGCTGTAAGAGATAAATATCTGGGATTAGCACGCTTCTTCAGAGCCCAATTCTATTTTGAAAAGGTCAAGCGCTTTGGCGATGTGCCGTGGTATTCTAAGGTGATAGAAACTAATGATACGGAAAACCTTTTCAAAGCCCGTGATCCCCGCGTGCTGGTAATGGATTCCATATTAGCAGATATAAATTTCGCTATTGCTAAACTAGATGCGGGCAAGAGCGTTGAGCGGGTCACAAAATGGACAGCCTTAGCTCTTAAATCACGCATCTGCCTCTATGAGGGCACCTGGCGAAAATACCATACAGAGTTCGCGTTAGAAGGATCTGACCGTTTTCTTTCTGAGTGCGTTGCGGCCTCCGAAGAAATGATCAACACAAGTGGATATACGGTATATACTGGAACAAACGGCCCGAGCAAAAGACCTTATCAGGATTTATTCTCACAGCTAAGCCTTGAGCCCGTGGCTTCGGAGGTTATCCTTGGTCGTCGTTATTCCGCTGAGCTAAACATCAGGCATGGACTTCAATTTTACATCACCTCCCGTACTCAGGGAAAACCAGGTATGGAAAAGCGTTTGGTGAACAGTTATCTCATGCTGGACGGTACTCCGTTTACAGATATTCCGGGATATGACACCATCTCCTATTTCCGCGAAGTGCAAATGCGCGACCCTCGTCTGGCGCAAACAATACGTATTCCTGGTTACAGACGAATTACAGGAAGCACAGAGAGCGGACCGCAACTTGCGCCAGACTTTAATACTACTGTTACGGGGTATCAACCTATAAAATGGATGAATGACCCGCAATATGATATGAGCGGACAGTCTGTACAGGACTTACTTCTCTTCCGGTTTGGTGAAGTTCTATTGAACTACGCTGAAGCAAAAGCGGAACTAGGAACATTAACTCAGTCCGACATTGACCGATCTATAAAATTATTACGTGACAGAATTGGCATGCCGAACCTAGAGCTGGCAGCGTCCAACGCTAAACCTGACAATTATCAATCCACGCTCTATCAGAATGTCAACGGCGCGAATAAAGGTATCATTCTTGAAATCCGTCGCGAAAGACGCATAGAACTTGTTATGGAAGAAGGCTTTCGCTGGGATGATCTTATGCGCTGGAAAGAGGGACATCTCTTATCTGATACATTTAAAGGTATGTATTTTACGGGTGCCGGTTTTGTTGATCTTGACCATGACGGCACTAATGATGTTGAAATTTACGCAGGCTCCCGCCCACCGGCGACAGGCAATATTTATCAGATCCCGGTAAGCGATCTTTCTGCAGGAAACAAAGGAAATATCCTAAACAATAGGAATATTCTAAAGAGCTTCAATGAGTCGAGAGATTATTTATGGCCATTACCCCTTGAAGATCTGAACATGAATCCGAACCTGAAACAAAACCCCAACTGGCAATAAATTATCAACAACATCAAAAAACATCTATGTTACGGATTAACATCTTACTCAGCATAATTCTCCTTCTGCTTGTCGTCACAGCTTGCAAGAAAGATCTCCAAAGCACTCAGGGTCCGCTGATAAGCGTTAGTGAGGACGCTACGGAACTTAAAGATCTTAATGTTGGACAGTTAGTCAGCATCCCGGTGAGCGTTGAATCGGAAAACGGAATCAGGCGCTTGTCATACTTTTTTATCAGACAAAATGCCAATGGCTCTGAATCTGGCACGCCTGTAAATTTCGATCTACAAAATTTCCCTCGCGTATTAGATCAGGAAATACAGTTTCTCGCAGAACCCAATCTACAGGAGCTCGTTATTGTCTCCTTTGACAGGATGAACAATAGCTCAGAGGTGCATCTAAAATTTCAGGATATCCGAGCCTTACCAGTCCTCACATTCAAGGACAACATTAAGTCTCGTGAAACAGTCTTTGAAAACAAAAGACTTCAAATTGCCGGCACCGTAAAATCTGAACATGAATTGCAGTCGCTAAGTTTTACTCAGATAGTTAACGGCGCAGAATCTGACGCTACCAGCCTACCGCTAAGTTCGCCGAGCGAAACAACCTTCACAGCTTCGGTAGTAGCTCGTAAAGGTTTATCAGCTATCATCATAAGAGCGAGAAACAAATACGAAGGCACAGCCATCGACACGTTCAAAATTGGAAGCGTTGTTGATGACGCTATCGATATTGTCCTTAGTGGAGGCGCTACATCCATAGCGAAGATTTACGCGGGTTCAGCAAATGAAATTAGCGCTACGATAAACTCAGGCAGCGCCATTAACAGATTAAGCTACGCGCTAAAAATTGCAGGAAGCTATGGTGCAGAAATTCCGCTACCAATAAAAGCTCCTGCTGATGAATTTACCTTCTCCTTTAATGTCGAAGGACAAAGCTCCCTGCAGGCTATCCGTCTGAGTGCCTATAATGAGGGATCCAAATCTAAAATTATCGAATATAACGTCGATCAGGTATATAACAAATTACAACACTTCACCGTAGAGCTTAGCACAGAGATTGGCGCAGGCAAAAATAATTGGTTTTCAGCATATCAGAGTCCGCATACGTTTAGTGCTGCCGGCGCCGCATCAGTGCAAAACATGCTTGATTTTGCATTTGTAAAATACAGTGCGTCCAGCTTCAGGATAATGCCGGGCGCCGTAGTACAAGCCGGAACCGCCTACCAAACCGCGATGGCTCCTTACATGAATGGATTTAACATATCCACCTACACCCTGGTCACCACCAATCGCCCGTCTTTGAACACGGAAGCGTTTAATGCCTTGAATTGGGACGTGGATCTTACTGACTTCCTCGAAAAGAAGATCATCGCTCCCGGTGACCAGCAGGGGGAAAATTATAATATCAAGACCACAAACAGGCGATTCAACGGTGATTTAAAAGTTGGAGAAGGTTTTATTATTGGCTGGGGAACATGGAACTGGGGCGCCAGTACAGCAGATAATAAAGCTTTCGGAATCGTCATGGTAAAAGAATATAGCCTTAGCAATGGACATGCGAAGGTAACGCTTGAAATTAAGGTACCACAGGAGGATGTGCGTCGTAAATATAACGCCGGATCTACATACGCGTATCCTTAAACATATTGGCGGCCTGACTTTCAGGCCGCCGATATGTTATCATTATTCAAAAATCTCACATTAAAAAACTATGAACAAGTACTTGATTCTATTTTTCATCCTGATCTCTCATCTTTCCTATGCTTGTGGCAAAAGTAGCGACACTCCGAATATTGAAAACAATCCTGAGTTGCCCACGACGCCGGGCACTCAATTAAAAGTCATGACTTATAATATTCATCACGGCAATCCGCCGTCACGGCCCAACGTCATAGATTTAGAGACCATAGCCAACACGATAAAAAAAGCGAACGCGGACATTGTGGCTATTCAGGAATTAGATAGCGCAACAAACAGATCTAATCAGGAGTTTCAATTGGCCAGGCTGGCATCTCTGTGTGGCATGAACTATTTCTTCGCCAAAACAATTCCCTATGAATCCGGCGGATATGGAATCGGAATTTTGTCTAAACTTCCTATTTCCGAAACTCGTAATATTCCTTTGCCAGAAGACATACAGTACACACAATATGAGAACCGTGCGCTGGCGGTAGCAAAGATAACAATCAAGGGAAAACCTTCTTTTTATTTTATCTGCACTCATCTTGACGTAAATAAAGATGAAAACAGGATTGTACAGGCTGAAAAAATCGTTGATTACGCCAATAGTTTAAAGGCTCCGGTAATTCTTGCCGGCGACCTGAATACCACTGCACAAGCCACCTCTTTCAAAGTACTATCAAATTTCTTTGTACAAGCAAGTATTAAAATGGAACCTACCATTCCTACAAACAATCCAAATAGAAAGATTGATCATATTTTATTTTCTGGAAACAAAGACTTTACCTTAATAAAAGAAGAGGTTCTCAGCAAAGAGAATTACGGTTCCGACCACCTTCCTTTCGTTGCAACGCTGAAGGTAAATTTCTAATTAAGGCGCTGAAATTCAAAAGGCGCAAACAGGGCAACGCGCTCCACTGCCCTGTTTGCGCCTTTTGAATAATATCATTATCCAATACGCTTGGAATGAATAGCCTTCAACCATGTTTTCGCACCGCACACAGGACATTTATGCATACTGCTCTCCCCTAAATTCCCGCAGTCTTCGCAAACAGGAACAACATTCAGATCGGCATTAGTATAACGTTCACTCACGCCAGGATATATTGGTAAACCGGCACGCGTGTTCTCTTCGTCAAAATACATTAAACTTATCTCCCCTGACGCTTCAACTAAAGCTAGCTTCACCTGACCCAGATGCTCCACATTTCGCAGGCGTAGCTCGGAGAACAGCTCCTCCTTGGAGATATTCGCTTGTCGTAGCTTATCTTTCAGAATCGTTCCATTGCGCAATACGTAAATCGGCTCTCCTTCGAGTACCTTCTCCAACCACCGAACTCTGTCAGTGAGCTTAGTAACCAATATATACAACAAGATCACGACTGTAAAGACCGTAAAAGCAGGAAACAGAGCTACATCTTCATAAAACATTGGGTCGCCTGCAGCGGAGCCCAGGCCAATAATCAACACCAGTTCAAATACCGACAGTTGTTTAATTCCCCGCTTACCCGAAGCTCGCAGCGTGATCAGGATGACCACAAACATAATCACTGTGCGAAATACCACCTCCAACAGAAATGTTAGCGGTTGGTTATTCATTAAAATACGGCTATAATCGTTTGGTTCCATTATTTATTCAAGTTGCATACCCTAATTATTCGCGCAAGTATCCTGCCTTCTCACTAATAACTACTAATATTGTTACCTTCTTTAAATAAGACAATTTGTAGTTTTGTTTCAATTACAGAAGTACCTCCACTCACACCAGGGCTGTTATCAAAAACAGTTTCGCCAGTCACATGTTTTCTATCCCGGCAGGACACTTTGGAGGATAAAAGCTTCACATAATGCATCTAACATGCCTCACAACGAAGCTGTCCGATATGTAACAACATAATCTAGTTTTTCCTGATATGGATCTATTTGCAATAATCACTGTTCTATTCGCTATCAGCGCCATCTTTAGCTACGCCACAAATCGCTGGACAAAATTGCCCGGCGTCATTGGAGTAATGCTGATGGCTATCATTATGGCTATTATCTCTTTTATCGCGGCAAAATCCTTTCCCGGGTTATATTCTTTCATATCGGGATTCTCAGCCTCTATTGATTTCTCAAAAGCCATGCTTGATGTGATGTTAGGATTTCTGTTGTTCGCAAGTGCCCTGCACTTCGATGTGCAGAAACTTAAAGAGAACATAAGGGGGGTATTAATGATCAGCACCGTTGGAGTCCTGCTCTCAGCCTTAATATTCGGAGGTTCGTTATTCTACATCATGAAGATGCTACATTTCGATCTCCCGTTAATTTATTGCTTTCTCTTTGGTGCCCTCGTGTCGCCTACAGATGCAGTTGCGGTAGCGGCATTACTAAAGAAGTCTAAAATGCCTAAACGCCTCGAGCATATTATTACGGGGGAATCGCTTTTTAATGACGGCATTGGATTAGTACTTTTCATTACCTTCCTGGAACTTGCCTCCAGTCCTGACAAGACATTTTCGTTGGAAGGTGCCGTACTACTTTTCGCTCAGGAAGTGTTTGGAGGGCTATTTCTGGGAGCTCTTATCGGATGGATCGGATATAAGATGATGCGTTCAATAAACGACTTTCAAACAATATTACTTATCTCTATTTCCGTAGTCATGATCATCACTAAAACCGCCTTACTACTACATGTATCGGGGCCTCTGGCTGTCGTTGCAGCGGGACTCCTCGTTGGCAGTCGTCCCTTTAGTGATGACCCTCAGGTACGTACTTCCGAGTTTCTTGAAAAAATTTGGGGAATTATGGACGAACTTCTCAACACCATTCTGTTTGTCATGATTGGATTGCAGATGGTGCTGGTGCATATTACAAAAGATTTCTTCTTAATAGGGATTATCGCAGTGTTTTTACTTCTTATGGCTCGTGCATTAAGTATTATTCTACCCATTGTCTTATTACGTCGATCCATGAAACTAAAGTATAACAACATCCTCATTCTAACCTGGGGCGGATTAAGAGGCGGCATCTCAGTGGCGCTAGCTTTGTCTCTGCCAGAATCTCCCTACAGAGGACTTATCTTAACGGCTAGCTTTATTATTGTCGTATTCTCCGTAGTCGTTCAAGGTCTTACGCTAAACAAAGTCGTCAACAAGCTGGTAGGATAGCCCACATAAACCCAACAGGAAACTAAAGTAGCTTCCTGTTGGGTGTTTCCGGCAGAATACTCTTACCCTTATTAATCTCTGTTAGGAACGGATAACATAGGAATAGTACTTTGAGACGCCATAATTCCCGTCTTGCTAACATGTACTATAGATTCCCAGAATTTGTAACGCTGAGGAGACATTATCAACAGATCCGCACCCGTAGCTTTAACCTCATCACGAATGCTTTTAATAACATGAATTCCCTGAACAGTCTTCATTTCTAGCAATCCCTCCTCTGCCAACTCTCTTAACTCCGGAGATACAGCTTTAGCAGCTTCATTAATTTTCTTTTCTACATTGAACAATTCCACGCGCGCATGTAGCTGGTGAAAAAGATCCTTTAATCGCCCTAAGGCTCCTGTTTGGAAATCACATGAATAATCGCAAGCGAACAAGACGCTATCAATCTTTTTAAACGACACCACGTGAGGAACTGATAGTACAGGAAAATCAGCAACCTTAATCAAATCTGTAGTTGTATTTCCAAAGAGCTTTTGGGTTAACGATCCCCCACGCATACCTACCACAACCAATGAAGCATGATACTTTTTAAATATCAGCTTTATCTCATTGCGTACATCTCCATAGGCTACCTCACAGCTAACTTTGAGATCTGAGTATTTCGCCATAAGCGTATCCGCAACATCGGAAAGTTTCTTTTTATTCTCATCAAGCATCGTCTCTACTGCCATCGCCGGCAGCAAGGTATTGGAAGCATGCAAAGGCATAATAAATGCATTAAACAGCACTAACGCAGCATTTAGCTGATTAGCTAATCCTGCGGCGTACTCGACAGCATTATTACCGTCGAGCGAATAATCGGTGGCTACTATTATTGTTCTCATAACGTCAGATTTTAAAGGTGGTTTCACAGTAGCTTAGCACATAAAGCGTAACGCAACACACCCTGTCTTGATACAAAATTGCTATCCAAAGCTATCACTTTCTAGCTCGAAACACGGAAGAAGTAGCGCTTTTTACGGAAATTCAATACAACCTTGTAAAACTAAAATTGCCCCCTTGAAGTATCTTTACAATCGCACTTTCCTATAGACAGAAGGAGCAACCATAAAACTCTTCATAAATGCTTTACTGAATAATGTTGGCGAGCTGAAGCCTATATCATAGGAGATTTCCGAAATACTTAGTGTGCTTTCCAACAACAATCGCCGCGCTTCTACCATATCAAGCTCTTGAAGAAGTTGCCCCGCCGTTTTACCACATACCTGTTTCATCGTTTCCGAAAGATGTTTTGAGGTAACGCAAAGGATATCACTATAAAAGTCAAGACGTTTCCGCGTCTTATGATGTTCTAACGCCAACCGTATAAACTTCGCCGTCAGCAACTCCTTACGACCATAAACAAGGTCGACCTGTTCGCGTTCTTTAACATCCATACCTGCCAGCTCATAAAAAAAATCACTGATACTATTGGCAAGTAATTCTCTCCCAAAGGTTTTCGTATTTAGCGACTTCAACCGCGTCTCTATGGCTTTAGTATGCGCCAGAAAAGAAATACTATCTGAAACAGTTAACTGTAACAACCTGAATATCCCGTCAGACATAGAGTTGATAAGCTCAACAGTACGTTCAGGGAAATTCAACTCCCGAAAAATATCATAAGTAAAGCTAACACCACAAAGATGGCAGTCCTTGCTGACCTCCACAACTTGTTTGAGACAATATGGTTCTGAAATAAATATTCCTCCGGGACCTAACGTATACTCGCGGAAATTTAAACGGACAGTCATGCTGCCCCCGACAACATGAACCACCGAGAAAAAATCAGACCGGAAACTTCCTGAAGGCAACTGCTTATAAATGCCGCCGCTTTCAGATATGGACATATCGAATGCCGCAAAATAGTCTGTCATAAGTGTTCCCTCTGAAGGTTGTTGCCGAAGGTGCTTATGTAGAAGTAATTCTTTCAGAAAGATTGTTATTTATGTGTTTTTCAAAAGTAAGAAGATTCTGAAAAAGACAACAATCAGCGGTTTATCATATTTCTGACACTACTTTTGTACTCCTCCCAAGCGTCATTGATACTATCCGATGATGTTTACTTTTCAAAACAGCAAGGCACTTAAATACAACAGTAACTGCCTATGGAACGGAACTTGTAAAACAGCACAGGAAAATTAACAACAGATCTTAAAACTTTAACATGCTGTCTATGGAAACATTATCAAAAAAAGAGTTTTACGAGCTCAGTGAACGCCATGCTAACCCTTGTATTTCAATCTATCTTCCGACCCACGCCTCAGGAGTGGAGGTAAATGAAAAAACCGACCAGATTACCTTTAAGTCTATCTTACAACGTACATCAGCAGAACTTAAAGATCGTGGTTTAGATCCTGAGATTACAGCTAATTTACTACGCCCAGCGCAAGAGCTTGTTAATGACACTTCCTTTTGGAACAACCAATCATCGGGTCTCTGCGTATTTCTATCAGAGGGTTTTTCGCGCGTGATTAAAATACCTCACACCGTACATGAGGAGTTGCTGATAAATGGATCATTCAGTGTTCGGCAACTTACTCAACTAGTTACTAAAAACACACACTTTTACCTTCTCGCCATCAGCAAGAAAAGCACCCGCTTCTTTCGGGGCGACGAGTACTCAATAGAAGAGATGAATGTGGCGGGACTACCGTACAATATGGATGACGTCATCCATTTCGAAGAAAAAAGTGGAAGAAAGTTATTCAGAAACGGCGGCACGGCGGCAGGCAATGCAGGAAACATTCACGGACACAGTGATGGTCTTGCGAATGACGATGAATATATCGCGCAGTATCTCAAAGAAGTTGACCAGACTTTATGGACAGAAGTATTGGCTAATGAAAAAGCCCCTTTAGTGATCGCCGGAGTAGACTCGCTGGTTGCCAGCTATAAAGCAATCTCGAAATATAAGAACATCATTTCAGACCACATTGGCGGCAATCAGGATCAAAGCAATAGCAAAGAACTACATAAAAAAGCGCTGGAATTGGTAAAACCGAACTTCGATCAACAGTGTAACGCCGCGCTAAAGAACTACTACGATCACCTGGCTGGGGCATCAACCACGTCCATTCCCGACAAGATCATCCCCGCCAGCCACTACGCTCAGATATCAGATCTGTTTGTCGACCGGAATGCCCGCTTATGGGGAACCTTTGATGAAGTGAACAATAAGCTTATCGTACATTCGGAAAGAGAACACGACGACGAATGTCTGGTGAACAGCGCCATCGTTAAGACCTTGAAAAACGGAGGAGACGTCTATATTTTGGAAAGTGAAAAAATGCCCAAAAGCAGCGAAATGGCAGCATTTCTGAGATTTAACACCTAAAAAACAGTGTTCCGGTATGCCTTCAAACTATAGCTATACCGGAACACTGTTTTAGAATATTATCAATCCGTCACTCAACATTTATCTCAAAACTATTGCTGAGTAAGGATCCGTCGGCAGCTAGCCCCTGCACCTTGCCGATAAATATTCCTTTTTGATCAGAAGTATAAAATTCAACACGTACTTTGCCTTCTGCCGCGTTGGTCTTCAAATCACCAGACCAGTATAAGAGATTCCTGAAGTCAGCACTACTACTTTGCCGTTGCTCTGTAGAAAGATATTGAGGCGAGTAAAAAGTTCTTTTTTCTAACAAACCGTCGTAATCTACTACTGTAGCGTTACTGTCTAACTCATATCCGTCCAGATTTCCCTTATACGTTCTGAAGTTTACCACACCTTCAAAGGAAGATACTCCTTCAAAATATCTTGAGGTAACGATATCAATAGCCTTAAGCTTCAATGGGTCATACTTAAGAATCTTTGACGACCTTGAAAACGGAACGCCGTCAAGCATCATCAGAGGCTCGGAGCTAAACAACATTCGCGTCTGAGAATTTACCACCGCCAATTGCAGCACCCCGGCCCTTCGTTGAAGCCAGATCTCCGGAATATACTCCCGCATCACCTCCTCGGTAGTAGCAAACCGAGTGTAGTCATCCAACAGATAGGTCTTGTCGGGCTTACTATAAAACGTTGACGAGTCTTTCTCCGCAGGCTCCAGCTCTCTTAACTTTGCGGCAACAAAAGCGTTTTGCACCTGCATATTAATACTTGCATTACGTATATCATTTATCTCCGACACCGTAAATGATGGAGCGACAAATGCTGTTGAACTTATTCCAGGAAAGAAAGGACTTAATAAGCTAATCCTATAATTATTATTATATGATGAGTAAGGCTGCAGGATCAGCTCTGCCGGCCCCTTGATGCCTCGCGTATTAAAAGTAAGCAGCCCCGTTCCATCACTCACAGCGGTATACAATTGTACGCCCTTACCAGGCACTGCCAGATAATAGTGAACCCCTGCGGCGGTCTGCCCCGATTGAACTGCCGACAACTTTGCGCTAATAAAGTTGCCGTCATATTCAGGCAAATAAGCCAGATTATTGCTCCCTTTGTTAACCTTAAGTAGCTCCTGCCAATTGAGTCCATTCCAGCCAGAACAAAGCATAAGGTCATCAACCATCGACAAACGCTGTTTCTCCTCGCCAGAAACATATGCCTCCGGCTCCTCTACCCGTCCTTTAAGTTCGGAGCTCAACAGAAAATACGCCCCAATATCCGTACCTGAGATATGCAAATTTGCCGGAGCGTGATATACAGCGATAGAGAGATCAGATGAAATGGCTTTTTCCCCGGCATGTGTATCTAGCTCTAACTGCACGCGCGATCGGGAACTGAATTTCGTGCTGCTTGTCTTTACCTCAAGCTTCGTATCATACTTCGGAAACTTAAAATACAGGCGTTCCGCTACAGGATTCTTTCCCTCGTCAAATAGTGTAAAACAAGTAACTCCTGCAACGAGATCTTTTGTATCAATGCTAAACTCAGCTGCCATGTCCCTTAAGGGCTGTGTTGCTCCAAATTTTATGCTACTGCCGTTGTGTCCCAGTAACGTCACCGTAGAGGATGACTTATTCACAGCCTTGACATTAATAGAAATCTTTTCTGGCGATGCCGATAACAAGGTCAGCGAATATCCGGCATTGAGAACTTCAGGAAATGCTATGGAAAACATTGCCCCCTGTTGCGGTCGTATCAATACCTTGTATTTCATCCCTGCATCGGGCTTCATACGAAATGATCCTATGCCATGACTCTCCGGACTAAATCTTGCTACGGTATCACCATTCGCGTCAACTACAGTACCTTGAAATACCATACCCTTGCCGTTTGTTCCGCGCACCCGAAAGCCAATCTTACTTTCCTGCCCACTCAACAAATACCCTCCCTCAGGAAAAAGCTGAGCGTCGACCTTCGATCCCACTGAAGCTTCCGTTACAACAGGCTCCTGCTGGTGAGGGTTTACAATGAGAAGGTCTTTCTGAAAGAAAGATTCAACACCCATATTTTTCATTAAGTTAGTATACGCCCGCAGACGATAACTTCCGGTAAGCAACGTTGGCGGCAGAAATAAAGAACCATTACCCAGGCCCTGGTCTAAACTTATTTTCGCCTGCAGGGCCGCTGTACCCCTGACATTGTCTATCAGCTCCACATACAAGACCTTGCTAACATCGCTACGTCCGCCATTCAAGCTTAACAGGTAGGCTTTAAACCAGCAGATCTCCCCCGTCATGTAAGCCTCCCGGTCCGTGTGCAGATACACTTTCTCATGAAGGTAGCTTTCAGCTCCGGAACTAAATGCAGTCTTAAGCTCCGGCAGCTGCCCGTACACTGAAGCGTTGCCGACAAATATAAAGCTCAGAAGAGCTATCAGGGGCGAGAAGAACCCACCCGGATTATTATATTTCCTCAATACGATCATCATGGCCAGAATGAAGGTTTTATATTCGTACCCCTTAAAGTACAATCCAGGCATACGGAGCTGGCGCCTGTCCAACGTACTTCTCCCTGCCCTCTGATCTCCCGGGCAATGGGCTCGGCGACGTTCGATCCAAACGCTGATATGAGACTATCTTTATTATCCGGAACGTCAAACATTACGCAGTTCTGCTGGTAATACCAGGATTTTATATCTTTAGCTGAGATAAAGATCCGCTTCTGCTGCGGAATACAAGCACCCACGAACCCGATAACATGCTCTTGTGGATCGCTTATACACTTAATATTTCCGGGGATGTCTGATGGTTGAGGATCAAAAATGCTTCCCAGATCTTCCGTGTTCTTACGTATCTTAAGCCAGTAGTTATACTCCTCAACAGTCATCGCGTATTGTTTTACAAGGATGCTGTAGAGCACGCTGAGTTTCCACGACCCCCGCGGCACGTTTACCAGCCTGAATTTTGAAATCTTATCCTGACTTAAACTCGCTGAGGTTGTAACGAAGATGGACGTTGAATTCTCATTCTGCCAACAAGTAAATAGCTTTTCAAAATTTTTGCGATCTACCATTTTCTCGTCAACAAAGTCATATGGAGTGTAGTCGATGGAATGAAACTCCCAGGTTTGCTCGTATCGCCAACGGTAATAACGCGTAGCATTTTCAGTATCATGAGTGCTGACCCCAATGGTCACACCATCAGAACCTTCTTCCCAATCGATATTGTCTATCATAGGAGTGTTTTTTAGCGGCACGTAATCAGAAGCGTAAGACCCGCCCGAGGAGGTATTTATTAACAGTCTATATTTCCTGCCAACCCTCAGATCTAAGACGTTCGAATAGGTACCTGATGAATTTTCAAATAAAGGATAGGACTCTCCGGACTCCCCTTCTACGGTAACACGAGCGCCCGACTCCAGACGAAACCCAACCCCGTCAATATCCGCGGTGCGCGAAAGGCTGATGTTCGTCCTCTCTCCTCCTCCAGCCATAAAACCCTCTACTACAAGGAGGTTTATGCCCGTATTATTTACTTCAGGCTCGAAAGGGTCTTTACAACGGATCAGCATAAGCACCAGACCTGTCAAAAGCGTAGCAACGATATATGTCGATCGTCTCATATCAAAAATGAATATTATAATTTATGTAAGGGATAGGGCTACCAAAGATCGATAGCTTATATCCGTTTATCTTTCCGTTCTCGGTTGTGAAATAGGTTGAATAGGCATTCTTGCGCCCCAAAACATTATAAACTCCCACAGTAAAGGAATTATGTGCCAGCTGGTGCACTTTATGATTACCCCCAATATTAAATCCAAGGTCAACTCTGAAATAATCGGGAATACGATACTCATTACGGTTCGAATAAAATAGCCGTGGCGCCCCTCCGTAGTAATATTTACCTATGGGAAGGGTTATCGGACGTCCTGTGCTATAGGTGGTATTCATCGATAAGCTGTAACGATGCGAGAATCTGAAGTTCCCCACCATCGTAACATCGTGGGGCTTATCATAATTCCCTGGATAAAACTTACCGCCATTTATCAACTCTCCTCCTGTAGGATCATCCGTCCGCAGGAAAATCCTTGAATAGGTATAACTCACCCAACCATTGACTTTTCCGGCCGTCTTCCTGATCATAAATTCCGCGCCGTAAGCTTTGCCACGCGTGCCGATAACATCCGTTTCCACATGAGGGTTTAACACTAAACTGGCCCCGCTCTTATAATCCAGATAATCCTTCATCCGCTTGTAATAGACTTCTACCGAAGTTTCAATTGTATTGGACTTAAAGTTTTTATAAAATCCGATGGACGCCTGATCGCCATACTGAGGTTTTATATTCAAATCGCTCAGCTTCCAGATATCCGTAGGCGCAATCGCTGAGGTATTTGATAACATATGAATATACTGGCGCATGGTATTGTACCCCGCCTTGATAGAGAAATCGCCTGCGAAAGCATAACGACCGGAAATCCGGAACTCAGGACCATGATACGTTTTAATGGTCTTTCCTGACTTGTATGGTACGCTTTCTATCAATGTTGATTCATCCAATGGTACACCAGCCGCATATCTATTAACATTTTTAGGACCTAAACTCTGATACAACGAATAACGGATACCAGCATTGAGGGTAAGTGCCGGGGTGACGTCATAATTATCATTTATGTAAATGGCGCTTTCCTGCCCCTGCTCCTTCTCCACTTGCTGCGCTACGATCAGCGAATTGCTGCCCCGCGGACTAAATGTTGCGGGATTTAGCCGGTAGCGAATGCTGGAAATACCTGCATTTAGGGTATGCTTGCTATTTACATAGTAATTGAAATCCATTTTCGCCGACAACTGGTTGATGTCAAACTTCAGTGAATAGGCATCTTCATCCATCACCTCGCTATAGTTATTATAGCGATATCCATCATAACCAGCGGTAAATACGCCAAATAATTTATTGTTAAAAACGTGCTTCCACTTAAGCGACAGGTTTTGATTGCTGTAGCTGAAGGTCGTATCGCTGGCAAGATTAGACTTGTCGCGACTATAGTAGCCGGTAAGAAAAAGATTATTCTTCGCGTTAATCTCATGGCTGATATGCAAATCCACGTCTGAAAACGCGGCATTGCTATTTTTATATTCAGCTTTACCGGGCAAGGCCTTCAGTATCCAGTTGGAATAAGTCGTGCGGGCACCTAGCATAAATGACGTACGATCATTAATCAACGGACCTTCCACATTTATCCGGCTGGTAAGAAGACCTATTCCCGCACTGCCGGTAAACTTCTTTTTGTTTCCCTCTCTGGTTGTAATGGCCAAAACAGAAGCTAGACGGCCCCCGTAATATGCAGGAATGCTGCTCTTAAAGAGCTCTACGTCCTTTACACCCTCCGCATTGAACGCGGAAAAGAATCCGAAGAAATGTGATGGGTTGTAGATCGTAGCGTCATTATACAAAATCAGATTCTGATCGGTAGCGCCACCCCGTACATTAAAACCTGTACTTGCCTCACCTACAGACTTAACGCCAGGTAAGGTCAGCACCACCCGTAAAACGTCGGGCTCGCCAAATACCATAGGCACTTGCTTAATCGTTTTTATATCTATTTTCTCTACCCCTAATTGTGTGCGTCGCGTACGTAAGGCTTTATCAGATGTGATAATAACATCCTTTAAGGTCTGTATCTGGTCAGACACCTCAATATTAAACTGCGCTTCACTATGGACCACCAGCTGACGTTTGGTACTTCGCACATCGATACCCGAAATGCCAAGGACATACTTTCCCTGGGGCACCGACAAGGTGTAATAACCATACTGATTGGTAGTGGTACCTCCCTTGCCTGCGTCCAATGACAGTGCCGCCCCTATCACAGGCTCTCCGGTTCTGGCAAAACGAACATAGCCGGTAATTGTGATGTTCCCTGTTCTGGAAGGAGCTTTAGCGTTTCCTAACTGGTATATCTTATTTTCAGCCGTCGCTCCAATCGTTGGTCTGAGTTCTCTGGCAGGATCTCGCTGCACAGCAAGCACCCCGCTTTCTTTCAATACATTTTGCTGATCATGCTTGCCCGTCCACGCCTCAGAAAGAGCAGTTGTTATGGGTCTGTTATAGGTAATAAACACATGGCGACCTGAATGATCGATAGCGAAATAATAGGGTGTATTTCTGAAGGCCATAGATAGCGCGCTATCTAACGTTACCGACCGTACCTCTATACTAATATCCAGCGAATCACGCTGCGCGGCATCAAAATAAAATTTATACCCAAGCGGCTTACTCAGCTCATCAATAAACTTACCCAGCGATAAATGCTCAAACTTACCGCTTACCACAGGCTCCGGACTTTGCGCCAATGCCTGAAACGATAAGGTTATTAAAATTGCAGCAAGAAACAATTGAAACCTCTTCATAATAATTATCGTGTATTACGGTCCCAATAAGAGGCAATATTTACCAACACCGCTTCTTTATTCTTCCGAAATTTTAATTTATTCTTTCTTAGAAAAGCCCGGATTTCCCCCTGATCTTTAAGCAATTTGAGCGCTGCCCGCTGATTATTCACAGGATATGCCTGCCTCGCCTTTACAAAATAATACAGATCTCTTTTTTCGACATTAAGTACAATCTTACTATCTTTAATAACATCTTTAGCAAGCCCAAGATGCAGGGCCAACACACTCCATGATCCTTTATAAAGCTCCTCGTAGTTATGTTCCCGCAAGCCCTCTATACTATCTTTTGCCGCGATATGAATAAATTGATGCCCGGATAAATTGAAGGAATTTAGCTTATCATTCACCAGGCTTACATTAAAAGGCGATCCAAAATAACTGACAATAAGCAAATCCTTCACTACATCATAAAGCATTGGAATATTTTCGTATTTCCGTCCTTCATATACGACAGTACCTTGCACCAATTTCTCATTAATAAAGTAGGGATTACCCTGGATACTTGCAGGATAAGCAAAATTCTCGACCCCGCTATACAGGCGCGTCATCTGTCCCATGCGTTGCTGAAACAATGTCCGGGTATTTGATGCGGCTATAGAATCGCTATAAGAAGATGGCTGAGCCCCAACTTTATTGACACTAACGGACAACAAAACCAATAGCAGGCTTAGGATAGGAAGGCATTTCACGGTATTTGATTCTTTTTTACTAAGTTAAAAAAATTACTTACATAAACACAATAAAAAGTTTATCTTATCGTAACACGCAGGTATCCCTTTCGTCTTCCTGCCTTTACCACTCGTCCCAGCCGTTTAACCGCTCATCGGAATAAGCTTCGTCAGAGACTTCTTTGCTGACATTTTTGTATCAAAGCACTATCAACTCGCTGACAGTTCATATACATCGACACGCTATGATTAGATATCTACTTATTTCAATATGTTTACTTGCCTCTCTGACGGGCGGTGCGCAGACTACCATCTCTGGCATTATAAAGAACCAAAAAGGCGAACCAATAATCGCTGCAAACATCCTGCTGAAAGGAAGCTACGATGGCGGCAGTAGCGACAGTAGCGGGCGCTTTAGCTTCAGCACTCAGGAACAGAGTAGCCAAATGCTCGTCTACTCCGCGTTGAATTATAAAGAAGATAGCATCAGAATTCAACTTCCAGTGAAGGCGCTACACATGAACATCATCATGAAGAAGCTAGTGAATGAATTGGACGCGGTGTCTATTTCCGCGGGAACATTTGAAACGGGCGACAAGCGCCGCGGCACAGTCTTAAGCTCTCTGGATGTTGCCACCATTGCTGGCGCCAATGCCGATATTATCAGCGCGCTGCAAACGCTACCGGGAGCGCAAGCAAGCTTTGCCGAAAGTGGCCTGTTTGTAAGAGGTGGTGCCGCCACGGAAACTAAGACATTCTTCGATGGCATGCTCATTAAGGACCCCTTTAACTCTCAGGTTCCCGATCAGGCTTCCCGCGGACGCTTCTCGCCCCTGCTCTTTAAAGGAACCTCCTTTTCTGCCGGTGGTTATTCGGCGCTCTATGGGCAGGCGCTGTCATCCGCACTGCTATTAGAGAGCCGTGACCTACCAGAGAAAACAACTACAGGACTCTCTATCCTCTCCGTGGGCGCAGGTGCCGATCAGAACATACGTTTTAAAAACAGCGCACTGACCGTCGGAGGATTCTATTACAACCTCAAGCCTGCATTTGCTCTCATCAATCAAAACAGGGACTGGCAAAAAGCGCCTGAACAATATGGCACCACACTGCAATATAAAGCAAAGACATCCGCCAGCGGTATGTTTAAATGGTATAGCGACTTTAGCCATACATCTCTAAAATTAAATACCACGGATGCCGACAATCCGACACAAAAAGTGCCCTTTAGCAATAAAAACAGCAATACCTATATCAACACCTCCTATCAGGAATATCTATCGAACCGATGGAAACTTCAAACAGGGCTTGCTTACAGCAACACCTATGACCATGGTTCCCAAAAGCTTGGCAATTACGAACGTACCGACAAGGTAAGTCAGGGACGTCTGGTGTTCACACATTTCCTATCCACACTTTCCAACCTCAAATTTGGTGCTGAAAGCTTTTTCTCACAACGCGAGGAAAGTATGAATGATCTAGGTCGCTCATATCAGGATCATCTTTCCGCGGCATTTGCGGAAGGGGAAATATACATCACGAGCGACTTCGCTACCCGACTCGGCCTACGCTCCGAATATTCTTCGCGCTTAAAAAAATATAACCTCGCTCCACGCTTTTCGCTGGCTTACAGAGCGGGAGCATTCAGCCAGCTATCCCTGGCCTATGGCAAATTCTTTCAGAATCCTGACGACAAATATCTATTTTTGCAAGCGGGCGACTTTGAAGAAGCTGAACACGTTATCCTGAATTATCAGTACAGCACCTCCAAACGCACATTCAGGATTGAGACGTACTACAAGAAGTACGCTAACCTGAGCCGCGACATTGCCGGAGAAGCTATAAATACAGGAAAAGGTTACGCCCGTGGCTTCGAGTTATTCTTACGCGACAATGCCACGGTACAAAATGCTGATTTTTGGGTGTCCTACTCCTTCCTTGACACGAAGCGACTAGTAGACGATTACCCGGTATCAGCGGTGCCCCCTTTTGCAGCTAAGCATACGCTGAACATCGTATACAAACACTTCTTCCCGAAAATCAACACACAGTTTGGCGGCACCTACACGTTCGGTAGCGGTCGCACCTATATCAATCCCAATAACCCAATGTTCCTTGCCGACAAGACCAAGAGTTTTAATAACCTGAGCGTAAATGCCAGTTATCTTACACATATATTGAAACAATTTACCGTGGTGTATTTTTCGGCAAACAACCTTCCGGGATTCAAAAATGTCTATGGATATCATTATTCGCAGGACGGCCAATACAGACAGGCCGTACAACCCGCCGCGCAACGCGATTTCCTTATCGGCCTGCTAATTACCATCGGTGACAATACGTTTGTACGCTAATATTTCAACCATAAAATTTAAAAACCATGAAAACTTTGAAATGTACTTTTTTAACGCTTCTTCTTCTTATTGGTATAAGCACCTTCGCCCGGCAGGATCGGTACACCGCGGCTATGAGTAAAGGGATGGAGCTTATGGCAGTGGCAAAAGTAAGCGACGATTTTAGTCTGGCTGCTAATCACTTTGAACGGATTGCACGCGTGGAAACATCGCAATGGCGCCCTGCCTACTACGCCTCCTACTGTCATTTGATTTCGGCCTTGATGGCCGGCAAAGACAAAATGGATCCTTCTTTGGATAAGGCGCTGGCATTAATTGCCGAGGCTGATGTAATCGCTCCCGAGCATAGCGAAATTTACGCGTTGAAAGGCTATATTGAATTTATGAAAATGTCCGTGGATCCTATGGCCCGTCTGCCTTTCATGAAAAAAGCGGCAGCCTCGCTCGACAAGGCCATCGCGCTGAATCCGGAGAATCCCCGCCCTTATTATATCAAAGGGCAAAACCTATTTTTTACTCCCGCGGCGTTTGGTGGCGGCAAGCAGACGGCACGTCCATTATTGGAACTAGCTGACGCAAAATTCCGTACTTTTAAAGCTGCCAATGCCATGGATCCCAATTGGGGAATCGAGCGAAACACAGCGCTTTTACAGCAATGTAAATAAGGATGGCAACGTATATGAAAGATATCAAAGCAAAATATATTCATCGGTCATGGGGACGAACGAACATCATTAACTTGATCTCCGGGCTCGCGGTAGGCTTACTTATCTCCATTTTCATCTCAGTGCTACAAGGAAAGCTTGTAACACTGAGATATCTGATCTCCTACACGCTGTTCAGCATGCTAATTTCGCTGTGTGTGGTGAATAGCATCTTTGCCGCGCAAAAGATTTTCAGACTGAAGGCAGACAAGGTATCTTTCATAATAATTTTTTATGTAGCTAGCCTCCTCGGCATGGCCATCGGTACGGAGCTTTCCTTTTTTATACTATCACTCATCCGGGATACTCCCTATCATTTCTTTCACGGTCCGGATATGTTGTTCAGCGCACTGGTGGTGATTGTCGTTTGTACTATTAACTTTGTACAGCACTCGCAGAAAGCTTATCTCACCAACCAGATACGGGAGAAAGAATTCGCTATGATGCAGCTTAAACAACTGAAAACACAGGCCGAGCTGGCTTCGCTACACGCGCGTATAAACCCACATTTTCTATATAACGCCCTTAATTCCATTGCCAGTCTCATACATCACGATCAGGACAAAGCAGAACTCATGACCCTCAAACTATCAAAGCTCTTCAGATATAGCATAAACTATAACAAGGAAGATATGGTATCCATCGCTGAGGAAATAGAGATCGTCATGACCTATCTCGAAATTGAAAAGGTGCGATTTGGTGACCGAATCCGCTTCACTATCGATGTTGATGAAGGCCTCAGGACTGACTCTATTCCTCGCTTCCTGTTGCAACCCTTGATAGAAAACGCCCTAAAACATGGCTTGGCAACGCTTGCTGAAGGCGGAGAACTCAGCCTGCGCATCCGGCGTATCGAACAATCCATAGAAATCTCGCTAGCCGATAATGGCGTTCCTTTCCCCGATGACATTAACACCGGATATGGCCTGCAGAGCACCTATGAAAAGCTTGACCTACTATATCCCGATAACTATGAGTTGTCTATAAGCAACCATCCTTTCAAACAAGTTAAAATTGTTATCCCCCTCTACCATGAATAAAGCACTTAAAACAATTATTATCGATGACGAGGAGCTCGCGAGACTGCGATTACGACGCTTGCTGACAAGCTATCGCGATATGATTGATGTTATTGATGATGCTGTGAACGGCGAAGATGGCCGGCAAAAAATTGAAACCCTCCAACCCGATCTCATATTCCTGGATATTGAAATGCCTGTATATAATGGATTTGAAATGCTTGCTAAACTGCAACATAGCCCGCATGTCATCTTCACCACGGCTTATGATCATTATGCCATCAAGGCCTTTGAGGAGGATTCTATAGACTATTTGCTTAAACCTGTGGAAGCCGATCGCCTTGAACTAACCATACGGAAGCTCGAAAAATTAAACAGACGCTCGACGTCTGACCTGCCTCTGGAAACCCTTCTTCGGCAGATGCAGGTAAAAAAAGATCGTAAAACCCTGACCGTGAAACTCGGTGACAGAATACTTTTAATTAAGATCGCCGATATCGCATACATACAGGCAGAAGATAAATACGTGTTTTTATGTTGTCTTGATGGCAGGAGACATCTTACCGATTTTACCATCACGGCGCTGGAAGACAGACTTGACAACAGTTTCGTCCGAATAAACAGAAGTACGCTGATAAATACCGACCATATCGCTGACATCAGAAAGGGCTTCAACGGTACCCTAATTTTCAATATCAACGACAAGGAGAATTCAAAACTCAGCTCCAGCCGCCGTTACGGTGAGCTTCTGAAAGAGCATTTCGACATTTAGAGATTTTAATTCCGCCACACATCTTCTAAGACTGACATAAGGGAAGTGAACTCATTCGTTCACCCCCTTCGCTATTTTATGGGCAGCCTTGCGAAACCACGACAATATAGCATCAAAACCATAGTCTCCAAGCCTGCAAAAGTTTATATATCCTTCGGAGCGGCTACCTACCAGCTTCGGGACAGCTTCTGCATTAATCAGCATTTGATCAAGATAGGGTTCACCCTGAGTCCACCCTATTTACAAAAAGGTGGACTTAGGGTGAACTGTTTGTTAGCTAAAGGTTGGCGGATGCGGAAGCTGTCCCGAAGCTGGTAGGTAGCTGGCAGGTATAAGGTCAAGTAAGCGCAGGTACTTTAAGGATGGGAATTCGACCGTAGAGAGCTGCTATATACAGCGGAGCAGCGTCGTAACGCAGCGTCGCTAATAGAAGAAAACCACGAGCCATATACCTGATATTCTGGCATGACTCGTGGTTATAACGTGTTATAAATCTTACTTGTGCGACAGCGCGTTTAAGATCTTGTAAAAGATCTCGTTATTCTGATACATACCTCTAAAAAGCTGTGCTCCGGGACCATACGCAAATACGGGAACCATAATATTGGTATGGTCGTTAGTGCTGAAGGATCCGGTGATGCTGCCATGGGCAGGATCGGCGTCAAGCAATGAAAGTCCCCCCGTTTCATGATCGGCAGTGACGATCACCAAGGTTTCGCCATTCAGATCGGCATACTTCAGTGCCTCGCCCACCAATTTATCGAAGTCGTGCATTTCCGTAACCAGATACGGAAGATTATTGGCATGACCGCCATAGTCTATTTGCGCGCCCTCGGCCATGATAAAGAAGCCTTGCTTATTTCCCTTCAGCAGGTTGATACTTTTATTAAGGGACCTGATCAACATGTCACCGCGACCTTCAGCCACCGGACGGGTTGCAGAATCAGGTAACAACACCAGCTGACGGCCAGCTTTCTGAGTTTCAAAAGCATCCAAAGAATGTTGAACACTGAACCCTTGATTACGAAGATCGGCTAACAAACCCGCGTTGGCCGCGCTGCTGAAGCTACGCTCCCTGGAGCCAACTAGGATTTGAGCCTTGCTATTACGCAAGTCGGCCGCGATAGATTCCGACATACTACGCTCGCTATTATGCGCGTAAAATGCCGCGGGTGTAGCGTCGGTAATGTCGCCACTGCTGATAATGGCCGACATCCTTCCCCCCGCCGCCAGCGTATCCACCAGATTAGTAAGCTTATTGCCCGCCGGATCTACGCCCACAAAGCGATTATTGGTTTTATGACCTGTCGCCAGGGCTGTACCCCCTGCTGCGGAGTCAGTGTTCCCCGCGTCAGCAGCGCAGGTTACTGAAAATCCAATATTGCTAAAGTTGCCGATATTCAACGCGCCGTGATTAGCCATCAACCCCGCGTGTATCTGGGCAAGACCCATACCATCGCCAATTAGCAGAATGACGTTTCTGGGAGCCACCGCCACCGCATCCTTTTTATGAGTAGCGCGATAGGTTTCATAAGGCCTGGCTAACTGAAAGTTCAGCTTCTCTTTATTCTTATAAAAAGTATTAAGCTTTGCCGGGTCGTCTGTATTGATCCAGTCGACCCCTAACTTATCGAGGACGATCCAGGTGTTGGGGCTATCTTGTGACGCCCAAAGACGGAAGGACTTCCCCTTAGCATGCGCCGCACCTATAACAGCTTTAAGCTTACGCTCATCTTCAGCTACCGGATTCCCTTTCCCGTTCCATACCGTATATGTATCGAGCGACTGGCTGATCATACCTATACGCTGCAGCTGTTTGTCAGAGTAATTTACCTCTGGCCGGCCATCAATAAGAAAGGGCTCGGGCACTTCATTAAATCGCTCAGGAGGCGGCACATTGCCACTCAGCATCAGTTTCAAAGCGCCGGGATACTTCTTCCTGTCGAATAAAGGCCGATATTCGCGAAGCACCTCCAACAGGCGAGGAAGTACAATATTGTAAGATTGTTTTAAATCAATAACAAGCTGAAGACTATTGGAAGCTTCCGGATATGCACGAAAATTATTCTCCTTAAAACGTTCAAACAGCGGGTCGAGATACATACGACCTAAGGTTCTGCCTTTAACGATTTCAGAGCTATCATGCGCTACGTACAGCTCGCCATCCTTGAGAAAAATATCCGCCTCTATAGACCCCATCCGATTCTGGTAAGCAGTAAGCAGCGGAATCGACTGCTTATAGTCGTTATGACTGTGACCTCTGTTGGCGCTGAGGTGTTGCTGTGCGAAACTGTTGAGGCCCAGCCCGAAGGCCAGCACCCAACAGCTCAAATATTTAAGTTCTACCATCCAGGATTTTGCTTAATAACGCCGGCACTGTTATCAATTTCGCGTTGAGGCACGGCCCAAACATCATGCACTGAAGGATTGAAGTTACGGGCAGGCCAGATAACGTTCCCTTGCGAGTCATGCAAAGGCTTCGCATAGGTGGACTGCGCATCGCCCCAGCGCACCAGATCGCGATGCCTGTCAGGCCACTCACCAGCGAGTTCGTTACGACGTTCACGCTTCAGATCGCTCATGCTCATGCCAGACTTCTCAGCCAGGCCCGCGCGCTTACGGATGAGGTTAAGCTCGGTGTCGCCGGCACCAGCGCCACTCTGCGCGATAGCCGCCTCCGCCTTAATCAAGAGCACTTCAGCATACCTCATCAGGGGCACATTGAGGTCGGTAGTGCCATTATCGCCATTGGGATTTACGTGTGTAGGTATTGGATTGGCGTACGAGAATGGCTCCATATATTTATTGAACTGATAATCAGAGGTAGCCCCTCCATCTTTGGTAAAGCTGCGCTCCGCACCGAAAAACATGAATTTATCGCCAGTCTTCAGGATGGTCACCTCCCGACGTTTGTCGCCCGTCTCGAAAGAATCGTACAGTTCTTTTGTTGGCAAATAATAACCCCAGCCATTATAAATACCCCAAGCTTTATTGGTAAGCATCACCCCCGGTAGTTTGCTGCCCCAGCCTGTACCACCACCGTTGGGGGTACAAACGACAGACCAGATGTACTCTGATGACCAGTTATTAGCCGCTTTAAAGACATCAGCATAAGATGAAAGCAGCGCGTGCTCGCCAGAATTAATTACCATATCCGCGTATTTAACAGCATTAGGGTAATCTTTCTTATAAAGATATACCTTTGACAAAAGCGCCCAAGCAGCAGTTTTATGTGCTTTGCCATAGTCTGCTTCAGCCATTTCCGAGAACATTGGCAGGTTATCGGCAGCCTTTTCAAGTAAGCTGATAATATAGTCGTAGTTCTCATTGACATTTGCCGCACGAGCGACAGGCACCGCAGGATCGGCTTCCGGGCTTACAATAGGGACGCCGGACTTATCATTTCCATAGTTCGATGCCAGCTGAAAGTACACCAAGCCGGCATTGAAGTAAGCATCGCCAATGATATGCTTCTTTAACGTCTCATCCATGTTAATACCTGGTACATTGACGATGATGTCATTTGCACTTCTGATGATGGCATAGCGCATGCTCCATTGCGTTTCTGTGTACCCGCCACCGATATAGGTACGGTTGAAATTTTTAATGTTATCGCCTTCAGGTTTATTTCTGCCCGTCACCATATCGTCGCTGGCATTGATGAACCAAAACATGCCGCGGCCATAGAAATCTTCCGAATTGTAGTTATTATACATACCGGCTTCTGCCTTCAGGGCATCCTCACGTGTCTTCCAGAAATTCTTTGAAGAAGGAGCACCCTCAGGACTTATGTCAAGCTGGTTGCCGCAGGATGAGAATACTGCCCCTGCAGCGATTAATATATATTTAAAGATATTTTTCATGTTCTTCTGTTGTTTTTGCGATTATAGATTTAAGCTTAGCCCTAAGAAGTAAGTTCTTGCCTGCGGATATCTGCCGACATCAAGACCATTATTATCCATACCGATCTCAGGATCGAATCCTGAATAATTAGTGAAAGTGAAAAGATTGTTGGCGGATACGTATATACGTAGTCCTCCTGCCTTAATCTTGTTAGTAAGGGCTTTCGGCAAGGTATAACCAAGCGTTACGTTACGTATACGCAGGTATGAGCCATCTTCGATGTAGAAGTCGGAGGCATTGAAGTTACCGTTGGTATCAGATGTTGATAAAATTGGTACTTTTCCTCCCGGATTTTCTGGCGACCAGGCGTCAAGAATGCCTTCCAGCTTATTGTATGAAGGGCCACTGGCACTGTATGTGGTGCGCTTTACCGCATTGAACAATTCGTTGCCCTGTACGCCCTGAGCGAAAACACTGAAATCAAAATTCTTATAGTTTGCGTTGAAGGTCAGACCATAGGAGAAATCAGGATAAGCATTGCCGGCATAGTAACGGTCGTTCAAATCTATAGATCCATTGCCGTCAAGGTCTGCAAACTTAAAATCTCCGGCTTTGGCATTGGGCTGAATAAGGCCGCCATTCGAGTTTTTGTAGCTATCGACTTCTGCCTGGCTCTGGAAGATACCCTGCGTCTTAAGCACGTAATAGCTGTATAATGGCTGGCCCACAGTAATCATTAACGGAGCCAGTTCATTTCTGAAGTTAGTGCCAACTGCTATATTCTGCATTCCAGGAGCTAATTCAAGAACCTTGTTATTGATCTTGGTGAGCGTAGCATTTACCGAGTAGGTGAAAGCTCCGGGCTTGCTTTTAAAGTTCAATCCTAATTCCAGACCGCGATCGCGCACAAGCCCCGCATTGATCGTCTGCGAAGCCAGTCCCGCGGTTCCCGGCAGAGATCGCGTAAGAATCATCTTGTCAGTCTTCTTCTCGAAATAATCAACGCTTAAGCTCAGCTGCTTTAACACCGCCAAGTCTAAACCTACGTTCGTCTGTTTAGACTCAGCCCAGCTAAGATTTTCGTTGGCAAGCACCGTCTGCACATAGCCTGTTTGCAGAGCGGGCGTAAGACCGAAGTACGTTTGTGTCGTTCCGAGTAAGGGATTCGCATCGTCATATCTCAATGACGCAAGACTTCCTAACACGCCGTAGCTGGCGCGCAGCTTGAGTTCGTCTAACCAGGCAACATCAGCAAGAAAGCGCTCTTTTCCAATAGACCAGCCTGCCGATACAGAGCCATAATTACGGTAGCGATTATTTTCAGGAAGCATTGACGAGCCGTCTCTTCTTCCAATTAATGACAACAGATATTTGTCTTTGAAGCTATAATTCGCACGCAGAAACAAGGACGAGATGGCGCTTGCTATGTAGGTACTGCGTGAAGGCTGAATGACGGTGGCATTGTTCAGATAACGATACTGGCTAGCCTCGTCATCAAATCCGGAACCAGAGGTATAAAGGCCGTTACTCTTTGTTTTCTGAAAAGTATACCCACCGGTGAAGTCCATCTGGTGATCTGAAACATTCAGCTTGTAGTTAAGCACCTGTTCCGCAAGAAGGTCTGTACTAAGATCAGAATTCTCAACAAGGCTGTTGCTAAGCACAGGTTTTCCCACCTCAGGACGCTTCGGGGTAAAGCTCTTGTAGAAAGCATTGGTCTTAGTAATGCTTAAGTTAGAGCGAAATGTCAAACCTTTGGCAAGCTGAATCTTAGCATAAGGGTTTATCATCAACACATTGATCGGATTGTCAATATCTATGCGTGACAGCTCAGCTACGGGATTAATAATATCGCCATAGTCACCTGCATACTGGCCGCCAGGTAAACCGGCAAAAGATCCATCAGCATTGTAAGGCGTTCCGTTTGTTGGATAGTATATCGCGTTTAATAACGCTCCTGTATAGTCGCTACTGGTATTAGCGCCATTGCCATTGGTACTGCTATAGGAAAGTTGCTCGCCAACGGTAAGCCAGTTATTAAGTTTGTGTTCCGTATTAATTCGGAAGTTATAACGCTCCGACTGAGTATTGAGCACGATACCTTCTGCCTTACGGTAATTAAAGCTCAGGAAATAATTAGATTTTTCCGATCCTCCATTCAAAGAGGCATTATAATCCTGCAGCAAGCCATTTCTGAAAACCTCGTCAACCCAGTTTGTACGGGTAATCTGCCCCTCAGGATACAAGTTGGCATCAAACGCCGGAAGCACTGCTGTGCCGCCATTCTTTGCCGCCTCGCGAGCCACAAAAGCACGCTGTTCCGCATTGAGCGGCTTTACCTTCTTCCATACGCTTTGCTGGCCAAGCTTGGCGTCAAAGTTAATCTGGGTCTTGCCACTACTGCCTTTCTTCGTAGTAATCAGCACTACCCCACCGGAAGCACGCGCACCATAGATGGCAGCGGAAGCATCTTTAAGCACAGAAATATTCTCTATATCATTAGGGTTGATCTGAGGTACTCCAGGATAAATAGATCCATCAACAACGTATAAAACACTTTCTCCGCTGATACCGCCCGCACCACGAATATTCACTCTCGGTGCGGCCATTGGATCGCCCCCTTCATTGGTAACAATTACGCCGGGAGTTTTTCCGGCCATCACTTCTCCCACACTATTTAGCGAACGTGACGATAATTTATCCAAAGAAACAATACTTACAGCCCCTGTAAGTGTTGCTTTACGTTGAGTTCCGTAACCAACGATTACCACTTCGTCTAATTGATTGCGAGTGCTTTTTAATACGATGGTTAAGGCAGACTGTCCGGAAACACTTGCCGTCTGGCTTTCAAAGCCAATCATTGAAAACGATAGCGTAGCATTTTCATTAGCAGCGATGCGGAATGCACCATTTGCGTCAGTTAAAGTCGCCCGCTTTGCGCCAACCACTCTTACAGACACCCCAGGTAGCGTCAGTCCCGCGTCGTCACGCACAACTCCGGTAATGATCTTGTCGGCACGCACACTGGTAGCTGTAGACAGTAATACGTACTCTCCTTTTTCGTCGGTACTAAAACCAAGCTTATCTAGTGCAGATACAAGAGGTTCGTTAATGAAGATACTCTCGCCAAGGGCATTTTTTGAGGGTAGCGCATCAGGATTATAAACGAACTTTACACCTGTGCGGCGTTCTATTTCTTTAATAACCTCAACGAGCGCTGCTCCACGCTTTATTGTCAAGCTCAGACGGCTTTCTTTAAGACGCTGAGCCATGCTTACCGAGGCAAAGAGCGCATTGCACAGCACGCAGAACAAGAGCGTAAGCACATAAGTATTTCTAAGCTTACGTTCCGGTGAAGGCATAAATGTTAAAAAGTTTTTCATTTTAAGGTGATTCTTTGATTGTAATGATGTTTTTGATTGCTCCAATTGTGTTAGATATTCTTTAATTCATTGATCATAGGACATTTAATTTGAGATATGATAGGTCGACTTATCAGCGGATTCTGTAAGCTTCAAGTGGTGCAGGGAGCAAAGCAGATCAAGGATCTCCTTAACCGACTGACCACTATTGAAGCGCGCGGTGCTTCGCAGTGTTGCATTAACCTGCGGCGACAGCGTTATTTTCACATTATATATATAGGATAGACGTTGAACTGCGTAGCCGAGGCTAATGCCCTGGAAGTTTATCTCTACAGGCGGTGTCGGTACTTCTTTTATTGAAAGGAACTTATTTTCTCCACAGTCGTATTTAATGACCTGACCGCGCACGAGTGTCGCCAATAGCTGCTGCGCTCTGCTAACTCGCACTTTTCCTGTGCTCACCCGGACCGTAAAGCGCTTGCTTCCCGTAGCTTGCTCAATGTCAAAGCTTGTACCCAACACTTTCACTTCCATGCCCCGTAGTCCCCGTACAATAAATGATTGGTCTTCGCGGTGCGCTACATCAAAAAAGGCACGTCCACGCATCAGGCGCAGCTGCCGATGCTTTATTGCATAGCCCTCTTTATAGGAAATCATTGAGCCCGGATATAACAATATGCGGGAACCGTCGGCTAAAGTAAGTGTCGTGTCATGTGATCCTCGGTTAGCAACTATTACAGTATGCGCATAGCTTGCGGATTCATTTTTCCTGAAAAACAAGAATGCAAAGGATGATACCAGCAACAGGACAGCAGCAACACGAATAATAGCTTTTAAACGTACAACCTTTTGATTGTGCGATTCCAGCTTACGCAATCGGTCGAGCATCCTCGCTGAAAGATGTTCTTTCTCTATGCCCTCGGGACGCTCGCTGTCAAATGCCAGCTGCTCATACCAGGCATCCACCCGATTTCTTTCTTCTGGAGAGCTCTGCCCCGAAAGGTATCGGCTCAGTACCTGCTTTATCTTTTCTGCGTTCATTCGCATACAGGTAAACTCAAAAGACCGATCGTACCAGTTAAAAACGTTAAGCGTTTATTAAGATTCTGTTAAGTGCTAAGAAATTGATTTGATTGGCGGTGCTCCTCAATGGAAGTAACGGAGGAATAGCTATATGGTAAATAAAGAATTTCGAAGTTAGAGGAAGAAGCAAGCCAGATGCGGCAACTTTTCCTTTAATAATTTAAGCGCAGAGCTTGTCTGATTCTTGACCGTCTGGACGGAGATATTCATCTCTGTAGCGATCTCAGAATTCGATTTTCCTTCTTTACGACTCTTGTAGAAAATGGCGCGCATGCGCTCAGGTAAAGTTGAAATCGCGCGTTCAATCTCGGCACTTAATTCTTTGTATAATAACTGTTCATCAGCGGCTCCGGTACTGCTGCTTTCGAACAACATGGAGAACTTTTGCTGATGTACTGCTGCTACCGTGGTAGATTTATAGTAATTGATAACCTTGAACTTTACAGATCCTAACAGGTAGTGTTTTAATTCGCCGCTCAGGTTGATTCTATGTCGATTTTCCCAAAGCGCGACGAAGATATCCTGTGTTATTTCTTCTGAAAGCGTAGGATCGCCAGTTTTACTCATTGCCAGGGCGAAGACATCCTCCCAGTATTTCCGGAATATGTTTTCCAAGGCATCTGGCCTTCCTTCCTTTAACAGTGTCAGTAAATCCTTTTCCAACAAAAACAATTTGTCCCAAAGGTATAGTGCTCATATTCACTGAATATTAACTAATGATGAAGGATCAAATTAGCATCATGCTATAAAGCTAATTGTAACGTGTGCGCAGTCTCCAAAAGGTATATTTTTATGTGCTACGCCGGATTTTCGCCGCTCCGCGTGTGATTCATAATCTGAAGAATACGCTCGTCTATAAACTCAATGCGCTCTTCCATATTCGTAAGGTAAGGTGATTGTTGAATCGTTCCGTCATCGCGTAGCATATTCAAAATACCCTTTATTGACGACACGGGTCTGCGTAGTCCATGAGCTTGATTAAAAGCAATGGAATGAAGCATTCGTTCTTTTTCCTCTCGCTGTTGACGCGCTTGCACACGCTCGGAAATATCTACTGCACTGTAGGACACGCCGATGATTTCGCCCTCGGGATTTCGCGCGGGTTCATAACATATATCCAACCAATACTCTGCATTCACATATTTAATATGGCGTTCGCCACGCACGATTTCCCCTTGCAACGCCTTTTTGGAAGATTGCACAAATATTACCAGCAGTTGATCTGTAATAAACTCCGGCAGGGACTGCCCTACATACATCGCCACCTTATAGTTGAGAGCAATGAAATCAGCCACCGTTTTATTATAGGCGAGGACCTTAAGCTCCTTATCCAAAATAAGGTGCGCACAGCCCAGGCTTTGGAAAAATGAGCTCATCTTAATTTCTTCGCTGCGGGCATTTTCCAGAAGACTCTTTAATATGGCCTTACTTGCATCATACTCGAGTAATTGCACTACCTGCGAGGCGAGAATGTTAAGGATGTGCTGTTGCTGCTCCGATAGCTCGCCGGGTACGCTATCAATAACACAAAGTCCTCCCAAGTGTAAACCATCAAAAGTTGTTAACGGAACGCCGGCATAGAAGCGTATATGGGGATCTCCTGTCACGAGGGGATTGCTCTCAAAACGGGTATCCTTTCTTGCATCTGGCACCACAAGCGCTTTCCCTGAATCAACAATGTGCGCACAGAAGGCATCTTCGCGTGCGGTGCTCGTCGTATTAAAACAATGTTTGTATTGTACATGTTGCGCATCCTTTCCCACTAGCGTTATCAGGGCAGTAGGCACACCACATAAATCTGCAGCTAAACGTACGATATCCTGAAGATCACCATCCTTAGTAGTTTTTAACGTTAGCAGGCGATCTACCTCCGCCAGTCTTTCTTCTTCATGTCTCGACATAGTGCTTATTTGGAATTAAGAAATAGCTTTAGTTCTTCTACAGCCTCAGCTAATAAAAGGAATTCTTCCCTTTGTAAATTGTGTTCCTCCTGAAGAAAGCAGTTCATGAAGTTGACCACCAGATTTCCGGCACTATATATCTCCTGAAATTGAATTCTTGCGATTTCTCTCAGCGACCTTTCCCGTTCCCGAACCTGTTCCTGTTGTATCGTGTCTTCAGTAATATCGATGGCATTAAAGGAAACACCAATAACCTCACCGTTGGCATCTGTTGCTGGTGAAAAATTTATGTACCAGTGTATCCGACCTAATGAATATGCGACATCAATATCTGTTCTTGAGGTTTTCCCTTTCAATGCAGCATTGAAACAGGTGATAAATTCATCTCGAAAGGAAGAATCTACAAGCTGCAATATATGATCGCCTTCCCGCAAATAAATATGCTGATGTGAATAGGTAATATCAATTATCGCTTTATTGAATGCCAGTATTTTCATCTCCTTATCAAGTAACAGATGACAGGATGCAGAACTCTCAAAATACGAGCGCATCGTTATGGAATTTTGTCTGGAAAGCACATATTGTTTCTTTAGCAACAATAAAGAAGCTTCGAACTCCATCAGATTTATTACCTGGCGGGCCATTGCTTTAATCATCTTACTTTCGGCGTCGTCAAGCTTTCGGGGCTGTGTGTCGAAAATACAAATCGTACCCACATTTAATCCTTCATCAGTGGTTAAAGGCATGCCGGCGTAAAATCTCACGAACGGAGGGTAAACGACAAAAGGATTTGAGGCGGTCCTGGAGTCGATACGGGTATCTTCAATCTGAAGAAATTCATACTGAACAATGGCATGCTGGCAAAAGGTTTGCTCTAACGGTACCTCCTCGAGATCTGTTCCGATGCTGCATTGTATAAATTGCGATTTATCGTCCATTAGCGTAATCATTGCCACGGGCACATCACACAGCACAATTAGCTGCTGAATAATTTTCTGAAGTTCTTCCCTTACTTTAAGATCAAGCTTCAAAAACCGATGGACGGACTGAAGTCTTCTTAATTCCTTTTCTGGCATGGTAAATTATCTGAACACCTTATAAAATTCACGTACTTTCCCTTTTAGTAATGCTGGCGCGTGACCTCAGCCTATTTATTTAACATGCAAGCAAAATTATTCATGGTAGCATATTCTCAAATTTAACTTAATTCTTGAGCTCTCCAATACTTAAATAACACGGAAAACATTTGTTAAATAGCGGATCTCAAGTTTTAATACTTATGCCAGCAACAAACAGATAATCGAGTAAGCCACAAGAAATCAATACCTTTCGAATCCCCTTGAATATACTTTAAAACTTTCTATCTTATATTTACAACTATTTAATAAATTAAGGGTGACGGATGTTTAGCTTTATTATAATACGAACCAATATTTGCAAAAAAAAGGGATTGTATGTAATGAAACAATTCGATCTAAAATGTATTATTTATCAATTAGCTTTCAACCAATTTCAATTAGTTTCTTATCACGGGAGCCACTCCAAATAAGAAATGAGGGGTTTATTAATCAAATAACACAAACGTGAGTAAGCATATTTATCCGGTGCCAGAGAATGAGCAGAAGCGCCTTCTTGCACTTAAGAGTTACGAGATAATGAATTCCCTTACCGAAGCGGAATACGATAGAATCACTGAGCTTGCCGCCATTATCTGTGATACGCCCATATCTCTTGTCTCACTGTTGGATGAAGATCGGCAGTGGTTTAAGTCACGCCACGGACTAGATGTATCTGAAACCCGCAGGGAGCTGGCCTTCTGCCAATACACCATCATGAACAACACGCTTTTCGAAGTGCAAGACGCTACAAAAGATGATCGCTTTGTTGATAATGAGCTGGTAACCGGAGCGCCCGATATTCGTTTTTATGCAGGCTTTCCCCTCACCGACCCGCAGGGCTTTAATCTGGGAACCCTATGCGTCATTGACAGGAAACCCCGACATCTGTCAGCGCAACAGCGAAGGGCATTGGAGCTACTTGCCGCTGAGGTTATGACCTTGATAACCGAGCGTAGAGAAAAAGAGGAAATACAGGCGTTCCGACAGCTGTTTGAGTTCTCTGACGATCTGATGTGCCTGGCAGCCACCCAGGGTTTCTTCCAGAAGGTTAACCCTTCTCTGATTAAATTTCTGGGCATGCCGGAGCATCAGATATATCAAACCTCTTTTTATGAAATGACTCACCCTGATGACAGAGCAAGTGTTGCTGAGGCCGTGGAACGACTAAAAAAGGGAAAAACCGTTAACGACATAACCATTAGAATAAAAGCTGCCAATGGCAGCTACCGCTTTGTTCAATGGGTAGCAAGCCCCGAACCGCAAACAGCAAATTTCTTTGCCGTAGGGCGCGACCTCACGCTGGCAACACTGAAAGACAAAAAGCTGGAAGAGAGCGAAGCCAAATTCAGAGCGGTGTTCAACAATTCGCAAAGCCTCATATCTACACACGACCTACAGGGAACCTTTCTAAGTATCAATCCCTCGGGAGCTGCCATGCTTGGCTTTTCTGTGGAGGAATTGATAGGCAAGACTTTATTTGATACGCAGTCTAAAGAGAACTGGCCTGGCATACAAGCTTATCTTGATAGCATTTCGTATACGAAAACATTCAGACAGCAGAACACCTTTATCCATAAGAATGGCAACAGCCGCACAATATTATTCAACAACATTCTTCAGCAATCCTCAGACGGCACAGATTATATTATAAGTAACGGCACTGACATCACAGAACGATATCAGCTGGAAAAAGAACTTGAGCAAACAACAAAAATGCTTGAGGAGACCAACAGAGTCGCCTGTATTGGAGGATGGCAGTTTGACCTGGAAAGTCAACAACTATACTGGACGTCTATTACTAAAGAGATCCATCAGGTTCCGCCAGATTATCAACCGGACAAAGACAGCGCGCTCCTGTTCTTTAAAGACGACGATAGAGAGACTGTAAAAACAGCGATGCAACAGGCGGCAACACACGGCAGCGCCTGGAGCCTTGAATTACAAATAATTACAGCTACAGGCGAGGAACGATGGATCAGAACAATGGGCGATGCTGAGTTCAGCAACGGGCAATGTATAAGATTATATGGCACCTTTCAGGATATTGACGAGAAGAAGAGAGTGCAGATGGAGATCAACAACTCGCGCGCCTTGCTCAGCACCTTTGTTGAGCATGCCCCCGTTGCAGTGGCCATGCTCGACAAAAATATGAATTATCTGGCCGCAAGTGCCAGATGGCTTGAGGATTACAATCTTAAAGAAACATTTGCCGTTGGCAAATCATATTATGAGCTGTTCCCCTTCGTAGGAGCTGAAGGCAAGGCCCGCCATCAACGGGTGCTGGCTGGAGCGACGGAATACTCAAAGGAAGACCCAATTTCTCTGCCAGGAAAAGATGGAGTCATTTATCTCGCTTGGGAAATGCGTCCTTGGCTAAAAATAGACGGCAGTGTGGGTGGAATGATGATATACACCCAGAACGTGAGCTCCCTGATTGCACAGCGCGAAGAACTCAAAGAGGCAAAGAAACAAGCCGAACATGCGAATTCGGCCAAGTCAGAATTCCTTGCGAACATGAGTCATGAGATACGTACCCCACTCAATGGCGTGATAGGATTTACCGATCTTACGCTAAAAACAGAGCTTAGCGCTATCCAACAGCAGTACCTCTCCATAGTAAATCAGTCGGCAAACGCGCTGTTAAGCATAATAAATGACATTCTCGACTTCTCAAAAATTGAAGCTGGAAAATTGGAAATTAACGTTGAAGAGTGTGACTTGTTTGAACTTACAGCGCAAGCTACGGACATCATCAGCTTTCAAATAGAGAATAAGGGACTGGAAATGTTATTACAATTAGGAGCGGATCTTCCGAATTTTGTATGGACCGATGGCGTACGCTTAAAACAGGTGCTGGTGAACCTGCTATCTAATGCGGCAAAATTTACAAAACAGGGGGAAATAGAGTTAAAAATAGAAATGATTAGCCGAGATGAAGATCAGGCGCGTCTGCGTTTCTCTGTGCGAGATACAGGTATCGGGATACATCCCGATCGTCAGCAGCAGATCTTTGAAGCTTTCTCTCAGGAGGACAGCTCAACCACCAAACGCTATGGCGGTACCGGACTTGGTCTTACCATCTCCAATAAGCTACTAGCGATGATGGGCAGCGGTCTAAGTCTGGAAAGTGCGCCAGGCAGTGGCAGCCTATTTCATTTTGACATTCTTTTTAAAGCACGTTGGGGACAAGACATCGGGCTGGAGCATGACAACTCAATAAAGAACGTCTTGATTGTCGATGATAATGCCAACAATCGGGAAATTTTAAGGCAAATGCTCTTTCTTAAGAATATCCAGAGCGCTACGTCCGCCAATGGATATGGGGCCCTGCAACGGCTGGCAAACGGAGAGCATTTTGATCTTATCCTGATAGACTATCACATGCCGTATATGGATGGACTGGAAACCGCCGCGATGATTCGAAAACGTTTTGATAATTCACATCACCGTATCAAGATCCTGCTGTTATCCAGTTCGTCAGATCAGGAGGATGTCATGCGTCGCTGCGAAGACCTTCAAATAAACGGACGCCTGCTTAAACCTGTAAAAATGCAGGAACTGTTCTCTGCCTTATCCCGCATATCTAAAGCGGAACAACACGTTGCGCCATTGACCATTACCGAGTCTCCGGTGGTTCAACAGAACAATGAGGCGAAGATATTAATAGCGGAAGATAACCCGGTTAACATGTTACTATCGGTAACCATTGTTCGAAATGTACTGCCCCTGGCTATTATTATACAGGCAAAGAATGGGATGGAAGCTTTTGAGTACTGTAAGCAAGAACTCCCCAATCTCATACTCATGGATGTGCAGATGCCGGAAATGAATGGCTATGAAGCGACAAAAAATATTCGCACACTCAAGGGTGCTGCTGATATTCCGATCATTGCTTTGACCGCCAGCAACACTCAGGAGGATCGCCAACAGTGCTTTATCGCAGGCATGAACGACTTTCTGGTAAAACCGGTAAGAGAAGCAACGGTTGCTGAGAGCATCGCGCAATGGTTGCCGGATAGTGACACGAAAAAAAAACTATAGCTTAAAAATTATTATTGTTGTATTCGCAAAGGGTTGAACAACCTGATAAACAACTGATAGTCAATAAAAAGACACCACAAACGCTCGATAGCAAGTTCTATTCAAAATAAAAATGTCTTTTGCTTAAAATCCTACGCCTCTTCAATCGTCTGATATAAACATATAAGAGCATATAGCGATTAAAAAATGGCAAAAAGACTTCTTCTCCTATTCGCGGTGCTCCTTGGCGCCGACTTTTATTTCTATCAGGCGGTAAAAACGGTAAGTCCGGAAGGTCCCTATCTCTGGACATATTGGCTGATCGACTTTTTGCTCCTTAGTGGCATTATAACTATTGCGCTGCAACGTCGCGGCGCGGAGTTACAGCAGAAATTAATAGCTACACTCATGTCGTTTATGCTGTTAGTGTTTGTACCGCGCCTGTTTGCAATGCCTCTCCTCTTAGCCGAGGACTTATGGCGACTTTTCCACGGGTTTCCCGCGCGGGTCCTCTGGCTGAGTGAAAGTGCCATGGGCATGGCTGCTCTTCTATTTCTTCTGGTGCTTTTTGGCCTTACTCGCGGACGCCATTATTACCAAATAAAACAAAAGACGCTATATTTCAACGATTTGCCAGAAACCTTCGACGGTTTAACCATCTCCCAGATCAGCGATGTACACGCGGGTAGCTTTACAGATGCGGCAGGGGTACAGAAAGGACTTGACATGATCAACAAGGCAGGAAGCGACCTGATTCTATTTACGGGAGACATGGTAAATAACAGAGCATCGGAAATGGATCCCTGGATCCCGGCCTTTGCAGCTCTGAAAGCTCCGATGGGCAAATTTTCAATACTTGGCAACCACGACTATGGAGATTATGTATCCTGGAATAGTGCTCGCGAGAAGCAGGAAAATCTTAACAGACTTAAACAGATACATGCCGAAACAGGATTTCAGCTGTTACTCAACGAATCGCAGGTCCTTTCACGTGAAGGTCAGTCGATCACACTCATGGGTGTAGAAAATTGGGGCAAAGGCGGCTTTCATAAATATGGCGACCTCGAAAAAACACTGGCGCCAGTGCATGAACCTTCATTTAAGATACTCATGTCACACGACCCCTCACATTGGGACGCTGTTGTCCTTACGCAAAAGCGGACGATACGTCTTACGCTTTCAGGTCACACACATGGCATGCAGTTTGGTATAGATTTTCTTGGAATAAAATGGAGCCCCATACAATATGTTTACAAACAATGGTCAGGCTTATACGAGAAAAGCGAACGCTTTTTATATGTAAATCGGGGGTTCGGCTTTTTGGGACTTAAGGGCAGAGTCGGCATGTGGCCGGAAATCACTGTGCTAACCCTTAAACGTAGGCTATCAGAGACACAAACTGGCAATACCAATAGGCACACAAGGTGAGCATGACAAAATAGATTGAGGAGCGATACAATGCTTAAGAATATCCGCAAAAAACCTACCTTAGCAAGGCTGACGACATTGTCATTAATATAAAAGCCTTTACATGAACTTAGACGATATAGAAAAAGGCCAGGCTGCCATCCCGTTCGATATGGGAAAAGCCATTGCGGAAATCCTGCGCCTCAGCGCTGCCAACAACGCGATGCTTAATACTTTAATGAATGTTATGCTCGAGGAATCTGATATCTTTAAAGATAAAGAAGAAGCAATAAAACTCATTGAAGAAGAAAATGCCAAACGCTTCAACAGCCTTTGGGCTGATGTGCTGCATCAGATCTATAGGAAATAAAAGAGCGCTAAACGAAGTTCGATAAATAAAATCAGCCAGATCCCTTTTGATGAGACTGGCTGATTCTTTTATAATGATGGAATAGACTAGAGGAGCAAGCTTTTTTTTGTATATAACGCTACCTCACATATTTCCGATGCAAAAAGTCATTACTCCGAAGCGCCCAGAAACTTCTTCAATGTTAAACTGAGATCCTCACCACGAATATTTGTGGCTATGATTTTACCATTTGGATCCAGTAAGAAGTTCTGAGGGATCGCCCGTACAGAATATAATGCAGCAGCCTCATTTTTCCATCCTTTCAGATCTGAAACCTGAGTCCAGAACAAACCATCATCGTGAATGGCTTTCATCCAACGATCTTTTGCGTTGGGCTGATCCAGGGATACCCCTAATACTGTGAATCCTTTGGATTTATACGCATTATAGGCCTTAACCACATTTGGATTCTCAGCGCGACAAGGGCCACACCAGCTTGCCCAGAAATCAATCAGCACGTACTTACCTCTGAATGACGACAGCGCAACTTGTTTGCCGGTGGTGTCAGCCATACTGAATTCAGGTGCCATAGCCCCCACGGCAGTATGCCTGAGTTTCTCAATTTCCTGTGCATACTTTCGGCCGGCGGCACTCGCCTTTATCGCAGATGCCAAACCATTATACAAAGGCTCTACCTCCTCAAGGGAAGGAACGGCGCCGCCTACATCCTCTAACACCATCACGCTGAAAGGGGACGCGGGATTAGCCTTGATAAACGCTATCTGCATCTTTTTCTGCTCATCACTTAATGAGGAATATCGATCCTCGAGGGACTTTTGAAATTCCGCAGACTCTTTCTTTGCCGCCGGAGCTTCTTGATATTCTTTGCTTATCGCTGCCATTTTTTGCTTCACGGGAGCCAACTGCGCATTCAATCGTTCATTATCAGCATTTATAGGGCCTCCTGATACCTTTCTTGTTTCGAGCGATCCTGTAGTAGCATTAAGATTTATGGTGCCCGGCTCCAGATATAAGGAAGTCATCGCTACACCCGGCTGACGGAAGCCATTTCCTTTGGGGTTAATAAGCAGATAGCAACTCGTAGGCTGAGCTACGGTTCCTGAGAATGTAAACGTTCCGCTTTTTATTAGCACGGAGTCTGTATGCTGTCCGGCATCATTCTGGTAGTATAAATAAGCCTTTGCGGTGACTGGCTGCGGCGTTATTTTGCCATTAAGTTTGTAAGCTCCATTCTGCGAAAATGCCACTCCTGTAAGAGAGCATAAAGCCGCTGTAAAGAACACGTTAGAGATACTTTTCATAAGATAATTATAGTTTTAATTTTTCCGTTTTTTCAACAGGCTGCAGACACTGACGAGCGTTACAGATTTGATAATAGAGCCCGGTTTCAAGAGTTACATCTTTCAGCGAGGCTCCCTTTAAAGATAACTTATTAACAAACCAAGCCTCGTTTTCATAGATCATCACCCCGGGATCGTCACGTGACATTACAGCATCAGGCATTTGCCAATTCTTTGACGCTTCCATACCGTCCGATAACTTCAAAATAGGCTCAAATTGGAGGTAAGGCATTGTTGGAGGTACGTACTGATAAATATGCCATCCGGGAGCCAGCTGTACCTTGACCATCACGGCCAAGCTGTCCTGAAAAACGAGTGTACCTGCTTTCATAGTAAGCGGCTGCTCCTCCGTTGGGGCATCACAATGTAAGAGCTTGATCGCCTCGGAAACTTTTTTATCCATGGGCGACTGTGCTATCGCATTACTTGCTATAGCAATCAGTACCAGCACTGTCAGACACAAGTTCCGCATCATGATTTATAGGTATTTATCATAAACCGATAGCCGTCAGTTTCTGTAAAAAACAAATTTTTATGGTTTGCGTCGTACCACTTGCTCCAGTCCGCGACAGTTTCAAAATTCTGAGCGGTATAACGCTTTAAAACCCTTAAGGCCAATTCGGGTTGATTCCCACTTTTGAGCATTTCCACGCATTTCTTCAGTAATTTAGGGTCATGATTTGATATACCTATTTTCTGAACATCTTCATCTACTGAATAGTTAAAGAACTTCGTAGGATCGCAGTACATGTAGGCAAAATTGTCGCTCATAAATTTTTGAAAAGCAGCTAAATCCGTTCCGAAGCGATCAGCATACTGTCCCATTGTTTGTTTAATAAAGGCTGCTTCAGACATCACAGCCTGGGGTCTGCCAATATAATTCATTGATTCCTCTTCTTCTTTAGTAAGGGTCTTTCCTGCCGCCTTCTTTTCTGTTAATAGTTTAAACTGCCGGGCATTTGCCTCATTAAATTCTTCGATACTCTTGACATATTTCGGATATCTGTCTGGTTTGGCCGAGGCGATAATCTCGCGGATATCATCCGTTGTCGCCATACGATCATTATACTTTCTTGCCATCGGCATCTTGCCGTCAAATTTACTCATGTACGCTACAGCATTTACAAAGACCTTCTTGCCTTCCTCCGTCATCCCTGCGGGCGAAGCACTGAACCCCCACAAGAAGAAATTACCATGACGACCAAGAGCAACGGCGCCAACATCTTTAGCGCACACACCACTAGATATTGTTTCCGTATCCGGCGACTCGGAAAACCTGCCGCCGCGAGATACAAGCCCGATTCTGCCACCTTTGCCTTCTAAATAACCTGTTTTTTGCACACGCCACATAGGAAGCTCTTTAGGAACATAAGCACCTGTGCTGTAATGATAAATACCCTCCGGTGTCTTCTTGCTAACCATGGTCGGCACCACCTTTTCCAAGGGCCCCTTAAATATAGCATGGTCTTTATTCAAGTGATGTGCATCCGCATCGAGACATAAACATAGCCAATCAAGTTTGAGCCCGATCCGGCGCCCCATTTCATCAGCCGTACTGGCAATAAAGATTACAGGCTTCGAAAAATTATCCGGCAAATAGCGGGCAGCCGTATAGTTGTTACCAGCCTCCATTTTTTCGGGTTCCAGCTTTCGCGTGGCGAAATCAAAAATTGTTACATCATAGGGTTCAGAATCTTCGGGCTTCCAATCGCGACAATCAATAGTAGCGACCTCTTTAAAATAGGTCGACAATAAGGCTTTAAACGATGGCATACGTACCGGGTATTCTTCTTTAAAGTCCTTCTCGGTCATCATTGCGGGAGCCATACGCTTTATTTCAGGCATCGGCTTCGCTGGATCGTAGCCTACGAATAATACCTTTACAGGACTTAAAGGATGTTTTTGCGCCCACAATGTATTGAAGCTCAAAACCAGCAACAAAAGAATAATACAATAGTTATTTTTCATGGCTTTACATATTTTATTTCTCAAACAATTCGGCTAATTTCTTATCCATAGCGGCATCATCTTCGCCCCCACCACCATAACGGCCGATGATAATTCCATTTTTATCTATTAATATTTTGGTGGGCAATGAATGGATGGCGTAAAAGTCACTCAAGTCATTGCTGCGATCAAAATCATTCCCCTTACGCTTTAAGCCACGCAAGACATGCTTCCAAACACCTATGCCATCTTTTTCCACAGCAGCTTTCCAGGCCTTTTCATTACTATCATCGTCAGATACCCCCACGATCTCCAGGCCTTTATCCTTGTATTTTGAGTAGAGCGACAGCAGATGAGGGTTTCCCTTCCGACATGGCACGCACCAGCTAGCCCAGAAATCAAGCAAAAGGTATTTCTTTCCGCTGTAATCTTTCAGATTTAAGGTATTCCCATTAATATCCGTGGCTGTAAAGAGATTCGCTTGCGCGCCGGGAGAACCTCCTTCCATTGCTCTGATCTCTTTGGCCACACGCTTTCCAGTTTCACTTTGCTTAATGCGGGCCGAAAGTTTCTCATAAATGGCTTTTGATTCTTGGAGAGGTAAGGAAGACACCTGCCATTGCAGCATGCTTGCTGCGTAGTAAGAATCGGGATGGGTTCTGATAAACTCCATGTTGAGTTTGTTGATCTGCTCGGAATAGGGGTCCATCCTATCTTTTGCCTGGGTAGCTTCTTCTTTCAGCTTCTCTAACTCAGACTCAGGTTTACCGGCCTTTTTTGCTTCTATATAGCGCATATTTGCCTTGTCATATGCAGAAGACAGCACTCTGAGCTGACGCATCGCACCTTGCTTTTTAACATCCAAAGCCGCTAACTCGTCATGTGTCGCCGAACCAGTAAGTTTCAGGTCTTTGAAGTTACCGTACTCCAGCGTTAAAGTCATGGTGCCTGCTTGTATAAATAAAGAGCCGACATTGGGGTCTTCTATCCTCATACTGGCATTTTCGTCAGATATGTAAGCCATATTTGGCTCTTGCAGCATTCCCCGAAATTCAAAACGCCCTTGCTTCACCATCGCACTATCCTCCTTGAGCCCCGTCTCCATATCGCCGTACGAGAGCTTGAGCATCCCGGAACTTTTTCCTTTAATAGTTCCTTTCAATACAAAGGGTGCCGGCTGTGCGAAGGTTAGCAAATAGGCCAGAACCATAAAACATGTTAACACATACTTTTTCATACAATTCTCTTTTAAAATCCAGACAAGGATCTTCTTTTAATTTTCTTTAATTAGCACTGTATCCTGTATTTTGCTCTCCAAACTGGGGATTGTACACAAACTCCGTTTGTGGTACAGGAATGATATATTGCGTTTGACTTGTAATTGTTGGCTTAATAAGCTTTACGGTCCCAAAAGGCAGACGTAGCAAAGCCAACCATTCACTGCCATCTTCGGCGACTAAACTTTTGGAGGTTTCGTAGTAGATTTCTTCTAATAAACGGTCGGCGTTATTAGCGGTGCTGACAGCTATGTAAGCAGCATTAGATGAAGTTAGCCCACCCTTCTCTTGTATGGTATGCACCAATGCTTTGGCTACCGACAAATCTCCTCCTGAGCGGACTATCGCTTCCGCCTTCAGCAGGTACACCTCTGTAAGACGTAGCACATAATCTGTCTCTGACGCTACCGTTGCTGACGCACCCTGCTCCAGATACTTTGTAAAATAATATGTATCTGGCGAATATTCCACATAAGGGCTGATATCTCCAACCATCCAGCTTGCACGGGGATCGCCTTGAAAAAGACCTTTCAACTGGGCCGTGGCTACATAAAACGCTGATGCGCCGGTTGAATACTGAAGGCTTTTGTTATAAGGGTCGGTAGTTTGCAGCGCCTGCGGCTTCAATCCTAAGATTACTTCCTTACTTGACAATCCCGCTACTCTAAACAAGTTTTGCTGACTTGCCTCCAAAACATAGCCTCCTTCGTTTATTATTCTGTCGGCCAAAGCGATCACCTCATTGTAATCTCCCGATTGCGCACGATTTATCAACACACGCATCTTTAAAGCCATGGCAGCCCATTTGGTGGCATAATGATTAGGATTTGTAGCGGGACCATGCGCTATAGCCTCATTAAGATCCGCTAATATAAAATCATAACTTTCTTTCACGGTGCTTCTTTTCTTCAGGATGGTGGTAAGCGTGGAAAGCTCGTCCCGCAATAGCACCCCTTGCGTACTGTTGAGCTTATACCATTCCGCATAATAGCTAAGTAACTTAAAATGCGAATAGGCTCTGATGAATTTTGCTTCAGCAAGGATCTCCTCTTTGCGTGTACCTGTAAAAGAAACGTCCGCTAACTTTTCAACCCCGGCAATCACCCCGTTGGCGGAATTCAACGCTCGGTATGATTCCGCCCAAAAAGTTCCCGATACTCCCGTGGTGATATTAAACTCCTCAGGAAAATTTCCAAATCCATAGCCAATATATCCCGCAAACATTCCTGAAAGTATCTGATGTTGCTGCCAATCGGTCTTAATATTTGTGGCATTTGCAAAATTGTAATAAGCACCATTGAGTGCTATCTGCGAGGTTGCCTGATCGACAATAGTGTTTCCTTCAACCTTCGCATTTTTCGGCGGCGCACTCAATTCTTTTTCGCAGCCATAAAATAGCGGTAGCATGGCCATGCCTAATATGATCGTGTATATTTTTTTCATTTTTTACTCCTTTAAATTTCCGGAATTTAGAATCCTACCCGCACACCAATGCTTATCTGCCTTATCATCGGATAACCACCTGCATCACTATACCCTCCTATCAAGCTGTAGGGGTCATTGCTGGTCTCTGGGTCAACGCCCGGATAATTAGTAATTGTAAACAAGTTGGTACCAGAGACATAAGCCGACATACTATTTATCTTCAGCTTATTTAAAAGTGACTTTGGCAACTGATAGGCCAGGGTCACTGACTTCAGCTTGATAAATGAGGCATCATATACGTTGTCACTCGCCGCATAGGCATACGAACTTTGCTTAAGCATTAAGCGTGGACGCGTAGCGTCAGTATTTTCCGGAGTCCAACGCTCCAGTATCCTGACACCCTTATTCGTTAACCGCAGCATATCTCGATTCTCTACGTCTGCCAGATAGTAAATGTCATTGCCATAGGAAAAGGTGGCTAAGGCTGTTAATGAAAAGGATTTATAACTTATCCTGTTGGTAAAACCGCCATAATATTTAGGTTCCGCTCTCCCGATAATATCGTCTTTAAAATAGGAATATCCTTGAATTCCCATATAGTTCTCCTGTATCAGGTAGCTCGCGTCCCCCACTCCCAGATAAGGATAACTATATTCCATCCCGCTTCTCTGCAAATAATCATCAACCTCTGCCTGAGATGAAAGGATTTTATCAAATACACGTCCGTAAAGCAATCCCACAGGTGATCCTTCTTTTAATACAGTATTACCATAGCGGTACACGCCAGGATTTGCGGGATCATCAATATCATCGGAAAGCTCTAAAACCTTCGAACGATTTCCTGAGATATTTAAGGTCCCGGTCCACTGAAAGTCGTTCTTACGAATAAAGTCAGCGCTAATCATCAACTCTAGTCCTCTATTTCGGATCTTAGCTATGTTAGCAGTTACCTGATCAAACCCTGACGATTCAGCTGTTGACATCGGAAATAAAATACCGGAGGTCGTTTTCTCATAATAGCCGATCTCCCCACGAAGGCGCGACTTAAATAAAGCAAAGTCTAAACCCGCGTCCTTCTGTAAGGTCGATTCCCATTTCAAGTCAGCATTTCCTAATTGAGTGGGCGACAAGCCGTTTAAGCCTGCATAGGACACCGGCGAATAGAGGGTATAAAACAGGTTATCGGCTATATTCTGCGTTCCGGTATACCCGGCACTTGCTCTTAGCTTCAATTCATTAAGCCAGGAAACTTTTTTAAGAAAATTCTCCTGCGAAAGACGCCAGCCGACACCTCCCGAAGGGAAATATCCCACCCTGTTGTTCTTGGGAAATTTTGACGATGCGTCTGATCGACCGGTGAACGTGAGCAAATACTTCTCTTTAAAATTGTAGTTTGCCCGCAGGTAAAAGCTCAGCAAAGAACTTTGATCAGAAGTACCGGTAGCTGGTAGCGTTACCGCTGCCGACGACAGATTATTCAGATATTCATCATCAGGAAAACCCTGGCCACTGGCGGAAAAAACATTTCCCCTGGTGATCTGCCAGTCGGTTCCTAAAACGACATCTATCCGGTGCTGTTCATTGAATTCTTTCTGCCAGTTGAAGGTATTCTGCACAAAGGTGTTCACCTGCTCCGACTGCGAGATCGTCGCGGTTCCGTTGCCGGAACTGCCCACGCCATTAGATGTGGCAACGCTTACTGTACTTGGTATGTAATTGTTTTGTCGATAACTATTATAATTTACCGCGATAGAGCTGCGGAATTTTAGTTTTTTTAATAAATCGTATTCTCCGGCAAGACTACCGATGGCAAAAATAGAATTAGAGCGATTCACTCCTTTTGTGAGCAATAGCGGATTTTGAAACCCCTCATAGGGTGCCGCGTTCATTGAAGCGGGATCTAACAGACGTACCGAACCATCTGCACTATAGGGTTCAAAGGTAGGTGGCGCAAATAACGCTTGTGTGTACAAGCCATTAGTAATATTATTACGTGCAAACCCATAATCCAGATTTGTGTTAACACGAAAGCGCGTGCTGATATCATTATCTAAACTTACTTTGCCCGCAATACGGCGATAGTCGGTTCCCAACACCACGCCCTCATTGTCATTGTAGGTAAGGGATGTATAATATCGTGAGCCTGCGCCGCCGCCCCGCACGGAGATGTCTGCGTTTTGCGTAACTCCGGTGCGAGTCACAAGATCCATCCAATCAACGTTTCCTGTGCCGAAAAAAGTGGAGTTTGTAAGAATTTGCGTTGCCAGGGGATCCGGTGCACGGCCCGGAATATTTGCTATCGCATCATTCAAATTCTGTGCGGCCTCTTTAGCAAGCATGATGTATTGATCTCTGTTCAAGAGCTTATCTGTACGCGCAATGCTAAAACCATTATACAAGTTGGCTTCAAATACAGGTTTCTGATTGGTTCTACCCTTTTTGGTCGTGATAATGACCACTCCATTAGCTCCCCGCGATCCATAAATAGCCGTCGATGAGGCATCCTTCAGAATGTCTATGGATTCAATATCATTTATATTCAAACCGCCCAAGCTGTTTAGCCCCCGTGCGAAAGACCCTGAAACCGTGGTATTGGGGTCGTCGGAACCTCCACGATCTACAGGGCTCACGAGATCAGAGGCCGTTTGTTGGAATCTGTTCTGCACCTGCACCTGCACTCCATCAATAATATACAGAGGATCATTACCGCCCATCAGCGATGTCCCACCGCGTACCCTGATTTTAGCGACCCCTCCGGGCGTACCATCAGCCTGTACAACTTGTACTCCCGCTGCTTTACCCGTTAAGGCTTGATCGATAGTTGCGAAAGGAACATCTCTAATCTCCTTCATATCCACCGATGATACTGCGCCAGTGAGATCCTTACGTTTGGTAGTACCGTACCCTACTACGACGATATCGCTCAAATTATTCGCTTCCGCTTCCATTTTAATGGTCATTGAGGGCTTCACGGGGAGTTCAACATCATGAAAACCAATAAAAGACACCAACAAAACACTTTTCTCATTGGGTGCTGTCAGGGTAAAACGACCATTTTTATCTGTTAACGTACTGATCTTCGTACCTTTAATACGAACACTCGCTCCTGGCAGAGGCTTTCCCTCATCATCGTTAACAACCCCCACGACTTGTACTCTCCGGAACACCGCCGTTGCGCGCTCAATCAATGAAGGCTCCTCGCGTTCTTTCAATACGATGGTAATTCCGTTGAATTCAAAATCAATGTGCTGGTTCTCAAATATCTGTTGAAGTGCCTCAGATAACGCGGTGTTTTTTAAAGACACTGATACCGGCGAGGTGCCGTCTAACAGCTCATCTCTATACACAAAACGATACTTTGTCTGTTCGCTGACCTGCTTCAATACAGAACGTAAAGAGGCATTTCGCTTAACAAGTGATACGTTTTGAGCCATTCCATAGGCCGCTACTTGAACAAGTACGGCCATAATCACAAAAGACATGGGGCGCATAATAAGCCAAAATTTCCCCGGCAGCCGGCAAGGCGCCGGACGTTTATCTAGATAATTTCTATACATTTGCTAAAATGGTTTTTGCAATGCCCTTTAGTTTCAGACCTGTCGGGACTTGCAGAATAAAGCTTAATAAATAAAAGAAGCCATTTCATTGGATGTGTTCCCGCACATCCAATTTTTTTGCTTACATCATTGAGGCTTTTATCAAGTCGGTGTTTTTTTTCTTTGTCTGTTCATGATGATAATCGCTTTTTTTGATAAATCTGATCTTGCCTATTGTAACCAGGAGGCATCTTCGACGATGATCGTCCTGCCCCGAATAGTAAATTTAACCCCGCCGGATTTTTCAAGTAACTTCAATACTTCCGATACCCTTTGCGTACGCGCCAGACTTCCTGTGTAAGTTCCGGCGTCTTTTTCTATCTTATATTCAATATCAACATCGTACCACCTGCTGATCATTTTCATTATCTGAGGTAAGGGTTCCCGCTCAAACATGATCAAGCCGTTCTTCCAGGACACTGCTAAAGAAGTATCAACTGGCGAGACCTGTATGCCTGATTCGGTAATCACGGCTTCTTCGGAAGGCTTTAAAACTTTGTGCAGACTCTTCCGGCTCACTGAAACAAGGCCTTCCAACAAGGTCGTCACCTCCTCTTCATTAACATAGCTGCTAATGTTAAAGTGAGTTCCCAATACCTTAACTTGTTGCCTTGAGGTCTTTACAATGAAAGGATGCGCCTTATCTTTACTAACCTCAAAATAGGCCTCTCCTTTAAGAATGACGTCGCGACTGTCTAAGTTTTTAAAACTTGCGGGAAACTGCAAACTGGAATTAGCATTCAGCCATACCTTGGTACCGTCCGCCAGGGTCATACTCACGGACTCCCCTCTTGAGGTTGTTAAGATGTGACTCTCGTTAACAAGATCACCTTCCTTACCTTGAACCTCATAATGTAATTCGCCTCTTGCTGTCCTGCTTATCTTAATTCCGGGAGCTACATATGCCTTTTCTGACGATATCTTATTCAAATCAAGCTTCACGCCCCCCGCTAAAAGTAACGTAGCGCCGGACTTGCCAGGAGCCACGTCTGTTCGAAAGCGGGCAGCGAAGCTCTGCGATTCCTTGTACCGGAATAAGAATAAACCTGATGCTCCTACCAATAGTATTGATGCCGCAACAAGCCAGCGTTTAGGCTGCCAAAAAGGGACTATCGGCTTATCAATCCGTTGGTAGATCGAACGAAGCGCAAGACGCTTATTGTTCTCACTCACGTCCCCGGCATGCTCACCCTCTTTTTGAAAGTAATTAAACCAGGCATTATACAACCGGATCTCGTCATCAGTCGCTTCGGATACCAGTATTTTGCGCGCAAGTTCTTTAAACTCTTCGTGTGTCATGCTTAATTCTTTCGACATTTTACCTATAGACACATAAAAGGATCTTATAGCCCAAGGAAAAAATTATTTTTTTTAAAAAATATCTACAACCAAACCAGGAAAGAAAAAATTGAAACCTAAAAGACTCTAATACTTGATACAATACAAAAAGAAAAACATCTTTTTTGTTAAAAAAGACAAAAAATTAAAATGGGGCGATTAACAATAAGGAAAATAGAACAATAACAAAACGTGTAAACGATAAGCGTATCCGTTTTAAGGAAATATTAATCTGATTTCGAACTGTCTTCTCTGATAAGTTCAATCTTTCAGCAATTTCGCGATGGCTAAGTTGCTCTTGCCTGCTTAAGGTAAAGATTTCACGTGCTGCTACAGGAAGCGTTTTTGTAATTTGCTCGATAAATCTCTTGAGTTCTTTTAACTCAAGTTCACACCCATCAAATGTCGTTCTATTAGTCACTAAAGCCATCTGCGTAAGCACATCCTGGCGAAAACGACCATCTCGGATCTCATTCAACATCCGATATTTTGTCGCGGTGTATAGATATGATTTAAGATTAGGAATTTCCAGGCTTGCGCGTTTTTGCCATAACCAAACAAAAATATCCTGCACAATATCCAGACAAACATCTTCATCCTGTAATATATTATATGCAGCACGATAAGCGTATTGCATATAGCGATCGTAAATCTCATTAAAGGCTAAGGAGTCGTCTTTTCTCAAAAACGAAATCAATTCAGTATCCGTAAACGCAGAATATTTAGCCCTTTTTGACATGCACAGAAGATGTTAATCCAATATTAACAAATTTAGACGTTAATAAAAAGTCCTTCAGGTCTAAATTTTCACCATTTTCTCCCAAAAAAAACCTGGTGCTAGCGTAGAGAGGAACAAAAAATACAGTAGCCCCGGCTATTTTATAAAAACAAAGGGATCGCCATCTTTGAAGAGGCGATCCCTAACAATTATCGTGAATAACGATATACCTACTTCTTCAAATCGAAGCGATCAAGATTCATCACCTTCGTCCATACAGAAACAAAATCCTTAATGAATTTTTCCTGCGCGTCGCCACTAGCATACACCTCAGCGAGCGCTCTTAGTTCAGCATGTGAACCGAACACCAGGTCGGCACGACTGGCTGTCCATTTTCGCTCTCCGGTGCGGCGATCGCTACCTTCATAAAGTTCCTTATCCTCAGTAAGCGCTTTCCAGGCAGTTCCCATATCCAGCAGATTTACAAAGAAGTCATTACTTAGCTGTCCTGGCCGTTGGGTAAATACACCATGTTCCGAACCATCATAGTTGATATTTAATACGCGCAAGCCGCCAAACAACACAGTGAGTTCTGGTGCCGTAAGATTAAGTAGTTGCGCCTTGTCAACAAGTAAAGATTCGGTAGATCCCGGAACGCGCGGATTCCGGTAGTTACGGAAACCGTCGGCCAGAGGCTCAAGGAAGGCAAAGGATTCTACATCTGTTTTCTCCTGCGACGCATCGGTACGTCCGGAGGAGAATGGCACGGTCAGCTCATGCCCGGCTGCCTTGGCTGCCTGTTCAATACCGACTCCGCCTGCAAGAACAATGAGATCAGCCAACGATACTCTTTTGCCGTTAGTGGCGCTGGCATTAAACTCCAGCTGTATATTCTCAAACACGCCGAGTACCTTCTGCAATTGCATAGGATTATTAACCTTCCAGTAACGCTGTGGCGCCAGACGAATACGTGCTCCATTGGCACCTCCGCGTTTGTCAGAACTGCGGAACGTTGACGCCGATGCCCATGCTGTTGCAACCAATTCAGAAACAGTAAGACCTGAAGCCGCCACTTTGGCTTTCAGAACGCTAATATCCTCGTCGCTAATAGGTGCATATTCAGCTTTTGGCAGCGGATCTTGCCACAATAGTTCTTCCTGAGGCACATCAGGCCCCAGATAGCGAACTACAGGCCCCATGTCACGATGCGTAAGCTTAAACCACGCACGAGCAAAGGCATCGGCAAAGGCATCGGGGTTCTCCAAAAACTGGCGGGATATTTTCCCGTATGTCGGATCAAAACGCAGTGAGAGATCCGTAGTAAGCATGGTCGGCAGATGTTTCTTCTCTGCATCATGCGCATCTGGGATAACTGCCTCCGCGTTCTTCGCAACCCACTGATGGGCTCCTGCGGGACTCGTTGTAAGCTCCCATTCGTATCCAAAGAGGTTCTCGAAAAAGTTATTACTCCACTGCGTAGGTGTTGTCGTCCAGGTAACCTCAAGGCCGCTAGTAATAGTATCGCCGCCTTTGCCGCTGCCATAGTTATTCTTCCATCCTAAGCCTTGCATCTCCAAACCTGCCGCTTCGGGTTCCGCACCCACATGATCTGCAGAGGCAGCGCCATGGGTCTTACCGAAAGTATGCCCACCCGCGATCAGAGCGACAGTCTCCTCATCATTCATCGCCATACGTCCAAAAGTATCACGAATATCTTTAGCGGCGAGAATCGGGTCAGGATTACCATCCGGACCTTCTGGATTTACATAGATAAGACCCATTTGTACTGCCGCCAGCGGCTTCTCAAGATTACGGCTATGAACATCACCGTCGGCATCATCGTCAGACACCAACACTCCATGATGAGGATCCACACCGGGAGAACCGTGCGCGTAACGCTGATCTCCGCCAAGCCAGGTTTTCTCACTTCCCCAATATACAGACTCATCAGACTCCCAAACGTCCTCTCGCCCACCGGCAAAACCAAACGTCTTGAATCCCATAGATTCCAAAGCAACGTTACCAGCGAGGATGATCAGGTCGGCCCAGGAAATCTTACGCCCGTATTTTTGTTTAATAGGCCATAAGAGACGGCGAGCTTTATCGAGACTTACATTATCGGGCCAGCTGTTCAGCGGAGCAAAGCGCTGCATCCCGGCTCCGCCACCACCTCGACCATCAGTCACACGGTACGTACCGGCGCTATGCCAAGCCATACGAACGAACAAACCACCATAGTGACCGAAATCCGCGGGCCACCAATCTTGTGAGTCCGTCATTAAGGCATTCAAATCAGTCTTTACAGCCTCAAGATCAAGGCTATTAAATTCCGACGCATAATCAAAATCCTGATCCATAGGATTTGTTAGTGGCGAAAATTGACGTAAAATATTCAATTTGAGATGGTCAGGCCACCAATCAGTATTGCGGGTACCGCCTCCGGCAGTATGCCGCTTCATGCTTCCGTTATGAAAGGGGCACTTGCTGATGTCGTTTGAGTCTTTTTCCATTACTATTTAGATTATATTGTTTAACACTTCAAATAAGGATGCCACGGCTGCGGCATTTAACTGGTTCAAAAATATTAGTTAGGCTTCTATAATCATAATCAATTAATTCTATTACATTATAAAGAAAACCTATAACAAGTAACGTTTTTATCTACATACCGCAGAGTCGGCACAGAGTATAAACAGAAAGGTCCGGACAAAAAGGTAAAGCCATCGCGTCTAAACCACCAAACAAACAGCTAGTCATCAAATACTTACCGCCACGCATTCGTTTTTTCAATCCAAATTAAGGGATTTAAGACGATTCAAACAATAGTCGAATATTTATTACTAAATCCGCCACATCCATATTTGGGAGGAAAATCGTCTTTTATGTAAACCTTAAAATAGTCAATACAAATAATGGCGAGACACTTATTACCGCACTGCGGATTCGTCTTCTAAAACCGAAATTCTAAATTCCGTCAACTGCGGAGTACGGTGTTCTTTTAAGCATATTTCTTTCACACGGGCAATGACATTCGGATTGGCGTCGGCAAGGTCATGTAATTCATGCGGGTCATTAACAAGGTCGTAAAGCTTCCATTGCTTGTTGCCTTTATGTAAACCCATTCGCAAGGCTTTCCAATTGCCCATACGCAAGGCTTGCTGACCGCCATATTCTGGAAATTCAAAGTAAAGGTAAGGGTGCTGCTGCTGTTTTCCAATATCCAATATCGTGGGCAATATGCTTAATCCATCTACCTCAGCAGGCGCAGGAATATTTAACAAGTTGCAAAAGGTCGGCATCATATCTATTGTTGAAGAAATGAGGTTTGAGACAGTGCCAGCTTTCACTCTTCCCGGCCAGGAAACGATAAATGGCGCTCTAATTCCCCCCTCATGTAAATAACCTTTTCCCCAGCCAGCATCCCCACGGAACGTACCGCCACTGTTAAAAAAAACGGGATCTACACCGCCATTACTAGCAGGACCGTTATCTGAGCAGAACATAATGATCGTATTTTCATAAAGGCCGTTAGCTTTAAGCTTAGCGATAAGCTGTCCCACCTGCTTATCAAGCAGGGTAATCATTGCGGCATAGGTCGCTCGCGGATAACGGCAGGGAAAGTACGAATCTCCACTGAAGGGAGGTTCTTCTCCAAACTTTTTGTGATAATATTGCACAAGGTCTGCAGGAGCCTGCAATGATACATGTGGCAATGGACTGGGGTAATAAAGAAAAAAAGGCTTTTCTTTATTTTTATCAATAAATCTCAACGCAGCCTGAACCAGAAAATCGGGAGTATAATCCTGCTGTTGATACTGATCGTAGTTCTTCGGATCGAGAGGATCCAGATTTTTAGGGAATCTCACATTGGGATCCACTATTTTGTTATTAAGCGCCACACGGCGTTGATTTTCCCATAAGTGACCGCTATAATAGGTATGATCCTGACGCTGACAAATGAATCCGTAAAAGTAATCGAACCCCTGATTATTGGGTTCACCCACACTAAAGGGCGCCCCAAGCCCCCACTTACCCACCATTCCGGTAACATACCCTTGTTGTTTCAGTACTTTAGCAAGCGTCACGGTGCTATCGGGAATAGGAAACTGTCCTTCAAGAAAAGGATTACTTTCCATAGCCTGAAAATTCCACACGTCGCCACGTGCGGTCCACTCATGGTTGCCGCGAATAAAGGCCTTTCCCGAATTCTGCCCTGTCATGAGCGAATATCGAGACGGAGCACACACTGGAAATGCGTAGTGTTGTGTAAAGCGCTTACCCTGTCGGGCAAGCTCATCAAGGTTCGGAGTTTCAATTTTCTGCTGCCCGTAGGCTCCCAGATCACCATAGCCAAGGTCATCGGCAAGAATATATACGATATTTGGTTTCGAATATCTTGTTTCAGGTTGGTCGGCAATTTTCGCAACGAGCTTCACGCAGCAACTAAGTAAAAGACCTGTAAGGCAAACCTTTATCATAGCACAACAATCTTTATTTTCTTAACGCTGAAAGATAGCTATATAATCTTTATATGACAATTTATAAATACATTCCCCCCCTTTAAGGCGATCATTCAGCCGAAAAAAATATCTTGATTAACAGCTTGGGTGACGTTATAGCGTTTAGATATTAATCTTGATACTTTTTTTTACAGATAGCATTAACTTAGTAAAATACTATCTCATATAAAGGCATGCATTATACCTTCACATTTTTCAGAACACTGATTATTTCAATGTTACTCATAAACTCATCATTATCAGCACAAACACCGCCAGAGAAGGGAGTATCGTCCGCACTTGCCAAAGCCCGAAAAGAAAATATTAAAGAACTTACTTATTCTTTACACCTGGACATTCCCGAAGATTCTACAGCGGATATAAAGGGCACGCAAAAGATTGAGTTCGTGTACAGCGGAAAAAAGCAGGACCTTGCGCTTGATTTTAAAGAAGCTACAAATCATCTGCATAAGATCCGCGTTAATGGAAAAGTAATTGCATGTCGCCTGGTTAATGAGCATATCATTATTCCCAAAGAAGCTTTGCAAGAGGGTAGTAACACATTAAACCTGAATTTCATTGCTGGAAATACGCCCTTAACACGTAGAAAAGAATACCTATACACGCTGCTTGTACCTGAGCGAACCCGTATGTTTATCCCTTGTTTCGATCAGCCGGACTTAAAAGCCCGTTTTGCCTTAAGCGCAAAGATCCCTGCTTGCTGGGACATGCTTAGCAACGGCAACCAACTGGAACAACACATAAAAGGCGGAGAAAAATATGTAAAATTTGCTCTGTCTGACAAGATAAGCACCTACCTTTTCAGCATCGTTGCCGGCAAATTCAGCAAAGAAAGTCGCCAGGTAGATGGCCGAACCATGAACTTCTGGTACCGCGAAACTGATAAGGATAAGATAAAAGAAAGCATAGACAACATCTTTGAGCTACACAGAGAGTCATTACGTTTCCTTGAGGAGTATACAGGCATAAAATATCCATTCTCGAAGTTTGATTTTGTTGCGCTGGCTGATTTGGCGTACGGCGGGATGGAACATGTTGGCGCTATAGATTACAAAGCATCCTCCTTGTTTCTTGACAAGGATGCAGACCAGCGTCAGCGTATGAATCGTATTAATCTGATAGCACACGAGACCTCGCATATGTGGTTTGGGAATCTGGTGACGATGAAGTGGTTTAACGATGTATGGATGAAAGAGGTATTCGCAAACTTTATGGCTGATAAGGTGAGTGCGCGACTAGTTCCCGGATATAAAAACCAGTTATCGTTCATGATGGCTCATAATCCGGCGGCCTACGCCATCGACAGAACCGAAGGTAGCCACCCCGTCCGACAACAACTAGATAACTTAAACAATGCGGCGTCTCTTTATGGCTCTATTATTTATCATAAAGCCCCCATCGCGATGAATCAGTTGGAGCTTCTCATAGGTAAGGATAAACTACAAGAGGCATTGCGGAACTATTTAAAGCACTTCGCAGGCTCAAATGCCGACTGGAACGATCTGATAGGAATTATAAAGTCCGGAGGTGCAGCTGATATTGTCAGCTGGAATGACACCTGGATAAATGGCGCCAACCGACCGACACTAAGCTACGCCCTTCAGGAGCACGCTGGAAAAATCACTCGATTTGTTATTAGCCAACAGGATCCTTCCGGAGGAGAAAAAACCTGGGGGCAACATTTTGAGCTGGCACTCATCTATCCTGACACTGTCCGCATTGTGCCTGTCGACATACAGAGTGGCAACCAGGTGATGGGCCAGCTTGAAGGTATGCCGGCGCCTGAATTTGTAGTATTCAATGCCGGAGGTGAAGGATATGGTCTTTTTCCATTCGACACGAAAATGCTGAACAATCTTAGCGATGTCAAAGATGATCTCATGCGATCAAGTGCATACATTAACCTGTACGAGAACGTTCTTGAGGGCAAAATATTGAGTGCTACCGATTTTGTTAATCACGTAAGCGCTTATCTCGAGCATGAGAAGAATGACTTGCTGATATCGCAGATGACATCGGGACTTTACACCATGTACTGGCAATTTATGCTACCCCAACAACGCGAGCAAGTAGCTCCCCTATTGGAACAACGAATGCTTGGCCTGATCGAAAAAACAACAAGTGTAAGCATTAAGAAGAAACTTTTTAAAACCTTCACAGGCATCGCTGTTACTGCACAAAGTACTGCGGCAATGCTGAGATATTGGAAGACAGGACAAGGGCCTGCGGGACTTAAGCTTAATGAAGAAGATCTTACGGCTCTGGCCTGCAATCTAGCCTTGCGACAACATCCGGCAACGGACAGTATTCTTAATCAGCAGGAAAACAACATTAGCAATGCCGACCGAAAAAACCGCTTTCGATATATTCGTCCTGCCCTATCCAGAGATCAACAGGGGCGCGATCGCTTTTTCTACAGCTTAAAGAGTGATCGTAAGAACGAAAGTTATCTTGTGGATGCCCTGGCCTATCTGCACCATCCATTACGGCTTGGTGCCAGCGAGAAATACCTGCAGGCATCCCTTGAGTGGCTCCCTGCTGTTAAGGCCAGCTCAGGCATCTTCTTCCCTACCGACTGGCTAAGCTCGACCTTCGGCCTGTATCAATCGGCATACGCGGAAGATGTAGTAAGGACGTTTTTGAAAAAACATCCCGACTTTGATCCGGCTCTACGACTTAAAATACTACAGCAGTGTGATAATCTCTTCAGAGCCAGAAAGCATTTGCAGCGTCTTCAAATTGAGTACCGACAAGCGGATCACATACGAAGCACCGTGAGTGATCCGTACCCGATATGAATACCGAATACCTCATCTATCGGAATATTGGCACATAGATGAATAAAGCTCCGGATAACGCCGGCATGGGTAATAATAAGCACTCGATCGAGAGAGCTATGTTGCAGTTGCTGAAGAAAAGCCGCGATACGATTAAGCATTTCTTGATAGCTCTCGCCTCCCGGCGGAGAAATTGTTAGGTAGTCATCATACCAGGGCTGTATCTCAGAGGGCGGGATAGCTGCCCATGGTTGCATTTCCCATGTGCCAAAATGCATTTCTTTCAAACGCTGATCGTCCTGCGACTGAGCGCCGTAAAGGTGAGACGACAGCAACTTACACCTCAATGACGGACTGGTATATACGGCATCGTAGGTACAAGAAATAATCTCCTTTAGCTGCATAGCTCTTTTCTCAAAATTGCAGGCTAGCGGAACATCCGCATGACCATAACAGATACCCTGCGGGACAGCTACAGCAGTGTGCCTCAAAAGGTGTATCTGCATACCAGAAAAGCCGTTAGATAGAATATCACCTCTGTAACTTGCTGCACAGCACCGAGACAGTCACCAGTATAACCGCCTATGTGCTTTTTAAAATAGTACCCCATCAACATTGTACCGATGTACATTGGCGGTAGTGCCAGTAACAGCTGATAACTTTTGCTAAAGAGGATAACCACAAGTATGGGAATAACAGCGAACAAAAGATTTAAAGGAGGCAGCGCCTGATTAGCCATAGGCTTCGACTTACTAAGATCGGTATCGCGTACATAACGATGGGTATATATCATACTCAGAGCCATGAACCGACTAGCTGTATGTGCAAAAATGAAGAAGACTGGCATCATTTTCTTATTCAAAATCGAAAGATCTGAAAGTGCGGAGAACTTTAACAGGAGCAGCATGACGATTCCTATGACACCATAGGCACCTATACGGCTATCTTTCATAATGTGGAGGATTTTCTCAGCACCATAACCTCCGCCAAAGCTGTCGCATACGTCTGTAAATCCGTCTTCATGAAATGCTCCAGTCAAGAGGATGCTACATGACATGCACAGTAGCACAGCTATCGACGTGCTGAAAAACGAAGCGAGCAATAGCCACAACGCGGCGTTGATGAGACCTACAAGCATCCCCACCCAGCTAAAATAACGTTGAGAGGCATTCATAATACGTTCATCATAGGGCATACTTACTGGCACTGGTATGCGTGTAAAGAACATGAGTGCGGTACCAAAATAGATTAACTCTCGCTTTAGCATACTCATGATGCTTCATTATTACTCACACCAGCCTCTTCAAAGCTAGCCATTTCATTGAGGAAGGCCATAGCACTCTTTATCAAAGGAAACGCTAATGCGCAGCCTGTACCTTCGCCCAACCGAAGATCAAGGTTAAGAATGGCGCGAGCTCCAAGATGTCTGAGGAATAAACTGTGCGCTTGTTCTTCGGAAGTGTGACAAAAAACACAGTTATCCACAATCCCGGGAACTTGCGTATCTGCCAATGCCAGTGCAGCCGTAGCTATAAATCCATCCACCATGATCAGCATATTCTCACGGTATGCCTGGATCATGGCACCTGTCATTTGGGCGATTTCGAAGCCTCCGAAATGACTTAGGATATCCAAGGGCTGGCATACCCCGGCATGCCGGCCTTGCGCTTGAGCGAGTGTAGCAATCTTATGTTCTAACTGCTCGGGGCTCAACCCCGTACCTCTACCAGTACACTCTTCAATAGACAATCCAAGCAGTGCCGACATGATCAGCGATGCTGAAGAGGTATTGCCTATTCCCATTTCCCCGAAGCCAATGCAGTTCGAGCCGCTTGCTCTGATATCTCTGACAACCTGCATCCCCTGATCCAGACAATATGAAAGTTGCTCCGGACTCATCGCTGCTTCGTGTAGTATATTATTAGTGCCATAGGCAGCTTTCGCAATGCGTAGCATTGGATGCGCGGGAAAATCAAAATTAACACCAGCATCAACTATTTTTATGTCTATATCATGTTGTCGCGCAAAGACATTAATGGCGGCACCCCCAGCCAGAAAATTCATTACCATCTGATAAGTTACTTCCGGAGGATAGGCACTTACCCCTTCTGAGGCCAGCCCATGATCTGCAGCGAACACAACAATGGAGGGGGAAAGAATCTGAGGATGTTCTGTTTGCTGTATCAGAGCAACTTTTAGTGCTATATCTTCCAACACCCCCAGGGCTCCTATAGGTTTAGTTTTATAATTTATCTTGTGAATTATCTGTTGACGTAAATCCATCATACAATAACGAGCTAAAGTAATACACGGATAAAGGTAAGAGAGATTTTATTAAAGAAAAGGTTTACGGGGAGATTAAAATGAAGACGATTGCTCTTAAAAACGAGAGCCCGATAATGACATCGGGCCCAACGTTAAACGAAAAATTGAAGCTCTTAAGCTATGCAAATTACGAGTTATGATTTGGGCAAATCTGCAATTTTCATGTCTATCAGCATAAAGAAGCGCCCACCTCCAGGCTGATTTACTACGGCATTTACAAGAATGCATCCATACTGCCCTTCCGGTGTCAGAAAATAAAATGAGCTACCTGCCACTAACTTCGTTGTAACTACTAGAGAATTGGGATTACGTGCTTTCGCTGCGGTGATAATCTTCTCGCCGGTGTTAAGGTTATTAAAATTCGACGTCTGACCTGTTTGTGGTGTAGAAAACTTCGTTGCTCTCTTAGTCCACGAAGAAATATTGTGAATAGTAAAAGGTAGCGTAAGCGCACTCAGTGAGTATACAAAATACTGACGTTCATATGTTCCATTCGACTGACGTACCAGCGTTGAGTAAGCACCTAAATCTATATTAGCTGAATTCGCGGCACCTTCGTTATAGCTTAACGTGCGAGCCTGCGAGATAGAAAAGTAAGATTTCACATCCATATTCGTAGTATCGCCTACGTATATCTCACGAGCAGGAAACAAGCGAAAATTAGGTTGCACATCCACGGTAACTGTCTTATACCCATCGCCGATATATACGCCCTCTTTGTTGAGCGCATACACACGCACAGACGTCATGCCTACTTTACTTATCGGGTTAGATCCAGATACTTTCGTCTTGTAAGTATAAGAAAACTCTCTTTTTTCCGCATCAGTGGTTCTTATTCTGAGAAAAGGGCTTGCTGATCCGGGACTTAGAAAACAAATCACAGCCATATCTTCTTTCGCAGATTTGATGGTAAAATCTATGTATAAACTATCGCCATCATTGGCGATTTTGATTTCCTTATCGGTCACACTATAAGGGCTTCGGTCGAGATAAGTAACGGTTACGTCGCCAAACATGTTGAAAATATTCTCATCATCGCGTTTACATGAAGACAGAAACAGTCCGCATGCAAGGGTGAATAACAGGGGGTATTTTAATTGAATAAGTTTCATAAAATTATTTCTATGTTGATCTCCGACAGAGAGATATTCATTACTAAACGTTAAAACTACAGAGGATCGAAAGTTCCAATTTCCCAACCTATTGTTTGTTCAAGCAACGGACTTGAGTTCATAAACGTATTGGGCAGCGGATAGAAGTAATAATGCGCCGGCACGGCAAACCCTCCATTGCCACTAGGCTGTATTGCAATTGTTGTGAAAAATGCATTTACTGTACCTTTCCGCTCCAGGTTTAAAGTATCCCGGCGATAAAGACCTGTGCTAGCGTTGATCGTTTCCAAAGAGGTCTTGATGGCGGTAGATTTCGTTGAGTACTGTCTAGTGGTGATCGTTCCAACCAAAGACTGCATTCTTCTTGTTCTTCTCAGATCGTAGCCCCGCTTTCCTTCAAATGCAAACTCCACCATGCGCTCATTCATGATCAAGTCACGCATCTGATCTTTATTGGCGGCATAATCTAAGCCATAGTCTCGGGCACCTTGTGTTATACCAGCTCTTATACGCACCTGACGCACAAGATCTTTAGCCATTGCAAGATTACCTGTTTCGTTAAGACATTCGGCATAGTTCAGAACCACTTCAGTGAAACGTAATTCCAGCCAGTCAAAGCCATTTCCACCAAAGTCTTCAATTACAGGTACCGAACCTGAAGATAGCGAAGGATCTGAGAATCGTTTACAGAAAAACGGCTTCACATTACTACCATCGGTAATCTCGTTGGTATAGGTCCATTGGCGTCTTCCTGTTTTGCCACTTAAAGGCCATACAGATCCATTCACGACAATTGAATTTGTTAAGCGGGGATCTCTGTTCATCCAGAAACGTTCATCGTCGTAGCCTGAGTTCGACTCACTGATGGGAGTTCCATCAGCCATCGTGTATGCGTTTAATAGCTGGTTCGAGGCAACATAGAAATCGCTGGGACCTCCGCCTTCAGTACGCGGGCGAGACTTTGCCTCAACGCTTTGTCCGCGTTTAGCGAGTTTATTTGAGTAAGACCGAACAACGATAGCCTCTGTATTTGCTGTTCCTTCAGTGGAGAAAATCTTTGAGTAATCCGTCATAAGCGACCGACCTCCGGCAACACATAATTCGTATGCTACCTTGTTAGCAGTCAAAGCTGTCTGCCAGCGACTAGCATCATAAGGGTGGGCAGGGTCATTTACAGGATTAAATTGCGGGCTTGCCCAGTACAACAACACACGAGCCTTGTACGCTGCAGCCGCCATCTTTGTCCATTTCCCGCGTTCTGTTGCATCATTCCACGTGACGCCATCAAGGTAAGTCATTGCAGAATCGAGATCGCTGACAATAGCATTAAAACATTCGGCAGCCTTTGCTCGTGACCTCAATGTTAAATTATCTGGTTTCTGAGGTTCAAGCACCAAAGGAACTCCTCCGTAAAGGCGGGTGATCTCAAAATAGTTTAACGCACGCAATGCGTAGTACTGACCCAGGAATTTACGTTTAGCCGTAGCAGACAGGGTGCTGCCTGGTATATATGCAATAGCGTTATTTGAACGCGCAATATCATAATACTTGTTATCGCCCTTTGTTCCCTGATATTTTGAAGCAATAAATTGAACGTCGTTTACGACCAACTCTCCTTGTAAACCAAGCGCCTTGCGAGAGTTTCCGTCACTGCCAGATCCATAGTTTTCATCGCTGGCATACAGAATATTTCTAGCAGACAACTCGTACGGCCAGTCGGGCATAGAAACGTCATAAGTATCATTCAGGTGATATTGGATCGCCCCCTCATTATCCCAGATTGCTGCATCGAGACCGTTTCTATCTCTGAGCTGGAAAAACTCATCCTTACAGGAAGATAGTGTCGTTACCGCTATTGCCAATCCCAGGGCGGTCTTTGCGAACTTTATATATGATGTATTCATTATATTCTTTCTGATGTAAATAAATTATTGATTATAAACTCACGCTTAATCCTACCGAGAGGGTACGTAGCGTTGGGTAATCGTAGATGTAAGAAGAGTAAGGGTCCTTATAGTCAAAAGGATTAACCAACGTCCATAGATTGTTTCCGGTAAACAATAGCTTAGCATTCTGAATACCAATCGAACTAAGCGCCTTTGCTGGCAGTCTGTAAGCCAGGGTCATATTGTTTACGCGGATCATTGTACCATCGCGCTCCCAGAATGTTGATTGCCATCCTTTTACTATCGAGGCGTCATTGTATTTAGGGAATGTGGCGTTTGGATTATCGAGCGACCAATGATCCTTCCAGAAGGTAGGAACATTTATCATAGAGGTTGCTGCTTTACGGGCGTGAGAGTCATAAAACTCCTTACCTCCGAGTCGGGCGGCAATATTCGTATTAAGCGAGAATGCTTTATATGAGAAACCCAGGTTAATTCCCAAACTGATAAATGGATTATTTCTCTTGTTCATAGGAACTATGTCGCGCTCAGTAATCTTACCGTCACCATTGGTATCTTTGAAGTACAGCCAACCAGCCTGAGGAATCTTAGTATCAATGGTATAATTCGGATACTTCGCAAGGAATTGATCCACTTCTTCCTGAGAGCGGAACATTCCTTCAGCGATTAGACCGTAATTACCGGAGTTATAAGTCCTCGGATCGGTGCCAAACTCCACTTTCCAGTCGGGATAGCTATTTTCAAATAACTGAAACTGGTTGTAAAGCATTCTTGTAGTACGGGAATTTCCATACCCAAAGTTTACAGAAGTGTTGAAGCCGACAGCGCTTGCGATCTTTCCGCGATAGCCGATGGTAAATTCAGATCCCCAGGTTTCACGGTTCTGGTAGTTGAGTACCGGAGCATTAAAGCCTGCATACATGGGAAATGTCTGATCGGCACCTTTGTCAAACATATTCTTACCCCAACGTTTAAATAAATCGACACCAAAGGTAATTTTGTCATTAAATAATGAGGTTTCAATACCAAAGTTGAGTGTACGCGCACTTTCCCATGTAATATCGGGATTAGCAATAATGCTGGGGTTCATTCCAGATCCTAAGGTTTCATTATATGAATAGCCATTAGGATCGATTACATAACGATCCTGCCATAGGCGGGCGGCAACTCTATCATCCCCGACGACACCATAGTTGACCCGCAGTTTCAGATAATTCATAAAAGAAACGTTCTCTTTAAAGAAATTCTCTTCACTCACGATCCAGCCTAGCCCCACACTTGGGAAAACTCCCCAGATTTTTCCGGTAGCAAAGTTAGAAGAAGCGTCAACACGTGTTATTACATCCAGTGAATACCTATTGGCATACGTATAGTTAGCACGGCCAAAGAATGACCTTTTAACACTCTCCACAATAGATCTGCTATGACGGGTGATCGTATTGGGATCAAAAGCCCACCAATCATCTAAACCAGGCAGAAGCTGACTTCTCCAATACACAGAGAGATCCTGACTAGACGATTCTGACTGCTCGCCTCCAACCATAATGTTGAAATCGTGCTTGCCGATAGTCTTTGCATATCCCAGCGTAAGGAAGCCCTGATAGCTGTTGCTCTTGTTAAGCGAAGGCCTTAACTGAGAGTTTTGTTGCGACACAGCCTCTGTAGTAGGTACTAGCGGATCCAGTTCGTTCGTGAATAACAAACTATTGTTTCCTGTGCGCAGAAAGTTATAAACCAAATACGGAGGACGATATGAGTCGCCGTCGCCTGCCGTTCCTCCTTGCGAAATCTGGAACTTAGCTGTCAGTCCTTTTAAGAAACGAGGTGTATAAGTCAAGCTTGCGTTTATACGGTAGCTTTGCGTATTACTCTTATCTAAATAGCCGGAGTTTATCTGTGCTAATGGATTGCTATTCGAGTTGGCATTAATGTTTGAAAAGTTCACAGGCATGCCATCGATCGCTATGGGCACCCAACGAGGTGTTGTGATTAGCGACTGATAAAAATTCTGATCATTCTCGCTGAACCCGTTAGAACTTTTGCGTTTGTTGTAATCAACATTAAAGGCAATATCTGCTTTAAGGTCGTCAGTGATAGTTGCCGTAATTCCCGTTCTGAAACCATATTTAGAGACTTTCAATCCAGCATAGTTTCCATTTTCGGTTTGCATGCTTCCACCTGCAAAAAAGGTGATTTTGTCGCTTCCTCCGGAAATGCTCAGGTTATGACGCATCGTAGCTGATGATTCCCAAATCTCATCAATCCATGGCTTAATGTTCGAATTACGAAGTGTTGCCAAGTCTGTTTCAGAGAAAAAAAGATTCGGGAGTGTTCCTGGAGTAGCATTAAAACCATCATTAAGCAGTAATGCATGATCATAAGCACTCAACATTTCTGGCTTTTTAGCCATGTCAGAAATCCCTCCATAACCATTATAAGTTATCGAGGGCTTTCCCTTTTGCCCGCGCTTAGTGGTTATAAGAATTACCCCCTTAGCTCCAGCAGCTCCATAGATCGCCGCCGCCGCATCCTTCAGGATTGACATATTCTCAACCATAGAGGGATCAATGGCATCGAAGTCGTTGCGCGTTACGATGATCCCATCAATAACGTACAAAGGCTCGTTACTTACACCATATAATTGAGCCTGTTCTGAGCTCGATGAATTACGCACATTTATCGTTATAGAGGCACCCGGACGACCGGAGGCGGCGCTTACCCCCACACCAGCAATTCTATTACGCAAGGCAGCAGCAATATTAGGGGCGGGAATGTCCTGAATTTCCGAACCTTTAATTGTAGCAACGGAGCCGGCAATCTGCGATTTCTTTTGCGTTCCGTAGCCTGTTACCACCACCTCCTCGAGGTCTGATGAACTTTCCTCTAACGTTACGTTTAGTGTAGATCTGTTGCCAACTTTAACTTCTTTCTTTGTGTAACCAACAAAGGTGAAGACAAGCGTATGATCGCCTTCCGGCAGATTTAAGCGGAATACACCGTTAACGTCAGACGTTGTTCCAAGACTTGAGCCTTTCAGCTTTACCGATACACCCGGCAAAGGCAGTCCTTTTGAATCAGTAACTGTCCCTGTTACATTGATACGCTTACTTACCGTAGCGTTTGTCAATGCGGAACCTGAAACTGGGAATGCGTTAACATGCTGCCAGGAGCTTGCCATGGCTATCAAGCCTACGCCGATAAGCCCGAAATGCACGCCTTTGGTTAATTGATTAAGTAGGGGTTTCTTCATGTTTCCTTACGTTTTGTAAATTCATAGCACTTCCACCTCGCTCATAGAGCGACCAGTAGCATAGTGATCTTTGTGTTAGATTTCCTTTTTGTGTTAATAATATTGGCTAAGCTCAAAAATATCCGGGCACAGAAATGCCACATGAACATATTTCAAATCTTCAGCTGAGTACATTTCACCACGAGGTGATCAATAAAAACACATTGATGTTGATTAGTGAATTTCTCTTCTTTTTCGTTTTTTGTTTTTAGTTAATATTAGTGCAGAACCGATGTTATTAAACCCGGTGATTTTGAATAATGCAATTGTTTCTCAACAAGAAAACAGCATTCGAATTAGTGGTTATTAGTTATTTTATTTTTAGATCAGATTGATTGCTTTATCCTTTGTAAAAATTATCGCTACTACTCTTTCCCTTTAAACTGTAACGGATAATATTGTACTGTAATCTAAGCAAATCATGCGAACACATAGTTCGATTGGTTAAGTAAAATTTTTAAATCTATATCGCTTATTTAATGGTGAATAAAAAATAGTTTAATTTATATATCTTGGTTTTCATGCGTTACGAAAGTCATTTACCCCATGGCGCATATATCAAATATATGCAGAGTAAGTCATGTTTATATATAACATCTTCTCCAAATATTGTATCATATTATCACACCTCTTTCTTAACTCATTCAACATGTAACTCCTAAAAGAGTAAAACAAGGCACACCCTGACAGGCTCCTTGTTTCACCCCTTGTTAATATGAAAAACTATATTTTTTATCAAGCTATTTGGTATTGTATATCCAACTCCGAACGTAGTTTATCATACCGATCGTAAAGCTTCTCAATAGCCATACTTACCTGCGGAGTAAACTCACCTACATCGCGGCGCGTGAACGTTGAAATATTTAAGCCCCTTTTCTGAAGGAAATACTTTGACACTACTGGATACACATGGTGCATCACATCCATATTGTCAATTAAAAAATTCTGCACTTGCTGCACCTGCTCCGCTGCGGCCTTATTATCATAATTATCACACAGCCATACGATAAGCTCGGGGAAGTAGTTTCCTTGAATACAGGACAATCCCGCAGACCCCGCTTTTAAGGACTCTACAGCGTGAACCATGTAGGCATCATACAATCCGAAGTCGGGGTATTTTTGGGTTACCTCGAGTTTCTCACGAATCTGTTGAATGTCCAGACAGGTATCTTTATGATAAATTACACGCCCTGTTTCCACGAATGATCCCAGCTGCGCGGCAGAAAGCACACGCTTATACGGAACCGGACATTCATAAAATCCTAAAGGGATGTCGGGTGTTTGCTTAAGCAACTCGAAGACGTTGGCATTGAACACATCATCACTATCGCGCTCATCAGCCAGCAATCCGGTAATAGCAATAACAGCCTGCGTACCCGTATCGTGTACCCGCTTCACAAAGTCGGCCTGCCCCGCGATAGGGCCGCCAAAGGTTCCGGTGGCCACCACGGGCACCTTGCCTGCTACTACATCAATAACATGCTTAATAGCGTCAATTCTTTCTTTTTCAGAAAGTTCGAACATCTCGCTCGACAAACAGTTGGCGAACAACCCTGCGGCTCCAGCCTCAAGGTATGCCTCTGTAAGATGGGTGAGAGATCCGTAATCTATCTCCCCATTATCTTTAAAGGGAGTTAGCATTACCGGGATAAATCCCTTCTTCTTGTTTTCCATTATATTCTTATGTTTCCTAATTCTTTCTTCTTATAAGCAATGTCGGGCGGGAAAACTAGGAGCGGCCCTGATCATTGCTAAGTACCTCCTCGCGGGATCCCCGGAGTTTGGTGATAAAAATCCCACAGAGAAATATTGAGAGCGTCCCGATAACGATAATCATGTTTACATGAAAGGGACTACGCAACCACGCATATTCCTCGGGAATATTTCCGGAAAATGTCATCCAGATAATCACAAGCACCCCGATAAGTGTCGCAATTACAGCCTCCGCGTTCTTACTTTTCCTGCTGATAAGGCCGAGCAGAAATAGACCAAGCATCCCGGCTGCAAAGATTCCCGAAAGCTGCCACCAGATGTCGAGGATGCTCTTCACCCCTATCATGGCGATGCCGGTACCCATTCCAAGCAGTCCGAAGACAATAGTAGCGACATATAACAGCGAAAGATTTTGCTTATCGGAGCTATCCTTTTTAAAATATCTTTTATAAATATCTTCCAAAAAAACTGTGGCTGAAGAGTTCATGCCCGAGCTGATGGTGCTCATTGCCGCCGAAAGGATCGCTGACACAATTAAACCTACCAGACCAGCAGGAATAGCCGTCACCATAAAATGAGGCATCACCTTATCTCCATAATCTGCTGGTTTTAGAGATGCCGCCAGGGTCTGAATCTGCTCGGCACTGGCAGTCTTTGAAAGTCTTTCTGCCGCAACCTGATATCTGATCCCTTCAAGCAGCTCCGGATGAGCGTTATAATAAGCGAACAGACAGCTGCCAATAATAAAGAACAGCAGCGACGCCGGAACGTATAACCATACGCATAGCCAGATTGACTTAGACGCCTGTTCCGCGGTCTTGGCTGTATGATAACGCTGCACGTAATTCTGATCCATTCCGAAATTATTCAGATTGATAAAGAACCCGTAAAGCAGAATCACCCAGAATGAGGATATGCTGAAGTCGGGCGCAAAACTTCCAAGACTAAACTTGCCATGTTCCGAACCTACCTCGATAATTTTTGATACCCCGCCCGGCATGCCGCTGACAATCAGATACAGGATCAGTACCGCTCCCAACGTTTTAATTATTCCCTGCACCACCTCGGTCCATATCACCGCCTCTATGCCGCCTAACACGGTATATACAATGATACATACACCCATTACCAGCATGATTGTCGACATTGAATAGCCGGTTAGGGCCTGTAAGCTTAGCGCGATACCGAAAAACACCGAACCCATCCGCGCCAGCTGTGTCAATAAAAAACACACCACCGCGTAGGTACGAGCCCAGGATCCAAATCGCTTTTCGAAATGTGTATAAGCGGAAATCTCACCTGTACTTCGATAAAATGGTACAAAATATTTAGATGCCACCCAGGCGGCAAAGGGCATAGAAATACTAAATACAAAGGAGTTCCAATTTGAGCCAAACGCTTTTCCCGGTACTCCCAGAAAAGTATTACTGCTTAAAAACGTAGCATAAATAGACAGCCCTATAGCCCATCCGGGTATCAAGCCAGATGCCTTGGTAAACTGCTCGGCATTCTTGTTTTTACGCGCAAAATAGACGCCCACCAGGATCATCCCTATTAAGTATAACGCGATAATCGCTAAATCGAAAACTGGCAGGCTATTCATACAATTATTATATCAGATACGCGAATATCTGATTTTTAAGCTCGTTTAATTTTTATTAGGTCGTTATAATCTACTGATTACATTACAAATGTATCCGTGGAGGCACATCTATTCATATATTATTTTTTCCAGCTATTGTATGATATTATCACGAGCGAACACAAAGACTGAAAACGTTGGCATAAAACAAATCCGTCCATCAATTTCCCAGAACACTATCTAAAGAAAAAGGCCATGTACATTGCTGTAACATGGCCTCAAAAAATATTATTAGACCTCTATTGTACGTCGAGTCCTGAAATACTCAGGTCTGCCGCGTCAATAGCTATTAACCGGACTTTATAAGTCCCGGCGTTAATCATTGTTCCTGTAGAAGTAGCGTAATAGTTCCACTTACCGGTACGGCTAGGTAGCAATTCAGCCTCCTCTGTTTTCATTAGCGTGCCGTCCAACAGGCGGAGTTCCAGAGTAGCCTTCAGCTTACGTCCGGTAGTGTTAGCATATTTCACCGTCATGGAATAAGTATCGGCTACACCGGTCTGTATTGTCCATTCCAGAACATCACCGGAAGCTTTGTTAAAGGTCACAGCATCTTTCCCATTAACGGTAGCTGTAACGATACCCGGAGTAAACGAGGCCTTGGGTGCTTTATAATTGACAGATTTCTTCAAGTCGAAGGCAGGCTGCAAGCTCGAAGCCGGCACTATTGCGGTAAAGAAGGCCTCTGCTTTCTCACCCAGAGTTAACTGGGCATTCCGAGTGAAGCGTTTACGATACACCTTGTAAACCATGTCAGCATTATCCTGGAGCGTCTCTTTTTCCTCCTGAAAATCTTTCAACCACGACGGCTTGGAAGCGACAGAAGAAGCAACAAACACGTCTGCCTCCTTGTTCAGTGAAAACGTATACTGACTACCGGACTTGCTGCTTCCGACGATCCAGTCGGCTCCGTATAGGCTTGAAGGAAGATCACTAATTTTCGTATCAGCATCGCCAAAGATCTGATCGCCGGTGTCCAGCCAGGTGCCGCAGCTCACCGGTGCCCCTTGTAAGGTTTTCAACTGCGCTACTATACCCTGAGGGGCAGACGCAGGTTTTACCGACTTCTTAGCAGCGATAGCGATCGCGGAAATCACCGCCTGACTTGCCTTTATGTGAGGGAAATCCAACACCAACTTACCTCCCTTAACGTTTACAACGAAGGTCTTCTTCACCGCGCCTGCTCTCCCAGCTTCTTTCCAAAGGTCAAGATCTTTGACAAGTGTCTTTCCGTTCGCAGCCACATCAAATAAACGCCAGCCGCTACAGTCAAGACCTCCTCCTGTTCCAAACCAAGGCTCCATAAAGTACAGCTCGATCTGATATTCTCCATCAGGCAATGGAAACTCGTATTTCAACTTATCGCGACCATACCGAAAAGTCTGGAATAAATCCCAATCGCGCGTACCGGCAATAGGGTCCGTCACCCGTCGTTGACTCGCAAAAAACGCCGGCATACCCGGATACTCGTCTGTCCAAGACAACGAGCCCCAGGCATTAGTGCCCTTTTCAAGATGCCGATCCGCCTGCCAGATGTTGCCATTCTGATCTTTAAAATCAGGACCACCGCAATTTACTCGATACACGTAATCGAAGCCTTTCGCTCCTTCTGTAAGATTACGGGCATTGCTATAAAGTTTATCAAAGTGAGGTGCCTGAGGCAGGTTGCGTAGCACAATGCAATCACGGGCAACAGCTTTCCCTGCAACATAACCCACTGCGTAGAGTACATTATATTGAATATTTGCCTGATCCCACTGGAAGTGCGTACCTATGCCTTGTTTGCTGCGCTTGCCCAGCGACTGACCATCGATATCATTAAAGAGCTCGACCTGATCGCAGTTAGAATAGACCGTAATACCATCTTTCAGGCCAGGCTTCGACCACCTGTCAGGCCACGTATGAGACACGATATATACCATTGGCGATTTTGCGGCTGGAGCAAAATTTGAGCGGAACATATAAAATACATCGCCAGGCTCCTCCCAGCTTGTCAATAAGCCCTTATAGTTTACAGGACCTATTCTGTCAAGTTCTCTCTTTCCTTCACCGCCCTGTACCCGTCCCGGGTTATCATGCGAATTAAATATCCAGAAGTAGTGTCCCGTAGTTTTATCCTTTGCCTCCTCAGCAAGCTTAACTTTAAGCTCCATTAGCTGGGTCATGCGGTCTTCACTAAATACGCCGTCAACTTTAAACTTACCTTCGGTGTGTAAATCCATTGTTCTCCAGGCTCCGTATTCTCCAACCAGTAACTGACGCTTTAAATCCTCAGCATATGTTGCCGGATCCCCACCATAAGTGCCGGTCCAGTTTTGAGGAACATTCCAATCCGTTCCGGTGCCGCCATTACAGGTAGTGATCTTACGTTGCGAGGATGCTGTAGGATCTAGTTTACGAATAAGGTCTGAACATTCCTTTGCAAATGCTTCCGGCAAAGTACTTTCGTTCTCCAATCCCCATAATATGATCGATGGACTGTTACGACGTTCCTTAATCCAGTCGGTCATCAAGGTCTTGAAGTTCTGACGAAATGCCGGATTATCAAACCAGATATGTGCCGCCATCTGCGGCCACCATAAGATTCCCTCGCGATCCCAATACTCCTGATACCGGAGATTGTGCGGCTGATGCGCGTCTCGTAGCGAGTTAAAACCCGCGGCCTTAATCTGCATCGCGCGGGCATGTATCTGTTCGCTTGTAAAAGCGTGGCTCTGCCCGATAAGATGCTCATATTCTGCCACCCCATTAATAAGCACAGGCTTTCCGTTTAGGAAAAACCGCTTGTCATCGCCTTTTCTGCCCACCGGCCAGCTTATCCAACGAATGCCGTATTTAGTATCAAGTTCATCAATAACCTTATCATCACGCAACACTTCCGTGCGTAGCGTATATAAATAAGGATCTTCGATAGACCATAAATGAGGATTGTTAATAACGGGGCTTTGTTGTTTCAGACTAAGTACCTGTCCCGCGCCCAGAGTTTTATCCATTAAAGGAAGCGTAAATACCGTACGCCCGTCTTTATCAATAAACTTATTTCTCAGCTGCACCTTGAGTGTGCGGTTTCCGTAGTTTTTCAACTCCGTTTCCATATTCAGCGTAGCTGAGCGGGCAGATACGGTAGTATCATTCCACACATGCACGCCAAAAGGAGTGATTCGCAACTCAGAGGTCTCTATCAGATGTACGGGTCTGAAAATACCCATAGGTTGTGAGCCCTCGGAGAAGCCGCGCTCTTCAGAACAGCCTCCGCATACCCATGGCAGGTCTCTTATATCCGCGGGATGGTCAGCCTTAACAGCCAGCAGGTTTGGCTTGTTATTCTTATTCAGAAAATCGGTAATATCGATGGTAAAGGTCGTACGACCACCCGCATGCGCGCCTACTTTCTTTCCATTTAGAAATACTGTCGCATAAGACCCCACGCCTTCAAACCATAAGAAATAACGCTTCCCTGATTTTATTTTCACCGGATCCATGGTCTTCCGGTACCAGGCGTATCCATGCCTGTTCCCATGCATCATACGACGGTAACCGCCATATTCATCCCAGTTATGCGGAACGTCAACCTTTTTCCATTGCTTCTCTACATAACTTAATTGCTCAAATCCCTGATAGGCATTCTTATTACTATCATTGGCTGCTGTATGCCAGTTGGCATCGAGGGAAATGGACTTCCTCAACCTTTGCTGACCAAATGTCGCCGAGCTAAATGCTATCCCCAGAAAGAGAGCACCGTAAAATTTTATGTTGTTCATGAACAAACGCTTATTATCATTTAACAAATTATCTGGCCACAGCCTTTAGCTTCTCCAGACTACCATTAAATATATATTTCGAACCCGCGCTAGTATCAAAGCTGACGCTACGTCCCTTATAATTTAACTTGCAGACACCTCCGGCGGTCGACAACACTTCAACGCTCACCAGCTGTCCGCTCTTCCATTTGAAATTAAGCTGAAAACCACCACGTGCGCACATTCCGCGAACGTTGCCTTCTGACAACTCTTTAGGTAGGGCTGGCAGTATATCTATCTCATTCAGCTGACTTTGCATAAGCATTTCAGAAATACCGGCAGCACCACCGAAGTTTCCGTCAATTTGAAAAGGAGGATGGGCATCAAAGAGATTTACATAAGAACCGCTGCCTCCTTCGGCAGGCTTGATAAGCATCTTCACCATGTTATAGGCATGATCTCCGTCAAGGAAGCGGGCCCAGAAATTGATCTTCCACGCCAGACTCCAGCCCGTAGCTTCATCACCGCGGTAAATTAAAGACTGACGTGCCGCCTTCATCAGGTCAGCACTCTGACGCCAGTTGATCTCATTGCCTGGATATACACCCCAAAGATGCGATACATGCCGATGTGTGTTGGTAGTATCATCTTTATCCTCAAGCCATTCCTGCAGTTGTCCGTATTTCCCAATTTGGTTCGGCGCTATTTGTTTATACTTCAACGCCAGGCTATCTGCAAAAGCCTTATCCTCTCCTAATATCGAAGCGGCTTGTACCACTGATTGAAATAAACTGCGAATAATCTGATGATCCATCGTTGGGCCGGCAACCAAACCTCCCTGTTCCGGCGAATTAGACGGCGTGCTTATCAGCCATCCCGTCTTAGCATCTTTCACAAGAAATGTATTAAAGAACAAGGCTGCATCTTTCATTACCGGATAGGCCCGCTTACGCAGAAAGTCCTTATCCCGTGTAAAGAGATAATGCTCCCACAAGTGTCGACAAAGCCAGGCACCCCCGCTTACCCAAATACCATGATTCGAGTTGTTAATAGGTGCTGTCCCCCGCCACTGGTCGGTATTATGGTGTAAAACCCATCCCGGCGCGTTATAGTATTCGCGGGCAGTTTCTTTACCCGCAATACGCAATTCGTCAATCATCCCAAATAAAGGATCAGTCATCGCCGGCAGATTCAGTGGCTCAGCAGGCCAGTAATTCATCTCCAGGTTGATATTAGTAGTATACTTGCTTCCCCAGGGAGGGGTAAGCAGATCGTTCCAGATACCCTGCAGGTTGGCAGGTCCCGTTCCGGGGCGAGAGCTGGAGATCAGCAAATAACGTCCGTATTGAACATACAGTGCGGCCAGCGCTGGATCGGCACTATGCGAAAACTCTTCAATGCGCTTGTCAGTAGGCATAGCAGCCTTCTTATCCGGACCAAAATTTATAGAAAAGGTATTGAAATACTTCTTATAGTCCCTAACATGGTCAGCCCGCACATTCGCATACTTACGCGTCGCAACGGCCTTCATATAGCTTGCGGCTAAACGTTTCTCGTCGCTGGAGACATCTTTAAAATTCTTATAGTTTGTAGCCGCGCAAAGATACAGGCTCACTTCGCTAGCACCAGTTATGCTGATCTTGCCATTCCGCCAACTTAGCTTCCCCCCGGTATTAACTACTTTCAACAAGGCCTCTCCACGCATCTGACCATTTTTCACCTGCACATCTAAGGCCAACGTCTTATCATCGATCTTGCGCACCGAAGAAAACTTGTGAATACTTGCCAGTCCCGCCGAAAAGCTCAGGGCCCCCGCCTTGCTTGCGCGCAGGTGGATAGCTAAGGTCTGATCGGGCTGACTTACCAAATATTCACGCGTATACTCGACGCCTGCCACGCGATAGCTGGTTGTCGCCAATGCAGTATTCAGATCAAGCTGACGTCTGTAGTTCGATGCTTTAGCATGCGAAGCCGGAAAATCAATAAGGATATCTCCAAAGGGCTGATAAGATGCCTGATACTGCCCAACAGCAGGAGGATTATCATCCTGCACAAAATACTTCCAGCGTCCATTAATATTTATAGCTTCCGACTCCTTGCCTTCAGCAAACACCTGCATCGGATGACGCGTGTCTTTATAACCTACCAGTCCGCCCTTATCAAAGAAGTTAAGCACCTGTATCGCTATTACATTCCGTCCTTTACGTAATACGGATGCCGGTACACGATATATTCGCCCGGTTGCATTATCAGGCGTGCTGCCTACCAATACTCCATTTACATAGGTAAAGTCCTGGTCGCGAATCTTTCCAAGGTCGAGCATCAGCGTCTTGCCATTCCAGTTCTCCGGGAGATCAAAGCTCTTGCGAAACCATATCGCCCCGTCAAGTCCCTGAAAACCCAATTCTTCCCATCCATCATGATTCGGCGCCTGCATTTCTTTCCATGAGACATCGTTGAAGTCTGTCGCCGCCGGATTACCCTTCAGGTTAAAACCCGCTTGTATTTTCTTTACCCACGCAGCACGGTCTCCGGCTGTCGACAGTGCTCCCATCGAATAAGTAGCGGCCAGCTTTTCCGCTGCCGACTGCTTTCCCTGCGCCAGTAGATCTCTTATCTCCTGCAGGTGTACCCACGCGCCTTTTTTGTTATAGTCCCTGGGGCCATCAGACCACAGGCGCTCTTCGTTAAATTGAATCTGGTCCTGAACCAATCCTCCGTAAACCATCCCTCCTATCCGGCCATTGCCGATAGGAAGAGCATCTGTCCACTTCTCCGACGGCCTATTATACCATAATGTTAAATCCTGCCCGAAGACAGGATTTAACGCTGATATAAATACGATGGAACAGATAAGCCAATTGAATCCTGTTCGTTTCATTAAAGTATTTTAATTACATCCTCATCGAGGTTGTTAGTTTATAAAAGAGCCTTTATTCAACCACAATCTTTTCTTTTACCTCTGCGCTCTGTGTAATAACATTCTTCACATTTCTGAAATCATTGTTCTTCAGAACTACACCTTGAGTTTTCTCTCCGGCAGCTCTCAGGAACATATCGCCTCCTTTGCGGGGAAAGCAATTGTAGATAAACGCGTCCTGAACATTCTTAAGATCTACCAATGGCATACCTGCCTTCGGGGTAAAAGTCTTTACACCGTTAACAATAAGTGTATTTACGAGCTCAGCCTTTACCGGAGCGCCTATCTCTGTATTGATATGCACATTGTGCATTTCAATGTTTGAAGCATTTTTAAAAGTAAATCCGGTTTTAGCATCCATGTTGATGTCATTGAAGGTAATGTTATCTATAGGCATTTCCTCAAGACCGTTGATAAAGCAAGCCTCATTAATTCCTGAACCTGTAATGTTGCTCAGGTGAATATTTCTGAAGATCGGCGTACGCTCCGTAACAGGTTCAACACTGGTCTTAGCATAAGCAAGGTCAAGCACGATAGCCTGCTCCTTGATATTCTTCATGATGATATTATCTACACGAATCTCTTCAACCACGCCACCGCGACCTCTTGCTGACTTAATACGGATACCCCTGTCGGTACCATCAAATACACAGTTGGAAATGGTGATCTTCTTAACGCCACCTGACATCTCACTGCCTATTACCACACCGCCATGTCCTGATAGCATGGTACAGTTCGTAATGGTATAGTTTTCTGCCGGAGCATTCTTAGCACGACCGGGTTTATCTTTACCAGACTTGATCGTGATGCAGTCATCGCCTACTGAAATATGGCAATTCGAGATGTGTACATTACTGCATGACTCGGGATTAATGCCATCGGTATTAGGCGAATGAGGATTATAAATACTTACACCTGTAACGGTTACGTTGGTACAGAACTCTGGGTTTACCGTCCAGAATGGTGAGTTCTGTATCGTTATACCCTCAATTTGTACATTGTCGCAATACATGGGCATGATGAATGAAGGACGTAAAAAGCCTCTCACCATTTGCTTTGGCTCATCAGGAAGAAGAATATTCTTGTTTAGCCTGTCAAACTCTATCTGCCACTTCGAACGTGGCTGCCCTTCCTTATAGCCTTCTACGAAATCCCACCATTTTTTACCGTGACCATCAATTAGACCGCGTCCTTTGATGGCGATATTCTTTGCTTTATAAGCATAAAATAATGGCGAAAAAGTAGTAACGTCTACCCCTTCATAACGACTCTCAACCATAGGGACATAGTCGTCAAAATTATCACTGAAGTGAAGTTCCGCACCTGCATCAATAAAAATGGTAATGTTACTCTTCAGATGAATAGGGCCTGTGAGATACTTTCCAGCTGGAAAATATACAGTACCCCCGCCCGCCTTTGAAGCGGCATCAATAGCTTTCTTTACGGCATCTGTCGCCAGCTTGCTGCTATCATTCTTTGCTCCGTATTTGAGCACGTTATAGTACTGCTGCGCCGAGCTGTTGAAGGCGGTACACATGAATGCCACCGCGGCTGCTATTGCCTTTATTCCCTTACTTACGTTCATTCTAAAATTTATTTTGGCGTATATATTATGGGGAAACCAAATGATGCTTCCCCGATGTGTGTTTTAAATCTTTCCCTGTAATTTGCCAAGCGTATCGGCACGCGCGATTTGCTTACCGTTAGCAAATAATAATAAGCCTTTACCCTTATTATATTTCTTTCCGGTCTTATCCCAGATAACAGTGATGTTCTTACCATGGTAAGCTACATTTTCGAGGCAGAAATAATCCCATTTTCCCTCCGGAACTAATGGATTAACCTCCACAATGTTGTCGGCACGAGGTTTCAGACCAACAAGGTCGGCAATCACGATATCGCAGAATGTTGAATGATTATAGAAACGACTTCTGGTGCTAACTCCTTTGAGCCAGTCATTCTTTTTCTTCTCTCCATGGTACTCGCCCACATACGTATGTCCGTTCTGCATGTGCATTTTCGCATATTTCGATACTTGCGTATAGAAAATATCCTTGTTCATCTTACCATGTACACTGTAATTAGTAAGGAGATTTGCCAATGATTTAAGGGTCTGTGAAGTTGCGAAAGGCCATATAGCGCCATCCCATTCACAGCTGTGGCCGGAACCCCTCTTCCTGAAGGTAGGTTCGCGTCGTTCAGCAGTAGTAATACCCATAGGGGCATTAAAGCCGTCCGGATCTACAAGCTCATTCCATGCTTTCGCGTATTTTGCGTTATCAGCAGGCAGATCAAAATACCAGGGAATAAATCCTATTGCCTCACGTGGTGCTAATTTGCCATTTGCCGCGTATTTAGTACAGAAGAATGAGGCGCTATCGCTCCACAAGCTATCAACAGTAAGTTTCCTCAGTCTGTCGGCTTTTGTTTTGTACTCGCTCTCCAGCGTAGTATTGTTAAAGAGTGCAGCCATCTTTGCGATCGCTACAGCATTGCCATACATGTAAGAGTTTATAGATGGGCGGCGGTTCATCACCTTACGGCCGCCACTTACCGACTCTTCCATAGCATCTTTCACGTCATATTGCCAAAACATCCCCGAAGGAGCTTCACGTTCGCGCTCCCAGGTACGATAATCGGCACTCAGAGAATCAAGAATGCTTCCTACAAACTTCTTATCCTGATTTACCAGATATCTGTTATACACGGCATCGTCGATCCAGCTGCTGAAGCCATGAAAACGCTGATAAGAAAGCGCCTTCTCCTTGATAAGCCAGAACTTAACGTATTGATCGATATACGTAGGGTTACGCAACCAACGACCTTCATATATCTGATGACCAAGGGCACTGCTGATAGCATTAAACTTGCCGGCATGCTTTACCGGTGTAATAAACTCTGTAAATATAAATCCGGCAGGCGTCTCCTTCAGATGTTTTCTAAAGGTCCACCAGCGATAATAATAAACTTTTTCAATGGCTGAATCCGGGCAATCAAACATTGGAGCGTTAGCGGCTATCCAACCTGCGGCCTTATCATTGCTGACATAGTTTTTCACGTCCTCACTATCCAGTGAGTTAAAGTACGTGGTGTAATCATTAAGCTTCTTCAGCGGAACAATAGACTTCTTCTTCTGCGCTTGCGCTACTCCCGAAGTCATCATTACCAACGAAACAAAGCAGGCTAAGCCCCTGTATTTGTTCAGTCTGATCATGTAAGATAAATTAAGCGTTATACTAAATATGTGTTGTTTCTATTCAAAAAGCCAATCAATGTCTTTCTTATTTCCATTCACTCCGATGCCAGCATCATACAGTCGCATGGGCTCGCTATCGCTAATAATTCCCAGAATTAAAGCCTTCCCTTTTGCCAGAGTCAGCACGTTGCTCCCGGCAGGGAAAGAATATGTATGTATATTTATGTTTGGCAAGCCATCAATTTTTAACGCGTTAGCGATCTTTATTTCCGATTGGCCAAAGTTATTTGCCGTAGCATCATGCTCCAGGTCCGGGGGCGCCAGGTAGCCGGATTCTTTGGTGTTAAAATACCCCACAAGCACCTTCACCGGAACTTTTGCCGAAAAGCTGATAGATGTTCCGAAGCGTTGCTGGCGACTTCTATCTACCTTATATCCTTTTAATCCGGCAATTTCTTTAGCAAAAGCTTTTACAGGACTAAGAGTATCCCCGAACACGGCCACCTCAGGTGCAATGCTGAATGTTCCATCGACACCGCTGAACATTTTGACTGCAACATTGGTAAATGGCTTAATGACCTTTGTCTGCGCCTTACCCTTGTTTTGTTTCAAGGAGTCTATGCTATGTTTGAAATGCTGCAACTCCTCTTCAAACCGCGGCAGCACTTCCACCCAATGAATATAAGTGGCGTCAACCCCGCGAAACGGAATCTTTCGCTGTTTAGTTTGCATACTGTTGGCGTAAAGATAGGTATCTTTTGTAAGAGCCGCGAGTTTACGATAGTGATCTACACTACTTTCCAGAAGAGGCACCGCCTTTTCAAGATCAGCAATATCATCAGAGTATTTATAACGAAGTACATGTAAGGCCGCACGTACTTTCTGAGCGTAGAACTGAGCCATCTCGTTATAACAATACATGTCATTCTTCACTCGCTTAAACTCTTCATCATTCGGACTTACTGATTCGGCTGCTTTATCTATTGCCTCCACGGCAAGCTTTCCGTGCCTTTCGACATCATCCGCCACAATTACCGGCGTCTCACCCACATGTTTTTCATGCTTCCATTCCTTCTCTGCATAGTCAATGATCATCTCTCCCTCCGGAGCTTCAGACTCATACATTAACGTAAACAGATTATAACGGAAGGGATTGATAAGCTGCGTCATCGTCATCCCCAGAGTAAGCGTCTGCCGATTCCCATCAGTAATACCATAACGTCTTAGTAACTTCGGTGATATCTCTCCACTTTCCTCATAAGCGTCCAGAATCTCTTTACCCACCTCTCTGTTTGTGTTAAACTTCTCTGCCAACAAGTTCGACCAATAGTCAACTTCGGCAGTTCTATCGCGATGAACATTCCATGCGTAACGCGCCCATGTCTTATACCACATCCAATCGCGATCATTCTGAAGCATACGCTCAGTCGCCTTATCTGCCGTATAAGGCCAATCCCAATAAGAAGCCTGCGGATATAGGTGCAGGCCATTGGCTTCATACACGTTGTGCATAGCCAACACACTCTTCTGAATAAAATCAGGAGAGCTGTAACGGAAAGGTTCCAGATTTGCCAGAATATGCACATTCTCGATATGCACCGTACCAATACGGCTCAGGCTACGATGCAGCTCTGCCCATTTGCCTCTTGGGGTATAAGTAGTAAGCGCCTCCCCATTATACTTGGCCATGGTATATAAATTCTTATATAGTGGCAACGCAGCCTTCATAACACTCGGCGCGTCGGTATCATGAGCACGCAATACGATGGGCGGCTCCTGCTTTAAACCCAGCGCCTTCATGCCATCCTGCACACCTGGGATAATAGTCTTGGTAAACCAGTCGATATCATCCTGACCAACACCCTCCATCGCTTCGCCCAAAGTAAGTAAGAGTCCTACATTAGGATACTTTTCAACAAAGGCAGCAATAGACTTTCTCGTATAATCTGACAATAGCGGCGTAATACCTCGGTTACGATCCTGAGTTTTTATATGATGCTTGTCGGCAAAAGGCTTCGAAACAATGATGTTGTAAAACATCTGGATAACCCAGATGCCACGCTTGTCGGCCTCATGGGTCAAAAATTTAAACATCTCCTCATTCTTGCGGAAGGTAGCGTCATCAACCTCTACAGCATAAGGATAGTCCTTTAATTTTACGAGGGAAGCAAAAGGATGCCCATTCCACAGATAAAGAGAATTATATCGGTTCTCCACCATCATATCCAGATACTTTATCCATAGCTGCTTATCATAAAACCATGGAAAGTTTTTCTCTGTATACGGATATTCATAAATTTCATGTCCGGGAAGTAACACTGGCTTCTGCACGCCAATACATGTTCCGCGAAGTACCATTTCCGGCTTATCAGCAAGATTAAGATCCTTTGGCAATGCTTTAGTTTTCAGAATCCGGTCGGCAAGCTCCATGCAACCATAAAGTACGCCTGAATCATCGGCGCCTTTTACCATGTTTATTTTGCCTGTCCGCACAACAAAAGCTTCTTTGCTTTTCGCGGGTTCCCCCTCCTTAACTTTTGAAAATAGATTGTCGTTATACATTCCCAGAATGATGGTTTTGGCTCCGGGATGCGCCCTATCAGTTTTAATAACAGCAACAGAATATCCTGCTTTCTGTAAAGCATCTTTTAATTTGTCGGCTCCAAATAAAACGCGCGCGGAGGCGGAGCTCGGAACTTCGATCGTCATCTTTGACAATACCGCTGACTGTGCCGGAAAAAAAACCGAACAGCTGAGCCATATTGCCATTGTACAAAATACCAATTTTATGAATCGCTTCATACATTCGAATTGTATAGGCATTGATTTAATTCGTTTAATTTATTAATTTGAAAGTGTGTGTGCGCGCGTGCCGGCTTGAATAAGAAAGCATTGCAATGATGGACAACGCTTTTTTACACAAAACAGGTTTTCAAATTTAAGGTGATTGGCGAGGGGTTTTCTATGATATTTTCACAACATATTGTACAATCTTGGCATCAACCACCTAATTTAGTCATGTTTATGCGTCATCGTGACAATAATTAAATTTACTAGAAAACAAAGATCGCAAGCAAATTTTCACTTCATTTTACATATCTATAATATTGAGTAAATTTGTTGCAGAAAATGGGCGGGCAATTTATTAAAACAGAAACAAGAAAAGGCTTTTTTCGACAGCTGATCTATGGGGTATTACATCAAACGCTCGAAGCCGCAATAAGCGTTAATCATTATTATATTGACCCATTCTCCTCGATTTATAAAGCTTAAAAACAATTTTCATCTTCTTTTATTATTCTTTTAATGAATATGGATCAGTCAGTATTCTTTTTAGTGAAGGATTCCCAAAATGAGTGCAGGGAGGTAATCAGACATCGCGACAGCGGGCTCAGAATTCGTGTATACTGCTACGGACGCGAGCCTTTCAATGCCGATCCTGATGAGTTACAGTTTTATGGTGTGGATCATGAAGAGGTGTTAATTTTCGAAACCTCAGGATACGATGGTGCCGACCCGCTTCTTGTTATTGAGGCTATTCGCTGGTATGCAGACTACATCGAAAACCCACGCATGGAAATCCTCGCGGAAAACCCGCGCATTTCAGATACGTATTAACACTTAATGAGCGCTATCGATAAAAATCTACTTTTCACTTTTATTAAATCGCCTTCCGACAGCGCACACAAGCGACCGTCAGGACCTCTAATTCCCCTTACTTGCCAACCCTACAGATAAGGCAATACAGAATAATCGCGCTATTAAAGCGAAAACAACGAACGCTAAGAATATCCGGGACCTGTATTCTTAGAGCTCTCGGGAGCTAATTAAAAAGTCCAGCTAGCCGATACGCGCCCACTTAGTTCGGAATATTCAGGGCTAGAAATAATACATTTCCCGCCATGGAGCAATTAAATATTATTTACAGCTCCTAGCCTTTTCTTCTTATATCTCACATAAGCCATTATAACAAGCTTATTCAGATAATCAACGATAGGCTTAAGCAAATAGTCGCCGCCCACAGAATTTTCTAAAGAAGGAGGAAGCAAATCGTAAATTGAGACTCCAAGCACAGCTGCAATCATATAGACATGATTAACCTTAACTTCCGTCTCCCCTCGCTCAATTTTATATCCCGCAGTTGAACGGTTCATTTTAAACTGTGCCAATAAATTAAAAGTATGTCTTGAATAATTCGGCCTGCATTCTGATATGGAAAAACTAAAGAAACGCTCTAAGACTGTGACAAGTAAAAGCCACAGAGACTTTAGACGACTGTTCAAGTCTTTAAAGGATCATGTGTCTCATGAGATCGGAACTTTGGCTTCTTGAACAGAATATCTCAAAGAAAAATCTTATAATACTAATATTGACGAACTTAAACAGTTGTAAATTTAAGAAGGAACCTCATTTAATGCACATAATTAAAAAGGTCCTTCCGACAGACGCTCCCTAACTAAGCCCTGTTGAGGCGGAAATCCCATCAGAATTGGATGTAGCATAACGCGTGACTGTAACCAGCATAGGGGCAGAACAGCGGGCTCTCCAAATCATAACTACTCAGTATTATACTCTGTACCGAGCAGAAAAGACCGATCATCTCAGCATTACCAACGCAACAAAAAAGCCGCGCGAAGGCGGCTCCTATATTCTGACAGATGTATCAATTACAATTTCTCTAGTTCCTTGGAAGACAGTCCTGTAAATTTGCTGATTTGAGTAATCGGCAGGCCATCTGCCTTCATCGCTCTGGCGATCTTCCGCTTCTCTTCAAGCATTTGTGTCGCCGCCTTCTCTCTCTCCTTAAGGGCGCCTCTCTTTTCTGCCAGATCAAGCAATAATTCTTCCAGTCCCATTGCTGTATTCCTTTCTGTTAAAACGTCAATCTCTTCCTCAAATTTAACTTTTATTTCCGGATTTTCAAAGAGCACGTAGTAGCGCAAAAAATTCAGCAGTACACCGATCTTCTCTTTGGCTATGTTCCTGAACAACAATAATTTTGCCAGTTCAATCTTTATTTCATACAGATGCCGGTCACGCTCCTTCGGATCGGCGATCCTGCTTACCCACAACGATCGCTTTGCAACCAGTACTAGCAGGGCGAACAGGTTATCGCTTGCCGCCAGTACTTCTTCATCCTGTGCGGCGATCTTGTAGGTATTGAACCGGTACTGTAGGCTGGTTCCCATAAAACTGGTCTCATAGCTGTCCGGCCGTTCTTTGGGGCTGACCTCAGTAAATACGGCAAATGCCGTGATCTTTTTCCGGTATTTATCAAAGAGCCGGAAAAAGTAAACAAACATGCGTTCGCTGAAATTGCGGCGGTACTGGTGCTGGACTTCAATGTGAATTAATATCCATTCCTCACGGCCTTCAAGGGTATAGGCCCTGACCAGCTTATCTACCACCTTCGGTGAGAACTGATCATCCCCGGGAGGGAACACCTGCTCAAGCTCCTGCTCTAAGAATGTGAAACCCCGTTGCTTGTCAAGTACAGACCAAACATCGGGGTATAACAGTTCGAGGAAGTCGGCAAACACGTCTTCAAGCAAGCCTTTCCATAATATATCCTGCCTGTGCATTCAGGTAACACTATCTGCACAAAAATAACTAACCGAAAATAAATGAGCCAAACTTTTTTAGATTTGCAGCGATAAGGTTTAGGTGCGCTGCTTGCCCTCATCGCAACGGGGCTTTTTTGTAACCGGCCATCCGTATTTCCCATGGTTGCTGACGACAGTGTTTTATGAAAATTTAAAACGCTGTGATTTCCATGTCTCTCAGCCCGGATACGCTAACTGCGTCAACTGCTAAAACGGTCAGACTGGTCATCACCAATAATAGCGACGATACCTTTATATATGGAGAGCAGCTTGAACTTGAATTTTACAGTAAAGGCAGCTGGAGCCCGGGTTACCCGTTTACTGAACTGGCTTTCGAGATCGCTTATAGTCTTGAACCGGGTGAATCCGTCACCAAAGATATCAACCTGCAGCCTCTTGAAAAGGAACATAACGATATACCCGGCCAATATCGGTTTGGCAAACAGTTTATAGGCGATAATGGAACTAAGAAACTTCGTATATGCGCTGATTTCACAATGCGCTGAGTTGCATACTGCTACCGAACTATACAACAGACTATTGTCTTGTTCAAAGTATTGTCAATCATGGCAGCAATGTTTGTGACATGGATTATATATCGGTTAAATTTTTTGAAACCATACGCCTCGCTGTATAGGCATAAATAGAATATAGAGCATCTTTAGGTTCTTTGAAATTCCCAATAGCATGCACTTCAAAGGACTAGCTATTCATAGCTTCCTCATACCTGGTTATAGATTGGTTATAGTTTGGGTATAGGCAGCGTATTCATGTTGCTTAAGCATCACCCCAACAATGCCATACATAGCCCACTCCCTGACCTGGTTTAGTGGGCTTAATATGGCATGAGGGGGGTTTCTGTAGGGTAACATGTATACGCTGCCTATAACCTGCCTGGTAACTGGGTATAACCAAAGGGGAATAAGGGGGCTTGTTTTGGGGTGGGTCCATGGTATTAGCCTAAGGCTTTTTGGGGCGCTGAGTTTTCAGAGGTATTAGCGTGGTATTATCTACTGAGCTGAAAAAAAGTTTAAAATTATTTCATCGGGTCAGTTTTATGGAATCGCTGATTGGGCGGTTTTGGGACGGAGGAGCTCTTGACAATCGATTTGATTATCAGTAGGTTTATATCATAAAGCAAACCAAATAACCAAAGGCAGGAGCCCGGAGGAGC
>DKIV01000017.1 GCA_002454425.1 Sphingobacteriaceae bacterium UBA6709
CCTGCCTGGTAACTGGGTATAACCAAAGGGGAACAAGGAAGCTTACTCCGGGGGCGACACCGGGTAGCTGACTGCTCATCGGCAAACAGTCATCAGCTCCATCTTTGATCTTATAAAAGACAAAAACTTTGAACAATGCTGATTTTGAAAAACATGTTCCGGCGGGGTATCACCGACAGCTGTGGACGCTTGGGAAAACTACTAGTATCAATTAAAATCAGAGGAAGACTCACGCCGCATCTTCTTTTGCCATAATTAGGAAATGAATACCCCTAATAAGAAGCCATCGCAGGTAGCGGGAACACTAAAGACGGCGACAAGACTAAACATCGGGACTACAAGCTTACCAAAGAATTGAACAGGAAGCATGGTTATACTAAAAGATAAAACTACAAGGCCAGTAGTATTGAGGGAGGTAGAACGCGGGACAAAAAAAAGTCCCGCACGAATGGCGGGACTACTTTACTTAAGGGTGTGTTCAGGCTTCGGCTAATTGCCCGATCATAATTTGACGGATCTGAGATTCGAGATCCTGCAAATCAGCGGTCAACTTCTTTATGTATTGTTCGGTCTGGTTATTAATATCACCGACCAACTTCTTATAATAATCCATACCAACAAGCAACTGCTCTTTGAACTTCTCTAATTGCTTTAGCTTTTTAGCGTCAATATTTTTCACCTGCTTAGCGATATCTTTCTTTAGATAATCAATGTACAGCTTAGCTTCATTGACAAACATATTAGGGCGATTTACACCTTGAAGCAGGTTAAACTTTCCATAAATATGGCGAGCCATTTCCTCTAACGATGATACCTTTGAGAAATAGGCAAGATTTGGTCCGGGGCATATAGCTACGGCTCTGTTCTCTTTCGGCTTAAAGATATTGTTCTTGATATAGGCAGTAGTACATAGTCCCTCACAAAGACAGATCTTCTCCGTTATGGTATCGAACTCTTTCTTATAATCCTCAGCATTCAGGCCGAGGGTATCAAGTTGCTTAATTTTAAGATTCTGGTATTCCCTGGAGGCGGTACAGATAGGCTCCTCGGTAAATTCAGTATTAGAAACAAGGAACTTCTTTTTGCAAGGACTTCCCGGTCTGTTTTTAGCAATGCGCTCCTGGCGTTGCACCTCAATTGAGCTTTTTCTGAAATTATTGAACGGCACTCCCAATGGAGAAGCGCCACTGATGTAAAAATCGGCAGGTTCAGCTGTTACCAGCTCTCCAAGGGTAGCGTCATCAACCGTAGTAACCTCAGGGACAAGCAAGAAAGGACTTCCCCAACCGGTAGCATCAATATCGTAGTAGTTCATGAGGAAAGTATCTTCCTCAGAGGTGCCGATACCGCCCTGCACAGTAACTTTCATTACCGGAACTTCAGCAATCTCTATATTTTTAGTTGACAAAGCGGCTTTATAAACGGCGAACGTATCGTCGACCATCTGGGCGCGTTTCGTTTTAAACTCTTCAAGGATAGGGCCCAAAAGATAGCCTTCAGTAGCAAAGGCGTGTCCTCCGCAATTAAGTCCGGATTCCACTCTAAATTCCGACACCCAGATTCCTTTCTTAGCAAGGAACTTAGCCTGAATAAACGCTGAGCGAAAATCGCTAACCTTAAGGATCACCTTTTTCTTTAGTTTTCCATGGGCATCAGGGAAGAAATCGGCGAAAGTTTCGAGGTAAGAATATAAGCGGGGATTCATTCCAGCAGAAAGAATCACAGAAGAGTTTACATCACTATGAGCAAAACCTCTTAGTGCAGCCAAGGCATCAGAATACTCTTCGCCGAGCTTGTCACCATTAACGTGGTAGTTAAGCTTATCAACCTTCGACATAATATTAACGTCGATGGCGCCTTTCTCCATGTCAGCACGTAACTCCGACTGAATGCGAAGCTTTTCAGCATCGGTGTCCGCGTCAAGCATTTTAAGGTACTTGGCACGAAGCGCCGAAGTGTCGGGCAGCAATTCGAAGTAGCGAACGATATCTTGTCCCGGCTCAAAAGGCTGAGCACGAAGCTCATCAAATTGCGCGTTCACCTGCCGATTAAGCAAATTAAGATAAGCGGTAATTCTTCTTGCGCGCGCATCAGGCTCCTTATCTGAAATAGGAACAAACACCTCACCCTGCCGGTTGGTATGATATTCCCTCATTCTTTCAATCAGGATGTCATCTGTAACAGCAATAACAGAGGATATTCCATAACGCGCCACTTTAAGCGGAGTATCAATTGTGTATGCAAGACCCAACACGGGAATGTGGAATGTATGACTCATATCGATCAGACTAAATGTATGTTACAAAAGACCGATTATTCCGGGATATAAAGTATGATACAAATCACTAATTGTAATAATCTAAATATATAAAACACTCAAACGATGCAAACATTTCAATATAGTTAATCCTTATTTCAAGAAATATGAATATCACTGTATACACCGGCACTCCCTATCCCTTAGGCGCTACCTGGGATGGCAAAGGAGTAAACTTTGCGCTTTATGCTGAAAACGCCGAGGGCGTTGATCTCTGCCTTTTTGATGACGAAGAAAACCCCTTAGAGTCTGTAAAGATCCGGATTCAGGAGCGCTCGCATCATGTGTGGCATGTGTATGTTCCGGGACTCAAGCCCGGGCAACTGTACGGCTACCGCGTTTACGGACCTTACGAACCGGAAAATGGACATCGCTTCAACCCACATAAGTTACTGATTGACCCTTACGCGAAAGCTATTTCGGGAACCATTCAGTGGCATAACTCCTTATTTGGATACATCATTGGTGATGAGCAGGCAGATCTAAGCTTCAGCACAGAAGATAGTGCTCCTTATATTCCGAAGTCTGTCGTTGTTGATTCAAATTTTGACTGGGGGGATGATACGCCACCCCGTATTCCTTATCACCGCTCGATCATCTATGAAACACACGTTAAAGGATTTACGCAGTTACATCCAGACATTCCGGATGAGATAAAAGGCACGTATGCGGCTCTATGCCATCCGATCACGATAGATTATCTCAAAAAACTAGGCATTACCGCTATTGAGTTAATGCCGGTGCACCATTTCATACGCGACGCGCACCTGGCAAATAAAGGACTTACCAACTATTGGGGATATAACACTATTGGTTATTTTGCTCCAGATGTAAAATATTCCAGTCAGGGCACGATCGGAGGTCAGGTTACCGACTTCAAGCAAATGGTAAAGACCTTTCATAAAGCCGGAATAGAAGTAATTCTGGACGTGGTTTATAACCATACCGCCGAAGGGAATCAGATGGGGCCTACCCTATCGTTTAAGGGCATAGACAATGCTTCGTATTATCGCCTTACGGAAGATAACAAGCGCTACTACATGGATTACACCGGTACGGGAAATACCTTAAACGCGCAGATGCCTGATGTATTACGACTAATTATGGACAGCCTACGCTACTGGATCCTTGATATGCATGTAGATGGCTTCCGCTTCGACCTGGCCTCGACCCTGGCCAGGGAATTACATGAGGTTGATCGTCTGGGCTCATTCTTCGACATCATTCATCAGGATCCTACGATATCCCAGGTAAAGCTGATCGCCGAACCCTGGGACATTGGAGAAGGAGGATACCAGGTAGGAAAGTTCCCTCCGGGATGGGCGGAATGGAACGGAAAATACCGCGATTGTCTGCGTGACTACTGGCGCGGAGCCGACAGCATGTTGGGTGAGTTTGCTGAACGGTTTACGGGCAGCTCCGATCTATACAAGGACGATTACCGCAGTCCAACTGCCAGCATCAACTTCATCACGGCGCACGATGGATTCACCTTACGGGATCTGGTATCTTATAATGAAAAATCGAATTGGGCAAATGGCGAAGATAACAACGATGGCGAGAGTCATAACAGATCATGGAACTGTGGCGCAGAGGGTCCTACGGAAGACCCGGAAGTGCTTAAACTCCGTGATCGGCAAGTGCGCAACTTCCTCACGTCATTATTCTTAAGTCAGGGCGTCCCTATGCTCGTCGCTGGTGATGAGTTTGGAAGAACGCAGGGCGGAAATAACAATGCGTATTGCCAGGACAACGAAATATCATGGTTGGATTGGAAAAACGCCGACAGGGAACTTTTGCAGTTTACGCGTCAGCTGATAGCACTGCGAAAAGATCATCCTGTATTCCGGCGCCGTCGATGGTTTACAGGATTACCTATTAAGGGTATAGGTCTGGAAGATATCGCATGGTTTTTGCCTGATGGCAAGGAAATGCCCGATGAAAACTGGAGCCATGACTTTGCGAAGTCGCTTGGTGTGTTTTTAAATGGACACGGTATACGTAGTACGGGTAGCAAGGGACAACAAATTGTGGACGATAGCTTTTATATCATCTTTAACGCTCATTATGAGCCCCTGGAATACATCATACCCCCAGCAAAATACGGAGATAAATGGATTAAAGTCCTGGACACAAACGAAGCGTCAATTAGCAAGCAAGACGAGACTTTCCTTCCCGGAGAAACGGTAGTTGCTGAAAGTCGCTCAGTGGTATTATTACGCAATCAGGTGTCAAGAAAACCAGCGGAGGAGTAAATACGCGCTTGCTAAATGCGTATGCATTCAGGTAACGTAAATATAATGGTAATACGAAGTTTGCAATTTTGTAAGTATATTGGCGATCATAGCTGATATGCTTACAACGTTGGAGAAACGGGTGCATGTCAGTGTGTAACACACATACTCATAAAGGCACCTTATTAAAAAGCATCATGGAATATTCATTCGCAGACAGAGGAGCGGGCATCCTTTTACATGTAAGCTCTCTGCCCTCCAGGTTCGGCACCGGCGACTTTGGTCCAGAAGCGTATAAGTTTGTCGACTATATGTCGACCGCGGGTCAGAAGTACTGGCAGATATTACCGCTAACACCTACGGAGCATAAGGCGGCGTATTCTCCGTATAGTGCTTTCTCAAGCATGGCGGGAAACCCCCTGCTTATCAGTCCGGAGCAGCTGGTATTTGAGGATATGCTTGATGCCGAGGATATGGAGGAAGCGATTTTGCCGACTACCGATATGGCTGATTTTGTGAGTGCCGCCAGAGTAAAATTCCCGCTGTTCGACAAAGCCTATAAACGCATCAGGCGCCCGGAAGGGCACTATCTGCTGCCAGCTTTTGACACTTTCTGCTGGCGCGAGGGTTATTGGTTACACGATTTCGCGCTTTTCGTAGTGCTCCGCGATTATTTTGAGGGAAAGAGCTGGCATGAATGGCCGGAGGAATTCAAGTTTAGAGATGAGGCGGCGTTACAAAAGTTCGGCGAAGAGCACTGGGAAAAATTAGATCGCGTGAAATTCCGGCAATTTCTCTTCAGCCGGCAATGGGAACATCTGAAAAACTACAGTAATTATAAAGGCTTGAAGCTACTGGGCGACATGCCTTTCTATATAAGTTATGACTCTGTCGATGTGTGGGTACACCCTCATTACTTCTGTCTTGATGAACATAGAAATATGGCGGGCGAGGCAGGTGTTCCTCCTGATTATTTTAATGACGAGGGACAGTTATGGCGGATGCCTGTGTTCAACTGGCAACGCTTGCGGCAGGATGGATATTCTTGGTGGATACAGCGAATAAGAAAGAACATCGAGCTTTTTGACTTGCTGAGGTTTGACCATTTCCGCGCGTTCTCCGCATATTGGGAAGTACCATCGGGAGACGAGACAGCTAAAAATGGCGTTTGGAAGCAAGGTCCGGGAGCTGACTTCTTCTATAAACTACGTGATGCTATTGGTGCTTTGCCGTTTATCGCCGAGGATCTTGGTGACATTGACGCCCCTGTGTATACTCTTAGAGACGAGTTTATGCTGCCAGGGATGAAAGTGCTACAGTTTGCTTTTGATGGCGATATGGGTAATTCAGTATCTATTCCCCATAATCACACACGGAACTCTATCGTCTATACAGGGACACATGACAATAACACTACGCTGGGTTGGTTCAGGAAGGACGCGGGTAAGGACAAAAAGAATGTTGAACACTACACGGGACAACGTTTAACTGCCGCCAATGTAAATAAGATGTTTATACGGATGGCCTATGCCTCGGTAGCATGTATCGCCATCGTACCGGTGCAGGACTTGCTGGATCTTGACGAAGCATCAAGGATGAACACTCCCGCGACAGAAACAGGCAACTGGACATGGCGTTTAACACCGGGTCTGCTTGATGAGAAACTGCAAACCCGGCTTATAGATTTAGTACACACTTACAAACGTTGATCAGACAGCTACTTTCACAGCCTGACGCGCCAGCAAGAGCCACTTACCATTCATTTTCTGAAATACCAGCAAGATGTTGAGACTAACGCTTCCGGGTTTTCCGCTATCGTTAGTTTTAGCATCCAACCGGTGACGCACCACCGCCGCATTTCCGGAAACGGAAATAGTCTGGTTGCTAAAGTCGCAGGTAACGAAGTCGGACTTACCGCTGGCAATTTGTTCCACGAAAGTTGCCTTATCTTCCACCTTACCGCTGGAATGCCCATAACTAAGTTTCTCGGCAGCCACGGCTTGTAATTCTGCTCTGTTTCCGCTGATCAGCGCCTCTCTGAACCTTTCCACCGCCCTGGACACCTGTGTTTCTTCCTTTGTCTGAGCCATAACAGCGTTAATGCCTATGCATAAAACGCTAAGGACTATCAATAATGTTTTTTTCATGTGTTTCTAATTGTTCCTTCAAATGTATAAAAATGTTGTAAAAAATGGCAGGAAGCTAAGTGACAGATCGTCGAGATAATCGTAAATAAGGCAATCACATTTCAGCATTCAAACTATCCATAGACGAGAGCCGTAGCAACAACTGTAGATGAACAACTTGCACTTTTACAAAACAGAGGCCTAATAATTCAGGATTCGATAAAAGCGAAAGAAATACTTTTAGATATAGGCTATTACAGACTGGGATTTTACTGGAACTGTTGGGAGTCAGACACGAATCATCAGTTTAATCCAGGCAGGAACTTCTCAGATGTTGTTAAATTATATTATTTAGATGTAGATCTGCGGGAAATTTTGCTAAGATACATTTACAGAATAGAAGTACACTTCCGAACACAGGTAGTATACATCGTTTCTAATAAGTTCAAAGAATCTCCGACATGGTTTATAGACAGTAAAGTAGTAACCTCGAAATATATTCAGGACTTCGAAAAGTTCTATAACGAAAAATTCAAACGGAATAATAAACCATTATTAAAACACCACAAAAAGTATATTAACGACAAATATGCACCCGCGTGGAAAACTATTGAATTTATTACTTTTGGAGCCAACTTAAAATTATTTAAATCACTGAAAGACGAGTCATTAAAACAAACTATTAGTTACCTATACAGTCTAAAAAAGGTTCACATCTTCGAGAACCTCATGCAAACGGTCGTGTATGTGAGAAACATGTGTTCCCATGGAGGTGTACTTTATGACCTGAGGCAACCTAAAGGTATAAATACGATTTATGATAGGGACTATTCCTTTAAAGATTCTCATTCATTAGATGCCTCGATAAAAGTAATTCGGTTCCTTCTTTCTCAGATTTCAAAAAACAGAGAAGTAGAGATGAGGACAAAACTTCAGAGTTTGTTTAACTCTTTCGATAGCAATCCAATTATAAAAAACATTATTGAAAGCAAAATTGGATATGAATTTTAGGTGATATATTCGTGAATTAACAATAAAGTTGCTAATTTTGTAATAATATAGTGCCCTCTTAAACAATGTCTTTAAGGATGCACTTAAAAAAAAGATTAAATCAACCCGGACTTTGCTCCGGTTTTTTTTATAGATAGAGACCGAAGTACTGTCTATCTTCACGGTATTCGATTTCCTGCCTATGATTATCTCTCAATTCATATCAAGCGGATTGCAAAAAACGCAGCTAGCTTGGTCGCTAACCTTTTTTGATATAACAAACGCAATCATGCAATATGAATATCTATAAAAGCAAACGACTCGCCCTGGTACGCTGACCTAAGGGAAGCGTGGCGAGTACTGTTGATACAACAGTAGATTATTCTGCTGAAAGCTTTTGAAATTTATTGAGTATGAATCCTTTTTCTTTTACTCTCTGGAATTTACTCTCTGGAATGCCTCAATTACACTAGCAAGACATAATATAACAAAAACACAAGTATTCTAAGGTTACTATTAGATAACTTTGCACCATGGCCGGTATTTATTTACATATCCCTTTCTGCAAGCAGGCATGTCATTACTGCGATTTTCATTTCAGCACATCGTTAGGATATCGAGAAGAGGTGATTAAGGCAATGCATGAAGAGCTGAAAAGGCGCCGGGACTACCTGCCTGACAAAAAAATTGATAGCATTTATTTCGGCGGGGGAACACCGTCAATTCTCAAGGGATCCGAAATACAGCGGTTTATAGATCAGATAGCCAACGAGTATGATCTCATGGATGGCGCGGAGATCACACTGGAGGCAAACCCCGACGACCTTGAGGCAGCTCAAGTGAAGGAGCTCAGAGCTACGCAGGTAAACCGGTTCAGTATCGGCATTCAGTCTTTTTTTGAAGAAGATCTGCGATGGATGAATCGCGCGCATAACGCGTCGCAGGCCGACAGCGCAATTAAAAGAGTGCAGGACGCGGGCTTCGAAAATATTACCATTGACCTGATATACGGCTTCCCCTTGCTAACGGATTTGAAATGGCGCGAGAATATCCTGAAGACCATGGCATTTGACATCCCTCATATCTCGGCGTATGCCATGACCGTGGAGCAGAAAACAGCTTTAGGGCATTTCGTAAAAAAGGGGAAACAGCCGCCAATGAACGAGCAACAAGCCAGCGCTCAGTTTATATATCTTATGGAATCGCTGATGGAAAAGGGTTATGAGCATTACGAGATCTCCAACTTCGCAATACCGGGACGATATTCCAGACATAACACCAGCTATTGGCAAGGCACACCTTATCTCGGCATTGGTCCTTCCGCGCATTCATTTGACGGAGAGGCCCGCCAATGGAATATCAGCAACAATCATAAGTACACGGAAAGTATTATTAATGAAACCTCAGCTGCGGAAACCGAGCATCTTACAAAAGATGATAAGTATAATGAGTATATCATGACGCGCTTACGTACTATCTGGGGCGTTGATCTGACACGCGTAGAGCAAGAGTTTGGATACGATTATTTACGTCATACGGAGAAGATGGCGGCACCATTCATTGAGAAAGGCTGGCTTAAGCAGACCGCGCAAACCATCAGTTTAAGCAGGGAAGGAAAGCTATTTGCGGATCATATCGCCTCTGAACTCTTCGTGGTAGACTAAGGATATCTCCCTAACCCGCGCAAAGAGTTTTGACACAGAGAAAACATCTTGGTTGCAGGAATGCTTTATCTTTAAAAAAAGCACAATTGCTTATTAGGAGAGAATTATGAGGGGCTATACTTTTTCGAAGTTCGAGGAACAGCAATTTTCAGGAGGAGGATTTGAAGCTTTGCTTAAATTGTTTCTTGAATTGCTGAATTATACTTCGGGGGACGCTGCCGAAGCTCTTGCCTGGCTGACAGAGCTGGACAAACAATATAAGTTAACCAAGGATGGTTATGGTGTCGGCGACTTCATTGACGATCTCAAGAACAAGGGATATCTTGAGGAAAACGGGAATGGATCGGAAGTGAAAATCACCGCAAAAACAGAACAAAGCATACGTAAATCGGCACTGGAGGAAATCTTCGGCAAGCTGAAGAAGTCGGGACACGGCAATCACCATTCAAACTTTTCGGGTCAGGGGGAAGAGCGAAATGCTGACCGGCGTGAGTACCAGTTTGGAGACAGCGCGGACCAGATAGATATGACTCATTCCATTCACAATGCGCAAATCAACCACGGCATTGGCGACTTCACCCTTACCGAACGGGATCTGGAGGTCGAGGAAAAGGATTTTAAAACCCTGACATCGACGGTGCTCATGATTGACATTTCGCATTCCATGATTCTTTACGGGGAAGATCGCATTACTCCGGCAAAAAAGGTTGCCATGGCGTTGGCAGAACTCATACGCACCCGCTATCCGAAAGATACCCTGGATATCGTGGTCTTCGGCAATGATGCCTGGCCGATACAGTTGAAAGACCTTCCATATCTGCAGGTTGGCCCCTATCATACCAATACCTATGCCGGACTAGAACTAGCTACGGATATTCTTAGGCGCCGAAAAACGCAGAATAAGCAGATTTTCATGATCACCGATGGAAAGCCTACCTGCCTGAAAGAGGGTGCCCGCTATTACAAGAATAGCGTGGGATTAGATCGAAAGGTAGTGAACAAAGTGCTAAACATGGCGGGGCAGTGTAAAAGGTTAAAGATTCCTGTGACGACCTTCATGATCGCTACAGATCCCTATCTTCAACATTTTGTTCATCAGTTTACCGAAATCAATGGTGGCAGGGCATTTTACAGCTCTTTGAAAGGCTTGGGGGAATATATCTTTGAAGATTATATCAAGAACAGGAAAAAGACAGTACGCTAAACATGCCACACGTAAGAGGACTCCAGCTCTATACATCGACAATTTCAAAAAATCTTAGCAATGAATAAGCTATTAGCTATAAAAACACTTGCACAATTAAAAGAAGCGGGGTATACGCCCAAAAGCATTAAAGACGAATTACGCGACAATCTTATAAAGCAACTGCAGAGTAAAGAGAGCGGCTTTGAAGGTATCATCGGGTACGAGGATACTGTGATTCCTGATCTGCATACTGCAATATTAGCCAAACATAACATCTTGCTGCTGGGTCTGCGTGGGCAGGCTAAAACACGTATTGCGCGACTGCTTATCGGACTACTTGACGAGTATGTACCCTATATTGAGGGCTCCGAGCTATACGAAGATCCTATGCAACCCATTTCGTGGTACGGCAGACAGCAACTCGATGAGTTGGGCGATGAAACGCCTGTGGCATGGCTTCACCGCTCCGACCGCTATACCGAAAAACTGGCAACGCCCGATGTTACGGTCTCGGATCTTATAGGGGATGTAGATCCCATTAAGGCGGCAAGCATGAAGATCGCCTATTCAGATGAGCGGGTAATACACTACGGGCTTATTCCACGTGCACATCGCGGGATTTTTGTGATCAATGAGCTTCCGGACTTGCAAGCGCGCATTCAGGTAGCTCTATTTAACATTCTTCAGGAAAAAGACATTCAGATCAGAGGCTTTAAATTGCGTCTGCCATTAGATGTTCAGTTTGTATTTACAGCCAATCCTGAAGATTATACCAACCGGGGGTCAATTGTAACGCCTCTAAAAGACCGTATTGAAAGTCAGATATTAACACACTACCCCGCAAGCCTTGAAATCGCACGGCAAATCACACAACAGGAAGCGCGCCTGACGGAGTGGCAACGGGAACATATTCAGATTGACCCTATTGTTAAGGACATTATTGAGCAGATTGCCTTCGAAGCGCGGAATTCCGATTATATTGACAAGAAATCGGGAGTGTCCGCGCGTCTCACCATATCGGCTTTCGAAAGTCTGGTAAGCAACGCTGAACGTCGGGCGATCATTAACGGTGAGCAGAATACCTTTATACGTCTGGCAGATTTTACGGGCGTTATACCCGCGATTACTGGAAAAATCGAGCTCGTATATGAGGGCGAGCAGGAAGGGCCAGCCAATGTTGCCGGAATACTTGTTGGAAAAGCTATAAAAACGTTGCTTACGGACTCGTTCCCTGATCCCGAACGCGCAAGAAAAGCGCGCAACGGCAATCCCTATACTGAGATTATCGAGTGGTTTGCGAGCGGAAATACGGTGACGATTGATGATGATCAGTCGTTTGAAGAATACAAAAAAGCGCTGAACGCGGTGAAGAACTTAAAGAAAACCGTAGAAGGATATCATAAGGGGCTTCACGAAAGCAGTATTTTGCTCATGATGGAATTTCTCCTGCATGGATTGTCAGAGTTCTCGCAAATAAATAAAAAACACCTCTCCAAAGGATACGCCTTTAATGATATGTTTGAGAGTCTGTTTAAGGGGAATTTTGACGAAGAGTCTGAAGACTTGTAGAAGTGAAGCTCCGCTAAACGGTAAAAGCACGCATTTTACGCAAACAGAGCACGGGTTTTTACAATTATATTTACATTTTTGCTTCCGCATAAATATAGCACTTGATAAATGTCTGATCGTATTTTTCCGCTGACCATAATCAGCATCGTTCTTTTAATCCTTGATTTTTACATCTTCAACGCGTTGAAGGATGTATGGCAAAAGAATCATCGTAAAGGATTCAGAACTTTCGGCATATTATGGTGGGGATACTCGCTGTTTCTGATAGCCGGTGTGTTCGCAAGTATTTTCTTTAACCTGATTCTCGCTGTCAGAGCCGTGATCCTGGTAGCGTTCTTCCTTACAGCTGTTACGAAGGTTTTCTTCCTGCCATTTCTATTGGCAGATGATATCCGCAGGGGCATCATCTGGATAAAAAGGAAATTTGGCAAACAGGGAACAACGAAGCTTCCGACAACTTTGCCCCAAAACGAGGAAGGGTCGCTGTTTAGTGAAAAGATAAACCGCTCAGAATTTATGGTGAAAGCAGGTCTTGCCGTTGCTGCGGTACCACTGGCGTCATTGAGTTGGGGAATTATTGAAGGAGCCTATGATTATCAGGTAAGACGTCAGGTGCTGAGGCTGCCAAACCTTCCAAAAGCATTTGACGGAATACGTTTAGGACAAATTTCAGATATACACTCCGGGAGCTTTTATAACAGAAAAGCTGTATTGGGCGGCGTCGAAATGCTGCTTGCTGAGAAGCCCGACTTTATCTTCTTTACGGGAGATCTCGTGAATAATATAGCATCGGAGATGCGTGATTATCAGGATATCTTCAGCAAGGTGAAGGCACCTCTCGGCGTATTCTCCGTACTGGGTAATCACGATTACGGCGACTATTATTTTGGTCGTCAACCATCAGCCGCCAAAGCAAACAACCTGGCAACGATCAAGAAGATTCATGGTCTTATGGGCTATGACCTGCTGATGAATGAAAACAGACGCCTGAAAGTTGACGGAGAAGAAATAGCAATCCTTGGTGTCGAGAATTGGGGTGCCGGAAGATTTGTTCGGCATGGGCGGCTCGACTTAGCGGTGCAGGGCACAGATGACGCAGCTGTAAAGTTGCTGCTATCACATGATCCATCGCATTGGCGCGCGCAGGTATTAAATCGCCCTGACATCGATGTTATGTTCAGCGGCCACACGCATGGCATGCAGTTCGGAGTGAGAACGAAAGAATGGCAATGGAGCCCAGTGGAATATATCTATAAAGAGTGGGCAGGATTGTATCAGGAGAAACAGCAACAACTGTACGTAAATGTTGGGTATGGTTTCCTGGGATACCCGGGAAGAGTTGGAATTCTTCCTGAAATTACGATATTTGAGCTTAAGCGCGCGTAAGCGACACGGTACTAAGAGCTTGAGAGGCCCCGGCGAGAGAATCTATGTCGGATGCTTCGGCCTTAGCTCATGCCCGTTCAACGATACTGATTTTAAATAATAAGAGGAGCACATGCCCGATACGCGTTTTTCATTAAAACGGTTATTTCGACAAGCGGTAGATTTCTTGCTGTACAGCAATGTCTTTATTGCGCTTTGTGCTTCATCACAGGCAATGATAACGTATCAGCTGCTTCATGTTAAGGCAGAATTTCCAGTGCTTGCCCTTCTGTTCTGCTCGACAATCGCCATGTACAATTTCTCCATGCTCATCAGTAAGCCGGAGAATTACAAGAAGTCGCCCCACCGGCGGGTACGATGGATATATTCACATTACCGGCTGATGATTACCATGAGTATCATCGCGATTATATCATTGCTGCCATTATGCCTGTTTTTATCACTACAGGGAATTATTCTTATAGGCTTTACAGCGTTCCTTTCAATATGTTACAGCTTGCCGCTTTTCAGTATCAATGACAGAAGATTTGGCCTTCGTAATATTCCAGGGCTAAAATTATTTCTAATTGCGCTCATCTGGTCAATGAGCACCGTGTTGTTTCCCATTGTGGAAGCATCGGCAAAGCTTCACGCAATCATTCCGACCTCAGATGTAGTGATCCTTACGGGGATGAACTTTCTGTTTATAGCGGCAATCACCATACCTTTTGATGTTCGGGATCTATTTCAGGACCGGTTCTACAACCTGAAGACGCTTCCTGTTGTTTTCGGGGCTGAAAAGTCAATATGGCTGGCGCAGACATTTCTTGCGATACACGTCGTGTTGTTATTTGTATTCAGCAAGGGCGAGGTAAATGCAGCCAACATCGGCCTCACGCTCGCCGCATTGATAACAGCGTACACGATTCACCGTTCGCCATCCGGAAAGACAGAATATTATTATTTCTTCTTTCTGGATGGAACAATGATTATGCAACTTTTGCTGGTATTGCTATGCCAATGGATTGGATTGGTGATATAGAAATTACGCTATTACGAACTTATATCCTACCCCTCTTACGGTTTGAAGTAAAGTGGGAACATCGGGATTATCTTCAATCTTCTTACGTAAACGCACGATATGCATGTCGAGGGTGCGGGTATTAACATCTGTTTCGTACCCCCAGACAGCATTCATCAACTCATCGCGACTTACGACCTTATTAAGGTTTTGAAGGAAATAAACGAGGATTCTGTTTTCAAGAATGGTAAGCTCAATACGATCGCCATCTTTAAAGAGTGTATGGATATTCGCGTGATGCTCAACTTTTCCGAAGCGGCTGATGTCTGTCCGACCATTCCCTTCGAAGAACTTCACCTTATTACCCAACAACGCAACGAGAACGTCCATATTGAAAGGTTTCGTCACATAGTCTGACACGCCAAAATTATAGGCATCAATTTTATCGACATCCTGAGCCTTCGCGGTCATCATGATAACCGTATTTTCAAAACCACGCTTTCTGATAGCTGAGCAGATCTCAGAACCCTGCTTTCCCGGAAGCATCCAGTCAAGCAATACGATATCGGGTTTTTCATCAATAATGAAGTCTTCAGCGCCGGTGCCTGCGGCACATTCAAGGACATGGTATCCTTCGCTCTTTAAACGGTGAGCAACGAGGAATCTTAGGTTGTCGTCATCTTCTACAATAACGATCTTAACATCTGTTTTCATAAAACAACTTACAATGGTAACTTAATAGTAAATTCTGAACCTTCCCCAAGTTTGCTTTTAAGTATGATGTCGCCATTTAGAAAATTAACCAGTTCTTTACAGAAAGCCAGGCCTAAACCAACGCTTCCTTGTTGATTAAACTGACTTTGAATTCTGTAGAACTTCTTGAAAACGTTTTTTACTTCTTCCTGCGGAATTCCAATACCCTTATCCTTAAAACGGAATACAATAAAAGATTTCTCAATGTTGGCACTAATTGCAATGAACTTATTCTCGGGAAAAGAGTATTTGTAAGCATTGTCAATGAGATTCTGAAACAGACTGGTGATCAGCACCAGATCAGAATCAAAGAACTCAACATTCTTTATTGAATATTCTATATTAAAATCAGGATATTTTAGCTTATATGCGTTAACAAGTTTAGAAACAAAAGATTGCACATCAATACGCTCTTTATGAATCTCAATTGAGTGATTCTCAATTTGGGTGAAAGATAGCAATTTATTCATCAACTCATTGAGTTTATCTGCTTCTTCGTCTAAAATTTTACCATAGTAACGTCTTTCTTCTTCACTAAGCTTCAACGCGCTCTTAATGTTATTGCCGGCAATCTTTATAACACTCACAGGAGTCTTAAATTCGTGAGTGAGATTATTGACGAAATCATACTGCAGTTTAAACATCTTCCTGTTAATGTTAAGATTCCGGTAAATGAGGTATGCCAACGTGATAAGCGTCGCATATATCAGAAGAATAACGCCTGCTATAGGAAGGAAACGTCGCCAAACCTCTACCTGCAGAAAGGAGTGCGATGACCGGAAGAAGAGCTTGTAATCAGCAAAAGGACCGGAAAGGGCGAGATCTGCTGTTATCAAATCAGGATCGGGATTTGTATCCTCGTACATGAGCGGCTTTATCGCCACCTGCTCATAAAGCTCAGGGTGTTGATTAACGATCTTTAGCTTCGCAGGATTAAGCGCAAACGTGAAAATATCGAAGGCGTAACTTTCACTGCTACGAGCGCCTGATTGATGGCCTTTAAAGCGTTGAATATCTTCATACAGCGGCATGTTCATAAAGGTCACGCTGTTGTGGGCGATATTATAAAAAGTACCCAAATAATCCGCGGAACCCGCGTCAGCAGTATCAGGAGCATCAATAAAATCTATCAGCTGCGAGCTCATCATAGCGAATTCATCCATGTCGCCAATGGTTACCATCTGCTTTTGCAAATGCGCTCTGATAACAATAGAGGAATCTCTATTTGGTGAAGGAGAAAAACGATATACACTTTTGGGAATAGCCATGGGATGCGCGGCAGGATCGTCCGGAGAGTCGACTTCCAATTGCGCGTCATAGAAAACAATGCTATTCACGAACTCGTATTTATGAAATACTGAATCTGCATATTTGCGAGCCGAGGTGGCATCTAAAAAACCTCTGTAAAAAGATATCTCCGGTACTTTGTGGTGAAAGAAGTTATTATAGGGCTCCAGGGTTTCCTCCAGCACCTCTATCTTTTGCGTACTGAATTCATTTTCGATAAATTTTTCGGTAAGGCGGTGAGCCAGCAACAGAGCTACCAATAAGGATACCAGGATGAGCAGGATAAAACTGGCGTTCAACCAGTTTGTTTTTCTATATCTGAGCGGGGATGCCATTGCTGTTGTTATAAGTTAGCAGAAAGAAAGGACTCCAGCCGTTGGTGGAAATGAATTTCTTCATCTGAAGAGTACCCTCTTCGTGCCTGCTCCTCAAGAATATACGTTAGATTAACGCCGTTACTGCGTAGCTCGCGTACAAATTGACTCATCTCCGTACCATTTGCCTCGACACGTTCCGGATTATGCACGAGCATCAGAGGCGCCTTAAATTTATCGGAGTGAAATACAGGCGAAGCGGATCGAAAATATTCTGTTTCCGACTGCGGATTTCCCAGAATTTCATGATACCGGTGAACAACCTCATTTCTTTGAGGCGGCACATATTTCATAAAACTGAACAAGTTTACGAATCCGGAACGAGATATACCACATTTATATATATCTGGTGTAAAACACAGGCCATACAGAGCGCAATAGCCGCCAAAGCTATTTCCTAATATTGCAACCCTGGAGGAATCAACCTGCCCCTTATTAACAAGGTAATTGACCCCCTCCCTTATATCACGCTGGATATTACGTCCCCATTCTTTAAATCCGGCGGCAAGAAACTTCTTCCCAAACCCGCGCGAACCACGATAATTTACCTGCAATACAGCATAGCCCTTACTTGCCAAAAATTGAACCTGTGGATTATAGCCCCACTCGTCGCTTTCGTGTGGTCCGCCATGCGGTACAACTACTAGGGGGAAAGTCTTGCTCTTAGTCCTCTTGGCGGGAGTGGTCAAAAAACATTGAATGGCCATAGAGTCGGAGCTGGTAAAGACAAATGACTGCATAGGACAGAGGCGCGCCTTCTTAAGGTATGGATTGGATTGGCTCACAGGGACGAGCTCATGGACATCTTTCCGATACACATAATAGGTTCCGGGAGACACATCGGACGATGCCAAAATAAGCAAATTACCGCTTTTGGATTCCTCGTCGATGATCTTGATATCACAATCGGGTCCTATCCTGGCGGCAAGGTCCTTAAATAATATCGCGGATTTCTCGTTAAAGAAGTACCGCTGTAGTCGCGGCGTTTTAAGTTCGGCAAACAAGATCTGACCAAGATTATTGGAATAGGCGGCATGAGTAACGTCAAGAGAGTCGTGCTCATAGATTGTTCGTATCTCTTTACCGCTATCTTCGCTTAGCTCTACCACAGACATACGATCGCGACCAATATTCGATAAAGCATAGAATGAGGGCTTATCCCTTCCGCTATTTCCTATCGGGATGACCTGCGATTTAAAGTCAGTATGGATCAACGCCCGAAAAGGTACGGTGGCTGAATTCCGAATAAGCAAGGTTTCTTGCGTTCCAGACCTGGCCAAGGCCATGTTTATCTGTCCATTACTGTTGCTGTACCATCTGTGAATATTGCCCGGGTTCTTTAGTAAAATACGTAGATCACCTGAAATAATGTTATATTCATAAATATCATAAAGACCTTTGATAGATTTACTCGAAGCCAACAACAGACGTCCGTTAACGACTTTCTTAGTAACAAAATAAAGATCTTCAGCAATCAGGCTCTTTTCATTGCTGACATCGGAAGTGTTAATATCGATGGTAAAGACAGAAAAGAGCTTATCTTCCGCTCGCGTTGCCAGCGTCAAGGTCTGATCTCCTACCCAGGCGTAAGCAACCACATCCTTATTTTCCGCCATAAGCTTCTGCTTACCAGTGGCTACTTCTTGAATATAAAGTGATGTTCCCGAAGATGTATGATGAAGAAAGGAAATATACCGGGAAGAAGGAGCAAGCTTGAAATCCAGTTTATCGATATGTTCAAAAAAAGGTCTTATCCGAGCCTTTGTTTCGTTTTCAGAGTGCGTGCAGGAGTTAGCTACTAACAACACTAAAAAATAGAATAGTATAACAGCTGATTTCACGTTAAAAAATTATAATACACGCAGCCCCCTTTGAATTAGTTCAGTCACTTGCTACAGTCAGGCTGTCTTACCTTTTTCAGTAGCGGCAACTTCATCGATGGTGGATTGTAAAGTCGATTAGAGGCAAAAATTTATTAATATAGCAAAGGTACTGCATTTAACAATTTGAAGGTGTAACATTTACAGATACAATAACCGACGCGCGAACAATGGAAAACTTACATTGTTAATTTGCCTTAGATAATTTTCATCATATCTTCGCCCCATGATTTTATATAACATTACCATTATTGTTGACGATTCTATTCTCGATGAGTGGCAACAATGGGTGAACAAAAATTTTATAGACCCTATAACAGAGACAGGGCTGTTTATAGAAAAGAAAGTATTTAAGATCCTGGCCTCGCCAAATGAAGGCACGACCTTCAGTATTCAGTTTTTCGCTGAGGATGCTGAAAAGATCGCAACATATAGAGCCAAATTTGAAACTTCAATCATGGAGAAACATCAGCAGCAGTTCAAGGGCCTAGCTCTTTCGTTTATCTCATTAATGGAACAGATATAAATGACTTTTTTAGAAACAGCGATACCGGGAGTAGTGATCATCGAACCTCAGGTATGGAAGGACGACAGGGGATATTTTTTCGAAAGCTTCAGCGATGCGAAATTCAAAGAGGCTGGTATAGACACGAACTTCGTACAGGACAATCAATCCTTATCGCAGCGGGGTACCTTGCGGGGACTGCATGGACAGGCCGGACCTTACGCTCAGGGCAAGCTTGTAAGAGTAGTAAGTGGCAAGGTGATTGACATAGCTGTGGATATCAGGAAAGATTCGGAAACCTTTGGCGAATACGTGAGCGTTGAACTTAGCGCTGATAACTTCAGAATGCTATGGATTCCGGCAGGCTTTTTACATGGCTTCGTAACTCTCGAAGATAATACTATTTTCACTTATAAGGTGACCAATCCCTATAACAAAGCTTCAGAGATTGGCGTGATATGGAATGATCCAACACTGGATATTGATTGGCAGGTGGAGGAAAGAGAAATCCTGTTGTCAGAAAAGGATCTCTTGCTACCTTCCCTGGCTGAATTCGACTCACCTTTTTAAATTAGACGGGGTATATTAAGCCAATACTACCCCGTTTATCCTTTTTATGGTGTTTACGAATCTCGTTATTCCAATAGAATCTGTGTGGAACTCTATATTAGAGGCTGCGACTTTCCAAACCATAAGCTTTTCAAAGAAATTAAGTTTCTCAAAGTTTACCATTCCCTGGAAACAGGCATTGCAGATACTATGATCCCTTAATTTATGAGAATAGGCTTTATCAAACTGACTTTCCGACTGATCTGATAGCAGGCCGCACGTAAAGAGAGCTACCTCGCGGTTTAAGAGAAGCTTCTCATTTTTTTCACAAAATCTTTTGAGTTGAGGTTGGATAGCACCAAAGTAAACGGGACCTCCTATGATGATCATATCGTAGTCAGCAACCTGGGGATCTGAGTCTTTACACAGGTTAATATAGCTAACATCATCGGCCGGCAGCTTTTTACCCATTAATCTTACAATCTTCTCAGTCGAACCATTTTTCGTTGAGTATACTATGGCGATCTTCACTTTTATTAATTCTAATTGAACAAAAAATATACCTCAGGAACCGAAGTGTAAAATTAGCGTAGCAAAAGCCAAAAAAAAATGACACGAGACACATTTACTTATTGGAATTATAAGAAATTGTCACATTATTCTAATGAGTTCATCACAGAGTTTCCTACATTTATCGCAAAAGAGAAACCCCTGAGCATAGCAACAATCATGTTAGCTTTGCGCAGGGGCGTATAATTATCCTGCCAATAAGCTAGGATGATACTATTTAATCAGATTATAAAGATCGTCCAGTTTGGGGGATAATACGATCTCTATTCGCCTGTTGCGACTTCTGCCATCAGCGTTTCCGTTATCGTCCAGGGGCTGCGTATCTCCTTTTCCCGTAGCAGTAATCCGCTTACTGTCTATGCGTTCATTAACTGTAAGGAAGCGCGCCACCGATGTAGCACGGAGCACACTTAAGTCCCAATTGTCTTTAATCTGCCCTAAGTTGAAAACCTTCTGATTATCTGTATGTCCTTCTACGGAAATATTGATCTCTGGCTGCGACTGCAACACGGCGGCAAGGCCGGAGAGCGCTTGTTTCCCGCGCTCATCAATAATTATACTTCCGCTACTGAACAGAAGTTTATCCGTTAGCGATACGTATACCTTTCCATCTCGTATATCTACAGCAAGGCCATTTTGCTGAAAGCCCAACAGTGCCTTCTGTAATTTGTCCTTCAGTGCCAGTGAAGCTTCATCGCGTTTACGCAAGATATCCTCAACTTCCTTCAAGCGAGCCTCGCGTTTTTTAAGATCATCATTAAGTCGTGTGCTTGCCGCCCGAAGATTGGCATTGTTAGAATTCAGTCCTTGTACCTTGCCATTGAGGTCGGCAATCTGGCTATGTAAAAGGGTGGTATCAGACTTCAGACGGAAAACTTCTTCTTCCAGATTATCTATACGGGTGTTGGCATTCGTCAATGAGGTTGACAGAGAATCGCGTTGTGCCAGAATACCCTTATACTTCTTTGGCGACAACACTACGCATGATGTCAAAAAAAAGAGGGCCGGCATTAAAACCAGAAATTTCTTCATATCGATAAATTTGATTGTAAAATATAGCGCAAGAACTGACCATAGTCTTGACTATATCAATTATGCAACTGGCATATTCTGCTCAATAATACAAAAAATGCTTAAGTTGAAAATAAGAATTCAGGCATAGAAATGGAATTCTGAAAAAGGAATAACATCGGAGAGGCACCCTACGGTGTATCCAGTTCCGGATGATATTTTACCTTAGGTGATAACCAATGTAACAGCACTACCCGGGAGTATCGATAATTTACCGGTGCCATCAGGAAAATAATAGCAAATAATACCGCCAGATATAACCAGGGCGATTCACTCTGTCCACTTATGTAGAACGTGAGGATGCCCGCGGTAACCATCTCAGCTACGTTGAAAGCGTAACTAACATACATAGCCGCATAGAAATAACCGGGTTCGATTTCGTATCTCATGCCACAGTGAGGGCAATTCTCATACATACGCTGAGTTCCTAATCTGTAGACAGGATCGCGATAGAGATCGCCCCGGCGACATTTAGGACACTTGCATTCGGCAATGGCTTTAAGCTGCGGTGTTTTGGACATATTAGAAAAGTATTAATCAACGCCTATTTCGGAGGTTTTCTTCCGATACTTCTTGTACCAGATTAAGCCAACAGCACCAACAGCGAGATAAGGAGCGGCAAGCAAATATAAAATTCCATCATTCAGGCCCTTACCTTCCGTATTGCCATTCTTTACAGAGCTTTCAGCATTAAGCGTACACATGGCACACTGCGCCGACACTGAAGTTGTCGAAAAAAACAGTCCTACTGTAAATACCAAACCAAGCAGAATTCGAGGCCTTTTCATAATTAAACGTCATTTAAACTAAAACGTATAATACGGGGAAATCATTATATAAACAATTACTCCGGTAAGCGTAACATACAGCCATACGGGATAACTCCATCTGACAAGCTTGCGATGTCGTTGCACATTCATCATGAAACCACTGTAGAAGCTTAACAGTACCAAAGGTAAAACTACCGCTGCTAAAATGATGTGAGTGATAAGTATAAAATAGTAAATATAACGTAAAGTTCCTGTGCCTCCATAGGTTGTCTGAATTCCGGTAGCATGAAAAATAATATAAGAAACCAGGAACAAGGACGAAAGGATAAAGGTAGTAACATTCAAAACCTTATGCGCCTTGATATTCTTATTTCTAATTTGCAACAACGACACAATCAACAAGACGCTGCAGGTACCATTAAGAATAGCATTCAGGCGGGGTAGAAATAATACCCAGGCAGGGATTTCCGCGCCCTGAGGAAATAAGGTGATCATCTTGCTCTGAAGAATTAACACCACTAAGAATACAAAGATCGATACCACGGTAACGATCCTGAGAAATATTTTATCGTTCATATAGAATTTAAATTAGGGCAGCGTGACCTGACGCAACTCTTCGGCAATGAGTACCTTCACCTCGTCCAATAACTTCTCGACCTGCTCCTTGCTCAACGCGTCATAATAGCCGCGAATCCGATTTTTGGCGTCAAGCAAAATTAACAATTGTCTTGAGATAATATGATTGGGATTTCTCGAATCCCTCAATACATCCACAAAGAGCTGATTCCGGGCAAAATTATAAATCGTTTGCTCGTTACCTGTATAGAAGTTCCAGGTTTTAAGTGTATCTGCGCGATATCTGTTGGCGAACGACAACAGCTTGCTGGCATTATCCGTGGCAGGATCTATGGTTATTGTGATATAACGAAGTCGCTTATTATGCTTATAAGTATCAACAACCTCGGCCATACTTTCATTAAGCGTAGCGCAGGACTGACAATTGGAATATGTGAAATTGATAATGGAGATAAATCCGGAACTATCAGGCACCTTAGAACTCCGACCATGTTGATCGATCAGCGAAACTGCCGCTACTCTGTGGTAGGTGGTATCAGGAATCTTCTTGCCGCGCTTTGTATGATAAGTACCTGACAAGGTCTTAGGTCCATAGAACGACAGCGGTCGGTATCTATTTTTCCCTTTTTCCTGAAGCAAATAATACATTAATCCTGGCATCATAAGAATAGATGCCAGGATTAATACTTTCTTTAAAGATCGGTTGGTCATCGTAACATGTGTAGCTGTAGGTATGACCCTTCAGTCAACATAAGCACGATCAGATATACTATGAAAATCAGCGATACGACGATGCTGGTGATCAATGTTACGTTTTCGAATTTAAGGTGCATAAAGTATCCTACAATATAGTACGCCTTTAACAAGGTTAAAACAATGTAGGTAAAGTTTGCGATACCCTGTGGAACAATGCCCTTCTCTACAAGCACAAGAGCGATAAAAAACTCAAGTGCGGTAATGCCCAGCAGGTAGAAAAACACCTGCCATATCTTTGCTTTCGACAAGCCGGCATGTTCGTTATGACCGTGCTCCGTATTGTGATGTTCGTTATTCATAGAAATATTTTTTTAAACCAGGTAGAAGAATGTAAATACGAAAACCCAAACCAAATCAACGAAGTGCCAATATAGACCAACCTTCTCTACCATAATATAAGTGCCCCGTTTTTCAAAGACATTTCCCATCGTCATAAAAAGAATGACGATATTTAGAATAATACCACTAAATACGTGAAATCCGTGAAATCCGGTAATCGTAAAGAAAAGATTGGCAAACTGTTGCGCCCCTACGCTTTCAGCCGCGTTGTAGTGTTCCGGGATACTTCCCCACCAATATCCTTCGTGATGTAAATGTGTCCATTCCGCAGCCTGACAGCCTAAGAAGATAAACCCACCAATAATAGTAAGTATAAGATAATTAATCACCTGTTTCTTCTGACCATTGTGACCTGCGGATACCGCTAAAACCATGGTTACAGAACTCATGATGAGGATAAACGTCATAATACCAACGAATACCAGAGGATAACCATGATCGGCTACACCAGGTACTGATTGAAATACCGTATCCGGATCGGGCCATGACAGATTACTGAATCTCTGCGCTCCATAATAGATCAGCAGCGCTGAGAACGTAAATGCGTCCGAGAGCAGGAAAAACCACATCATCAGCTTTCCGTACTCCGCATTCAACGGTGACACGCCACCGTTCCATGGTCCTGTTTTAATTTCGTCTAACTTTGAAACAGTAGTACTCATTTGTTGTAAATTGTTGTTTTGTTTTACATAGGTTACCGTCGACACCAACTAAGGTAACATCCTTAGCAAAATAATGTTCCGGAGTGTAGAATATAACATTTAACATTAAGGCGAACCCTTTCGCCTAATCCCCTTACTGGTTTACCAGCATAAATCCGTAAAGATAGATCCACAACAGGCCCATAAAATGCCAGAAGATGGAACACAGCTCTACGTTAAACTTGTTCTTAACGTCCGATACTCCTTTCGATACAGACCACAGCGCGTGCACTAACATCATTATGCCGGCAACGATATGTAGCATATGCCCCCCCGTGAAAATATACAGAAAGGATTGAGAAGCATTCGGATTAACGAAATACGCTCCATTGGCTACGAAAGAACGCCAAGCCTGTAATTGAAGTATGCAGAATAATACTCCTGAAACGATAGTTAACATCAACCATAGCTTCTCTTTAGAAGTATTAAGATCCTTCGCAGCGCGTTGCGCCTGATATAAGAACGCGCTACTCAAAATAATTACCGCAGTGCTATATATAAACAAGTTTGGAAGAATCATCTTGATCCCCCTTGCAGGGCTTCCATTCGTGTAAACAATATAACCACTGGTAAATGCCGCGAACAACATAAAGGTGGTGATAACAAAAAGCCACATAAGAAACTTCTTAGGCCTCAGATTCAAACTCTCCTGTTTCAATTGACTATTATCTAACGTGCTTAACATTATCTCAATACAATAAAATCAAACAATAACACCAGCTGCATCACCGGCAAATAAAAAAACGAACAAAACATAACCGACTTCGCCGAAGCGATGTCCAGCTTCTTAAGTAACTTAATACTATAGAGACAAAAAGCAAGACCGCCAATAACACCGGTAATTGCGGTTATAAGGCCTCCAAAACCAAGCATCCACGGAAGAAGTCCTACAGGAATCATCATAATGCTCGACATAAGAATATATACCGCAGTACCTGTATCGCGACTCTTGGTAGGCAATAACTGGAAACCCGCCTTCTTGTAATCTTCGTCCAGGACCCAGGCTATAGACCAAAAGTGAGGAAACTGCCATACAAATTGTATTAAAAACAAAATGATGGGAATCCAGGAGATTTCTGGTCTTTCAAAAGCGGCGAAATATCCGATAAGTGGAGGAAGTGCACCAGGAAAAGCTCCAATGAACACAGCGATTGGCGATTTTCTCTTTGAAGGAGTATACACGAAAGCATACAAGAGAATCGAAAACATCGCAACCAAACCTGTGAGCAAATTCAGCTTAAGCAAAATGAAAGTACCTGTTATCGACATAAACAAGCTCATCACCAGCGCCTGTCCCGTAGTCATGCGGCCCGAAGGTATCGGCCGGTCACTAGTCCGCGACATCATCTTATCCAGATCCTTCTCCAATATCTCGTTAAAGCCGTTGGCTCCACCCGTAACAAGAAAACCTCCAACCGTAAGCATCACCCAGCTTAGCCAATTTACATTACCTGTCTGCCGACAGGCAATGAGAAATGAAACTGATGCCGAAAATACCACAAGAAATGTAAGGCGCACTTTTACAAGCTGCTTCAAATCAGAAATAAATGTACCCTGCGCTGCCTTACTTCCCTCCAATTTTAAATCCGAAACCACTTCTCTCATATCTTGATCCTTTACCTTGAGCAATTTAAATTATTCTTGTTCACTTTTCTGAATCTGCTGATTCTTCATCCACTCTAATTGAATTTTTTCAGCCTCAGCATTTCCTTCAAAATCATGTGGTAGATTAGAACTCATGGTCTCGGAGAAAGGTGTATTCTGAAGAATATAATCCTTATCGTGACCTGGTTTGCTATAATCGTAAGGCCATCTGTACACCGGCGGAATTTCGCCAGGCCAGTTACCATGAATATTCTCCACCGGTGTAGTCCATTCAAGCGTGTTTGCCTCCCAAGGATTCTCGGTAGCCTTCTTTCCATAAAACATTGAGTGGAAGAAGTTCCATAGGAATGCTACTTGTCCCAAAGCTGCAATGATCGCTGCCCAGGAGATGAACTTATTTACTGTTAACCATTCCTTCATGAACTCGAACTCAGTGAACGCGTAATAACGACGTGGCACACCGTCAAGTCCCATAAAGTGCATCGGGAAGAATACCAGATAAGCACCAACGAAGGTCAACCAGAAATGCAGGTATGCGAGCTTCTCATCCATCATGCGGCCGAACATTTTAGGATACCAGTGATAAACACCACAAAGCATACCAAAGATAGCCGCTGATCCCATCACAAGGTGGAAGTGAGCAACAACAAAGTAGGTATCGTGTAAGTTAATATCCAGAGAGGCATTACCCAGGAAAATACCGGTAAGACCTCCTGAGATGAAGAAAGATACCAAACCGATAGCAAACATCATTGCCGGGGTAAAACGAATGTTTCCACGCCATAACGTTGCCAGCCAGTTAAAGGTCTTTACAGCTGAAGGAACCGCGATAATCAGCGTTGTAATCATGAATACCCCACCAAGGAACGGATTCATACCCGTAACAAACATGTGGTGTCCCCATACGATAAATGATAATACAGTGATGGCGATCAGTGAATAAACCATCGCGTGGTATCCGAATATCGGTTTACGCGAATTAACAGCCATTACTTCTGAAGCGATACCCATAGCCGGCATAATTACGATGTATACCTCAGGGTGACCTAAGAACCAGAATAAGTGCTGGAATAAAATCGGGCTACCACCCTGCTGCGGCAATATCTGTCCCTGTACCACCAGATCGGAAAGGTAAAAGCTAGTACCGGCGCTACGATCAAAGATCAACAGCACCACACCTGCTACCAATACAGGGAATGAAAGAACACCAAGAATAGCAGTTAAGAAAAGAGCCCAAATAGTAAGAGGCATCTTCCAAAGATCCATTCCTGGAGTACGCATATTTAAAATAGTACTGATGTAGTTCAATGAACCCATCAATGACGAGGCAATGAACAAGACCATACTGATTAACCATAATGTCTGTCCAGTCCCTGAACCGGAAATCGCCTTTGGCAAAGCTGATAGCGGTGGATATATTGTCCATCCCGCACTTGCCGGTCCGCTTTCAACGAAGAAGGATCCAACCATTACCACAGAGGCAAGGAAGAATAACCAGTAGGAAAGCATATTCACCAGTGGCGACGCCATATCGCGAGCACCAATCTGCAAAGGAATAAGCAGGTTACTGAAGGTACCACTCAGACCGGCAGTAAGCACGAAGAATACCATGATTGTACCGTGGATAGTAACCAGGGCCAGATAGAAATCCGGCTTTATACGGCCTCCCTCAGCCCACTTACCCAGAAAAGTCTCCAGCAAAGGAAACGACTGATCTGGCCAGCCCAACTGAATACGGAATAAAATTGACAAAAACATGCCGATTAAAGCCATGATAATACCTGTAACAAGGTACTGCTTGGCGATCATCTTGTGATCAAGGCTGAAGATGTACTTAGTTATGAAGGACTGCTCATGATGTCCGTGATCATCGTGATGTCCTGTATGGTGTGTATTATGAGATAGTGTACTTGACATATTCCTACCCTGATTTATTTCTGAATGTTAAGAGCTAGTTTATTATCCTGCTTTGCAGCCTTTTCCTGCATTTCCTTCTTCATGTCGTCGTTGTAGTAAAGAGGTTGCTTTGCAATCCACTCTTTATACTCTTTTTCCTCAACAACACGAACCTTGTACTGCATATTGTAATGTCCGGTACCACAAATCTTATTACAAAGGAGTATGTACTCGAACTTATCATTACCCGTTTTCTCTTTCATCTCTTCCGTAGTATACTTTGGAACAAACTGAAAGTAGGTCGCCATACCAGGAACAGCATTCATCTGCACGCGAAGTTCAGGAATGAAGAAGCTATGCAAGATATCTTTTGAATTAATGGTAAATCGAACAGGGCGACCCTTTGGAAGCACAATCTCGCCTCCTAATTTATCGTCCCAGCTCTTCTTATCAGTGAAATCAATACCAAGGCCATTAGTAGGCGTGGTAAGCTTATAATTTCTTCGGCCTAAAGCGTTATCATCACCAGCATAACGCACATTCCACTTAAACTGCTCTCCAGTAACTTCTACAGACAACGCTTTCTTTATCTGATCTTCTGAAGGATTCGTGATACTTCTCCAGTTAAAGAATCCAAGGGTTACCAAAATTACAAGCACAGCAGCCGGAATAATGGTCCACAGGCGCTCAATAAAGTTGTTGTGTGGATAAAAGTATGCTTTACGCTTCTCAGATCCTTTGTATTTGAACGCAAATACAAATAACAGGAACTGAGTAACAAAGAATACAATGGTTGTAATGGTAATCGTAATGATCATCATTGTATCAATACGCTCACCGTGCTCAGAGCCCGCGGGTCTTGTAGCAAGACCGCCCCAGGTTTTGTATGTCCAGTAAGTACCGTAAAATAATACGAGCACCGCTATAATACATAACGCTGCCTGAACCTTATTCCAATTGATCTTACCTGGTTTTCCCTGAATCTCGCGGGTAAGCTCATATACATGCAGCACCTTACCAATTACCCCAACGAAAATACATATTAACACAAACAACAACACATAAAATGTCGCTGACTTATACATCGCCGTTTTGGCAACGCTATCTTCTGTGCTCGCCAGCGTCGAAGCATCATCAGATGCTGACTCAGAAACAGCGCTCGGGGTCTCCCCAATTGACCCCGATGCTGTACTTGCCGATTGCTCCGTAGTGGAAGCGGCGGCTTCTGTCGCAGCAGGCGCAGATGCCTGGCGAGCTACAGCCTGAAAGTTACTTAGAGATAAGCAGACTATCAGTGCTGTTAAAATAAACTTAAAACCTAAAAACTTATTAAATCGCATTATGTAACACATTTCTTATGGTAGACGTTATATGCTAATTAAATTGAGTGATGTAAACTCTCTTCCAAAAACGGATGATTCTGTGCTATCAAAGGTTTTTTACTCAATTTCGTAAGCATGATAAAGGCAAACAAACCGGCAAAACCTATAGCTATTCCTATTTCAGTGATACCAAATGCAGGATGCTCTTCTACCGTTCCAGGCATAATCATAAGATAATAGTCGAGCCAATGTCCCATCAATAATACAATACACATTACTAACAGCGTATTAGTTCTACGTTTCGCATCGCGGGTCATCAGCACCAGGATAGGCGCAACGAAGTTCACAACGATATTCAGCCAGAACCAAGGCTTATAATTGTCTTCCCATCTTTTGTAGAAATATACCGTTTCTTCCGGAATATTAGCATACCAAGTTAAGAGGAACTGTGCAAACCAAACATAAGTCCAGAAAATTGAAAAGGCAAACACCAGCTTTCCTAAATCATGAAAATGACTGTCGTTTAACCAACTCATATATCCTGCCCTCTTAAGCAAAATAGCGGTAATAGTAATTACGCATAATCCGCTTACCCACATCGCCGCGAAATTATACCAACCGAACATGGTCGAGAACCAATGTGCCTCTAATGACATGATCGTATCAAAGGACCAGATTGGCGTGGTAAATCCAAAGATCACCAGGAAAATCGCTGATGTTTTGAAGCTCTTTTTGTAGTTACTTAAACCGCCTTCAAGGTCCTCCTGATTAGAGAACTTTGCCAGCGTTATAGCGAAAGCGCTATAGATTCCAAGGAATACCACCTGACGAATAATAAAGAAGGGTACGTTAAGGAACGCTGCTTTATTGGCAATGATGGCGTCATACTCCGGACTGTTCGGATCGGTGATACCTTCATGATTCCAATGATGGTAAAGGTTATGGCTTAGCAAGCCTGACACACAAACTACGATAAGAATGATCGCAGTTATGGGCAGGGCTTTCGCGAAGGCCTGCGGGATTCTTAACAAACTGGCTGACCAGCCTGCCTGCGCAACAAATTGCAGGGCCAGGAAAAATGCTCCCGCGGCACATACACACGTCACATAATAACTCATCAACAATAAGTTGGCGAAGGTACGATGGGCATGATGCTCTGAAGGATCTAAAAAGAATCCGTAAAGTATAGATAAAACTCCTATAACTATAGCAATCAAACTCCAGGTCTTTGCCTTACCTGCAAATTCGAATTGCTCGTTAAAATTGTATGAATGATGATTGTGAGTTCCCATTTGGCTAAAAATATTAACTACTGAAGCTTTTGCAATTCGTGAACGTACATAACGATCTTCCATCTTTCTGTTGGATTAAGCTGTGTACGGTGCGGGCCCATTAAGTTTAGCCCGTAGGTTATTGTGTGGAATATCTTACCATCTGTCAAATCCTTCATTGCACCTCCACGAGATGAGTTGCCTGAAGAGTATGATGGCGGCGGCGGGAATTTCTGATTGGCAACAATTGCGCCATCTCCCTTACCTTGCTCACCATGACAATGAGAACACATATGCAGATACAACGTGCGTCCTTCCAACAGTGTTTGCTTATTTACCGGCAATGGATTATGAAGACTGGTGCTTGCTGCCTGGTATCCTTCCGGGGTATTAGGGTAGATATCGGTAACAGGATCATATCCTACCGGCATCGTGCCCTCAGGTGGCGTCTGCGCCGTCTGTCCATTGGCGAAGTTTTTATTTGGCTGATCCGGGTTATATGCAATCGGATCATACATATTACGGGCAAACTCCATACCCGGTGATTTCTTATCGCCACAAGAAGTAATGCCTGTTACTACAGCAACAGTCAGAATCGCGGCACTAACTATCTTGAGCTTATTCATAACTAACATATTTTCTTTCATTGTGCTTAATTTCAACTGCACCAACCTCCTTCAACAATCCGTCGATCTTGTCGAGGTATGGATTTTCTTTAGCGTCTACCGCGATAATAAACCTATCATCTGTAGCTCTTAAATCCATAACACGTGGCGCTCTTCCCGGAAAGAAGTGGTTTGCATAGAAAAATGTAAACATCATTCCGTAAGCTGCAAAAAGCACAGTAAGCTCAAAAGTGATTGGAACAAAATCCGGCATGGCAAATGATGGCTTTCCACCAATGTCCATCGGCCAGTCATATACCAGCATATAATAGATCATCGATATAGCTGTGATTGTTCCTGTCAGACCAAAGCAAAACGCTGCTATCGGTAAACGCGAACGCTTATATCCAAGCTTATCCTCGATACCATGGATCGGCATAGGAGTATAAACATCATAAATACTGATGTTATTTTCCTGAAGCTTCTCGATGCCGTGCATCAGATCATCAGGATCTTCAAAATGGCCTAATATATATTTAACGTTGCTCATTTATAAAATTCAAGAAGTTCTTATCTAATTAATACTACAGCCTGTTAAATGCCTCCCTGCGGAACAGTGCCGCTATAATTTCTTGAAACACTATCGTATTTATCAAGCGACTGCTGATAAAACTCTGCTTCCTCTTTCTTGACTTTCCCTTCGGCAATAAGGCGCTGTTTCGCCTGGTCGCTTGAGCTCTTCAGGATCAGCTTCACTTCCGCCATCGCAATACCCGGAAGCACTCTAAGGAATAACAAGAATAATGTAAAGAACACTCCGATAGATCCAACGAATAAAAGCACGTCGATAGTTGTCGGATAGAACATCACCCAGCTTGAAGGTATAAAGTCACGGTGAAGAGAGGTAACGATAATTACAAAACGCTCAAACCACATACCGATGTTCACTACGATAGACAACACCCATGAAGCCCAGATACTTGTCCTGATCTTCTTGAACCAGAACAGCTGAGGCGAGATCACGTTACAGGTCATCATACTCCAATATGCCCACCAGTAAGGACCGCTGATACGGTTAAGGAAGGCGTACTGTTCGTATTCTACACCTGAATACCACGCTATAAACAGCTCTGTAAGATAAGCGACACCCACGATTGAACCTGTAACAATAATTACCTTGTTCATCGACTCAATGTGAAACATCGTAATATAGTTTTCCCACTTCATTACCTTACGTGCTATAAGCAATAAGGTTTGTACCATTGCGAAACCCGAGAAGATCGCTCCGGCAACGAAGTATGGAGGGAAGATCGTTGTATGCCATCCTGGCTCCAGCGAGGTCGCGAAGTCAAAAGATACAATGGTGTGTACCGATAATACCAGTGGTGTAGAAACACCCGCAAGAATCAATGACACCGCTTCAAAACGCTGCCAGTTCTTTACAGATCCTGCCCAGCCAAAAGATAGAATCGAATATACACGACGTCTTGTTCCTTTAGCACGGTCACGGATGGTTGCGATATCCGGCAATAAGCCAGTATACCAGAACACTAATGATACCGAGAAATAAGTAGAGATCGCGAATACGTCCCATACAAGCGGAGAGTTGAAGTTCACCCAAAGGGAACCGAACTGATTCGGCAATGGGAATACCCAATACGCTAACCATGGACGTCCCATGTGAGCGAAGATATATGTCGCGGCACAAATTACCGCGAAGATCGTCATCGCCTCTGCTGAACGGTTGATGGAGTTTCTCCAGTTCTGACGGAACAGTAACAATACCGCCGAAATCAACGTTCCCGCGTGACCGATACCTACCCACCATACGAAGCCGGTGATATCCCAGGCCCAACCCACAGTTTTATTTAATCCCCACACACCCAGGCCTTCCCAGAATGTATAACTAATAGCTCCAACCCAGGTAAGGGCAAAGAATACCGCTACCCCAAAGCCTATCCACCAGGCTTTGTTGGGCTTATTCTCTACAGGAACCAGCACATCATTGGTGATCTTAGCATACGTGATATTTTCACCAGTGATTAATGGCTCCCTTAATATTGATTCGTTATGAGCTGACATAATAACTTAAGTATCTATGAATTTTATGCTTCTACTGTATTTCTAACTTTTACCTGATAACCTACTCCCGGTTGTGTATTCATTTCCTGAAGTACATAATAGGTACGCTCATCTTTCAGTGCTTTTGACACTTCTGATTCAGGATCGTTCATATCTCCAAAGATAATCGCCCCCGCAGAACATGCTTGCTGACAAGCCATCTGTATCTCGCCGTCTTTCAAAACACGCTTCTCAATCTTCGCCTGCAAACGTCCGGCCTGAATACGCTGAATACACATCGAACATTTCTCCATCACCCCTCTTGAGCGGGTAACGACATCAGGATTCAACAGTAACTGCGTAAATTCGTTATTCAGATAGTTGTCAAAGCGAGAGTCATTCCAGTAGTTAAACCAGTTGAAACGACGCACTTTGTACGGACAGTTGTTAGCACAATAACGGGTACCCACACAACGGTTATAAGCCATGTAGTTTAATCCATCTGACGAGTGCATCGTCGCGATTACCGGACATACCGTCTCACACGGAGCATGATCACAATGCTGACATAACATTGGTTGATGCACAACCGCTACGTTATCAAACTCAGGAAGCTTCTCAATTTCCTTTTCCTCTGTAACCAGTTTGCTATCCTCAGTAAAGGTGTAATAGCGGTCAATACGCAACCAGTGCATTTCTCTTCTGCGTCTCACCTCATCCTTCCCTACTACCGGAATGTTATTCTCAACATTACAAGCTACAATACATGAGCCACAGCCTGTACAAGCATTCAAATCAATGGCCATCACCCAATTGTGACCAATTTTCTTATGCTCTGGCCACAGATCGTAAGTCTTATGCTCGCCGTGTTTCTCGTTTGCTGATGCAGGATTCTTGAGATAGTTTGCGAAAGATGTCTCACGAATTACAGTACGTCCTTCGTAAGAATGGTGCGTTTGAGTCTGCGCAAGCTCCATTTTCGCGCCGGTCTTACTTACCGTTGCGGTGGTGTTAAACTGAACAGTACCATTTACAACACCAGCCAAAGGATAAGCGTTCTGACCTACATGATTACCCGCCTTACCCGCTTTAGTACGGCCATAGCCGACAGCAATAGACAGGGTACCTTTCGCCTGACCAGGTTGCAATAATACCGGCAACGAAATACTGTAACCGTTAGCACCCTTGATCTCGATAATATCAAACTCTTCCCATCCTTGCTCCTGAGCGAACTTCGGCGCTACAGCAGCGTAGTTATCCCAGGTTACCTTTGATACAGGATCGGGCATTTCCTGAAGGAAAGCGTTATTTGCGTAGCGGCCATCTCTGATAGCAACACTCTCGTATAATTGTACCTGAATATCTTTGTTCAGTGCCAGACTCTGCGCATTTACCGCAGATACCGCAGCGCCGATGTTACCGGCAAAGGTGTAGCTTGCAGCAGGCTTAGCACCGCTGTAAACGAAACCTTTCTGTAATAATTCCTTCCAACTGATACCAGCGGCTGGCAAAATATTTTTCTCCCAGTATGCTTTCACATACTCGTAGTAGTTTTTCTGTGGATTGTTAGACCATAACAGCAAGCTCTGAGGAGCCTGACGTGTCTGGAACACCGGATTGATTGTCGGCTGCATTAATGTAAAGAACCCTTCAAATGCGCTCTCATCTCCCCATGACTCGAGGAAGTTTGCATCCGGAGCAATTACATTACATAATCTCGCAGTTTCATCCTCACGATCTGCAAAAGATACTCTCAATGGAACTTTTGCTAAACCATCTTTGAATGCTTTGCCGTCAAAGTAAGAATACGCAGGATTGATGTCCAGGAAGAATACCGCACCTACTTCAGAGCGATTCATTTCTGCAACGAAGCTGCTGAAGGCGGTATCATTTCCCGATACATGTATCGGCGCGTCGAGATTGATGGTAGTTCCGTACGAACCGAGGTTCGCGTTGATAGCGTTTACTATCGTCTGAACGTTCACATCGTTTGATCCGCATACTACAACCGCTCTTCCTCTTGCGTTTTGCAATTCCTTAGCAGCCAGTTTCACAACTTTCTCTGCCGCGGGATTTCCAGCGATGCTTGCTGACCCTCCGGTCAACGCCTGATAGAGCGCTACCACGGCAAGACCTAGTTCTGAAGGTTTTACCGGTACACGTGAATCAGCATTTGTACCTGTCATACTTAAACCAGTTTCTATCTGGATATGACGAGACATCTTGCCCTTCTTTAGCGAGGCCGAATTACGGTTTGAAACATACTGCTTTGTAAACTCCTCGCCTGCAATCCAGGTACCGAGGAAATCAGCACCAAAGCTTACAATAACGTCAGCCTTATCAAAGCTATAAGAAGGCACAACTGCCTTGCCAAAGCTGGCAGCGTTTGCCTGGATAATACCCGAATATGAAACAGGATCAGCCTCTACATGCATAGCGTTAGGATACTGCGCGATGAACTCAGCGATCACTGATTTCGCCGAAGGACTGCTCATGCTCGTAGACACGATACGAATCTTCTTGCCTGAAGCCTGAACTTTTGACAATTCAGCCTTAACGAATTCATCTATTTTAGTCCAGTCGGTATCTTCGCCGTCAATCTTAGGATTCTGTAGTTTCGAGATGTCATACAGATCTAAAACCGACGCTTGCGTTGTCGCGTCAGTTCCATGGTTGCCGAAAACTCCGGCAGGATTACCTTCTATTTTTATCGGACGACCTTCACGGGTCTTCACCAACACGCTCTGTCCCTTATGACTGGACAGATAATAGTTAGGAACACCAGGAGTAACTTCCTCCGGTTTTATCAGGTAGGGAATTGATTTATGTACAGGGGCGGTCTGACAAGCAGCAAGTGATACAGCACCGATACCGAACCCTAAAGTCTTTAAAAAGTCACGACGAGGAGTAGCGGCATTAAAACCAGTTTCGCTAATAGCACCTTCGATAGGAAGCTCTTCAGCAAACTCATTTTTATTCTTTTCCACAAAGTCTGGTTGACCCTGCAGCTCTTCTAAACCTTTCCAGTATTTTTTATTGCTTTCCATTTAAGCTATATAAACTGTAACCGAATTTCTTATTTAATTAATAATGGCACTTACCACACTCTAATCCACCTAACACTGCCGGAGTAACTTTCTCACCTTTCTTAATCTGATCATGTACAGCGATCATCTTGTCATAGTAAGCGTTTCCTTTAAAGTTAACATCCTTAGTACGGTGACAGTTAATACACCATTTCATTGTAAGCGGAGAATACTGGTATACCTCAGACATTGTCTCGATAGGACCATGACACTCCTGACATTTCAACCCAGCTACCGTTACGTGCTGCGAGTGGTTGAAGTATGCGAAGTCAGGGAGATTGTGTACTCTAACCCACTCCACTGGCTTAGGATTTTCACCATATTTCTTAGTCTGCGGATCGTAATCCAACGCCTTGTATATCTTAGCGATCTCCGGAGAAATTTCGCCATTATATTTTTCAGTTGCCTGAACATAGTTATGACAGTTCATACATACGTTCAGAGAAGGAATTGAGGCATTCTTTGACTTGTATGCACCACCGTGACAATACTGACAGTCAATTTTCATTGTTCCCGCGTGAGTATCGTGAGGGAATTTAATTGGCTGTGTCGGCTGATAACCGGTATGAACACCCGTGTTCCACATCATATTCCAGCTGACAGATCCAAAGATCAATACCAGCACAATGATGATATAAAATACAAGCTTCTTATTTTTAAGAAGACGTCTCAATTTCGCGGCGGCAGGCTCAGACTCATCCACAGGAATTTCGTCAATAGCGATACCCTGTCTTTGCATCAGTAATCTCTCCAACGTCTTAATAACGCGGTTCAAAACTACGATAACAAGCAGAGCAACTACCACAACGAGAATCAATCCACCTAGCATGAAATTGGTCACTTCGTTGCTTCCCGAACCCGCTGTAGCACCAGCAGCTCCGGCAGCACCAGCGGCTCCCGCAGCCGGCTTATTGCTTTCCTGCTTGATGTAGGCAAGAATATTATCAATATCAGCCTCTTGCAACTCCGGAAAAGGAGTCATTACCGTCTTGTTGTACTCGTTGAAGATCTTCACAGCTTCGGCGTCTCCTGACGCGACCAAAGCCTGAGAATTCTTTATCCACTTGTGCAACCAGGCAGCATCCCGCTGTTCCGTAATACCCTTTAACGCAGGACCAACAACCTGACGGTCGATGGCGTGACAGGAAGTACACTTTTGCTTAAAAATTGCCGAGCCGGCATTGGCGTCGCCTTTAACTTCTGATCCTGAGGACCCCGCTGCAGCTTCTGCCGCAGGCGCCTCTTTGTTGGTAGCTGTAGAATCCTGAGCCATCACCCCGGGGGCTAATCCCAAGGCCCAGACTAAGAAGAATGATTTAGCAACACTTTTTAAAACTAATGAGAATCTTCTCATATAAAATTGACAATAAAATTTTAAAACGTATATTCTAAAATGTGCCCATTGTCACATTTTAGGTTGACAAAAGTATAATTATTTACACGACCACTGACATTTCTATGATCCAAAAAACCAATTTATATTCATTCTAAACAAAACACAAAGGGCACCCTGATTTTAATCAGAGCGCCCTTCAATACATTGGAAATTTACTTAAAATCCGGCAATAAGTCTAATATTGTAACATTATTGTTTCAATATCCACGCAAAAATCAGAGGAGCAACAATTGTCGCATCCGATTCTACGATAAATTTCGGGGTATTTATATCTAATTTCCCCCAAGTGATCTTTTCGTTAGGCACCGCCCCGGAATAAGAGCCATAAGAGGTTGTAGAATCTGAGATCTGACAGAAGTAGCTCCAGAATGGAACATCATGCATTTCCAAATCTTGATACAACATCGGCACAACACAAATTGGAAAATCACCGGCAATACCTCCGCCAATCTGGAAGAAGCCAATACCCTTACCTGATGAGTTCGCGCGATACCAATCTGCCAACCAAGCCATATATTCGATACCACTCTTCATTGTAGACGCCTTAAGCTCGCCTTTAATTACGTAAGATGCGAAGATATTCCCCATCGTGCTATCTTCCCATCCGGGAACGATGATAGGCAAGTTCTTTTCCGCAGCGGCAATCATCCAGCTGTGTTCTACAGGAATTTCATAATTCTCTTGCATAACTCCGCTTAGAAGCAACTTGTACATGTACTCATGCGGAAAATAACGTTCTCCATTATCTTCGGCATCTTTCCAAATCTTATGAATATGGCGCTGAATTCTTCTGAAAGCTTCCTCTTCAGGAATACAAGTGTCTGTAACGCGGTTAAAACCGTTTTCCAGTAACTCCCACTCTTCCTGCGGACTTAAATCACGATAGTTTGGCACTCGCTTGTAATGCGTATGGGCTACCAGATTCATGATATCCTCCTCAAGATTTGCCCCAGTACAAGAGATGATAGACACTTTGTCTTGTCTGATCATTTCAGCTAATGATATACCCAACTCCGCGGTGCTCATAGCGCCCGCCAGGGTAATCATCATTTTACCTCCCTCATCTAAATGAGCCTCATATCCTTTCGCTGCGTCCATCAACGCAGCAGCGTTAAAATGACGATAATGATGTTCTATAAACTGAGAAATAGGTCCTCTTTCCATTTTTTCTGAAATTAAGACTGCAAAAGTACAATTATTATTCTCAGAACAAGCATCGCCAATGATTTCCTTCGCCTGAGTTCAATCGCCATTACAGGCAATCAGGGGAGGCAGCTACCCACCTGGTTCGAGTCTGACCCGAGACTGACTCGGAACAGACAGCACTGGTCATCGACATTTCATGGGCATTTCATCGACANNGTCTGTTCCGAGTCAGTCTCGGAACAGGTAGGTAGCAAGAGTGACTACAGGGGGGGGGTAAAAGGGGGGGTGTAAGGGGGTGTAAAACTAACTGTGTCAGGAATGAAAAAATGATTATCTAGGCCCAAAGATATGGAAAAGGCGTTTGAGCCTAATGGGCCCTCCTTACGATCATAAATCACTGAAATAAGTTGGCACACCAGTGACGGGAAGAAAAGGAATGTTTATGAAAGGATACGAAGCGAGTGGTAAAAGCTTTCTATCTGAACATATCTCGCGAAGAGTGTTGATAAGGGGAAATCAGGGTCGGAAGAGTAAAATATTACGCAGAACTTAAGCGATGTAACAAGTCATATTGTGAGAACCCAAATCTTTAAAATAGTGTATACCTATCATACCGGATGAGAACTGCGTAATAAAGCCAGAGTATTCAGGCTTACGAATTATCTGATGGCATGAGCGTCTAACTCCGGTGCCTGCGCTGCGAAATCTACTGTTGCAACAGGGAAGCTGATCTTTTCATTAACTCTCACGAAGTCCAGGTCATTGGCATCCCCCCACACAAAGGCTGGTGCTTTCACTGAGCCAAGAGTTAATTCAGTTTCCAGACGCGCGAAGTCAATATCGGCAGCATCTACAAACGTTGTAGCAGGAGCAACGAAATTTACAAACCTTAAGCGACTCACCTCTTCGTTTTCAATATCCTCTGGTGCGCCAAACACAAACTCCGGAGCCTTCAATTCAACACTGTTGGCAGGTTTCTTATTACTTCTTATTCCATCTGCAGCCTTGGTGTTAAATGCTAACACTGATAAAATTGCTGTTGTTAATATTATTGTTTTCATATCTGTGAGTGATTTAAATTATTATGATTCAAAGATATGATGAGCAATAAGGGTCATCAACAGAACTTAGGCAGACGCTGTATACTACTCGGTAAAGCGGGGGAAAAAGTCGGTGAAAATTATCAATTTTTTAACTCAAGAAATACCGGTAAATGATCAGAGATTTTGCGGGCGGATTTCACATCGGGAAAACTACGGTAGAAAGGTATTACTCCGGCCTTTGCAGCATGAAGCTGATCTGTCCGAAAGAAGAAATTATCATATGCGGAGGCAAGACATCCATCACTCAGGCACTTTTGCCTTAAAGTTGTTTTTTGCCCCGAAAAAGCCGGTCGGTATCCCATTTTCTTTAGTGGGTTAAACACATTATTTGATTCAGGAGTATTGAAATCACCGCAGAAAACTAAAGCATACTTTTTATAGATATCAGGGTAAGTCTTCAATAACTTAATTTCAGTCTCAGGATGTTTCGATTTGGGTAGTGCGTGGAAATTGAAAATTGCCAACTTAAGAGCGCCAGACTGAAGTTCCATGAGGAACGGCTCCCGCTCTATGCTCTGGGCCAGCGTAGGCTCCAGGCGAGGATTACTTAATACTTTTACGCGAGCTTTTTTCCAGAGGAAAGCATAACGTTCAGAACCTCCTCTGGTATTGGAGGAAGTGGGATCACTAATCGCGTAGTCCCAGGCAAACCCTTTTCTGTTTAGCGCGTCAACAATCGACGCCACAGCTTGCGAACCACCGGCACCAGCTACCACTTCCTGAAGAGCCACCACATCAAATGGCTTCAGTATTTCAGCAATGAACTGTATGCTTTGCGGAGTTTTGCTTTTTCCCAGATTCTGAATGTTCCAGGAAACCATTTTAAGTACTGATTGCGCCGCGAGCCCGGGACTGATACATATCAGGAACAACAAGGCTACGCAACATCTTGAAATAAATGAGGACTTAGAGCTTTTATTAATATACATGGTCAACCATTAAAATTGAAAAAAGGCGAGGACAATTAGCCTTAACTCTATGGGGATGCAAAAATATAAGTCGGCATTTATTTATGCTAACACAAAAATGGTTTTATAAAAAGCCAAGAATGACGCACATCTACATAATAAAAATCAAAAAAAATGCACAATCGAAAGAAAAATGCGAAAAATCACACATAATTTTATTCATTAAATGAGTAATTTTCAGAAATCAAATCATTAATTTAAAAAGAACTGCCTCTGGAGCACTTTTATTCGTTTATTATTTCGCCAATGCACCTATTTACACCTTATCATTCCTTGGGTCATGTAAAGCGATATAGCTATCGTTCATACATAATCCTCCCTCGACTATCCCTATTCATACTATTGACCCTGGGCTTTCCAGGCCGTGCTGAAACACCTTTTGCAGGATTATCCAGATACGAGGGCCAGGACTACGAAATTACAGGACACGTTTTTGATGAAGCCCAACGTCCTTTAGCAGGCGTCTCAATTCAACTTGGTGACCCCTCGGGCCGACTAGCCATGCTGACCATCACCGACAGCCTTGGAAGTTTCCGCATCAGAAACATTATACAAGGCTCATACATGCTGGAAATACGCTGTGTTGGCTTCAAAAGCATACAACAAAACATCGTCATAAAGAGCAATAGCAGCAATCTTGGGAGATTTATATTATTTCGCACGGCAAAAAACCTTGCCGGCGTAGAGATTTTTGACAAGAGCGGCGTAGTAGAATACCTTGCCGACAGGATAGTTTACCACACAGAGTCGTCGACGCTTCAAAAGGGAGGAACAGCCTTACAAGCTATTCAGCGGATTCCCGGTTTAAATTTATCGTCAGACAACATAAAACTTGCCGGCAAAGGAAACTTATCTATCCTTCTTGGCGGCAAACCTATTCGTCTTGAAGGAGCAGATCTTGTTGAATATATTCAGAACATCCCGGCAGAAAGCATATCAAAGATTGAGCTTTATACTACCGCTCCTGCAGCGTTTGAAGCGCAGGGAGCCGGAGGAATTCTCAACATCATAGAAAAGAAAGACGCAACTTTGGGATATAGCGGCAACGTCAACATTACACAAGGAAGAAATTCGCGTCCCTTCGGCAGGTATAACGGCACCTTTAACATGAATATGAAACGCTTCCGCCTCAACATATCGCCGTCATATACCCGAAACAACTCGGTCATGTTCAGCAATCAACTGATCTACTTTGATAACACAACTTGGGATCAGCAAGAATATCGCCATTTGCACAACCGGAGCTTTAGAACCAGCATGAATGCCGACTTTGACATCGACCAGAAGAATGTGATAAGTCTGGCATACAGCATAACAAAAAACAATAACGGCGGCAGAGCTGATAATACCGGCTTCTTTTACAGTCCGGAGCATGCTATGGATTCAGTTTTATCTACCGCTTCGAAGATTAGCATTCCCCGCGTCATCCATACCGTGAATCTTTCATCAAGCTCTAAAATCGGCAAAAAAGGAAGCGTGTTGAAAGCCGAGTACAGCTTTTTCTACAATGATGCCGATAAAGTAAATAGCTTTATAACTTCTTCGTCCAATCTCGAAGCAAATAGCGAACAACAATATTTACCCATCAGCTCATCGAACAAGCAGCATGCCAACATCCACACAGCTAATGTTGAGCTAAATATTCCCGGCAAAGTGCTGACATGGAGAACCGGACTGAAAGGCACTTTCTTTGACGTAGACAACGACGCTATTTATGAACGTGTTGCTAAATTCGTACCGGCACAGAACAGCACGTTCAGATATACAGAGAATACCCAAGCTGCCTGGTTCATATTTAATGCCAACGGCAAGAAGTTAATGCTCCAGGCCGGCATGCGCGCGGAATACACGCAGTGGCGAGGCAACTCTCTTAGCTTAAAGCAAGTGAACAGCAGTAAATACTTCGAACTATTCCCCTCGCTGAGCGCCAGCATAAACATAAATGATGAACACACCCTGATGCTGCGTGGAGGACGCCGTATCAGCAGACCTGGATATTCATGGCTTGATCCTTTTAGGTTCTACATGGCCGTCAATGCCTATACAGAAGGAAATCCGCAATTGAAGCCTTATTTCACGCAGAGCGCTGAAGTAACACATATATTTAGGAAGGTTCTTTCAACTACCCTGGAATACACCCGTACAAAAGATGAATATGAGAAAATCACCATACAGGATGCCACAGACAATGCTTATTCACAGCGTGTTGTAAATCAAAATTTCTTAAACCAACAAATCGCTAAATTAAGCGTCAATTACGATTTGGAGGGCATTTCCTGGATAGAAAGCAGCAACAGCGTGAGCAGCTACTACACGCGAACCAGATCAGCAAGTTCGCTTACCCGGCCACGCCTGGCAGGCTGGGGCAATTATCTTTCATCAATTAATAACCTGATCCTGAATAAAAGCCAAACGCTTAAAGCCGGAGTTTCCATTTGGTACCAGTTTCCGGAGATCAGCGGAATGGATAAGATGAAAAGACGCTGGGAACTGGATCTTGCATCATCCTATCGGATACCGGGAAGTAAAATTAATATAACGCTGAGTTGTAATGACGTATTTAAGAGCTCTTCGTCAGGGTTTAGAAGCTTGATAAATAATACTCCTCAGTACTATCGTCAATATAACGATGTAAGAGAAATACGACTTAGTCTGTCTTACAATTTCAGCAAAGGAAAGGTTTCAGATAACCTCAAGAGCAAAAACAACGAAGACTGGGGACGTGCAAACTAATCGGTCCGCCGCCCCGCTATGCAAATGGTTTGTGTTTGCCAGGAAGCGAAAATTAACAGAGGAATTGAAGTTTGGAGGACCATATTGAAAAATGACCGCACACACAAACATTAAACCGATCACCATAAAGGTGGGGGAAATAAAGGCAGGAAATCTTAAAATAAAGTGATTAACAACATAACACCACTGATTTCGCCAAAGCAGCTTCCATTTGATAAGATTTTTCGCAATATTTACGTGTAATTCGACTAACAGAGTCAAAGAGAAACACAAAATGGCGCGGGCAAAGTACTTCCTTCTATTCGTCAGCATACTATGCTTCGCATTCTTATCAAGCAAGGCCCAGAAGAAAATGGGCAACGAAATACCGTTAGCGAAAAATGGAGTTCTTGACTTGCGAAATTCGTCAATTAATGATATTACACCGCTGAGGGGCGAATGGCAGTTTTTCTGGCGCCAGCTCATTAGCGACGCTACTCAGGCAAGGACCTCACCAGTGAATGTAAACTTCCCGTTCCGGTGGGACAAGCGAAACAATAGCAGATCTTATCCATCAAAAGGCTACGCTACCTATGCATTAACCATTCTTCTTCCGACAGATCGAAAACATTTGGCAATACAAATTCCTCAGGTATATTCCGCGGCGCGCCTCTTTATCAATGGCCGACAAGAAGTAGCTGTGGGCAATGTATCTGACACGGAAAGAACCTTCAAACCTTTTTGGCTCTCAGAAATCATCGATATACATGCGGAAGAAGATACGCTTCATCTATATCTTCAGCTCGCAAATTTCAGCCACAAAAAAGGAGGAATTAATCAGGATCTTTTTATCGGCCCTCCCCGCGAGCTGAGGACGAGATTTTATAAAACGGAAGCCATCGACTGGCTGCTGGCAGGCGGACTATTCATTGGAGGTTTTTTCTTTCTGGGTCTATATTTACTTAGCAGTAAAGACAAAGCGATCTTATCATTTGCCATCTATTCAATCATTTATAGTTATCGAATGATAGGTGCCGACTCCTACGAAATGCATAAGGTTTTACACATGAGCTGGGCAATGTCGTTACGGTTGGAATATTTAAGTTTATATCTGGGGGTGGGCACTTTCGCGCTCTACACGAAATACCTTTATCCTCAGGATTTCAATAAGTATTTGTATAAAGGTACCCTGGCCTTATGCGGCACGCTCTCTTTGATGACTATTTTCGGTGAGCCGTACTTTTTCACCGGATTTATTGATCTGTTTTTAAGCGTTATCCTGATAATGCTATTTTATCTTCCGTATGTCTATTTTAAAGCTTTAAGAAAAAAACGACCAGGTTCTCTGTTTTCAGCAATCAGCCTGTTAACACTCCTGCCGATCTTTTTATATGAAATCATTCATTATTGGGATCCTTCAGTACAATTGCCTCTGCTCTATCTGATGGGCTACACGTTCTTCTTCTTCTTCCAGTCAATGGTGCTTTCGAATCGTTTTTCGTATGTACTGAAAACTGCGAAGCGGGAGGCCGAACAGGGATTGCTCGCGAAGAGCAACTTCTTAAGCACAATGAGTCATGAGGTGAGAACACCTCTGAATTCAGTGATTGGGATCAGTCATTTGCTACTTCAGAACAGCCCAAGGAATGACCAGCAAGAGCAACTGGAGACTCTTTTATTCTCAGCAAACAACCTGACGGCGATCGTCAACGATATTCTTGATTACAATAAGCTGGAGGCAGGGAAAATTGATCTTGAATCAATAGATATGGACATCATCGCCTTATCAAAGAAGATTCTTAATGGACAGAAGATGTTGGCGGAGGAAAAAGAACTGGAACTTCGCTTCACCTACGATCCTCCTATTGAAAACTATCTTCTAAAAGGCGATCCAACACGCTACTATCAAGTGGTAAACAACATTATACACAATGCTCTTAAATTTACCGCCAGAGGCTATGTTGAACTATGCCTTGAACTTATTGAAGAAACCAAAAACGCATTAACGCTAAAAGTACAGATCAAGGACTCCGGCATCGGCATAGCAGAAGATAAGCTAAAATATGTTTTCGAGCGATTTACACAGGCGGATTCATCTATTTCACGCAGCTACGGGGGCACAGGTCTTGGACTTTCTATCTGCAAGAAGATTTTGGAAATTCAGGATTCCGAATTACAGGTGTTAAGTAAGCCGGGCAAAGGTTCGATATTTTTCTTCCAACAAACTTTTGAGAAAACATTGAAGCCCAAGGAAGACAACACTGTCATCGCCACTAACGAGACCTTGAGCCATCCTCTTAGCGGAAAAACCATTCTGTTAGTTGATGATAATGCAATGAATGTGCTTGTAGCGAAGTCCTTTCTTCAACGCTGGGGCGTAAACGTTACTGTCGCTGTCAATGGTAAAGAAGCAATTGAGACCATGGCGCCCGGACGGTTTGACCTAGTGCTGATGGACTTACATATGCCTCTAATGGACGGTTACGAAGCTACCGAGAAAATCAGACTGGCAAGCTATGATCTCCCAATCATAGCACTAACAGCAGATGTCTTTGATGACACGCGCGAGAAAATCAGAAAGTGCGGAATGACAGACATCTTGTCGAAACCTTTCACTCCTGACGATCTTCAGGAGAAAATAATCCAAGTGCTGAAGCTCGGACACAAACATGGACCCGGCATAAGCGCCAAAGGGTAAAGATCCTCGATACAGGCTTAAATAAGTACTGACGTTAAGTGCATTTTTTTCTTACATTCACGTCATGATCAGGAATTACCTTTTAACGGGTGTCGCTATCACCATGGCGATAACCGCTACTGCACAAACTGCGCCCAGAACAATAAAAGAGAATGCCACAACGAGCGTAAAAAATCAGGGGCGCTCAGGCACGTGCTGGAATTTTTCAACAACCTCACTTCTCGAATCCGAAAGCCTTCGTAAGTCCAACACGTCGCTGGATTTATCGGAGATGTTCAGTGCCAGGAATGTTTATATCGAAAAAGCTAAGAACTACATCCTGAGAGAGGGAAAAGCACAATTTAGCGAAGGCGGTTTGGGGCACGACCTCATTCAGGCGATCAGCAAATATGGAGCAATACCGCAGGAAGCCTATTCGGGAATGACGGGAGAAATACCCAATCATTCCGGCCTTGATGGTATGCTGAAGAGTTATCTCGACAGCATCCTTGCCTTGCCCCGTCCGGTGCCCTCGAATTGGATGGGCGGCTATTTAAAAGTTCTTGCGACTCGTTTTCCGGAACCTCCCGCTACGTTCAATTATCAGGGAAAGACATATACCCCACTGAGTTTCGCCAAAGAAGTGTTAAAGTTTGATGCTAATGATTATGTAAATATCACATCATTTACTCATCATCCTTTCTATCATCCCTTTGTACTTGAAGCCCCTGATAATTTTTCGAATGGCTCGTTCTATAATCTTCCTCTTCAGGAGATGATCAGCCTGGTAAATACGACGCTAAAAAGTGGGTACACCATTATGTGGGACGCGGATGTAAGCAATAAAGACTTTAATCAAAAGAAGGGTTATGCTTTGCTATTTGCGGATAGCACCGACTTAAAAGCAACAGAAATCAATGCCGATAGTAAGGAACGTGCGTATTCACAGGAACTACGTCAGCAGCTATACGAGAATCTTACAACGCAGGACGATCACCTTATGCATTTGGTAGGCCTTGAGCAATCAGCCGGCGGGAAGATCTTCTATAAAGTGAAAAATTCATGGGGACCCGTAGGGCCATTTAAGGGATATATTCAGGTTTCGGAAGCATATTTCGCCATCAATACGGTAAGTCTCATTATTCCCAAACAAGCACTTCCAAAAGTGCTCAAAGAAAAATTAGGGATTAAATAACAAACGCTACAGGCGTGCCTTTCGCACGCCTGTAGATATTTCAACCTGTCACCTAAAGCCTTTCAAACCTGGCGGTAAAATGACGCAGCAGGGGAGCTTCATAGCTGATCTTATAGCCACGCAGAGACTCCCGTTTTTCAAAGACATCAATGATCACCTCGGTAAGATAATCCATGTGACTTTGCGTATACACCCGACGAGGAATAGCCAAACGCACTAGCTCCATAGCAGCAGGAATAGGTTCTCCTTTGTCATTATACTTACCGAACATCACCGACCCGATTTCTACTCCCCGAACGCCGCCTTCAAGGTACAAGGCATTCGCTAATGCCAGTCCCGGAAATTCATGTGCAGGAATATGGGGAAGAAATGCCGCTGCATCGATATAGAGGGCATGGCCACCGGTTGGTTTTATATATGGAATGCCCGCCATATCGAGCTTCTCTCCTATATATTCAATACTTCGTATGCGATACAAAAGATAATCTTCTTCCATAACCTCGCGCAACCCGATAGCGATTGCCTCAAGATCGCGGCCGGCAAGGCCACCGTATGTTGGAAAACCTTCTGTAACAACCAACATGTTCTTGAACTGCTCAGTGAGGCTTTCGTCATTCAGCGCCACAAAACCTCCGATATTGGCGAAAGCATCCTTCTTGGCACTCATGGTGCAGCCGTCGGCATAGGAGAATAACTCGCGGGCAATATCGATAATGGCTTTACCTTCATATCCAGGCTCACGCTGGCGAATAAACCAACAGTTTTCAGCGAAACGACAGGCATCAATAAAAAAGAGGACTCCGGCATTACGGCAAATTTCCGATGCCCTACGAATATTCTCCATACTCACAGGCTGTCCGCCGCCAGAGTTGTTCGTAATGGTTATAATAACCATGGCTACATTGTCGGCACCTTTCTCGCGAATGGTGCTTTCCAGAGCCTCCAAATTAATATTTCCTTTGAAAGGGGCAACCAAAGAAGGAACCTTTCCTTCCTCACAAAGCAGATCAATACCTTCTGATCCGGCATACTCAATATTAGCACGCGTAGTATCAAACAAGGTATTGCTTAACACAAACTTCCCTTTACCCCCTATTTGCGCAAAAACAATACTTTCAGCAGCCCGTCCCTGATGGGTAGGAATAACATTTTTGTATCCTGTAATATCTTGTACCGTACTCTGAAAGTTATAGAAGCTCTTGCTCCCGGCATAGCTTTCATCGCCACGCATAATACCTGCCCATTGCTCAGTACTCATAGCACTAGTTCCACTGTCTGTAAGGAGGTCTATGATTACGTCTTCGGCACGCAAGAGAAATGGATTAAACGAAGCGTTGGCAAGAAGCTCAATACGCTGCTCAGATGTTGTAAAATTAAGAGGTTCTACAGATTTTATTCTAAAAGGTTCAATGATTGTTCTCATGATGATAAATAATAAGCGAGGACAGCATCAGGATGCCACGCATAACTCCGGTCTGAATATTACAGCATAAGACCAATGTACTCTTTAAGAATAAAGACTACACTGGAAAGCTACTGCCATTCAGGAGCTGGCCTCATGAAATAAATAACAGATGATTTAAAAAGAAAATGGAGTGAACGCTATTAGGATGGTCTTTTTATAATGTTTTTCCAGGGGCTATTCATATACCAATAATAGTAATAAAAATTAAGATTACGTATGTTAAATAGTGTCCGGCAGAAGAGCCTTCTGTAACTCGACACATGAATTTCAATCAGCAAGTGAAAGCACCCGAGCGAGCGTTTTAGAGCACACAAAGCATTAAAATTACTACATCATCACCTCTCATGACAAGACTGTCGCACTTAGGTAATAATAAAATTACGATAGCGATACCACGATCAATAATCTAGCTCTAAATCATTTTAGCTATCATAATACCATGTAACTATTCCGCCAAAATATAGATTGATGTACAAAAGTGAAGTTGAATTATTTCATTTCGACACACATTTCCCCACACATTTGTGTTGTTAAACACCAATTAGTCATTACAACTAATACAAGAGGACACTAACTAAAAGCACCAATTAATTAAATGTTATGAAACACTTTTTTAGACATCTAACAGTGGGAGTATTCCTGCTGACTATGTGCATAGGAGTGAGCTTTGCCCAAACAATACAAGTACGAGGTAAAGTTACCGATGCAAAAACCAAAGAATCGCTGATAGGCGCCACGGTGAAAGTGAAGGGCAGCACTACGGGCACATCAACGGACATGAACGGAAATTTCACGATCAATGTTGCAGGTACAGGAACGCTGGAATTTTCGTCAATAGGTTTTCAGAGCCGCGATATCGCGGTAAGAAATCAAACCAATATTTCAGTTGAGCTCTCATCAGAAGTCGCGGGACTGGAAGAAGTAGTAGTTATTGGATACGGAACCGCCAAAAAAGCAGATCTAACGGGATCTATAGGCAGAGTGTCCAGCGCAGAAATCATCAAACAGCCGGCGCTAAACGCGGCACAGTCTATCCAGGGAAAGCTGAGCGGCGTTAACATCGTAAGCAGTGAAGCTCCCGGTTCGGCACCAAACGTAATCATCCGCGGTTTAGGAACGGCCTTAGGAGGAAGAGATCCGCTGTATATCGTGGATGGCTTCCCGGTTGACAATCTTAGAAATATCAACTCCGCAGACATCGTTTCCATGGATGTCCTTAAAGACGCGTCTTCCGCATCTATCTACGGTTTAAGAGCAGCCAACGGGGTAGTGCTTGTAACTACCAAGAAGGGACAAGCGGGAAAAGCTAAGATAAGTTTCGACTCATACTACGGTCTGAAAAGCGTACTAAACCGCGTGGAGATGGCGAATGCCGCACAGTACACAGAGTATTATAACGAGAATCTTGCGTCTGTAGGAAGAACGTGGAAGCTTGCCGCTAATCAACCAAATGCTACAGATTGGTACGATGAACTGCTACGTACCGGTCAAGTAGTGAACAATGTGCTATCGATATCGGGAGGAAATGAGAATATCGACTACTTCTTCAGTTACAATAACTTTAATGAAAAAGGGGTCCTTGATGGCTTCAAATTCAACCGTAATACCCTGCGGAACAACAACACCTATAAATTATTTAATAACAAATTTAGACTATCGCAAAATCTGAACATATCCTTTACTAACGAAAGGCCGAAACAATACGGCGCATTTGACAATGCTTACAAACAGTCGCCGCTCGTACCGGTATGGTATTCTAACGGTCGCGCCGGCGGCTCCTTTGTCAACCAGACCACGGGAATGGTTGGATACCAGGGAGCTCCGGGTGAAACCATTGGCAAGCTGAACTCAGTAGGGAACCCCGTATACTCCAATGATAGCTACAACCAGTATAACAAGACATTAACACTTCAGGGCGGCCTGAATGGAGAGGTAGACATCACCGATTTTCTTAAGTTCAATTCACGCTTAGGGGTAACGAAATACTATTCTACCCAACGCTCCTTTGTGAGCACCCGTCGTGATTGGCTAAACGCCGATCCTACCCGTACTGAAGCTGAGTTTGTTAATAGTCAGGCCGCGAATCCCGGCGTTACCGCTTGGGCTGACAATGCTTTGAGCTACACTGACGCGGAAACATTCCGGTGGTCATGGGAAAACTTCGTAACCTTCAATAAGAGCTTCGATAAGCACAACGTAGAAGCCACTGTGGGTATGTCGAGAGAGAAATTCAATATCGGTAAGAACATCAGCTCGAAAGGCTACGGAGTTCCGGTACAGGAGCAGTACTGGAATGTTGATATGGCATCTTCAAGCTACGAAAAGGAAACTACTCAAAAGTTTAATACCCCCACTGCTTTGGCTTCTTATTTCGCTCGTGTTCAATATAACTTCGATCACCGCTATTATCTGACAGCAACAGTGAGACGTGATGGCTCCAGTACCTTCAAACAAAGTGGCGAATACTGGGGAACGTTTCCTTCAGTAGGCCTTGGATGGACTGTGTCTAATGAGGAGTTCATGAAAGACGTCAAGGCTTTAACCTTCTTAAAGCTAAGAGGTTCATGGGGACGCTTAGGGAACCAGAATATCCCATTGAACGTATCGCAGGTGTTGACCTCCCCTGCTGGTACCGGCAATAACTACAATTATGTATTCGGTCCCGGTCAGGATTTAGTATTCGGAGCCGCATTGGGTAGCCCGGCATTAGGACTGAGCTGGGAGGTTACTGAAGAATTTGACCTCGGAGCTGACTTCAGCATCCTGAATAAACTTAACGGATCTATCGACTACTATCACAAAAAGAACACCAATGCCATCTTTGAAGTTATTCCTCTGCTTAACTCAGAGTTCTCAGATAACTATTACGACCACGGCGGAGAGGTAACAAACAAGGGTTTGGAACTTTCATTGAACTGGGCTGACAAGATTGGCAAGGACTGGTCATACGGCATCGGATTAATTTACACTTACAACAAGAGCATGGCTGAGAACGTAAAACCAGCCTATGAACGTGCGCTTGGAGGAAGTCTTGCCAACGGACAGGTCACCAAACAGCTTAGAAGTGGTCAGCCTCTTTACTCATGGTGGATGTACGAAGCTACTGGTGTATGGCAAACACAAGGCGAAATTGATGCCAACCCACACCTCAGCGGTGCTCGTCCCGGTTATCTTCGCTACAAAGATCAGAATAGTGATGGTGTAATTGACGAACGGGATAAGATTTTCTTTGGCTCGTACTTGCCAACATCTACCTACGGTATTCGATTCAATGTGGGTTACAAGAGCTTTGACTTTAGTGTTGACGGCTACGGCGTAGGCGGCAATAAAATTTACAACGGCCTGAAGTCTACGAGAATCGATGGCGGTGAAAATATCGCTTTGGCAACATACCAGGATAGATGGCATGGAGCCGGCACATCCAATGTGAACCCTGGTGCTGACAGAGATTCCTTCTCTTCAAGCTATTACCTTGAAAGTGGAAGCTACTTCAGAATCAATAATATTACCCTTGGATACACGCTTGACAATGCTTTCAAGACCAACTCACGTCTGCGAATTTATGCTACTGCACAGAATCCATTCATGTTTACTAACTATACCGGATTTACGCCGGAAATAGGCACTGATGGTGAAGCTGCATCGACAGGAAAACCAAGTGGTACGACCGGAATTGAACTCAGTGCCTATCCAACCACACGCAACTTTATTTTTGGTCTAAACTTTTCTTTCTAACCAATAAATAAGAAAATCATGAATTATAAACATATAGCATATATAGCAGCGTCCTTTATATTAGTGGGAACGTCTTGCAAGGATAGCGACTTTTTAGATGTGAAGTCGCAAGAAAAGATTGAAGCTGGCGACAGTCAGGCTACCGTTACGCCGGAACAGTTTGTGAACGGAATCTACGGGTCCTTTACCGACTGGGATTATGCCTTCTCCTTTCTTGGAATCACAGAAATAATTTCTGACAACGCAGATAAAGGAAGCTCTCCGACAGATACCGGTGGCGATAAAGATCAATTTGATAATCTCTCTTATACCAGCACTTCCGGTTCTCTGGCGGCGATGTGGTCAAGATGGTACAAGACCATAGGCCGCGCGAGTCAGGCAATAAAATACGTTGATGAATATGGGCTTACAGACGAAGCTTACAAAAACAGGCTTATTGGTGAGGCCAAATTCCTGCGTGCGGTAAGCTACTTCTATCTCGTACGGGGATGGGGTTCTGTACCAATTCAGGAGCAGGACTTGATCAATCGCGCTCCTGCGGATCAAGTGTACGCTTATATCATCAAGGATCTACAGGATGCGATGCAGATGCTTCCTAACAAGAGCGAATATGCTTCAAAGGATGTTGGCAGAGCCACTAAAGGGGCGGCACAGGGACTTTTGTCAAAGGTTTACCTATACATGAAAAATTGGCAGGGTGCTTACGACGCAGCAAATGCCGTTATTACTTCGGGACAATACGGATTGGAAAGCGACTACGCTGTTATCTGGAGAGCGTCCTCTGAAAATGGCGTTGAATCACTGTTTGAGATTCAGGGCCGCGGTGAATCTATTGCCCATGGCGTTCAACAATACTCTCAAACCCAAGGGGTACGCGGAACAGGTGGCTGGGGCTGGGGCTTTAATGTGCCATCGCAGAACCTGCTAAACGCTTACAATGCCGAAAACGATAACATAAGAAGGGACGCCACCATCATATTCCGTGGTGAAACCTTATGGGATGGCAGAAAGATTGATCCCGCTGTAGAAAACCCGATGTACAACGAAAAGGCCTATTCAAGTGCAAACCTTGGATCCGACGATACAGATAAAAACATTCGCTATCTGCGTTTAGGCGAGGTGTATCTGATTCTGGCAGAGGCAGCTAACGAACTGGGAAGAACTGGTGAAGCTCAGACAGCCTTGAATACGGTACGCGCACGTGTCAAGTTAAACCCGGTGACAACAGGAGATCAGGCACAGCTACGTCAGGCAATATGGAAAGAACGTCGCCTGGAGCTTGCTTTCGAACATGACAGGTGGTTTGATCTCGTACGTACCGGACAAGCAGGTGCCGTAATGAGAGCTTTGGGAAAACCATATGTTGATGGTAAAAATGATCTATTCCCAATTCCAGAAAATCAGCGTATCCAAACCCCTGCGATGACCCAAAATCCGGGCTGGTAAGCACATAATCTTCACGGGAGCTCGTCCAAAACGGGCTCCCATAGCAAACCGGACCATGAAACACTCAGCGTATTATTTTCTGACGACAATTCTTATTCTCTTTTGCCTCGCTTGTTCCAAGGACAAAGCGGAGGCTCCTTCTGAGGAACCAAAAGAGAACGAGATAAGCATCGATCTGAACAATGAGCAACTTACGGACTTCGTTCAAAGGGCTACTCTAAATTATTTCACCGAATATGCGGAAAGCGTATCGGGCGCAGCGCGCGAACGCTATCTGGTAGACGCCCCTACAGAGGATGAACATCTCGTGAGCACGGGAGGAAGCGGCTTCGGCATGATGTCCATTATCGCTGGTGCCAGTCGCGGATTCCTGCCAGCCTCCGATGCTTTTACCCGGTTAAATAAGATAATCACTTTCTTTAACAACGCGGATCGCTTTCACGGGGCGTGGCCACACTGGCTAGACGGGCGCAATGGAAGAGTAATCGCTTTCAGCGATTTAGACGATGGCGCTGATCTGGTAGAAACATCGTTCCTTGTTCAGGGACTAGTCGCGGTAAGGGAATATTATAAGAATGGAACACCAGCGGAGCAAGCACTGTCGGCCACAGCTGAAAAGCTAATCCAGACAGTTGAATGGAATTGGTTCGTACGCCCCAATAATGACGGTCTTAACTGGCATTGGTCTCCAAATAACGGATGGGCGATAAATCTGAAAATCCAGGGTTATAATGAGTGTTTAGTTACTTATGTACTTGCCGCCTCGTCAAAGAACTTTGCTATCAATAAGGAGGTTTATCAGAAAGGATGGGCAGCATCTGGAAATATCAAATCTTCTGCACAAGCATATGGCATTCCGCTACTAGCTCGGCACCCCGGAAATGAACAGAAGGGCGGCCCCCTATTTTGGTCCCACTATTCATTTCTCGGTCTGTGTCCTTTAGGACTTAAAGATGAATACCTTAATTATGAAGACGTAGTAAAAAACCACGCTGCCATAAATTATCGCTACTGTTTGGAAAATCCATTGGGTCATCGAGACTACGGTGAGAACTGCTGGGGATTGACGGCCAGCTATAGTCGCGGGAGCAACGGCGAACTCTCCTATATGGCGCATAGTCCGGCGAACGATCCGGGAGTTATTTCACCAACAGCAGCAATAAGCTCCCTGCCGTATGCTCCCGACGAGTCTATTCGTGCGATGAAATACTTTTATCACTTAAAAGACAGACTTGCGGGAAAGGCTGGATTTTATGATGCTTTTAGTCCAAAGTTCGATTACTGGACAGCGAAAGCATGGCTTGCGATAGATCAGGGTCCTTGTGTGGTGATGATCGAAAATTACAGAACCGGACTACTTTGGAATCTGGTAATGAAAGCTCAGGATGTACAGGCAGGACTTGAGAAACTGGGTTTTTCTTATCGAACGGAACGCTGAGGCGATATAGGCAAATAAACGAGTCCTGTATTTATAATTTTAGAAACGGATACAAATAAAGATATGAGAAAGAATTTAACCATATACCTTCTACTGCTTGTAACCGCGTTCACCGTGGCTTGTACCGGTAATAGTTCCCGACAGTCGACGAAAGTAGCGGATAGTCTTTCCGATGATTCCCTACTTACCCTGGTTCAACATGCAACATTCCGCTATTTCTGGGATGGTGCTGAACCTATATCAGGTCTCGCAAGAGAGCGAATACATATGGATAATGTCTATCCCCAAAATGATCAGGATGTTATAACAATCGGAGGATCCGGATTTGGTGTAATGGCAATTCTTGTCGGAATTGAACGCAAGTTCATTACCAGAACCGAAGGATTTGAACGACTCAACAAAATCGTCGACTATTTAGGCAGAGCCGACCGCTTTCATGGCGCATGGCCTCACTGGCTGCATGGCCCCACCGGAAAAGTAAAACCTTTCGGCACCAAGGACAACGGTGGTGACCTCGTAGAAACCGCGTTCCTCGCTCAGGGACTTACCTGCGTACGTCAATATTTTAAGGATGGTAGCGATCGTGAAAAAGCGCTGTCAATGAAAACGGCAAAACTCATTGACGACATCGACTGGAGTTGGTATCGGAAAGGGTCAGAGAATGTACTATACTGGCATTGGAGCCCTGAATATGCATGGGACATGAACTTCCCGGTGCATGGATACAATGAGTGCTTGATCATGTACATCATGGCTGCCGCCTCCGCAAAGCACACGATTCCACCAGCAGTATATCACGAGGGTTGGGCCAGAAATGGCGCTATCGTCTCAGATGCTGAGCAATATGGGAAGAAAGTTATTCTCGCCTATAACGGAGCGCCAGGAGGTGTAGGTCCGCTATTCTGGGCTCATTATTCTTATTTGGGACTAAACCCTAAGGGCCTCAAAGATAAATATGCCGATTACTGGGAGCTTAACCGAAACATCACGCTTATACATTATGCATATGCGTTGAAAAATCCCAAGAACTTCAAAGGCTATGGCCCCGATAATTGGGGACTCACCGCCAGCTACTCTGTAAATGGATACGCTGCGCATAATCCAAACGAGGATCTGGGGGTTATCTCTCCCACTGCGGCAATATCGTCATATCCTTACACTCCGAAAGAGAGCATGCGCATGATAAGACATCTGTATACCACCAGAAAAGACAAGGTATGGGGAGAGTACGGGTTTTATGATGCGTATTCGGAAAGCGAAAACTGGTATCCTCAACGCTATCTGGCAATAGATCAAGGGCCTGAAATAGTAATGATTGAGAACGGTCGCAGCGGCTTATTGTGGAAACTATTCATGGCCGACGAGAATGTGCAACGCGGCTTGGATAAGTTAGGTTTTACATATACCAAATAGATGGTTTATGAAGAGTATACATCGCTTTACTAATTGGTGTCTTGGTGCTTTATTACTGGCGGGTTTGGGAGCAAAAGCCCAAATCTCCGCCGGAAGCACCTATTGTAATCCGCTTAACCTCGATTATACTTATGCCATATACGATGCCGCGCGAGACAAGTCGTATCGCTCCGGTGCCGATCCGGCAGTAGTTAAGTTCCGCGGCGAATATTATATGTTCGTAACCCGCTCCATGGGCTATTGGCATTCCCGCGATCTCCTGCACTGGAATTTTATTAAGCCTCAAACGTGGTATTTCCAGGGATCCAACGCACCGGCAGCCCATAATTATAAGGATTCAGTTCTATATGTAACCGGCGACCCCTCGGGAAATATGAGCATTCTCTGCACAGATAATCCTAAAAAAGGTGACTGGAAAGCCCTGCCATATATACTTACCGACCTTCAGGATCCAGATCTGTTTATCGATGACGATGGACAGGCATACATGTTCTGGGGATCATCAAATACTTTTCCAATAAAGGGAATGAAACTTGACAGAGCCCGCAACTTTAGGCCGCAAGGCACTCCGGTAGAACTGTTTAAGCTTAATGGAAAAGACCACGGATGGGAGCGCTTCGGCGAAGACCATGGCGACACCGTCCTGAAAGGCTATATGGAGGGTGCCTGGCTGACAAAACATAATAACACCTATTATATGCAATACGCGGCTCCCGGAACGGAATTCAACGTCTACGGCGACGGCGTTTATACTAGTAACTCTCCTCTGGGGCCCTATAAATACGCTCCCAATAACCCTGTATTTTACAAACCGGGAGGCTTCATCAACGGCACTGGTCATGGTAGCACGGTTCAGGTAAGCTCCGATTCATTTTGGCATTTCGCCTCCATGTCTGTATCCGTAAATGTTAACTGGGAACGCCGCCTTTGCATGTTTCCAACGTGGTTCGATAAAGACGGACTGATGTATTCCAATACATCCTATGGTGATTACCCTCACTATGGTCCCCTCGCGGGCGAACAGTCGGGAGCTTTTAGAGGCTGGATGTTGCTGTCCTATAAGAAACCAACGAAAGCTTCAGGGAGTATGTCAACATTTGTTACCTCCAATATTAATGACGAGAATGTACGTACGTTCTGGCTCGCTCCGGAAAATAACGATAGGCAATGGCTCGAGATAGATCTTCAAAAGAACTGTAGCATACACGCGTTGCAACTAAATTACCACGACTATAAGTCCGATTTCTATGGTCGTGTAACTGGTTTATATCATCAGTATACAATAAAAGCCTCTCTGGATGGTGAGCGTTGGTTTACCATAGTGGATAAATCCCAAAACCACACCGACGTTCCTAATGATTACGTTGAGCTAGCCTCAGCAGTGAAAGCGCGGTATATCCGTTTTGAGAATGTACACACGCCCACTAAGAACTTAGCGATATCCGGATTGAGGATCTTTGGTATAGGCGCGGGTAAAATACCTGATGCTGTGAAAAGCTTAACAGTAACAAGAGCGGCAAATAAGATCGACGCAACACTTCGATGGCCTGCTGTAAAAGGCGCTCAAGGTTACAATATCTTATGGGGGATCGCTCCCGATAAATTATATAATTCCTATTTGGTGTATGACAAGACTTCACAAGATATCAAAAGCTTAAATGCCGATCAGGAATACTTTTTCTCCATAGAGGCTTTTAACGAAAATGGCATCTCTGCGAGAACCAGAGTTATGAAATCAAATCAATTAGTGCTTATAAAATAACTTTTTATGAAATTTATAAAAGCGGGAATAGTGCTATTGGCGACTATACATATGAACGCCTCCGCACAAACGGTTACAGACCAAAAGATGAATAAATTTGTCGATGCCTTGATGGCAAAGATGACCCTCGATGAGAAAATAGGACAACTCAATCTGCCGCAGGCGGGTGACTTCACCACGGGACAAGCATCAAGTTCAAATATTGCACAGAAAATTCAGGAAGGTAGCGTCGGCGGACTGTTCAATATTAAAGGAGTAGAAAAGATTAAAGATGTTCAGAAAATTGCCGTTGAGAAATCAAGGCTTAAGATCCCACTCATCTTCGGTATGGACGTCATCCATGGCTATCAAACTACTTTTCCCATACCATTAGGGTTATCTTGCTCCTGGGATATGCCTCTTATTGAGAGAAGTGCCCGCGTAGCCGCAATTGAGGCCAGCGCTCAGGGGATCAACTGGACGTTCTCTCCCATGGTCGATATATCCAGAGATGCCCGCTGGGGTCGCGCAGCCGAAGGCTCTGGCGAAGATCCTTTCCTGGGCTCAGCGATAGCTCAGGCCATGGTTCGGGGATATCAGGGCGATGATCTTAGCAGGAAAAATACCATCATGGCTTGCGTTAAACACTTTGCGCTATATGGCGCTGCCGAAGCGGGCAGAGATTATAATACCACGGATATGAGCCATGTGCGCATGTACAACGAGTATTTTCCGCCTTACAAGGCTGCCGTAGATGCCGGTGCGGGAAGCGTTATGGCCTCATTCAATGAGGTTGATGGCGTCCCAGCCACAGCTAACCGCTGGTTAATGACAGAGGTTCTCAGAAATCAATGGAAGTTCAATGGTTTTGTGGTGACGGACTACACAGGAATTCCGGAGATGATTGCACATGGCCTCGGTGATCTGAAAACAGTCTCGGCCTTATCCCTAAAAGCTGGCGTGGATATGGATATGGTTGGAGAAGGTTTTCTGGGTACAATAAAAGAATCGCTGAAGGAAGGCACGCTTACGGAAGATCAGATAAACATGGCTTGCCGTCGCATTCTTGAAGCGAAATATAAACTAGGGCTATTTGACGACCCTTATCGCTACTGCGATGTTAAACGGGGTAAAACAGAAGTGTTTACTCCTGCGTTTAGAAAGGAAGCTCGCCAGACCGCTACGCAGAGCTTTGTTCTACTTAAAAACGACAATGTATTACCCTTAAAAAAGCAGGGAACAATTGCTTTAGTCGGTCCTCTGGCTGACGCCGCGGAAAACATGACGGGCACCTGGAGTGTCGCCGCGGAATTTAGCAAGTCGGTATCGGTTATTCAAGGTTTAAAGCGCGCTGTTGCGGATAAAGCCAAAATCCTTTATGCAAAAGGTGCCAATCTCACTGAAGACGCTAAACTCGAAGAAAATGCCACCATGTTCGGCAAAACACTACATCGTGACGGCCGTACAACCGAGGACCTAAAACAAGAGGCCTTGAAAATCGCCGCGCAGGCGGATGTCATCGTTGCCGCCATGGGCGAGTCAGCGGAAATGAGCGGAGAAAGCTCCAGCCGTACTAACCTCGACATTCCTGACGTACAAAAAGATTTACTCAAAGAACTTTTAAAAACAGGCAAACCTGTTGTCCTGCTACTCTTCTGCGGACGTCCCATGACCATTTCCTGGGAATCTAAAAACGTGCCGGCAATCCTTAATGTGTGGTTTGGTGGATCAGAAGCGGGTGACGCTATCGCCGATGTCCTTTTCGGCGATGTGAATCCTTCCGGAAAGCTTTCCATGTCGTTCCCTCAAAGTGTAGGTCAGCTACCGTTCTATTATGCGCAGAAAAATACGGGACGTCCATTACCCGAAGGAAAATGGTTCGAAAAGTTCCGCTCTAACTATCTGGATGTATCCAACGACGCGGTGTACCCTTTTGGATATGGACTTAGCTATACAACGTTCGAATACAGTCAGATAAAGCTTAGTGACACAACTATAAATCGTGGCGGCAGCATCACTGCTTCCGTAAGGGTAAGCAATAAGGGAAATCATGACGGTAAGGAGGTTGTACAACTCTATATAAGAGATATGGTTGGCAGCATTACTCGTCCCGTTAAGGAACTTAAGGGTTTTAAAAAGATTAGCCTCAAACCCGGAGAATCACAGGATGTAAGCTTCACCATTAACGAAGAGCTCTTAAAATTCTATAATGGCGATTTAAAATATGTTGCCGAACCTGGTGCTTTCAAATTGTTCATCGGTACGAATAGCCGCGATCTTAGCGAAGCAAATTTCAATTTACTATAGAATGAAAAAGTTAATTTATAGTCTTGTGATGGCGGTGGCATTCATGGCCATCACTTTTCCTTCGATAGCACAACCTTATTGGAATGAGATTCAGGCTTTCAAACAGCAGGACAGCATCAGCTTTCCGGCCAAAGGACAAATATTGTTTGTGGGAAGTTCCTCCTTTCATTATTGGAAAGATGTGCAGCAATACTTCCCTAAGAATCCTATCATCAATCGTGGTTTTGGCGGGTCCTCACTGCCTCACGTTATTAAATATGCCGACAAAATTATATATCCATACAAACCAAAACAGGTAGTAGTATATTGTGGTGAAAACGACATCAATGATGGCGCCTCACCCAAAACGGTATTAGCTCGGTTTAAGCTGCTTTACAATAATATCAGGCAACACCTGGGGAACGTAAACGTCTTATACGTCTCCATAAAACCGAGTCCGAGCAGAGAGAAGCACCTCCCGGCGATCCAGGAAACCAACACACTCATCAGCAAATACTTATCAACACAAAGTAACGTTAAATATGTTGATGTGTATTCAAAGATGATGACACCTGATGGCAAAATCATGCAAGACATCTTCGGCCCGGACATGCTGCATATGAATGCCAAAGGTTATACCATATGGGCACATATTATAAAGCCCTATCTATTATAATAATTTGTTGTTGATCCCTATGAATTATTTAATTCCGAAGACAGTACCAGCAGTTTTGCTGGTACTCTTCTTTGCTCGTCAGGCCTCCGCGCAAGGCCTGTCTATTTGGCGCAAGCAATTACACGTCGTTGGAAAAGACACTCTTCCTTATCGGATTTTATACCCCAAAAACTACAACCCTGAAAACACATATCCCATTCTTTTCTTTCTTCATGGACGCGGTGAATCAGGGAATGATAATGAAAAGCAATTGACCCATGGAGGTTCGTTATTTGCGCAAGACAGCATACGTCAAAAGTTTCAGGCGATAGTCATAGCGCCACAATGCCCATCTGATAGCTATTGGGCAAATGTTAACATTAAAACACATGACGATGGCCAACGATCTTTCACATTCCGCAAAGGCGGGAAACCGACAAAAGCCATGACCATGCTCCTCAGCCTTGTCGATAGTACTAGTAGGCAAAAGCAAGTTGATAAAAGCCGCATATACTGCGGTGGCCTTTCTATGGGAGGCATGGGCACACTTGAATTACTACGTCGCCGTCCTTCGCTATTTGCTTCTGCATTTGCCATCTGTGGCGGCGACAATGTCAGCAATGTAAAAGTTTACAGTCATATTCCCCTTTGGATCTTTCATGGAGCAAATGATGACATCGTACTGCCGAAGTTCTCAATTAAGATCGCCGAAAGGCTAAGACGGTTCAAAGCCCTTCCAGGACTTACTATATTTCCCGATACCAATCACAATAGCTGGGACGCCACATTTCGCCAACCCTATCTTTTACCATGGCTATTTTCTAAAAAACACCCCTAGCATTTTAGTAAGAGCTTCTTAAATAGAAAAACCCCGCGACAAATCTCATTTTGTCCGGGGTCTCATAATCGTAAAAAGAATATCCGTAATATGTATTACGCGACCGTACCTTGCATTAATTTGATGCCAGTACGGACAACCTTATATTTCAAATACAAAAACCTCAGCATTTTTATCGGAAGGTTATTCCTCAATCGCCAACTACTGCGCTGCATCGTGCTCACCTCTCGCGTACTTCCTTGTTTAAAGGCCTCTGCGGAATTCAACATCAATGCCTTACCTCCCTTTGCGATAAAGTTTAAACACATATCATACTCCGCCTGATCACTGTGCTTGCTCTCATCGAACAAACCGAATTTCTGATTGAAATCCGATTTACGCAAATGCGGGTGATCACTATAAATACGGTATTTCATATGATTCATATACCACAATTGTTTCCGAAAGAGCATCTCAGCGAACCCGTGTTTGTATTTCTTAAGGTAAGGAAATGGATCCCATGGAAAAAAGTAAAAGCGTATAAGATCCCATTTATCTTCACTCATTAGCGAAATAGCGCTTTCAAAATTCGAAACAAAGTCGGCCGTGGGTTCAAAATCGTCCTGAACGTACAATGTCAAACTTGTGTTTACTGCTGCCTGCCCTTTGTTAGCGTTGTTCCCCAATCCCTTATTTCGCTGACTTTGAACCAACCGAAAACCAAAACGCTGCTGCATTTTCAAAACATGATGTAAATGATCATGATTACTACAGTCGTCAGATACCACAATATCCCCAAACGAAACGCCAAGGGCACCGAATTTCTGAAGTAGGTTTTCCAGTGCGCCACTCCGATTGTAATGCGTGATTAAGAGCGTCACATCGGTTAAATTATATAGAGAGTTCATGTTAATTAAGAAATAATTTATAGCTGTTATTAACCAATTAATTTTCTAACAAATCTTTTAAACATCCGCACATTCCGCACATAACCGCCCACCAAACGCAAATCTTTCCACACCGTCTTCGATAAGTAGCTAAAAAAAAGCTGCCGATAATCCTCACTGTACGAATAGTTTGTGTAAATCGGCTTATTACCGATGTAATGAATAATGTGTGCTCCAGGTGAATTATCACTAACTAAATGGTTCCATTCCTTACCTAATTCTAACCATCTTGTTGCTAACACGGCGTTCAGGCAATATTGGTCAGCGTAAACAATATACTTCCGGTATTTCGACGCCACATCCAGGGCTTTCTCACATACCTTAAAATCAGCCCACTTCTTAAGATCAATCAATAAAACTCCGGCATTGAAGTACTTATCCTCCGATCGAAACCCTAACTCCTTCCAATTGCGCACACCTCCGCCCCATTCACATCCCAGGGTTCGTATTCCCTGATCCTGAACAGCAGCGATAATATTATCTCCCAAGTCCAGTTCCCATAGTTGATCAAGTCGACCAACAATAAGGGTATCAGAATCCAGATATAAAACCCTATCCATATCCTTGGGAAGGAAGACATGTACGAAGAGCCTGAAAAACGTGGTGATTGGAAGCGCTCCATTATTGAAATAAGGTAAGTTAACCTTGCCAATAACATCCTCTACTTCAAAAAACTCAAGACGTGTTACGCTTGCGTTTACAGTCTGCTCTAACTTATGCTTGTTCAGAACGGAGATCCCGTCATCAATAACATAAATATTCTTGCGAAATTCAGGGTTATTAATTTCGAGCGACTTGATAGAGGCTGCCAGTAGCGGAACAAAATTATCATCACAGGCATACACAATGCCTAATGCTTTCTCTTTGTTTAACATGGATCCTAGTTGAAGCTACTATAAGAGCAAAAAAGAAGCCATTCCATACGTTTTACATAAAACTGCGCCAGAACACCCCATAGTGGAGATTAGCATTTAAGAAAATTTACGTTGAGAAGTAAGAGAGTGTAAAATATTCCCCATCGATCTATAGAATAGAGAAATACATGCGCATTGTCATAGTAAAACCACCACGTATCAGCGGTTATTACTGTCGTCTGTTTTGTTCGACTTCACATTCCTCAATTTGAATGCAGGCTTAGCGGCTGGAACATCATTAGGATCACTTTCCTTTTCCAGCGAATTATGATCTGCATTGTTTGAGACTTGCTGAACGTCCTCACTGTCTGCTTCCTGCACAGGGGGACGAACTACTTTGACATTTCGAGGCTTAAAGCCCAACTTAGGAGCCGGATTCGGTTTGGTCGCTTCCGCATCACTAACAGTCTTATCCTTTGAAGCTTCGCCTGTTGTATCGTCCTGGGTTGTGGGTGTTTCGCTCTGCTGCTGAACCGCCTTGACGTTTCGAGGCTTAAAGCCCAACTTAGGAGCCGGATTCGGTTTGGTCGCTTCCGCATCACTAACAGCCTTATCCTTCGAAGCTTCGCCTGTCGTATCGTTCTGGGTTGTGGGTGTTTCGCTCTGCGGCTGAACCGCCTTGACATTTCGAGGCTTAAAGCCCAACTTAGGAGCCGGATTCGGTGTAATCGCTTCCGCATCACTACCAGCCTTATCTTCCGAAGCTTCGCCTGTTGTATCGTCCTGGGTTGCGGGCGTTTCGCTCTGCTGCTGAACCGCTTTTACATTTCGAGGCTTAAAGCCCGGTTTTACCACTGTAGCTTCAGGCTTTTCCATTTCTCCGGCAGGCGCCACTGACTCATTATTCGTCGTATTTCCGCCTGCGTTAATTGATGTAGGATGCTCCTTTTCTTCTGCCTGTTGTACCGCCTTGATATTTCTCGGTTTGAATCCAGGCTTAACACTCGGCTTTGCCTCTTCGCCAGGGGTCTTCGTCTCAGCAAGATCACCGTCCTGAGACTTAAGCTCTTCCAACGATTCATCTTTCGGCGTTTTCTCTACGGTCTTAACATTTCTAGGCCGGAAACCAGGCCTTGCCTGCTGCGTAGAAGGGGCAGGTTCAGGACTAACCGGATCCGCTGCTGGAGTAACATTTTCCGGGGAAGGCTCCGCTGCCTTTGATTGAGCTGACGTGATGCTTCTTGGTCTAAAACCAGCCTTAACTGCACCTGCTACCGATGCTGTAGAAACTGGATCCGACTTCTTCTCAACAGGCATTGTTTGCTGCTCAATTACTGGCGAACTAAGAACCTCGGCCTGCGAAGCAATTTTATCTTCCTCAGCGACCTTAGCAACCTTCACTACCAGTTCCGGAACATACAAACGACGTAGCTTATTAAACCAGAACTTCTTAGTGTGGTCGAAGCTCTTCTCTCCCATCACTTCAAAGTGCTTTCTGAATTCTTCATATAACAGAGGATCCGCTAAAGCGAACTGCTTTAGATCTATCCGTTTCTTCAAGAAAAATTCATCAAAAGTCATCTGGCAAAAACTTTAGGCGAGACGGGCGCTGCCCCTCCCGCCATTTATTATTAATTAGGCCATTGTGTGATAAACAGCCTGAACATCATCATCTTCCTCGAGCTTATCAATAAGCTTCAATACATCTGCAGCCTGTTCCTCCGTAATTTCAGTAGTCGTTAAAGCGATACGCTCTAACTTAGCACTTTTCACTTCAATACCTTTTTCCTCCAACGCGCGTTGCATCTTACCAAAGTCTTCAAAGGAGGTATGAATTACCGCAACATCATTTCCCTCTTCATCAGCTTCAACGAACAAATCTTCTAACCCGGCATCAATAAGCTCAAGTTCTAATTCATCCAAATCCTGCGCCGCGGGGTCAAAGCGAAATACAGACTTACGGTTAAACACGAAGTCCAGAGACCCTGTTTTACCTAATGACCCGCCCACTTTATTAAAATAACTTCTAACATTCGCCACAGTACGATTTGTATTATCTGTAGCAGTCTCTATCAAAACAGCTACGCCATGCGGAGCGTATCCCTCATATACAATTTCTTCGTAATCCTTTTCATCCTTACTTGACGCCCGCTTGATAGCAGCTTCTACACGATCCTTAGGCATGTTTACAGCCTTCGCATTCTGTACCGCCGTACGTAACCGTGAATTCGACTCTATATTTGGTCCGCCAGCTTTCACGGCCATCGCGATTTCTTTACCCAAACGGGTAAACTGAACGGCCATTTTTGCCCAACGCTTAAATTTTCTTTCTTTCCGGAATTCGAATGCTCTTCCCATATACTGAATATATATTGTAATATTATTATGCGGGCCGATCTAACAGCCAGCTTTCAAACTTACTAAAAATGATTTACGCATTGCCTACAAAAGCCTGGCAATCCGCCAGCTTATGCTTTTATAGTCGTCGTAGTAATACTCCTACTTTTTGCTTAAATGAGCAAGCATGGTCTTGACCATCTCAGGCATATCAAACTGCTGCTTCCAGTTCCAGTCCTGACGTGCGTAGCTATCATCGATCGACTGCGGCCAGCTGTCAGCTATAGCCTGACGCGTATCGTGCTCTATATAATTTAACTTAAAGTCGGGAATATGCTTCCGAATTTCGTCGGCAAGCTCTACAGGCGTAAAGTCCATTGACGAAATATTATAGCTTGAGCGAATGCGTAAACTCGCTGACGGCGCTTCCATGAGCTCAATAGTACCCCTGATAGCATCGTCCATATACATCATCGGTAGGCGCGATGCAGCATTCAGAAATGAATTGTAACTCCCTTTCATTAAGGCATCATGGAAGATATGAATAGCATAATCCGTTGTTCCTCCTCCGGGCGCCGCCTTCCAGCTGATAAGTCCCGGGTAACGCAAACTACGCACATCTAACTTATATTTTTGATGGTAATATTCACACCAGCGCTCTCCGGCAAGCTTACTGATACCATATACGGTATTCGGATCCATCACGCAATACTGGCCGGTATTCGTCTTTGGCGAATTTGGTCCGAAAACCGCTATCGAGCTAGGCCAATATACTTTCTTAACTCCCGTTTCCAGAGCAAGATCCAGAATATTCAAGAGCCCGTTCATATTCAGATCCCACGCTAATTTCGGATTCTGTTCCCCGGTAGCCGACAGCAGTGCCGCCAGGAGATAAACCGTTGTTGGCTTATATTTCGCAAAGATCCCATGTAATTTGTCTTTTTCCAGAACGTTTACGAACTCAAACGGACCGGCATGCTCAAAGTCGTAATCCGGGCGACGAATATCGCAGGCGACAACGGCGCTACTTCCATGACTATCCCTTAATGCCGATACAAGCTCTGTACCTATCTGCCCATTTGCTCCAATAACAAGAATATGTTCTTTCATTTATTACCAAGTATTTTAATGCAAAGTTTATAAACAGGATTGAGTTTTTCAAGATTATTGAATCTGAAAATCTTTTAGTTATTTTTACTGCTCCGAGAATCAGTTCACTGCTCATTTGGCGTGTGAATATAGTAGGAATTTCTTTTATATGAATACCTTTCAACGCATCTTTCTTGTTGGCTTGCTATTGCACGCCTGCGGCGCTCTTGCCCAAAATAAATACAGCCGCCCACTGATCATCCCCGAACCGGTAGATATGGTAGTCCGCGAAGGATATTTCACCCCTCCCGACAAGATTTTCATCTATAGCTCCCGAGACAATGCGGTCGAAAAAACAGCCTCCTTTCTGAAGAGTACGCTTTCGAACATGGGAGCAGAAACGCAAATTACCCGCAATCCTTCCCTCGCTAACGTACATCTGCAGTTGTTTCATCAGCCGGATTCCTCTATAGGATCCGAGGGATATACTCTCAGGATCACCCATAGCGGCATTTACATTCACGCAAATAACGCCACCGGAATCTTCTACGGCATTCAAAGTCTGCTCCAACTCCTACCTCCGGCAGGAGAGGCTGTCCGCGCGCCCTCGCAATCATGGAGTATCCCTTGTGTTGAGATCAGGGACTTTCCACGTTTCGCCTGGCGCGGTCTTATGTTCGATGTTGCGCGTCACTTTTTCACAAAAAATGAAGTCAAGCGATTTATTGATGAAATGGTTCTCTTTAAATTCAACATCCTTCACTTGCACCTCACCGACGATGAAGGTTGGCGCCTGGAAATAAAAAGTCTCCCCAAGCTTACTTCCATTGGAGCATGGAACGTGAAAAAGGAAGGCTACTTTGGTTATTTCAGTCCGCCCACACCTGATGAACCCCGTAACTATGGGGGCTTTTATACTCAGGATGATATGCGCGAGCTTATAAAATATGCCGCTGACCGACACGTGAACATCATGCCCGAAATAGATGTCCCTGGTCATAGCCTTGCGGCCATTGCCTCCTATCCGGACTTGTCTTGTACTCCCGAAGCTGCAAAATATCAGGTGCGCTCCGGCGAACGCATCATCGACTGGTCAAAATCAAAACCTCGCGCCCTGGTTGATAACACCCTCTGCCCGGCGAATGACAAGGTCTATGAGTTCCTGGATAAGGTTATTACGGAAGTCGCGGATCTATTTCCTTTTGAATATATTCACATGGGTGGCGATGAATGTACCAAAAACTTTTGGGAACAAAACGAAGCGGTAAAGGCGCTCGCCAAGGCCAACAACCTCAGGTCGATGGACGAAGTGCAGGCTTTTTTTGAGAAAAAGGTCGAGCAGATCGTTCTCTCTAAAGGCAAGAAGTTCATGGGCTGGGACGAAATACTGGAAGGTGGCTTAGCTCCTTCCGCCGCAGTAATGAGTTGGCGCGGAATGAAAGGGGGCAAAGATGCCGCCCGTCTTGGTCACCATGTCGTCATGGCTCCTTCACAATTTGTTTACCTCGACTATATGCAGGGGGATCCACAGATAGAGCCTCGCGTGTATGCTTCCTTAAGATTAAATAAAACGTATCAATTCGAGCCAGTACCTGACAGTGTCGAGGCCTCCTTAATTAAAGGTGGTCAGGGAAATTTATGGACTGAACAGATTTATAATATGCGGCATGTCGAATACATGCTCTGGCCCCGCGCGCTGGCCGTTGCCGAAACGCTGTGGTCGCCCAAATACAACAAAAACTGGAATAATTTCATCACAAAAGTCGAACGACAGTTCAGCCGATTCGATGCGGATAACATTAAATACGCGCCAAGCGTCTACGATCCATCCTTCAACACCAGCGTAATTCCCGGACGGCGATTGCAGATTGTCTTAGATACAGAAATCAAAGGACTTGATCTCTTTTACTCTTTCGACAATTCTTTTCCAGATAAGTTTTATCCCAAATACACCCAACCTCTTATAGCTCCAAAAGATGCCACCATGCTCCGTGTTATCAGCTACCGTGATGGCAAGCCTATCGGACGCATGATAAATTATTCGATAAAAGATCTTCAGGATAAGCTCAAAGGCAATTAACGTAAGCTGCCGATTACAACTCCATAAAGAACTCGACAAGATTCTTGTTGTGATCCAGATTCAGCTTTTTCCGTAGACGATAACGCCTGATTTCCACACCACGAAGCGTAATATTCAGCAGGGAGGCAATCTCCTTGCTGTTCATATTCATCCGTAGATAAGCGCATAACTTAAGATCATTCGGAACAAGCTCAGGGCACTGCTGCTTTAATTTCTTAAAAAAGTTCTCATGCGTTTCATTGAAACTCTGCTCAAAGACATGCCAGTCACGCTCATCATTCTGCCCCTCATCAATCACTCTATTTATACGTTTTAGCTGCTCCTCGCCCAAGGTCTTTCCAGTACTGTCCTTCAATCCCGCAAGCTCATTTTTAATCTTCTGCAACAGCTCATTCTTATAAACAATATTCATTGCCGACGTAGCCAGCTCCCTGCTCTTATTCACCAGATCGCTCTTTAACTGCTCAGTTTCCCGCTTCGCCACCCTCCGCTCTGCCTCTAACTCCTGCTGCCGCAGCTCCTCTTCTTTTTCCAGACTCAAACGCTGCTCAATCTTCCTGTGATGCCTCTTTAAATTGCTCTTGTAAAGGCGATATATAAACAGACCCAGCAAAACATGAATTAAGATATAAATCACGATGGCCGTGGTGCTCAAATACCAGGGGGCCGCAATGGTAAAGGAAAATGATGCCGCAGATGACCAGTCTTTGCTATTTACACGTGCCCGCACTTTAAAAACATAATCTCCATGCGACAAGTTCGTAAAGTCCCGAATATTCATCTTACTCAGCGGCGACCACTCTTTGGAATACCCCTCTAAAAAGTATTGATATTCAATTAAGGCCGGACTATAATACGGCAATGAATAAGAGATCCGGATGTTATTATGCGAAAAGGGAATCTCTACCGTCCCTCCTCCAGGGCTTTCAGAAATGAGCTTTGTCTGGCTCGTGATATCCTCCACCCTACTTATCACCATCCCGGGCAAACGTGTGCCCGCGCCACGTACAGAATGATGATCAGCATTATATACCGCAACCCCGTCATCTATGCTTACCAAAAATAACTGTCCATCAATACGACTAATATTCTCATAGTATTTAACCAAGCGTCCGTTAAGGACCGACAAACTCGATGAATCAACTTCAACACTGCCATGCTCACCGAAGGTTACACGCGCGGTTTTGTTATTACTAAAAAACCAATACTGACCGGATGCTATCCTCGTTACTCTGTGCGCGTAGGCGAAAGAGCCCAATTTCTGATTTAAACGCTCGTAAGCACTAAATTGATCATTGATATCGTCATATACGTAAAGGCCTTTAGCGGTCGTAAATACCAACTTTCCCTCTATATTGAAAACATTTACATGATCATCAGCAGGCAAACCATGACTACTGGAATAAAACTTCACGCCTGTTACTGTGCGATAATCAGAATCAACATTTAGCTTGTAAACTCCCTTAAAATCATCAGCCGTCCATACAACGCCGCCGCCATTTTCCTCTACATATCGTGCCGGTCTGCTAAAGCCAGCTAAGGCAGCCTTGAATACCCAGGTTCCCCCCGCCTGCCGCTCGTAACTTCCCAACCCATTATACGTGCCCTGGAGCATTCTATTCCGGTCGGCACGCAAGTCCTTCAATATCCAACCACCATTCATTGCTGATACCTTCTTCAAACCCTCTCTGCTCACGAGAAATGTGCCTTCATTGTGACCGCAAAAGAGCTGCCCATCCTTTTTGTGCAACTCCCAAACCTGCCCTTGCGAGCCTGCTACAAACTGAAAATTGAAGTGCTGAACTCCGGATGTTATCCCCCCCGCAAGCTCACTGTAAAACAATCCCTGATTCGTGCCGAGATAAATACGCTTATCGAAAATTACACTAGCGTAAACAGTCCCCAGCGTACCCATTTTATCGAAATAAAAGTAAAATGGCGAGTTGAGATCTATCCTGTCTATCCCTTTATCAAGAGCTGCCCACAAGCCTTCATGTTCATCGACATACAAGTTTAACACGGTATTATTCTGCAATCCGTTGCTTTTATTAATGTATTGGACAATACCTCCATGCCGGTTTACGATCACAATACCATTCAGTATCGTACCATATGCAAAATATTTGCCCATAACTACGCATCCGTTATTTAACTGATAGCGTTTCAGGAATTCGTTTGCCTGACTTTCCCAGGGAATGATCTTTCCATTCCGCATCATAAATACGCCATCCCGGGAAGTACCGATAAGATAGCTCTCCGCGTCGTAAGGAAGAATGCTCAGCACATTGGAGCCCGACAGCAGCTCACTCCCTTCCACTTCCTCCAGCTTAGCTCCCCTTAACTCCTTAAGTGTTCCATTGATTGACTTTACGAAAAAACGTGAGCCTGCCTGAAAGAGAAAAAGGTATGGATTGCCTTTGGTGATGATGGTAATTTTACCGTCCTTATATATATAAATGGCTCCGAAAGCCTGAAAGATCACCCGACTGCCGTCTACATAAATCTTCCATATCTCCTCCGTCGGACGTTGTTCTTTTGACAATAGGGAACTCAATGATTTATACGAGAAGCGCTGCCCTTCATAGTGCCAGAAACCGAACTCACCGAATGCTCCGCAGTATATCCGTCCGTGCTTATCCGAACAAACTGACCTGATAATTTGTCGTCTTGGTAATTGATACTGTTGCCAACGAGCGCCGTCAAACTTCAGCAAACCATCGGTATTCCCGAAATACATAATGCCCTGCTCATCTTTGGTGGCCGACCAGTTTTGATTTCCCGACAAGTATTCACTTTTACTATAGTTATGAACGTAGGGGACGCCAAAGCTCTGAATCTGCCCCTTCACCGTACGGGCAGGCAGGCAAAGACTGAACATAATTATGATGGTCACTAAGATTGCTTTATGACCTCCTGGCAAAAGACTTATAGACATATTTATCCTTGGCGAATAATTAATCGGCTCGTACACGGCTTAATTGACTACCTGATGAGCCCTTATAGTTTGTGGTGATAAAGTTATAAAAAGCACCGACATATCAGCCTGATATACTCCCCTTTTTACCTGCAGTACTATGAAGTTACAAATTAATACCTGATAATGATATTACGATGCGGCATTTGCTCTCCAACATTTGTTCAGAAGCTACAAAACGAAAGGGCCACAATCTCCCGATGTGGCCCTTGCAGCTAATAATAGTTTTCTTTATAATGTCTAAGCTTCAGCTCCCTGAGTATGCGGAACCTTTACATAATAGCCGCTTCCATCGTAGGGGCGTCGTCTGGGATGGGTTCTACATTCCTCAGAACAACAGCCGTCCATCTGCCATCCACAGCTATCACATTGGGTAAAATGCTCATTACATTCCGGATTAGCACAGTTAATCATCTTGGAGCTCGTCGCCCCACAGTTGAAACAGGTAGATATTACTACCGGGTTCACCGAATTTACCTCTACAGCCACCCGATTATCGAACACATAGCACTTCCCGTCAAAATCTTTTCCTCCCGCTTCTTTCCCGTACTTAATAATGCCCCCGTGAAGTTGATATACCTCTTTGAAACCCTCATGCAATAATAAGGCGGAAGCCTTCTCACACTTTATTCCCCCGGTACAATAGGTAAGCACCTTTTTATCTTTGTACTGCGCCAACTCGTTAATTTTCGAGGGAAAGTCCCGAAAATTATCTATATCCAGGGTTACCGCGTTCTTAAAGCGCCCTAGCTGATGCTCATAATTTGAACGCACATCCAAAATCACTACGTCGTCCCTATCCTTCATAGCTTCAAACTCCGCCGGTTCCAAATGTACTCCTGTTTCCTTATTAGGATCAATAATCTCGGGATTACGCAAGCCTGAATGAACGATCTCCGCCTTGTAACGACAGTGCATCTTCACGAAGGAAAGTTCTTCAACATCATCAACCTTAAATTCAGTTTTTGCAAAGCGCTCGTCTTTATGCAACGTCTCCATATACTCCCGACACGCGTCAACGGTACCCGATACTGTTCCGTTAAGCCCCTCATCGGCGACAATAATACGGCCCTTTAAGCCCAAAGATTTACAGAATTCCAAATGGTCAGCCGCAAATACTTCGGCTTCTGCTATTGGAGAATAGCAATAGTACAGTAGTGTTTGATATTTTGTCATAGGTCATCAGCTGGTGTAAACAGCGTAAAATGCACCGCAAAATTACTGCTTTAATAACAGCTTGGTATCGGTGACTTGTCAATTTTACCCCCGATAAACAAAAAGAGCCTTATGATCGTGGTAAATCACAAGGCTCCTTCTCTTTAAATATATCTGAGCAATTAGCCCAGTGGTCCGTACAATTTTGCCGCTAGTTCAAAAGCATTATAGACGTTGACAATTCCGCCCGATATACATAGCTCAGACAAAGGCACCTTTTTGCTCTGCCCACTATCTTTGACTTTAACTTTTTGTACTGGTCGATATACCGACTTGAGGATCAGATCTTTTATCTGAGTCGCACTAAGCTTCGGATAGTAAGAACGCAGGAGTGCCGCAACGCCCGCGACTACCGGCGCTGCCATACTCGTACCATCATTCTCCTCGTACTTATTATCTGGTACGGTCGAGTTGATCTTAACCCCCGGGGCAAATACATCCACAGTACGCTTTCCGTAGTTAGAAAAATCGGCAACCAATTTTTCATTATCCAGCCAGCTATTCGCGCCTACTTCAATCCAGTTATTGGCTTGAGGCTTCGTAAACTTTATCGTATCCGGCTCCACACGCATATTCTGATTACCGCGAACACCCATAGGCATATTGCCCCTCAAGACATTGTTATATGTAACTCTCGGATTCATTCCCCAATAGTTGGCATTCGTACTATCCCCATAAAATCGGGTGGGAAAGCTATTGGTGATATCATTATTTTTTGAATCATTTCCAGCCGCGTGAACAAGCAAAACATCATGCGCTTCCGCATAACGTACGGCGCTGTCTACGATGGCTTTATCCCACGAAAATGGCTTCCCAAAACTCATATTTATCACACGGGCTCCCTTATTCACCGCGTAAATGATGCCATTGGCAACGTCTTTATCTCGCTCATCCCCGGTAGGAACAACGCGGACCGCGATAATCTTTACCTCCCTTGCTACGCCCTTTATACCTTTATCATTATTCCGGTTAGCCGCAATTATACCAGCCACATGCGTCCCGTGTTCTCCATCAGGACCTTCCACATCCGCGTTACCATATAAGCGCTCCGCACTGTCGTTATAATGGTCGGCAACGGTGTCCCTTGAGTCAAACTCTATATTGGTATTATATCTGATCAGTGTTGAATAGTATTTGTAGGCATCATCAAACTCCTTTCGGAATTTACCAAAATCCGCATCCTTCTTCATCCCAGTCTTCACCAACTTCAGTACTCTTCCTTCAATATCATTATGCGGCTTGTAGCTCTGAAAATCATTAAGAGTAGGACTATCAGTTCCTATCTTAGCAAGAATAGAGTCGACGCCCCTTTTCATGATCGCTAAACTCTCGAAGCCCATGCGAGCCTCATCAAGCCTCGCCATATATTCAGTCACCAGTCGTTTGTATAGGGCGAATTCCTTTTTCTGCGCCTCATCCATAGGCGTACTGTTGATTACACCTTCATATTTCTCCTTCAAAGCACGCACCATACGCACAACCTCCAGATTATCGTAGTGAACAGAGCCTATCTTCGAGCCTATAAAATTCCAGCCGTACACATCATCTATGTAGCCGTTACCATCATCATCGAGGCCGTTGCCGGCGATCTCCTTTGCATTCTTCCACATCACATCCTTAAGGTCCTCGTGAGAAGCATCAACGCCCCCGTCAACAACTGCCACCAGGACCTCGCTTCCTTTTTTTCCTTTCAGCAAGGTATTGTATAACTTCTCGGTGCTCACTCCTAAAACACCATCTTGCTGTAGATCCAAATTCTGCCAATTCGCCTTCGGTGACTCTGCATTTTGAGAAAATAAATAAGCGGGAATAATCAGAAAGATAAAAATCAGACCTTTAGTAAAATTCATAAATATATAAGTATAATTTACAGCTGGCCATTTTGATGCACAGCAAATATCCTCGTAATATAGCTAATATTTAACATCAAACGACCACTTTCGTTTGATCTTGCAGACGCCTCATTCGGACCGAAGGGATGCGCAACATTCATAAAACCCCCACTATGGCGCATAAAAAAACCCCTTGTG
>DKIV01000040.1 GCA_002454425.1 Sphingobacteriaceae bacterium UBA6709
CTTGTGAAGCGTAGCTTCCAGCTTTGCGTTGATCCGCTCAAGGTACGAAAAAACAAAACGCAGGTCAATGAATAATTGCAAATAAAATCCTTAAAACCAACGCAATCGCTAATAAAGCACCTCTAACAAGGCATTTCTCCATCCCCTCCTCCCCGCAGTTCACCAAGCGCTACCCGATACAAGCCTTGCAGCGCGCTCACCAGCCCCTGACGGTAGCCCGAAAGGTGCCTTGCTGTACACTAAACGTACTCCGGCAGTACCCTCACACTTACCTAACAGTGTCCGCATGCGCATATATACTGCCGAAATACAGACCGTATAAAGACCGACCCTTCGGACTACCCCTCGGTCTTAATACCCTTTTTATTCGCTTTATATTCGGTCACATGCGGACACTGTTAGGTACGTGTTAGGGTACTCTTAGTGTACAGTCAGGGAATTACCAGTTAATTGCCTGGTATCGGATAGGGTGTTGCAAGGGAGCTAGTTGACAATCAATGCGCTTACGGGAAATAAAACGAGAGTGTACATAAGCACGAGTGGGCAGGTTACCTAACGATAGTTGAGAAATAACTAATAATGCAAATAAGGCCATGCCGCCTGTAAAAAAGCAGGTCGTCTCAAATAAGATTCTAAAGCATATAATTTTGCTTGTTTCAGGAATCTTATCGACCTTGTCCTTAGGTAATGACGGTTAATCGTGTAGAGCGCGCGAGCTCTTTCTATTACTGGTCATCGGGCTGCGTGCTCTTCGTGATTATTTCACACAGCAATTGGCTTACAAAACAAATATTAACATTACAAATGGAAGCATTATTCAACAGTTGGAAGACAAGCCGGAAACTGTTCATGACTTTTTTCGAAAATTATTCTTTAGACCAACTCAATAAAATTCCGGAGGGCTTTAATAACAATCTGATATGGAATATTGGACATGTAATTGTAGCGCAGCAACGTTTGATCTATACCGGATCCAACCAACAAGCAAACATCTCCGATAGCTTAGTGAGCAAGTATCAGCCAGGCACCCGACCTACAGAACCGGTATCACAGGCTGAGGCAGATGAACTAAAAACACTTTTAACCTCAGTCATTGAGCCAACGATAGCCGACTTCCATAAAGGTATCTTTGTCAGCTACAATGAGCGCACCACGCTCACCGGCTTTCACTTATCTTCAATTCAGGACGCTTTCTTATTCAATAATTATCATGAAGGAATACATTTAGGATGCATGATGAGCATTAAAAAGTTTGTCTGATGCAGCCAAGCTATTATCCAAAAGCAGAAAATGATCGCGTATGATATCACCGTACTTAATCTCCCGAAGAGAGTTGTTCTGCCTTTCTACCTGCAGCAAATAGAGCTCATGAATCTTTTCCGGAGTTTATTTAACAAACCGAGACGTGATTAGCATACAAAAATTGTAAAAAGAGTGCCTGTTATACATCAGAGAGACAAGCAGCCGAATAATTCAACACGGTCGAAGGCTCCACTCCATTCTCTACCCTGCCTCAATTCCAGATCAAAAACATCAGCATTACCGTCTAAAAAAGTCGTAACATCAGACTAGCGATATCTTCGCACTTAATCTAAGAGATTACCATTCTAAGGCATTTATTGGGGCTTATTACAAATGTCCAAACTTCTCTTTCCATTTAAGCAAGACAAAATCGTTCAATGCCAGTGGAGCACGGGGATTCAACTTATTATATATTCCCTGTTGATAGAAAGCATATCTCGACGGAGTTAACAATGTTGTGGCTGTTATCCCGTTTTTACCGGCATATTCAATGACACCTTGCCATAACTCTTTCCAAAAGGGATCAAGTATACCTCTTGTTAAGTAAACATGCTTGATTGTAGGATATTTCCGTAGCAAGGCGACAATATCTGTCTTAACAAATTTTTTAAATTCTTTAGCAATAGCTGTGTCCGAATAGCTCTTTAAATGCTTTTGGTGTTCAGGATTTGCATCGTCAGCATCGTTTATACACGTTATCAAATCAGTGATAGCAATTTTATGATTGCGACAGAATGCCTGCCAAGCCTTCCTATCGGCATTAATTAAACTTTGCTCACCATATAACCGAGGCAAAACATCCCAAAAATTATTATTGACATTCCCCCTCGCATTACGGGTCCGGCCGTAAAACCAGGTTGCAGTATTACTCAAAGGCCACGAAGGATTGAATGTACCAACAATCAAAACTTCAGGTTGAAAATCTAAATTATCTAACGTAAGGTCGGTAATAAATTTATGTTCACAAGACATGTCGAAAGTTAATTAATATTTCTTCAATTAATGCTGTTTACGTAGCAAAATCATTCCTTATTCAGGCAACTAACCGGTAACTAAATCGCATATGTCACAAATAGCCATGAATTCCACAAAGTACCAAATGAAACTCAGATCACATCATTTAGAACATAGCGATTCTCCCAAATAAGAACTCATAAAATGGCACAGTCGATCTACGGGAATGCAATGGGTATCATTATACTTGGGAACATGGCAACCATGAAAATCATCTTTTCCAGCGCTTATGAGTCCATAGCCATGCATATGGTTCTTCCTTAATATTTTCCGTTAACAGATCGACGTACTTTTGGGTTATCGCGCCCTCGGTCGTGATTTCAGCATTGGAACATACCGGCATGCATGTTATCCTATAGTTTCCTTTGGAAAGCTGGGTGATATTCAAGTAGACGACCGCCATCTGCCCCTTTCTAGCCAACTTTTCCATACCAGAAAAGAAGTATGTCTGCTGATTTAACAAAGTGAACCTGTATTTTTCATCGGTCATGCCCGGACATTGATCCGCAAGAAAAAGATAGACCGCAGGCCCCGATTTTTTGGTCAGGACATGCCGCGTAACCTCAGTATCGGTCAATAATTTCAGTCCAAAGCGCGACCTTAGCTTGATCATAAGTCTGTTAATGGAGCGCGACTTCAGAGGCCTGTAAATGGCATATACCTCCTGAGATATCTTGTGTGGCATGAAATACAGCATCTCCCAGTTGCCGCAATGCCCCAAACAAGCAATCACATTCCGCTTAGCGTTGATATGCTGACTTATCAGTTCCAAATTCTCAAACGTTATCTTTTCATCCAGCACTTCCGCGGGAACAGAAACGCTTTTTATAATTTCCGCGAAATACCCAACGAAGCAAGTGTAGAACTTCTTCACAATTGCCTGAACTTCACCATATTTCTTTTCAGGAAATGAACGTGCAACATTCTGAAGGACTGTCGCTTTCCGATATCCAAAAATGTGATAAACAAGAATAAAACCGAGAGAAGCTATTGCATACAAAACGCTCATTGGCAACAGACTTAGCGCATAAACAAGGATATAAATACTCCTGTATGCAAAGGTATGCAGGGTACGCTTTATTCGCATGATCAGAATTTCATCTTTAAACCGATAGAAGCATAGGGCGAGACAGAAAAATAATAATCGTTATCTCCAGCAAATACTCCTTTCAATGTTCTGTCGCTATATGAGGCCGGACGATATAGATTAAGTCCCGCCATTGCCGTCGCCGATAATCCTTTTTTGCCAAGTTTTAATTCCGGACGAAATCCGGTAACGATATACTGATGGGAGAATATTACCTCTTCACCATCCTTTTTCAATAGCGCTACCTGTCCGTTCATCTCAAGGGCGTAAGAAAGTTTAAGCTTCTCGTTAAGATCATAGCCTACCGATATATCCAGACCATCAACAAGTTCAATATTTACATCATATTTCCCATGACGCCGCCAGTTGACGTACACCGCCGGAAATACCATCGGATACCCAAGCGAGCTGTTTATCGCGAGGCCGCCACCGATATCGAGATTAGGATTCAGATGACGTATAAAAACGAGGCCACCACTGCCCAAAACATTTTTAAACCTGATCCTGGAAAGATCGGTAGACTGCGTAAACAGGCCTATTCCGGCACTGGCTCTCATCGACCACCGGTCGTTCAAGGGCCGTAAATGATAAAGGCCCACTTGTACGTTCATAATTTCGGATACCATATGTTCAGAAAAATGCTGATTCTTTAATGAAACATAGGCTCCACCTAAACCGATCCCCCAGGCGGTGGGACGATTTTTGTCATTTACCTTTACCGACAAGGGCATGCTGAAGGTTCCCTGATAAACTACCGCCGAGCCCTTGGCATCGCCAATTTTTTCTCTCGGCTTCTCTCCGGGAGGCAAGTAGTAGTAACCTGAATTGCCCAGATATTCTGTCCTTAAAGATATTTGCTGTGCTTGCGCGCTCAGACATACAAGCATGACTAATGGCGCTGAAATTAGAGATATTGACTTCAATGTTTTAAAAATTATATTCGTGCTTACTTGTTATATTCAGAGCAAAGGAATGGGTCGAAGCTCATACGGAGAAGCAGCAAATGGTGGATTTCAGCGTCGAAGGCTTGAAATGTAGCAGGGATCGGATGAAATAAATCTAGATTTATCTCCTACTACGATTACCTTTCCTGATAGTAGAAATTAAATCAGCGCCCGGGCGATCGCCTGTTTGCTTTTCAAACAGATTTACGCGAATGATCTTTATGGTAAGACCTTTGGGATGGGAAAGCTTTTACATTCGCTACTCCACTTTCTCAGCTCGGAAAATTGGAATCTCTGCCCCGAAGATTTATTGGATATCTTATTTTAAGTGGATGTCAGTGTTGAAATTCAGCAGGGATGTTATTAGAAACGTTGCAGTACGGACGGGTACGACACCATGCCATTACGCGTGTTTTGCTCCATTTATCTACTATCAGCTAAACAAGATTTCAGCGAATCACTGCTTAGCCGATTCAAGATGATTGCTACCGTGAATAACGAGTAAAAAACTATCAGACGTACCCCAAATAAGAGCCATAGATTCCCTTTTTCTAAAAATCAAGATCTTCAAATTCCACAAAGGAATTGTCGCGTGATGCTTTATTAGAGGACGCCATCCATCCATTTCAAGAAATCAGGTACACGTACGCGACTTACCAGGACCTCGTGCGGGCATTCAGGCGAAAAGGAAAGCTTCAAACGACTGTTGAAGTATTTTGCTGCATTCTCAATGGCCTTTACATTTCCAATGCAATTACGAGATACGCGGAAAAACAAACGCTTATCAAGGTATTGCTCTAATTGATCTAAGGTGTAATTGATAATATATCGCCTATCGCTGAAGGTGTGAAGAAATACCACTCCGTCTTCACTATAAAAATGGGCAACACTTTTAGTCTCGACATAATGATAGTTTTCTCCTTTACCTATAAGGAATCGATTTTTGACTTTGGGAGCCAGGAGTTGCTCAAAATTCCGGGAGTTGCTCTTAAAGGAATGATTATGAAAAATGTTCTCAAATTTGCTTAATGCTGTCGCTAATTCATTCTCATCGAAGGGCTTTAACAGGTAATCGATGCTGTTCAACTTAAAGGCTTTAATAGCATGTTCATCGTAGGCAGTAGTGAAGATAACAGGAGTATTCACTTCCACATGATTGAATATTTCGAAGCAACTGCCATCCGCCAGGCGAATGTCCATGAGGATTAAATCAACGGTGAACTCCCTCAGAAATCCTATGGTATCTATCACCGTTTTCGTTTGCTGCTCCAATATATAATCCGGACGTAAGTTCATCATCATACGCTTCAGCTCTTCGCTTGCAAAGCGCTCATCTTCTACTATCAGATACCTCATGTTATATATAGGGGATTTTTACGATAAACATTTGTCCGGTATGTTCGACCAAGACTTCTTTATTATAGATCTTGTATTGCATGGTGATGTATTTTAGTCCGATGCCTCCTTTCTCGGAAATCCCTGAGGGCTGTACATTATTTGAGATCGTGATATGCTCATTGCCAATATCAACAACAATATTTAATAAAGACGCCTCGGTAGCGCTATTGTGTTTGAATGCGTTTTCGATAAGAAGTTGAAGCGTGAGAGGAATAATTTCATTACGTTCCGCAGCAGATATCTTATTGACTGTAAATGTGAAAGAGTTTTCAAATCTCATCCTCATCAGAAATATATAGGAATCTAACGCGTCCAATTCGTCGGCAACAGAAACTATCGGTTGCTGACTGAGGGATAGTACATAGCGATAGGTTTTTGAGAGCGCCTTCGTAAACTTATTGGCATTTTCCTGATTTATGTAAATTAAAGAGGACAATACATTCAGGGAATTAAACAAAAAATGCGGATTGATCTGTGACCTCAACGTTTCGTGCTGGAAAAGAAGAACTTTACGTTTCTCCTTCTCTGATTCGGCGATAGCCTTTTGTTCGGACTGAAAATAATGGATCAACTCGAACACCAGGAGGATCGGAACATTTGTCGACATAGCAAATGCAAACTTGACAAGGAACGAAGGCAGTCCCTCCCGCGGAACGAGTAAGACATCATATATGAGGAAATTAAATATCCATAACAGAATCAGACATATCATGGCGATCCCAACAACATCCGCTACAATGCGAAAAAATGCATTTCTGGAATAAGGCACCCTTTTATTTAAGAATAACAATAAGTAATAATCTGCGATACACATGGCGAGAATCACGACATAATGAGCAGATAGCTGTTTAGGAAGATTAGTCCATAAATCTTCTTTCATCAGGATAATGCTAAAAAGCATCTGGCACAACGCATATATCAGCGTGGAGAAAAGAAAGATGATCAATCTTTTAACATTTATCCTTTTTGTTCGAACCATCTTTCAAAAGTAAACGCTTCAGTGGAAGATTTAAGGGAAGGCATGGTTACTTTCTGATGAAGTTCACTATTTATTAGATGAACTTCGTGTAGATGATTATATCAATCGGGGAAGGATGGTAGAATTCAGATAGCTAAAGCCTTCCAAAAGTTCAGAATTCTCCTATCAAAACAACTCATTTACAAATAACTAAACATGCATCCGGGTCAGCGAATGTGAAGTTTTCAAGACCACTATTCCGTTTTTCTCAATCACCTACCCAGCAAGTAAAACGCAGAACATCATCCTGTTAAAAGACCTTGAGACAGCCATCCTATTAATTGAAAGTCTGGCGGAATTCAAGGGGCGACAAACTGGTTTTCTTTTTAAATAGTGTACTGAACGACTGAGGATGTTCAAAACCCAATGCATAAGCGATCTCGCTTACCGACAGATGAGTAGTCGATAGTCTTTCTTTCGCCTTTTCAATCAACTTCTGGTGTATATGCTGTTGGGTGTTTTGTCCCGTATGCAAGCGCAGGAGATCGCTCAGGTAATTTGGCGACAAGTTCATGAGTTCGGCAACGCGTTGTACCGTCAGCAGTTCCCCTGTTGTACCACTATTAAAATACTCTTCAAGAAGACCTTCAAATTTAGCAAGCAACTGATGGTTATGATTCTTTCTGGTAATAAACTGTCGCTCGTAGAATCGGTTGGAATAATTGAGTAGCAACTCAATTTGCGATAAGATGATCTCCTGAGTATACTTATCAATATGCAGGCATTCTTTGTCGATCCTGGCAAGGATGCCAATAAGGTCATCTTCTTCTTCAGCAGAAAGATGCAGGGCCTCATTTACAGCATATGAAAAGAAATTATAGGTATTCATTCTCGCTGCCAGTGAGTGACCAAGTAAAAAGTCGGGATGAAAGATTAGCAGATAACCTGACCCACATGTAACGTTGTCCAGATCCAGGTACTGAACCTGATTCGGTGCCGTAAAGCTCAGGACACCCTTATCATAGTCGTAATGCAGTTGACCATATCGTATCTTACCCGTAGCCTCCCTTTTCAGCGCCACACAGTAAAATCTATTTACAAAACCTTTCCATATGTCGTCTTCAAGGAAAATACTTTCAGCGAGATTAATTACGCTCACCAGTGGGTGGCGCGGTTCAGGCAAAGACAATAAGCGATGAAATTCCGAAATTGAACTGATGGCATTCATAGTACTAAATTAAACATTTTAGCGCGTAGCATAGCGGTTGCATTTCGAGAATGCAACCGCACTATACTGTTAATCAATGAGTCCCATACTAAATTCATCGTAAGGATCACCTGTATCAGTCCCTAAAGGCACGATACTATCAAGAGTAGACAGGTCGGCCTCGCTTAATTCAATTTGCGAGGCGGCTATATTCTCCTCCAGGTATTTTCTTCGTTTAGTACCCGGAATAGGCAAAACTCCCCTATTAATGATCCAGGCCAGAGCCAGCTGCGATGAGCTTATCTCTTTTTCGCGCGCCATAGCTTCGATGGCTTTAACCAATTCAATGTTCCTGTAAAAATGAGCCTCCTGAAAACGGGGAATAGCCCTCCGAAAATCATTTTCCGGTAGATCCTCAATAGTTCGGATTTGTCCGGATAAGAAGCCACGCCCTAATGGAGAATAAGCAACAAAGCCAATTCCAAGTTCATGTAAGGTATTCAAAATGCCACGTTCTTCTACCCTGCGCTCAAATAAAGAATACTCGCTTTGCAGGGCGGAGATAGGATGAACAGCATGCGCTCTTCTTATAGTTTCCGAAGACACCTCTGAAAGGCCGAGATAGCCAACTTTTCCCTCCTTTACGAGCTCGCTCATTGCCTCCACAGTTTCTTCTATGGGAGTATTTTTGTCGAGCCGATGCATATAATATAAATCAATATAGTCGGTGTTTAGGTTTTTAAGCGAACGTTCGACGGCTTTCTTTACGTAATCCTTTTTGCCATTAATAGCCCAGGTTACCTTATTATTGTCATCTATTTCCCAGCCAAATTTGGTTGCAATAATATACTTATCCCTAGTCCCCGCTGTTGCTTTAGCGATCAATTGTTCATTTTGAAAAGGGCCGTATAAATCGGCAGTATCTAAAAAATTGCCGCCTAATTCGAGCGACCGATGAATCGTGGCGATGGCTTCCTCCTCATCCGCTTCTCCATACATATTTCCATTTTCAAAACCCGTCATCCCCATACATCCCAAACCAATGATGGGAACGGTTAATCCCTGGCTTCCCAAATTTATTTTCTTCATTTCCATGCTAGTAATTTCAATAATCCAAAGTTCAGCAGGAATATGTTAACGGTCGTATGCAAAATCCCGAAAGTTGTATGCAAATCAGGGATTAGCGAAAAAGGGATAGGATGAGCGCGTGTTTATTACAATCGCATTTACATAAAAAGGCAATCAGCAGTTCACACGACGTAACGCCGAATACTTTCTTTAAAAAACTGCTTATCAACGAGATGCGCAATCTAATTCTTCTTTCTTCTTATCTATTCTTAGATAATCGAACCGCACAACGAGTTTGACTATCTAAGAATATTGTGTTACTTTTATTTTTCTTATCATAAATTGGCACTATATGTGTAATATGATAATCAAAATAGACTTTGAATATGTTAATGAACAGATCGGATATTGTTGCGCTTAAAAGTCTTTCCGTTGCGAAAGAATTGGTGTCTCTGGATAGTATCCCCGCTTCTTTCAAGGATGATTTCAATAAGTTTTTCTTCGGCAAGACCTTAGTTAGAGATGAACAGAACAGACGTTTTGCCTATCCATCAGATGTACGGAAATGGGTAAGGATATTGGTCCAAAAATACAGCGACTAATCTCATGTTGCCTCCTTTCCTAGCGCGGTTTAACAAAGCATTAACTGCTTTTCAGGTTAAATATCCAAGACCAGCGTGGGAACAAAGTTTCAAAAATAACCTCCTCAACGATTTTTCATTCTTTTCTTCCCGTATAGAAGATCCAAAGCTAAAATACGGAGACACCATTCGCTTTCTTAATAATCAGTTCATAAATAAGGAAAATCTTTCTAGTTTCATGCAGTTGGAAGACCATCAAAAGGTGTTGGAAGAAATGATTTCCCGCTTTGAGGAATTTGAGCTTTCGGAAGGGCTTATAAAGGATATCCATCGCAATCTGATGGGCAGCCATCTTTCATGGAATGGAGATTTCAAGCCGGAGCTTATTGGAAATTATCGTAATTTCCCCGTGGTAGGTTCCAGAGAACCACTTTTTCCCGATAAGGAATATGTTCCGCATTACAATCTGGAGGTTAGCATGGCTAGCCACATGGATCTTTTTGTGTACCGCTTCAACAATATTGACAACAGTACTGCCGAAAATCATCTATTGACAGCACTAACTTATTTCCATAATAAATTTTTAAATTTCATCCATCCTTTCGCTGATGGCAACGGTAGGGTCTGTCGTATCATTATGGGGACAATTATGATGAAGAACGAATGCCCTCCAATATTTCCGAAGATTGAAAATGATGAAGATATGGTGACTTATATCAGCACGATAATAGACTGCGAGCGTGAAGATAGCGATTGGCCGTTTGTTGCTTATTTGGCAAATGGGATGGCGGACTACTTAGAAAAAAGATTGAGAGATTAAAGAATTAAAATCCAGTTATCAATATTCCCTATTCACCATGGAGGTTAATAGCATATCCACAATCATAATATAGCGAACCTCGAAATCTTCGCTTTCTAGAAGTTCAAGATTTCTTCATCAAGAATATCAGGCGCTGTTTTAAGCCACAAGAAGCCTTTAGCTAAGCTAACCTTCCAACTCGTAAAACTATCGGAGAGCAGCATAATCATCCTGCTCTCCGATAAGCTTAAAAGACAATTCCTACATTCAATCCCGCTAAGCAACGGCTGTTAAAATCATATTTATTAGTAAACTGACCCTCCAGATTAGCTTTGGCGAAAAACATCTTATTGCTATTCTCCTTAAGCCTTTGACTATAGACAACAGGAATATTCACACTAAAAAATGAGGATTTAAGATAACGAAAGTCATTCATCTCCAGACCTGATACCGTCGGAAAATCGGCATTTGGACCGCCGTAGATATAGTCGCCTGATAAGTTCGCCGAATACCCTAGTTCTACACCAAATAGCAAGCTAGCAGCCCTTTTCTCAGCAATTACAGCATTCTTTTTTAAGCCCGTGGTGAACAACAAATTTTCAACCGCTTTACTACTGTTCGGCAACAGATACTTATCAGACAGCTTTTGGTAGCGCACGCCAAGCAATCCCATCCATGAATAGTCCTGATTGCGTTTCCTCAAAATACTATAATTCAATCCTGCAGTAGTCGTATTGTACGTTGAACGAACATTTTTCAACAAGATTAAGTAGCCCTGTTGATCTTCCGAATCATCCCGTTGATTTATATATTGTATTCCATCAATATTACGTGAGTAGAAATCAAGATCTAAAACGTGACTAAACCGTTCCGTATCTTTTGTTAAGGATAGCTCCGCATTCCAGATATTTCGAAGCGCCGTTCCAACGTAATAAGGCGTTAAAAAGCCAGCCTGTAAATCTTCCGCCTCACGCTTATAATTTACGCTTACAAATAAACCTATTGCGCCAAGAGACTGGAACTGCAATCCGGCTCCCAAGGCCTCGCCTTCATAGTTATTAGCTCTTCCGCTACCAACTCTGTCTATTGCATTTCCCAAGCCTTGAAGCTCATAATAAGGCTGATCAACATAATTATTGACATTGCCCATTGCCGACTCCTCCTTCATGTTCTGATATGATAAGGTTAGACCAACATGCCTCTTGGGCGATATCGAATAAACAATCGAAGGGCTTACCTGCACCTGCATTAAATCATTCTCCGTTCTGATGTCCCGCAGCTTTGCCCCATTTGAAGCCTGGTAACGAGCCGCTAGTCCTAGTGTCCAATGCTCGTGCAACGTCGGGCTGGTAATAGTAGCCTGCAAATCGTAATGTTGCTTGTTCCAGTCGCTCGGATTTACATCAGCCACAATAAAAGGCATCCCACGATAGGGATCCATAATTGAAGCATTGTAGTTGGCGTCATCTACCGTTTCCCGGCGAAAGCCGAATGCTCCGGTAACAAGGAATTCCCCTAGAGTAATGTTCCCGTCCGTGCTAATATCCAGCATATTTCCTGAATCTCCCTGCTGGGGACGTTTGAAACTACCGCCGTATTGAGAGAATCCGGCCTGCAGTCGTGAATATTGCAAAGGCTGATCGAGTTTTGCTCCGCCGGCATTTCCCGACCGCTTCCAAAAACCAGAACGTTCCATCCGCTCGATGGATGTGAGCGTAGGCGTTTCCTGAGCCGAGGCACTTAAAACCCCAGCCATTAAAGCTACGCTCAGGTATATATATTTAACTTGTAAAATCCTCATTATATTAACATTAAGTTGCCAAACAATTATTTCCTCAGCGTATGATTCCAAGATGGCATTTTAGAACCATGCCTTCTGAACATAGGCACCACACCCCGTTCAAAATCTTCCGTACTATTGTTGGTATCTGTTAAGACCGGTGTACCATCCTCATTCTCTGCTGCCTTCTTTCTCGCTACCCCCTGTGAATTATAGGTAGCGCCCACATAAGTCATACCGGCATCCAGAACAGACGGAACGCGTTTACCATTGATAGAATTCGCGTTATCTCCGCATTCTACAGCATCAAGAACATACTCTCTCGGAACTTTTGCATACAGCGTAGTACTGGAGCTAACCATGTTTCTGGTTCTCATATTTGGGTCATTTGCAGGATCGTAGGCTGTGCCTGCCGGAACTTTGAAAATCACAAATGCGCCCCCAAATACTGGCGTTAAAAACTGAGGTAGCGACCCTTTTGATGCCGATCCATTATAGTAGGCATGAACCATGTCTACGGCTGGCTGATTAGGAAAATTGGGATTATCCATATTGAACTCAAACTCAGAAGAACTGCCATCAATTGGAGATGCCGGATTATACAACGGCAATTTATGATTAGCCGCAAACTGAGAGATTACAAATGATTCTCCCGCCTTTAATGGATAGTCTGTTCCATTTCCCGGAACTTTCCATAAACGCTCAACGTATACATATTTCTCGCCATCTTCTGAAGGCCATAAAGGCTTAACTGTAGTTGCATTACCTGGAGTTACATTTCCGAAATATAAACCATCCAGGTAAATAGTTTCGTCAGAATTGTTATAGATCTCATAGAACTGATTTCTGAAATAAAACGGAGAAGTTCCGGCGTAGAATATCTCACTAAAAATAAGCGGACTTATCTTCGTTCCTGCAATGGATATATCCACGGCTTCGCCGTCCTTAAGTACGGGATAGTTGATCTTGCTGCCGTTAACATAATAAGTTTCTCCATTTGCATTTTCAACACGCCCTGAGATATTAATACTATAGATTCCCGGAATTAGTCCGCTTACCTGAGTAGATACACCATCCAGTTGCATCTCCTTTCTAAAACCTTCAGCAAAATTCTCTAAAACTATCTTTAATCCCTTCAGTGCTAACCCATCTACTTTTGAAGAGGCGTTCACTGAAATCTGACAAGCCCCTACTTTTTTCGCATCCGCGGCATCATCGATACGCTTGCATTGGCTAAACAGCAAGCAAATAATCAATGGAAATATGAATGACTTTAAATTATTCATGACTACTTATTTTATTGTTATGGCCATCTCAAGACCAAAGAAAAAATTATTATTAAGACGAATGAAAGTTCCGGGATCGCGCTTCGATTCGACGATCGGGTAACTACGGAACATATTATTTGCCATGAATGATACGCGCATGAAGTCAGCCACCTCTTTCGTTAAATTGAAGTTGAAGCTAAGAGCCGGCTTATATGATTCTTTTAAGTAATTGCGAGGATTAGGCGAATCGAGCAACTCTTTAAACTCAGGCTCGCCTTTTCGACTGGCGTCAAAATCATAGATTTTGGCATCCAGTTTCGAAATATACTTTACAGGAATAGAGTCGTTACCATAGCTGGTCCAGTTACTCTCATTCCATATCACCTGGGTAGCAAGCGTCATTACTAAGCCCAACCGAGGAATGTTATGCGTGGTACGTAAGGTGGTAAGAAATGATTGATCTGTTCTTTTCGCCAGCCCCTTTTCGTACAAGCCGATGTGGGTTCTGCCAGCGCCGCCGGTTGAACTGTATTTGTCAAAATATGTATAATCTTTATTGTAAGACTGCACTCGAAGCCAGGCACCGTTCAATGCCACCGATGTGTTTATCGCATCAAAGCGACCCAAATTCAAGTCAAACTCTACCCCCTTACTTTTCATCACCAGGTTATTGGTAGGTGTATAATACTTAGCCAACACTGGATTGCTTGCTGCCAGGCGATACACAGCCTGCGTTGGATCAACCCGGGAATATTCATTGAAGATTAGCGGCTTAAAGGTGTTCGGCCCGTAAGCTAAGGTGTAACCGTTGTTCAAATTTTCCTTAAATGCAGTAACGCTCAATGTTCTATTGGCGGCAAAATTCAAACGCATGCCTAATTCAAACTTTTCGTTTACGGCAACTTTCAAATCAGGGTTTTCTGTGCTGAACCGACGGGTAGTCGTCATTAAAACCTGTTGATCCTGCGGAATAGCCGAGCTTCCTATTTCATTGATATTTACATATTCAAAGTACGCGTCTTCAGGATACAAGTAAAGTGCTGAGGGTGCCTTTGCAAGCTTACCATACGCTCCCTGAATGCTCAACACACGTGGCACTACATCTACGGAAGCATTGATACGAGGCGACAGCGCATGATTTTTCCCTGAGAAAGCATCGTACCTTAATCCAGCGCTTATATTTAGATACCCATCCCCAATACCATACCGGAAGTTATCTTCGGCATAAGCACCAAACTGCGTCATGGCAGGAATATCCTTATACCGACGAACTCTAAATGTTGCATTTAGCATTGAGAGATTTCGGTAAGGGGGTAAATCGTCGTTAAACGTCTTGCCATCACCGAAATTCTTATCCGATTTAAAATCTACACCGACAATAAAGCGATTGTCAGTAGCACCAATCTTTTTAAAGAAAGTCGCATCTCCGCGGAAGAAAGCATTAAACTCCCGACCATCGATGTCATAGCTACCCAAATAGGTGCTAGGCAAATAGACTGCATATTTGTCGCGATCCTGCGTTGGAATATTCGTAAGCTTATTTCCATTCTCGTCGTAAATATCCATACCAGGTTTATTAGAAAGTATAGCCCCATCGGTAAAAGTCATAGAATAGGGAGCGTTCGCCGCTGTTAGCTGAGATTCATAATGGGAATCTTTATGGATGTAGCCCACTTTAGCCAGGTAATTTAAACTTCGCAGCCACGAATCTTTTACAGCAATACTACCGCGAGTGTTGAAAATAAAGCCTAGATCGGTTCCGCTAGACTGTGTGCGCGTAATCTCATCATCAGGATTGCGCCGACGCACGTCCTTTCCATAAAAAACATCGGCGGAAGTAGTCGAGCGTAACGCGCCAAACACGTTTGAGTACACAGCTTTACCGGTAAGACGCTCATAAAATTGATAGTTTTGGACTCGATCTTTTTTTTCACGCACATAATCTACACCCAAGTTCAGGTCTCCGGCATCGGGACCTATATTTGTTCCCTTAACTGCCGAAAACTGCGTTAAATTGGCATTAATACGGGCGCGAATATCCAAAGGAGTTACCCCGGCTTTGGTGTTAACGATCACTGCTCCAGAAGCAACATCGCCATAGGCAACGCCCGGAACACCTCTAATCACCTCTATCGACTCAATGTTGTCCATACTTATATTTCTTACATCGAAACCGCCAGCAGGAGATGCGCCGCCACTCAACGAAGATCCGGCACCATTCACGGCCGGCGAAAGAGCCTGTAAGTTGGTATTATTAGAAATCGGCGCACCATCCAGGATGATGCTGGTGCCGAAGGAATTGAAGTTACTCTCGGTAGAAACAGGTAAGCGTACCGATAATTGCTTCGTCGTTGATAACGAAGGATTTGTTATCTGTACTCCTGGTAAAAGTGAAAAAACATCGACTAAACTTTGCGGTTGCAGGTGATCCATCGCTGTTCTTGAAATTTTTGAGGAGGTTCCTGTGGCTGCTTTTGCCTCAGTAGCAACAACCGCAATTTCCTTTAGCTTGAAGTTGGCGTCCTTCAGGAACAAATTGAGATCAAGATCGCCATTCACGTCTATCAAGGTATCGATGGTTACTTTACCTAAAAAACTTACTGTTAAGTTTACCTTGCCGAACGGCACATTCCCTAATGTAAAACTACCGCGGTCGTTGCTGCTGTAAGTGTTAATTCCATAAGTAGGAATGGAAATCGACGCGCCAGTCATTGCTTGCGGCTTCTGGTTTGTCTCTATCGAATAAACGTGCCCCCGAACCTTATGCGTAGGCGACTGGCTTTGCTGAGCATATACGTAATTCCCCCAATATGTTAAGGCTAACATTACAAGGAAAACACTTCTCAGATTCGAAAAATATATTGTCATAAAATTAAACAAGATTGATTGTGCTAATGAGAAATAGTACTCATTTTCTGACGTTGGGATCCCTACATGAAGTAGCCCCAAGCAAAATGAAATATCGTGCCCTTAATGGAAATCACGAGAGTCGCTTGTCTCCGGATTTAAGCGATTTTGATTATGGAGCCATGTTAAAGCTTGCTAAGTGTAAAATATGTTCATTATAAAATATTATCTAATAATCAATTTTAGAATATCACCGAACCGAAAACACGATGATATGTGTAAATTATTTTCGCAAAAGTATATTATTTAGAAACATTATAAATAGATTTGCAAAAAAAAATTTGAGAGCAGTATCTGTAGATTTGCAGCGCTTAATAAATCGCAACCATGTTGCAAATATAAAACATTCACCCAAAACTCATACTTAATGAAAAAAAAAACACATGCTCTGGCCATTCTTCTAATCGTGCTTATGGCTTCCTGTTCTTTAAGAAAATCAGATTACGCCCGACTATCAGCTAGTGACAAAAAAGTTGCGGATTCTCTCATAAAATCGGCTCTCGAAAATGAAGGGTTATTTACAATTACGGGTAGATTGAAACCCATTAGTAGCGTTAGAACGCTGGGTTTAAAAATCATGAATGACGACACGACAAATACTAAAAATTGGACTTCCTTTGATACCACATCTGCTGATTTGAAGAAACTTCAGCAGTACCAGCACATTGTAAATTCCTTGCATTTCGGCGATCTCAACTTTATGATGAATCCCTATGATATGCATCTGGGTGCTCGCAGAATTCTGCAAATCACGATATACAGAAAAAGCCTAATGGACTCGTTGGTTAGAGCAAAACAGGCCTTTTACGCGCAATTCGGAATAGCGGCAGGAAGTAAACCTGAACTTGTTGTTAGTACCACGGAATATGAGGAAAGACTTAATCGACTGAGATCATATGGTTATATGTTTGGATATCCTGATCATGCGGTAGATTTCTTTATCGATGCGGCAAAAAGTTCAGACCAAACGGGCAAACATGTTGAACGCGACTTTTTCCAAATCCCGGTTTACAGTAGCAACGTAGGTCATTTTGTTTATGCTATACCCAAAGGCACTAAGCCACGGACCGTAGATTCTGTTATTTACAAAAAAGCTGCCGTTCAACTTGCGAACTACAAAAAGGAAAGGAAGAAATTTGAACGCAAAGATAGTTCCGTAAATTATTATAAGCTGTTAAGAAAACTCATCAGAAACGATGAGCGTTAAGAAGATAGGCTTTATAACTGCCTGCTCCCTTGTCGTGGCTAACATGGTAGGGACAGGCGTGTTTACAAGTTTAGGGTTTCAAGTGGGCCCTTTACCTTCGTTTCCGGTGCTAATTTTTTTATGGATCTGCGGGGGAATAATGGCACTATGCGGCGGATTAAGTTATATAAAGCTTGCGCGGCTATATCCCGGTTCGGGAGGGGAATACCATTATCTACGGGAGAATTATCCAAAGGGCTTCTCTCATCTGATAGGTTTCATTACCATCTTTGCCGGATTTTCTGCACCCGTGGCACTGGCAGCAATGGCATGTTGCCGATATTTCGCGCAAATTAGTCAGCAGCTCCCATTGAAGCTTGCTGCAGTTTTACTTATAACAGCGATCACATTAGTCCATTGTTTAAGTCTTCGTATAAGCGCAAAGTTCCAAGTCTACACTACGCTATTAAAGGTTATTTTACTAGTTGTATTTATTGGCTTCGGCTTGTTTACGAATGCGCAGGGCACTCCATTTGTACTTAGCACTAATGATCTCGATTTAGTTTACAGCGCAGGATTCGGAACATCGCTTATTTATGTTTCTTTCGCTTACTCCGGATGGAACGCCTGCGTTTATATTTTTCACGAAATCGACAAGCCTGGTCGAAATATTCAGTTCGCAATTATTCTGGGAACATGTTTTGTAACCTTGCTTTACGTACTATTAAACTACGTTTTTCTTAAGGTCGTTCCACTAAAAGAGCTTGAAGGGGTCGTTGAAGTCGGCGCCGTCGTCTCCCAGAGGCTCTTTGGACACTCGGGCGGTGAAATGATTGCCGCACTAATTAGTGTGCTTCTGGTTTCAAGCATCAGCGCATTGATATGGACCGGCTCAAGGGTACTATCAACCATGATAAGCGGGACATTAGGAATAACAGCAAGAAACAACGCGAAGGGAATCCCCTTGCCGAGTATTATCATCCAGTATGTCATTACCATTATATTAGTCATAAGTAACACCTTCGAACAAATTCTAATGTTCAGTAGTGCCCTACTCATCCTTTCTTCAAGTCTTGCGGTAGCAATTTTATTCAAAGACTACAAACGTTTAAACAAGATTGATTTATTACCGGCCGCAATCTTCCTGATTGGAAATATGTATGCGCTTATCGTATTAATATTTTGATTAAAAACCTGGAGGATCTCGAAATTATAAAGAGAAAACATACAAGCCGTCGGATCACAAACCATGCTGAAAGATCCGACGGCTTGAGAAAAGACAATAAAGTTCAAGATCCATTTATAAACCACTGTTGTGGGATCAAAATGCCTGATAACTGTGGTATTGATTTAAAAGCGACACTCGACAACGTAATTTTTAGAAGGATCTTTTAAAAGTTGCAGCGTGAACCTTTGAGAGGTACAATGCTTTGATCACGCTTGTCGTCGTTTCCATACTTCTACGCCTGCATTCTGTTATGAAGGCAACACTTACGTTGTCGCCTCCATTGCTGCTTGGATGCTGGTGCCTCTTTAGGGGCAATCAGGTCATATTCCATAATTTGGCTTTCAGACTCGTCTACAAAGTCAAAAAATTGAACCTTGAACCTGAAATATTACGTATCAAAAAATTGAGTATCCTCTGGAACGGGTAATGTCAGGTTGGACAGATGTCTAAAATAAATTATTAGGCCCTGTCATTCGTTATTTCCAAGGCCTTTTTTCCTTACACTACTGCCGGCTACCATGGAGGATTGCCTTTTCACTATAGCGACACAAGCTGCTATTACTACAATGCCTTGGTCATTTTATAGTTTATAATCTCCACGTTCTTAACGATGTTTGTCTGTGGCAATATCACTAGAAAACCCTTCTTCTCAAAGAAGCGTCTTGCGGTTTTGCTAACATCCGAATTTAAAACGACTGCCTCTCTCTTAATCGCTTCCTTCTCAATTTCGGAATAAAGCATATCGGCAATCCCCTGCCTTTGGCAGTCCTTGTGAACATATAATAAATCAAGGTAGTCGCCATCTGGATATTCCGAGGAAAGTACA
>DKIV01000035.1 GCA_002454425.1 Sphingobacteriaceae bacterium UBA6709
TCTCGAGTCAGACTCGAACCAGGTGGGTAGCTGGTACCCCTCGATGGGGGGGGGAAGAGGGTGTAAAAGGGGGTGTAAAATAAATGCGGCAGGAATTGCGGGAAGTTTCACTGCCGACGGCGGGCGCCCCGTACGGCTTCCGCTTCGAGCGGATTCTCTGGCCATGAATGCTTGGGATACCGGCGTTTGAGCTCTTTACGTACTTCGAAATAGGTATTATTCCAAAAACTTCGCAGATCAGAAGTAACCTGTACCGGCTTAAATCCCGGTGATAGCAGATGCAGGACCACGCTGTTGCGACCATCGTTTATAGTAGGCGTATCAAAAAGCTGAAACACTTCTTGTAAGCGCACGGAAAGCACAGGCGGAGCACCGTCCGCATGATAGCATAATTTTATCTGCGAACCACTTGGCACCTTCAGATGTGTAGGAACCAGCTTGTCAAGAATAGTTTGTTGTTCATAATCCAATCCCTGCCAGAGGATCCCGGCAAGGTTTAGCCGACCTATATCCTCATTCTTTTTCAATGATGAAAACCAAGGGCCGAACCAATGCTCCGCATTGCCGAGAACGGCGGCGATGCTAAGATCGGGTAAGGATAATTCGGGGCGCCAGCTATTGAGCGAGCTTAGACGATACTGTAGTTGCCGCGCATCGTCATCAAACGACAAGAGCCGCTCGCCCTCATCCTTGAGCACCTTTACGATGGCCGCCCGTCGTCCCTCCTCCGGAACAACTGTTAAAGGCTCTGAACCAATAATGACGCTTCCAATCCTAAGATCTTTACGCGCCTGCAATCCTCCCTTTCGCACATCCCAGGTGATGACTTCCTGAATGGAGGCCATAGCCTTAATTTCCTCGACATTAATCGGCGCCGCGAGAAAAATACGTCCCAGTCCTTTACGTCCGTCGAGCTGAGCTACAGCAATAAAAGGCTCACGAGCCAGCGCGTCAGCGGCATCTAGCGCCGCGGTTTTGCCATTAGCTAACAAAAACTGCCCATCATGCCCTTTTCTGGCAGATGCGATACGTTCGGGGAAAGCGGTGGCTATGAGCAGGCCTACTTTAAAGTCGTCAAATGCTCCATCTTCACGCGCAGCCCGGAACATACGTCGATAAGAAGCGGCCACCTTTTCAATATAAACAAGCCGCAGGTTTAGCGTACCCCGCTGACGCATCATCCTCAAATTATTGATACGCGCGCCAAAGTCGGCCCCCGCCTGAGCATCCAGAATATCGCGCTCTTCAAGAAGCGCAGCCACATCACACGCGAGAGGCAAGAGCTCTTGATCGGCAGCCATCAGCAACATGTGGGCAATACGCGGATGACATGGCAAACGATGAATTGCTCGTCCATGCGCTGTAACACGCCCCTGATAAATGGCACCAACAGTATCAAGGACTTCCCTGGCGGCGAGCACCGCACTTTCAGGGGGCGGCAGCAGCCAGATCAGCTCGGAGGGATCCGAAGTTCCCCATACGGCAAGATCCAGATAAAGCGAACAAAGATCAGCATCAGCGATTTCAGGAGTTCTGAATGCTTTCATACGCTCCTGCGTAGCTAAAGACCACATACGATAACAAACACCTTCTTTGATACGCCCCGCGCGTCCCATACGCTGATCAGCAGAATCCATGCTAATCTGCATGGTCTTGAGTGTGCTGATACCACTTTGCTGATCGAAGCTGGGACTGCGTCTAAATCCGGTATCAATAACCACTTCAACGCCTTCGATGGTAAGACTCGTTTCAGCAATAGCGGTAGCAAGCACAAGCTTGCGTTTACCGGAAGAGGAGGGCCGTATAGCAGCCTGCTGCTGGGCGAGGCTAAGGCGACCGAAAAGAGGATGCAGACTTATTTGTCCCTCCAGACTACTTAACAGGTCGGCTGCCCGCGCGATCTCTGCCTCTCCAGGTAAGAAAGCAAGAATATCGCCACTGGTCTCCCTTAGTGCCCGCAACACAGTATCGCGCAGCAGTTCGGGAATGCGGAACTCATCCTGCTCATTGGTGTAGATCACGCGCACGGGAAACATACGTCCTTCGCTATTGATGACTGGGGCCCGAAGGCGGCTGGCAAGAGCAGGCATATCAAGGGTTGCTGACATGATCAATATACGCAGATCGGATCGTAACACCGATTGCACCTCCAGACATAATGCCAGCGCGAGGTCAGCATTGAGGTTACGTTCATGGAATTCATCAAAGATAACCAATCCCACCCCGGCAAGAGTACTATCATCGTGCAACATGCGGGTAAGAATCCCTTCGGTAACCACTTCAATACGGGTACTGGCGGAGATCTTATTATCGAAACGAATACGATAGCCAACACGATCTCCCGGAGCTTCGCCCAGCAAATCAGCCATACGCGCGGCGATAGCACCGGCGGCAAGGCGGCGCGGTTCAAGCATCACAATCTTTTTCCCCGCCAGCCAGGGCTCATTCATCATTGCCAGCGGAACCACCGTACTCTTCCCGGCACCTGGTGCAGCGCTTAGAATAGCAGCGCTGTTATGTGCAAGTGCCTGACGCAATTCTGCAAGGATATGAATTACGGGATAATCGAGTTTTTGCGGATCGAAGCTTTGTGTCATTGCACGCAAATATATATAATTGTACTATTCTTAATTTAAAGGCATGGTATCGGGAAGCATCAGGAAAATAAAGTCGCGTAAATTCATCACGTACCTCGCGGCCATCATTCCTGTATCGATCATAAGCGGAAGCTTTGTAGCCTTGTTTTTATGGTTGCTTACCCAAGCTACTCACCTTCGCTTTGAACATCCCTGGTTATTGTTCCTACTTCCGCTGGCCGGCGTAGCGATACATTACACCTACCAGCTGCTGGGCAAGAATGCCGAGAAGGGCAACAATCTTATAATAGACGAAATCCATAAGCCTGGCGGCGGCGTACCTAAGCGCATGGCTCCCCTGGTGGTGCTTACCACGGTGATGACCCATCTTTTTGGCGGCTCCGCGGGTCGTGAAGGAACAGCAGTACAAGTGGGTGGCGCGGTGGCGCAAATGGTATCGCGGTGGTTTCGGTTTGATGACGGCGGTACCTCCATTATTCTTACCAGTGGTATAGCAGCCGGATTTGGCGCGGTCTTCGGCACGCCATTGACAGGAGCGGTTTTCGCCATAGAGGTATTAACCCTTGGCAAGCTCAATTACCGGGCGATGTTGCCGTGTCTGCTAGCGGCGTTCCTCGGTGACGCCACGGTAAGTTTCTGGGGGATGCATCATACCGCCTATCATATAGATCTCTTTTCTTTGCAACCGGATTTGCTGGCGGGATTTCTGCCGGCCTCCTTATTTCTCTTCCTTAAGGTGATCATCGCGGGAATCTTTTTTGGCGGCGCGGCATGGCTATTTTCTTACCTCGTGCATAAATTCAAAGAGCTTTTTCATCGTGCTATCGCTATTAAATGGCTCATTCCTGTTGCGGGAGCCTGCATCATCATCTTACTAAGCTTTGTGAATGGCAAGCCCGACTATCTTGGACTCGGCGTAGAAGGTGCTTACCCCGGAGCCATTACCATACCGAGCGCTTTTACTGCCGGCGGTGCCGATACCTGGAGTTGGTTATGGAAGACCATCTACACAACGGTAACGCTATCGTCAGGATTCAAAGGGGGCGAGGTAACTCCCCTATTTTATATTGGAGCAACACTGGGCAATACCCTATCGGAATTGCTGAACGCTCCAACGGGTCTCTTTGCCGCACTGGGATTTATCGCCGTATTTTCGGGAGCCACCAATACGCCACTGGCCTGCACTATCATGGGCGCCGAACTGTTTGGCAGCGAGTATTTACATTTCTTTGCCGCGGCTTGCTTTGTGGCCTACTTTTTTAGCGGGCATACAGGAATTTACAGCTCTCAGCGAATAGGCAGCAATAAATTCCTATTGTGGAAAAGAAGCTCCGGATTGTCGTTGGCACAATACCAGTCCATCAGAAAGCGATATTTGAAAACGAAGCTGAGGAAATATCAGCTCCGACGAAAATAAAGGAGCAAACGGCGTTTTATAATTTGCTCCTATATCTTTAGACAAGGAGCACGTAAGAAGAGAATAACCAATACCCCTCAAAGTCTTTCTTATAAGAAACCTTGTAACTGTGACCTTCTATATTAAGGGTAAAATTAAATTGCTGTAATGATTTATCTGCAGGGATATAATTATGCAGCACACTATCAGCGGCAGCACGCAATGACTCGGCAAGCTCATCTCGTGGAGACACATATTCGGGCTGTTTACCGTATAAGTCGAGAAGCAGGTTCTGCAATCTGTGGGCAGCCATGTTCTCGCGTAAAAGAACATTATTTAGAATGCGTAATTCCAGAACATCGGCAAGAAAAACCAATGCCACTTCCGGAAAGTCTTTATTTTTGAACACGGCGTCTTCCTCCTCAAAAAAGCCCAATAAAGACACCGTGCTCTGATTAAGACTTAAAGGTCTGAAAATCTCATCGTCCGCAGCTCTGGAGAGTGCTTTAATCAGCACTTCGCGACTGACAACAAGTGTTGTCTCATCAGGCAGGCCGACAACATTACCAATTCTTAGTTCCTCTAACATACTTACTTATCAAACACCTTACGCTCAAGATCAAACTTGGCAACGAATGACTCAAACAAGCTTACACGCTCTTGTCGGGCGTCTTCATTAAGCTCATCCCAGGCCTGTCCTTCAAAGAACTCATCGTAAGACCGGGCGTTCTCAAGAAAGTCAGCCAGAAAAAAATCTTTGATATTCGCGCCGAAAGGCACCTTGTTAAGCTCCTTCATAATCTTGAAGTCTAGCTCTTGTTTGTTCAGGATTTTCATAGCTTCCGTTTTAAATGATTCATTGCAAACTTAGTATATTTTCCGAAAGCAGGAGAAAGAATTAAAGAAAGTTCACACCCGCTAAGGCGCCCTCAGACGATGTCCGTGGTACATAAATTGCTTTCAATAAGGTATGAAGCACTTTTCCCTGAAGACATTCATCCTGCTCCTGATTACCATGAGCTATACACAACTATGTTCGGCCTCGCTGAGCGTGCCGGCAAAGGATTCCGTAGATACCGATACAGCTGATTACGCGATCCTGCGCGATAACGTAAAAAACTTTGTTGACAGCGCGGAGACACTTGCCGCTGATAGTCCGGCCCGGGCCATCGTGCTGTACAAAAAAGCCCTTCGCACGCCGCTTCCTCATTCCACAGAATGGCAGGCCAGCATACGAACTAAGCTGGGAGACCTTATGCACAAGCAAAAAAATCCGGAGTATCTGGCACAATACGCCACCGCGCGATCCTTATACCTTAAGAATCGCAACTTCGACGCCTACACAAAAATATGCGAGACATTAATAGCTGAAAAACTTAAGCAAGGTAAGTTTCCCGAATCTATAAAAGACTACACTGACCTTTATTCTATACAGTCAAAAGAAGGAGAAGCGGTGCTCGCCGGAAACACAGCCACAGCGATATGTAATTTATATCTTCAGCGAAAAGACTTGAAACAGGCGTTCAGTTATGCCGATGTTGCAAAAAACGAATATGAAAAAGTATGTCGTAGAGATAGCCTGGGGGCAATCTATTTCAAAATAGCTCGCATTAAAGCCGCGGAGAGCAAGTCGAAGCTTGCTGAATATTATATCATCAATAAAGCCCTTCCCTATTTCAGTGCTTCAGATTTGCTGGAAGGCAGGTTGGCGTGTTTCAACTTCCTGGGACAGATGTACATGAATCAAAAGAAATTCTCGCAGGCTAAATGGTTTATCCTACAGGCGCAAACGCAAGCAGCAGCACTTAATGACACCGCGGCGAGCATGCGCGCGCTACAGGACTTGGTGGTTATTAAGGCAGTAGCTGGCAATTATTTCCTCGCCCGCCAGGACCTTGCCAAGCTAAAAGAAATGTCAAAGCTTGAAGGTTACGCCTTACAAGCGGAGACCTTTATGAAAAGATATCCCGCTTTGTTAAAGAAAATTGAAGAGAAAACTACCGATAAACACCCCATCAAGGGAAAGAAACCCAACGCGGCATCTCCCGTGAACCTGGCGGAAACCCTCGTAAATAGCGAGAGCTAAACAGATGCTAGCTAAGGTTACGATATAATAAACAGGGATTTTATAAAATTTAATTATTTAACTGAAGCATAGCACTCGTACATCAGTGCGCAGATTACAGGCAGTGGCTACTGCTTCAGCCTCATGGGATCCTGCAATTATCTCAATAGGACTAACACTTAGATAATTGTAAGATTGTCGGGATCGAGACCAACAATCTGCCCTCCTTTTTCCACAACATTTATAGGGTCAATACGGTGGTATTGATCATCACTACATGCTATAAAATACTCTCCAAATCTGATTTTATCATTGTTGATGCGCGACTTATCCTGCTCATCTAAAAATTTATAGGCGCCGTCTGCCTCTTCATTTGCCAATATCCTTTCCATTGATGTTACATTTCTGCGAAGGTCATAGAGTTTATCCATACATTTTACCCCACCGTTCTGGGGCATTCAAAGCGTATATGGTTTTTATTCTAAGACTCCCTCATTTTCAAATTTAATTTACGAAATCCTTTGTGTGTTTAGACACAAAATAAGCAGAAAGTATGCCACGAATATGTCAATTGATTTATCTTCCTAAAACTTCCACCTCAGCGTTAGCAGGACGAATGATTCTTTCTATTGACGACACTAGCGAAACACCGAAAAAACCATTTACAGCAATCGCTTCGGGACTTGTCTTTTTAATATTGCTGCGTGTATTGAAAAGAGGAGTGGCAAACACCCCGCCATTGAGTAGCTGCTGCCGGATATCCGTCCAAAAATCAAATGCCTGCTCGTCCAACGACCACACCTCGATCTTTACCCGGTCATTCTCAACAAAAGGGCTGTCAATATCGAGTTCCGAATTCATCAGATAATTACCATCAATAAAACGATCTTCGATAATGTTAAGATCGCGGGCTCTTGTTAAGAACTTTCCGTTACGATATACCTTCAATATCATATAGTCGCCTTTGCCAAGCTTCTCCTGTCCGCTTATATAGGGGTAATACCCGGATTCACTGTAGGCAATAGATTTTTCGTTGTATTGAAACCTTAAGGAATCTATTGTTAGCGACATTCTATTTACCGTAGTACTCGCCTCGTAGCTACCATATTCAGAGTCAATGCTCAGGTTATAGGTAACCCCTTCAGCAACTCTTGTAGCGGGTAACTTATAAGCACCGGGACTACTCTCGGTCAACAGCGCGTTTAAGCCGGCGCTGGAACGCAGGTGTACGCTCGCCCCGCTAACAGGGGTATAACTTCCGGCTCCGTTGATGGGCTTAGCGAGATAAAGCTTCACAAACTGATCCGACCTCTTATTGCTTAGCCAGCCTTCTACGATCATCAGTGGCTGCGCGTTATTTACTTTCAGATCTATAACATCCTCGCAAGCAACCAGCAATAAGGATATTGCGCCAATGCAGAGAATGTTAAATATACTCTTGTTCATAGTTAAAATTTAAAATTCCAGGTTACCGAAGGAATTACGGATCCAAACATTGAAAAACGTACAGCTTCAAGCTGTGCCGGATGATCTTCATTCTGGCGCATATATATTGAAAAGGCATTTTTCCTATTCAGTGCATTGAATAAAGAAAACACCCATTCGCTAGTCATGCGTTTACCTTCCTTTTTCTTATTTTTCAAAGTGGCGGAGATGTCGAGCCGGTGGTACGAAGGAATACGATAGTTATTGCGCATGTTCGCAGTATTACTTTGTACAGGAATTCCTTCAAACTCAAACTGCGCGTCGGGCAATGTCGCTGGCGCACCTGTAGCAAAACTATAGGTAGCGGATAGCGAAAGGCGCGGCTTTGCCTGGAACACCCCCACAAGGATCAGGTTATGAGTCTTGTCATATTGAGCAGGATAATACTCGTTATTGTTAATACCCTCAATAAGCCGCTCTGTGCGTCCAAGGGTGTAGCTTACCCAGCCATTTAGTCGCCCCGCGTTTTTACGGAGATAAAGTTCCGCACCGTATGCTCTTCCTTTTCCAAAAAGCATGTCTCCCGGAAGATCCTCATTCAATAATGTTTCCGCACCTTCAATATAATCTATCTGGTTATGTAAACGCCGATAGTAAAGCTCCGCGGAAGCACTGTACTGATGTTCGCTAATCTCGCGGAAATATCCCAAAGAAAACTGGTCGGCATGTTCCGGTTTGACGTTATAGGAACTAGGTGTCCAGATATCAAGAGGGCTTGACGAAATGGTATTCGTAACAAGGTGTAAGTTTTGTGTTGCACGGCTATAGGCGGCCTTAAGTGAAGACTCTCCGTTAAGCTGATACTTTACAGCGATACGAGGTTGCAGGCTGCCATAGGTTTTTATATTCTCCCAATTTTCAAAAACCCGGGCATTTACAGGGAGCTTACGCAGACCGGTAGTTCCTTCATAGTCGTAAATCGTTGTTTGTCCATGAGCTAAACTCTGAAATACGTTATACCTCAAACCGTATTCTACGGAAAACGCGTCGCTTATGTTTAGCTCATGATCCCAATACAAGTTGTATTCCGCAGCTCGCTGAGGAGGCATGGTAATGGTATTTAAGGCTGAGGCGACACTCGTTGGCTCGGCAGTACCGGGTTTAAAATCATGTAGCTGCACATCGAACCCGAAATGCACATTTCCCAAGTTGGCGGGATACCACATATAATCGTTCTTAAATGTATAATCGACGATGCTGGCATTCCAAATAAATCCAGATGCTGAATTTGCGGTGGTGTTTCCAAGTTTATACCTGTAGTCAGAATACAAAACGCTCGTGTTAGCGAATAAGCGAGGATTAAAAACATGGTTCCAACGGAACGTTCCAGTGCTGCTACCCCATTGCAGAAGAAAACGGTTGGCGGCATCAATACGATCCTTACCAAAGTATCCCGATAAAAACAGCTTATCCTTATTGCTCAACGCGATATTTATCTTGGCACTCAAATCGTAAAAATAAACGGAGTTATCCTTAATATCTCCGCTACCAAAGGTCTTGGTAAGGAGATCCGTATACGAGCGCCTGCCGCTGACAATGAAAGAACTCTTATCTTTGATCAACGGACCTTCAACCATCAGCCTGCTGGCAATCAGCCCCAGGCCGCCCTCCGCTCCGAACTTCTGATTATTGCCATCTTTAAGATGTATGTCCATAACCGATGACAAGCGACCACCAAAGCGTGCAGGCATTTCAGTTTTATAAAGACTGGCATCTTTTACAGCATCAGGATTGGCAACAGAAAACAGATTAAACAGGTGTGAAGTAAAATATAATGGAGCTTCATCCAATAGCACCAGATTTTGGTCTACCCCTCCTCCCCGAACATTAAATCCGGAAGCGCCATCGCCCACCGAACTTACGCCAGGTAATAACTGAAAGGATTTTATAAGATCAGCTTCTCCCAGGAAAGGAGGCAGCTGTCTGATTTCGGCGACGGTAAGGGGCTGCACACTTATCGGACGACTTACATTTTCGCGCCGGGCGCCACTTACAACCACTTCATTCATGATATTCGCTACGGGCTCCAGTTTCATTTCCAGAGCGGTATCAGCCGACAGGCTCAAATCTATAATACTCGTTCGATACCCCACATAGGAAAACGCTACGCGAATTTTCCCCGCGGGAACACTTATGGAGAAGAAACCATAGGAATTAGACGAGGTCTTATAGGAAGACTCGCTAACAGCAATAACAGCACCGGGCAGACTTTCGCCGCTTACGAGATCTTTAACGTGTCCACTTAATGTGCGTTTTCGTACTTGCGCTTGCAGCACATAACATGAGCAGAGCAGCAGAAAAAATAAAAGTTTGAATTTCATGATTAAGCATCGCCTAAAACCGCTAACGCGTGGTGTGCCTTAAAAATGGGTTTGATTATTACTAACAAAGATAAGACCGCACAGCATACTCCATTCTTACCGGTGTTAATAAAAATTATCGACTAAAAGCGCAAGTTAAGTGGCGCTCATTAGTTTCCATATCCAGAGCAAATTTGCCGCGCAGGGTTTTATAAACACCGCAAGATACGGATTTATGATTAACACGTCGACTTCCTATATAAAACTCATAAGCGGAATGTACGTAAATGCTTACAATGATAAAATACAAAGCCCATTATCCTAAGACAACAGGCTTTATATTGCAAAAACAGGATCAAAATCCTGTCCACATTATTAAATATCGTGATATCAACAATGATGTTGCCTATAACTCATATTTAAACTTACGACCAACTTTTGCTCCTTTTATACGACCTGCCTTATGTAAGGCGGACAGTTTCACCGTTACGGCTTTGGAAAGTTTATCGGCATCCTTGTCTGGCTCCTGGCCCTGAAGACGCTCAATAATTTCTGTATTAAAAAGAGGTCCATTCTGCGAAAGCACATAAGCGATCTTTGAATCAAGCTTAAGCTTTTCGTCATAACTTTCAGGAACAACCATCGCCTTAACTTCTTTCTTTGGTGCGGTCTTACGAGTTCTTGGAGCTGAGGGAACACGTGGTTCTGCTACAGCTTTTGATGGAGCTGTTACTCCCGAATTAGTAAACGCTTCAAGCGCTGATTGTGCTTTGTTTAATTCTGCTTTCAAAGATTCAACTTTGTCTTTCAGAAAAACAATGATGTCTTGTTCTGTAATTTTTGCCATGTTGTTCTGTAATAATTCCTGTAAAGTTAATGTGATTGAGTAAATATCCTTAACAATTATCCAAGAATTAAGTTTGATAATCAACTAACAGCAATTTATACTAAGTGGAGTAAGTCGGAAGTAACCGATTTGCACTAACTATTTTCCGGAAATCGCGCGCTAAGGGCTTCAAAGCGTGACTTAATGGTTGTTTTCTGACGTGGGGACGTAGCTTGATCAATAACAAACATATCTTCACGGCCATCCTTAAAGATTATCTTAACCACAGCATCTTTATAAGTAATACTTTTCACGGTATTTAAGTCAACATCTCCTGAATATTTCAGGACTTTATATTTCAACCGTTCATCAGACCACTCAATAAAATTCTTCCTTCTGGGAAGAGTTTGAGACATATTGAATATTCCAATTACACAAATCAGTACAAAACGAAAAATTGTCCCATTATCAGGATGTTGTATTAAATGATATAAGGCAAACAGAAACACACTTCCTATTAAGACACTCATAATAAAAAATGCTCTTTCAGAAACTCCAAAGTCAATACGTAAATTATTAGATTCCTTCAATGTTGTTGATTTTGATTGTTGGCTAAATTATTAAATATTATAGAACACGCGGTTTTTTAACTCAAGACTCTCAAGATCCGGCTGCTCTGCGAAGATGCCGTACACAGAGGCACCACTCCCGCTCATCGACGCGTATATTGCTCCTGCTTCATACAAAGCGACTTTTACTCCCCGTATTCCAGGCTGTATCTTAAATATTCCCTCTTCGAAATCATTCTTTATCGTTGCCTTCCATTGAGAGGGTGCTGCTTCCACGAGGTTCTTTAAGGAGGTTTGCGGCACAGCCGGTCTGACAGCACGATACGCCTCACCCGTAGATACATGAATGTCGGGCATCACTAATACCACGTGATAAGCAGACAGATCAATGTCAACGGATTCGAACACATCGCCTTTTTCTTTGGCAAACAACGGCTTATTATGCAAGAAGAAAGCACAATCGGCACCCAGAGTTCTGGCATACCCTTCCATTGCATCCATGTCCATTCCTAAGTTAAACTTTTCATTCATCAATTTAATAAAAAAAGCGGCATCCGCAGATCCTCCGCCTAAGCCAGCGCCGATAGGAATGTTCTTGTGGAGATGAATGTGCACCAAGGGAAGGTCATAGTCTGCCCTTAACAGTTCATAAGCCTTCAGGCATAGATTTTCATTGGCGAAGCCCGGAATTTCAATACCGGAAGTAGTAAAGCGGAGTTCCGAAGACTCAACAACCTCCAGAGCATCATTTATCTTTACAGGATAAAATACCGTTTCAATATTATGATATCCATCGGAACGTCTATTGAGAATATTCAGACCGATATTAATTTTGGCATTTGGAAAATTAATCATGTTCTATATATTAGCGCCTTGCTTTTCGCCAAATGTAAGGTACATTTGCCAAATCTGTATCCTGCCTGATGGAATATGTACGATTCTGCGATACAAGCGTAAACACGATAATCCCATGAAACAATATCTTGACTTGATGACCCGGGTGCTGCAGGAAGGCACACAAAAGCACGACAGGACAGGTACAGGCACCATTAGTATCTTTGGACACCAGATGCGCTTTGACCTTAGCGAAGGTTTCCCACTGGTGACTACCAAGAAAACGCACCTCAAGTCTATTATTCATGAACTGATATGGTTTTTGAAGGGCGACACGAATATCGCCTACCTAAAAGAAAACAACGTACGTATCTGGGATGAATGGGCTGATGTAAACGGCGACCTCGGTCCCGTTTACGGCTTCCAATGGCGTTCATGGCCAAGTCCTGATGGCGGCAGCATAGATCAGATCTCCAATATCATAAAGCAAATAAAGAACAATCCAGACTCTCGTCGTATCATTGTTAGCGCATGGAATGTTCCTTATGTTGAACAAATGGCGTTGCCTCCCTGTCATTGCTTCTTTCAGTTTTATGTGGCTGATGGCAAACTCAGCTGTCAGCTATATCAGCGCAGCGCCGATATTTTCCTGGGTGTGCCCTTCAACATAGCATCCTATGCCCTGTTAACTATGATGGTTGCTCAGGTGTGCGACCTCGTGCCTGGCGAGTTTATTCACACCTTCGGTGATGCACATTTATACAATAATCACCTGGATCAGGCGCGACTACAGCTTAGCAGAACTCCGAAGAGCCTGCCTAAAATGTGGATTAACCCCGACGTTAAAGACATTTTCAGCTTCAAGTACGAAGATTTTCAGTTGCAGAATTACGACCCACACCCCCATATTAAAGCAGAAGTTTCTGTATAATACACACTATGCCTGAAATTTGCATGATCGTCGCGGCCGACAAGAACCTGGCCATTGGGAAGGACAATAAGATGCCCTGGCATTTGCCTGCGGATCTTAAGTTTTTTAAGAAAACTACTTCCGGATATCCCGTACTCATGGGGCGTAAAACCTATGACAGCATCGGCAAAGCGCTGCCGGGCCGGCGTAACCTTGTAATAAGCAGAAGCGCCAATACGCTTCCCGACGCTGCGGTTTATCATTCTATTGAGGAAGCTGTGGCGTCATGTGAGACAGCAGACAAGCTCTTTATTATTGGAGGAGAACAAATTTTCCGGCAATGCATTTCGGTCTGTGATACCATTTATCTAACCCAAATTGACGGAACGTTTGATGCGGACACATGGTTTCCTCCTATTGACGCTGATGAGTGGAAAGAGGTAGAAAGGAGCGATTATCCTGCTGATGAAAAGAACGCCTTTAACCTAAGCTTCGTTACTTTGAAAAAAAGGGCGCAATTATCCTGATATTTCTGAATTAAAGAATTTTATAAATTAAAAATTTACTTAGATTTGCCGTCTTATTTAAAAAGGCTAATTATATAGTACATTTTACAATAAACAACAATGCAAGGTAAAGGTTTGATTAAATTCGTAGCCATTGCGTTAGCCATAGGGTGCTTATACTCCCTGTCGTTTTCGTTTGTGGCCAAAAAAGTTGAAAAAGACGCAAAAGCGTATGCCAACGGCGACCCTGTGAAAGAAAGAGAATATCTGGATTCCATGGCAACCCAACCGGTATACAATCTTGGGTTTACTAAGTTTACGTACCAGTACGTTAAAGAAAGAGAAATCCCTCTGGGTCTCGACCTCGAAGGTGGTATGAACGTGACTATGGAAGTTTCCTTAACAGAACTTGTTAAGAATCTTGCTGATCAGAACAAAGATGCTTCGTTAAACAAAGCTCTTGAAAATGCTCAGGTAAGAATGAAATCTTCCAGAGCTGACTTCATCACCCTGTTTGGTGAGGAATACCAGAAACTTAGCCCCAACGGTAAGCTGGCGCAGTTCTTTGCGACAAAAGCTAACTCAGGCCTTTTAAAACCTGATGCAAGTAACAGTCAGGTATTAAGCTTCCTAAAAACACAGGCAAATAGTGCTGTTGAACGTTCCTTTAATATTCTTCGTACACGTATCGATAAGTTCGGCGTAACATCACCAAACATTCAGCTTCAGCAGGGTACTAATCGTATCCTAATAGAGCTTCCAGGTGTTAACGATGTTGAGCGTGTGAGGAAACTTCTTCAAGGTTCTGCACAGCTTGAATTTTGGGAAACTTATGACAACACGGAAGTATACTCCTTGTTAGACAATGTAAACAGAACTTTAGCGGCGACTTTAAAGCCAGCTAAGGATACTACCGCTACTGGAAAAGCTGCCGCGGCTCCTGCCGCATCAGAAGGTAAGCTTGCCGCCCTCGGCGCTAAAAAGGACTCTGCAGGTACTGATACATCAGCAAAAGCGTTAGCCGGACAAAATCCGCTTTTCGCTCTTTTAAATCCTAACATCGGCCAGGGCGCTGACGGACAGGCGGTTTTAGGTCGCGGTCCTATTGTTGGCTACGCTTTGCAAAAGGATACTTCTAAAATCAACGCGTTCTTCAGAAACCCTGCTATTGCATCTATTATCCCAGCGAACGTTAAGCTCCTTTGGGGTGTAAAATCAGTAAGCCCTGAAAGCCGCGTATTTGAGCTTTACGCGCTTAAAGGAACAGGATTCGAAAATAAAGCTACTATGGCTGGCGACGTGATCACTGACGCGCGCTCAGACATCGGTCAGGGAGGAAACCCTGAAGTTGTCATGATGATGAACTCAGACGGTGCCCGCCAATGGCGTAAGGTTACAGCAGAAGCGTCAGCAGACATAAACAACAAAAAGAGCATCGCTATCGTACTCGATAACAGCGTTTATTCTGCTCCTACTGTACAAAACGAGATCCCTAACGGTATCTCTTCTATCACAGGTAAATTTACACAGAACGACACGAAAGACCTTGCTAACGTTCTTAAAGCCGGTAGATTACCTGCTCCTGCAAAAATTGTAAGTGAGTATATAGTTGGTCCTTCTTTGGGTCTTGAGTCTATTAATAAAGGTCTGGTATCATCAGTAGCAGGTCTGGCCATCGTCCTTGTTTTCATGGCATTTTATTATGCCAGAGCAGGATGGGTTGCCAATGGAGCACTCCTCGTCAACCTGTTCTTCCTTATGGGGGTTATGGCGTCGATTGGTGCTGTTATCACACTGCCGGGTATCGCAGGTATCGTGCTTACCTTAGGGATGGCGGTAGATGCCAACGTACTGATATATGAACGTATCAAAGAAGAGATCTTCGAGGGTAAGAGTACCAGCTTCGCTATTTCCGAAGGATTCAGCAAAGCGATGTCTTCAATTCTCGATTCGCAGATTACGACCTTCCTTTGTGGTCTTATCCTTTACATCTTCGGTAGCGGTCCAATTCAGGGCTTTGCAACGACGTTGATGCTTGGTATCTTAACATCATTGTTCACCGCGATCTTCATCAGCCGCTTGCTGTTTGAATGGATGCTGAAGAAAGACATGAAGATCAACTTCTCCGTGAAGTCAACAGAACACCTATTCAAAGATTCTAAGTTCGACTTCGTTGCGGGACGTAAGAAGTTCTACCTATTCTCCGGAATTATCCTTATTGCTGGATTCGTTTCTATGTTTACCCGTGGCTTTAGTCTCGGTGTTGACTTTAAAGGTGGACGTTCTTATTTCGTAGAGTTCGACCAACCGGTAAAAACTGACGAGGTGAGAGATGTTCTTCTTGACGAGTTCGGTGTTGCTCCAGAGGTTAAAACCTTCGGATCTAGTAACGAAGTTAAGATTACAACTTCATACATGATTGATAACGATACGGATAAAGGTGAGGCTATCGTTACAAATAAGCTTAATAAAGCGCTTGCTAAGATTACTCCAAAATACCAGATCAAGGATGCTCAGAAAGTGGGTCCAACCATGGCTAATGACATCAAAACAAAGGCTGTGTACGCGGTAATCTTCTCGATCATTGTTATCTTCCTTTATATCGTTATCCGCTTTAGAAACTGGAACTTCGGAATATCCGCGGTAGTGGCACTCTTGCACGACGTACTGGTATTATTGTCGCTGTTCTCGCTCTTAAACGGAATACTTCCATTCTCTCTTGATATCGACCAGGCATTTATCGCCGCGATATTGACTGTAATGGGTTATTCTATTAACGATACCGTGGTAGTGTTTGACCGTGTTCGTGAATACCTCAACCATCCGCACACGAAGAATGAGACCATGCCTGTTATTATCAATAACGCCCTGAACAGCACGCTTAGTCGTACTGTAATCACCGGCTTTACGGTTTTACTGGTGTTGATTATCATCTTCATCTTTGGTGGGGAGATCTTACGCGGATTCTCTTTCGCAATGCTTATCGGTGTTGTATTCGGAACCTATTCTTCTCTGTTCGTAGCTACTCCTTTCGTGGTTGAGCTAATCAAGGGAAAAGAAGATAAGATCCTTCATCACGAAAAAGCTTAATCTCTAATCCGTTTAAATACGCTTAATAAAAACGACAAAAGCCAGGCAAATTGCCTGGCTTTTGTCGTTTTTATTAAGCGCTCATTTTATTAAACAATCAAGCAATTGTCATTACATTTACAAATACACCAACGCAAGACGGATTATTTTACATTTTTAACATTTCGATTAGCAAAAATATGCTTTCGGCAACATTTTTGTACTATCTTCGCAGCTTCAAAAGCCAATCAGCGTCTTTCTTAAGACGCTAATTGGTTGGAGATAATAACGTCGGTTACCGTAGTTTGAATATTACTTCGGATAAACGATTTCTACCGCTAAAAACAACACTTACAAATACATGCACGAACATCCATGTATTCATTAATATAAAAGGGCATACACAATATATTTCTATCGACATGAAAAATGCTTCATCAAGCTTTCCGAGAGTAGTGATAATTGGTGGCGGTTTCGGAGGAATTCAACTTGCGAAGAAACTTAAACATAAGGATGTACAAATCCTCATGCTTGATCGCCATAATTACCACACGTTCCAACCCTTATTGTATCAGGTAGCAACCGGAGGCCTTGAGGCCGACTCCATTGCTTTCCCACTACGTAAGATATTTAAAGGTCAGACAAATTTCCGCTTCCGCAACGCTGAAGTGAAAGGCGTTATTCCTGAGCGTAAAGCTATAGACACCAGTATTGGTGAGTTCAGCTATGATTACCTTGTCATTGCCACAGGCTCTGATTCTAACTTCTTCGGATCTCGTGAATTGGAACACTTCACCATGCCGATGAAAACAATACCGGAAGCCCTTAATCTGCGAAGCATGATCCTTCAGAATCTTGAAGAGTCGTTGATAGAAACTGATCCGGCGAGAAAAACGGCGTTGCTGAACTTTGTTATTACTGGCGGTGGTCCTACCGGCGTAGAGCTTGCTGGTTCTATCGCTGAGTTAAAGCGCCATATTATCCCCAAGGATTATCCCGAACTAAATGTTGAGGATGTAAACATTTTCCTTGTAGAAGGCGCTCCAACCCTACTCGGTCCCATGTCAGCACAGTCACAACGCAGTTCCAGAGAGTTCCTCGAACAATTAGGAGTGAATGTCCTTACAGACACCAAAGTGGTGTCCTATAATGGTGAAAAAATCGTCCTTGACGGCAATAAAGAGATATTAACATGTAACGTATTATGGTCCGCGGGGGTAAAGGGGGAAGTCCTTGAAGGAATACCCGCAGATAAATTAGCTCGTGGCAATCGTATTAAGGTTGATAATATCAACCGTATCATTGGGTATGAAGATATATTCGCTATTGGTGATGTTGCTTCCATGTCAACCGAAGACTACCCTAATGGGCATCCGGGAGTAGCACCTGCTGCCATCCAGCAAGGGCAACAGCTTGCCAAAAACATTGAGCGACTGATAAATAAAGAACCTACGGAGGCTTTCAAATACCGCGATAAAGGCTCAATGGCTACTGTGGGTCGAAACAAGGCGGTAGTTGATATGGGACCTATACGCTTTCAGGGAATATTTGCATGGTTCGTATGGATGTTTGTGCACTTAATGAGCCTTGTTGGCTTCCGTAATAAGCTGGTCGTTCTCGTCAATTGGATATGGAGCTACTTTAGCTATGACAGGGGCTCGCGTCTCATCATTCGTCCTTTTAACCGGGAGTCGATGACAGAAGATACGCACGTCAAATAAACAAGATAAAATACAAGAGCGAGGGCTACAGCCACTCGCTCTTGTATTTTATGATCCATTTCTTCAGGAGTTATTTCCTGAGCACCATTTTGTAGTGGTCGATACCGGCCTCCCAGAACAAGTCACCTTCAGCTTCAAAGCCCATCGCCTTATATAAGCCCATTGCCTGCACCTGCGCGTGCAGATAAATATAAGAAGCATCCTCGGGAAGATCCTCAAGCACGGCAGCAACAAGCGCCTTCCCTACACCCCTGCCGCGAAATTCCTTAAGCACAGCAAAGCGTTCCAGTTTATAGCCTTTTTCGGTACGCCGCCAACGTGCGGCTCCGGCTGCCTGGCCATCGCTTATAGCCAGGAAGTGCGTCGACACCTCTTCGTTTTCATATTCAAGCTCCGGCGGACAGTCCTGCTCTTCAACAAATACAATCCTGCGTACTTCAAACCCTTGCTGCAAGGCCGCCTCATCGCTTACTTTCTTTACATCAACCATAATTATCGTCTTTTTCAGCGCATAGAAAAAGCCATCCCCCAAAAGAGAGATGGCTTCTGATGCTTAGCAAATTACAATTTGCTATTTACGTCAATACAATTAAGATCTTCAAAAGCCGTCTTCAGACGCTTAACGAAAGTCTCTTCACCCTTACGTAACCATACGCGAGGGTCATAATATTTCTTATTCGGAGAATCTGCTCCATCAGGATTACCAATCTGAGCTTGTAAGTAACCTTCATTTGCCTTATAATAATCTTTAACACCTTCCCAGAATGCCCATTGCATATCTGTATCGATATTCATCTTCACCGCACCATAAGAGATAGCCTCTCTGATTTCTTCCTGAGAAGAACCAGAACCGCCATGGAACACGAAGTTGATCGGCTTCTCAGCCTCCAGGCTTAGCTCTTTTCTTAAGTATTCCTGTGAGTTTTTAAGAATAACCGGAGCAAGCTTTACGTTTCCTGGCTTATATACACCGTGCACATTTCCAAAAGCTGCTGCTATGGTGAAACGATGGCTCACCGTGCTTAACTCTCTGTATGCGTAGGAAACTTCCTCTGGTTGAGTATAAAGTCTTGAGCTATCAACATCCGTATTGTCAACACCATCTTCCTCACCACCGGTAACACCCAGTTCGATTTCGATAGTCATTCCAAGAGCCTTCATGCGTTCAAGGTAACCTTTACAAACCTCGATATTCTCCTCGATAGGCTCTTCTGACAAGTCAAGCATATGCGATGAAAACAGGGGTTTGCCATAAGCCTTCTGGAAACGCTCACCATGGTCAAGCATGCCATCAATCCAGGGAAGGAGCTTTTTCGCAGCGTGGTCAGTATGCAGGATTACAGCTACACCATAATGTTCTGCCAACAGGTGAACATGCTTCGCTGCCGATACTGCGCCAAGGATGCAGGCATCAAGCTTCGAATTATCCAATGACTTGCCAGCAAAGAACTGCGCGCCACCGTGCGACAACTGAATAATTACCGGAGAGTTCACAGCCTTAGCTGTTTCCATAACCGCATTGATTGAATTAGTACCAATGGTATTAACCCCCGGAATTGCAAACTGATGCTTTTTAGCTACCTCAAATAGCTCCTGCACTGCATCGCCGTACAGAACTCCTTTATAATTCTTAAGATTCATAACAAAATGTCTTGTTTTATAATGTTACTAAAATAATGAAATTACTTTAGATGTTGCATGATACCGTGGCTCTAAATGCAAAGGTTTTAATATTTTGAAGTGATTACTGTCTGCAATAAAACGTTTTACTAATTTAAACGGAAAACATCGTCAGTCACTGCTGGAGTTGCCGGCATTTAACAGACTCTATTTTTTCCGTTCATTATCCTCCCTTACTGCCGTCAAAACAGCGTTTCCTGATCTCCATAAGTAATACCTTCTCACAAGATGTCATCATTTGCTAAATTTTTCGTTTATTTGTACCCTTTATTCCCATGTTTATATGGCTTGGTTCAAAAGAGAGAAAAAAGGAATTATAACATCAACGCAAGAGAAAAAGGAAGCTCCAGATGGATTGTGGGACAAATGTCCTCAATGCAAGAAGCCCATTCTTCATACTGATCAGATAGAAAGCAAATATGTATGTCCCTATTGCGGATACCATCAACGCGTAGGATCCCGCGAGTACTTTCAGGTATTCTTCGACAATAATGAGTTTGAAGAACTTTTTGCTAACATAAAATCCGGCGATCCGCTGGACTTTAAAGACACAAAAACGTATGTTGAACGCCTTGATGAAACGTACAAAAAAACGGGACTTACTGATGCCTTACGTTCCGGTTACGGAAAAATGGATGGTCACGACATCGTTATCGCCTGTATGGACTTTAACTTTATCGGCGGATCCATGGGTTCGGTAGTGGGTGAGAAAATCGCTCGTTCGATAGATTTCTGTATTGAACATAAAGTACCGTTCATGCTCATCTCCAAATCTGGAGGGGCTCGTATGATGGAAGCCGCTTTCTCCCTCATGCAAATGGCTAAAACATCCGCTAAACTGGCATTGCTGTCCAAGGCTAAAATACCCTTTATTTCCTTACTTACAGACCCTACAACGGGAGGTGTTACGGCATCTTACGCCATGCTCGGCGATATCAATATCGCTGAACCGGGTGCATTGATCGGCTTTGCCGGTCCACGTGTTATCAAGGAAACAATTAAGAAAGATCTTCCTAAAGGCTTCCAGACTGCGGAATTTGTGCTAGAACACGGATTTCTCGACTTTATCAGCGACCGCCGTGAAATGAAGCAGAAACTATCTACGTTCCTTTCTATGATGGAGAACTAAGATTTTATCATAAATAAAAAAAAGAGCCGTATCCTCAACAGGGTATGGCTCTTTTCATTAATATCGCAAAGCTCGGAAAAAACGGCCGATCCCCCTATCAGCTCAACTCTTTCTATCGCTAAGCGAAGGAAAACAGAGACATACCAAAGCAAAGAGGCTGACCATTTTTCAATGTACAGCCTCTTTGCTCAATCACATATTCACTTAATCTAAAAGACCGGATTATACAGTTCCCGGTTCATGACCAATGATCCTGCCCGGGTTTCTGTCTTCCTTATGCGAAGACAGCGTTCCTCGTGGGTTCTCCAGGGTTTGCGGCGCGTCAGTTTCTGTCGTAGGCTCCTCATCGTCAAGCTCCTCGTCTTCGAAATACTCGTCCTCTTCATCAAGATCCGGATCAAGGTCCTCATCATCATAAAGATCATCGTCATCGTCAAAAGCCTCGTCGTCATCCTCCGGAGCTTCAGATCGTATAGCAGAGTCGTTAAATTCCTCTTCTTCCTCCACCTCAATAAATTCTTCCGGAGCCATATCGTCATCGTCGTCATAATACGGATCCTCAGGATCTTCCGGCGCCACATAAGTACTTGTATTGGTAAGCCTTTCCTCCCGGAGAAGCTCCCGCTCTTTGTCAAATCTGTCGTTGCGTATCATAGGTGTTAATTTTATTATTAAAACATCTGATAACCTGCATATTGTTTCAGAAATAATAAAATCATTTACCGTCCCCCTGACATCGCGATCTATTTCACGCAAATCTCCCTGAGGGTTTTCACCATATAGTCAATCTCCTCGATTGTTGTCAACTTACTGAAGCTAAAGCGCATAGCCGGGCGTTGTGGATTAGCGTGAATGGCATCCAGCACATGCGACCCTATATTTGTTCCGGAGCTACAGGCACTCCCGCTTGACGCGGAAATTCCAGCGATATCCAGGTTAAACAGCAGCATATCTGCCATCTCCATTTCAGGCAACGACACATTTAAAACCGTATATAAGCTATTTTCACCAAGCTCACCATTAAAGCTTACACCCGGAATGGCAGCAAGTAACGACTCCATAGTATGTTGCTTAATGCTGCCGATATGCGCTGCTGTTGCTTCCATCTCCGCATGAGCCAACTCGAACGCCTTGGCCAGACCAACGATACCATATATATTCTCGGTCCCGCCCCTCATGTTACGCTCCTGCGAGCCCCCCGAAACAAACGGTCCAATCTTTACATCGCTGTTAATATAAATGAAACCCGTGCCTTTCGGTCCATGAAACTTATGTGCCGATCCGGTAGCAAAATGCAATCCCTGATCACGCATATTAAAAGGCAGATGTCCCATGGTTTGTACGGTATCTGAATGAAATATCGCCTGATGAAGATGACAAAGCTCGGCAACCCGCCGAATATCTGTAAGCGTACCTAATTCGTTGTTCGCATGCATTAACGATACGAAGCTGCGCTCTGCTCCATTCAGCAAGGTTTCAAGCTGTATCAGGTCCACATTGCCCTTCGCATCGACATCAAGCAAGATCAATTCAATCTCCCCACGAGCCTGCAGTGCCTGTAAGGTATGTATAACGGCATCATGCTCCAGTGGAGAGGAGATCACTCTCCGAATGCCTAAGTCGCGCACCGTGCCTATAATCGCTGTATTGTCCGACTCGGACCCTCCGGAGGTAAAAAAAACCTCCGATGGTGCAGCTTTGATCAGCGAGGCAATACTTCGCCTGGCCTTCTCTATCACCGACCGCGCCTGCCTGCCATGCGCATGAATGGAAGAAGGATTTCCGTAATACTCCTCCATCGCCCGGGTCATTTCTCTAATCACCTCCGCGTCCAATGGCGTGCTCGCAGCATTATCCAGATAAACTTTCATCCCTTCACCTCATTATTTGCCATTCAATACTTCCTTTATATCGGTGATAATCTTATTTGCCAGATTCGCCGCCACAGTTTCAGAGCTTCCCTCTGAATAGATTCTAATAATCGGTTCTGTATTTGAACGGCGCAGATGTACCCACTCATTTTCAAAATCAATCTTCAAACCGTCAATGGTCGAATGATCGGTATCGATATAACGCTCCCGCACTTTGCTCATCAAAGCGTCTATGTCCATATCTTCCGTAAGCGTGATCTTATTCTTAGAAATATAGTATTCTGGATAAGAAGCACGTAAAGCCGAAACCGTCTTTCCTGACTTCGCCAAATGCGAAAGAAACAAAGCGATACCCACAAGCGCGTCACGACCATAATGAAGTTCAGGATAAATAACGCCGCCATTACCTTCACCACCAATCACCGCGTTCGTTGCCTTCATCTGATTTACCACATTTACCTCGCCCACAGCAGAAGCATGATAGGTTCCTCCATGCCGCTGAGTGACATCTCTAAGCGCCCGGGTCGACGACAAGTTAGAAACAGTATTTCCCTTAGTATTTGCAAGAACATAGTCTGCAACTGCCACCAGTGTATATTCCTCTCCAAACATATTGCCATCCTCACATACGAAGCACAGGCGATCAACATCCGGATCCACCGCAATACCAAGATCCGCACCCTTAGCCTTCACCTCTGATGCCAATGCCACAAGATTCTCCGGCAATGGTTCCGGATTGTGAGGAAAATGCCCGTCAGGCTCACAATAAAGCTTATCTACCGTGGTAACACCCAAGGCATCCAGCAACGCGGGTACGAAAATACCGCCACTGGAATTTACACAGTCAATAACCACCTTAAAGTTCGCCTTGCGGATAGCTGCTACATCTACCAATGGCAATGCCAGAATCATATCTATATGCTTCTGAAGATAACTATCATCAAAGCTGATCTTGCCCAACTGGTCAACGTCAGCATAATCAAAAGTATCATTGTCAGCCATAGACAACACTTCCTTTCCATCAGCATCGTTAATAAACTCGCCTTTTTCATTGAGGAGCTTCAACGCGTTCCATTGTTTTGGATTATGACTCGCCGTAATGATAATACCGCCACCGGCATTCTCCGCCGGCACAGCAACTTCTACAGTAGGCGTGGTTGAAAGACCCAGATCAACTACGTCAATGCCAATACTCTGCAGGGTGCCGACAACGAGGTTTCTTACCATTTCGCCCGAAATACGCGCGTCCCGGCCAACAACAATCTTATTCTTCCCACTACGGGTCTTTATCCAGTTACCAAAAGCCACGGTAAATTTTAATATATCGGCTGGAGTAAGACCCTCACCCGCTTGACCTCCTATGGTACCTCTGATGCCTGAAATAGATTTAATTAAAGTCACGTCTGATTAATTTTTAATAATTGCCTTTCCCTAATCCCAACCACAATCGCCAGCTCGGATTAAATGCGACTAAGTTAAAAATAAAACAGATAATAACCGTTCCATTTCGTCTTTGAATAAACGCAGCAATTGCCGAGAACTGCAAAAAAATATGACAAAGCAAAGTACAAGCTAGCAGATAATATAAATAAAAAGATAAGGAACAAATCAGCGCGTTTGACTATCTTTGCAACTTTGTGATAATAATAATTTAATATGCCTGAAAAATGGTATCGAAACTGGTTTAATTCGCCTTACTATCATATTCTGTATAACGTACATAACGATGCGGATGCCCGCTTTTTTATAAACAATCTTTGTACATTTCTACAGCCTGATGCTGATGCAAAGATACTGGACGTGGCATGTGGCAGGGGAAGACATTCGGTTTATCTGAATTCACAGGGTTTTGACGTTACGGGTATAGATCTTTCGGAAGCGAACATTCAATATGCCGGTCAATTTGCCAACGAGCATTTGAAGTTTCACATTCACGACATGCGTGAAGTGCTCTACTTGAACTACTTCGACCTGGCGCTGAACTTATTTACAAGCTTCGGCTATTTCGATACGGAACGCGATCATTTAAATGCGCTAACCGCTGTACGGAAAGGTTTAAAACCCAGGGGACGTTTGGTTATTGATTATTTTAACAGTGAACATATTGTAAGAAATCTGAAGCCACAGGAGCATAAGACTATTGAAGGCATCCATTTTAATATCAATAAAAGCGTGCGTCAGTCCAAAGTTATTAAACACATTGAGATTGACGACCATGGCACATTTTCAACATATCAGGAAGAGGTAAGTCTATTTTCTCTTGCTGATTTCAGGCAACTTTTTGAACTCAGCGGACTGGAACTGGAGGCGCACTTCGGCGATTACTCGTTAAACCCTTTCAACGCAGATTCAGAACGGTTGATACTTATTGCCCATAAGGGCTGACATTATTTCGAGACAGAAAACATTCATAATGCTTGAACAACTTTTACATTTTGATCATCAATTCTTTTTAGCGATCAATCAGGGATTGGCAAATCCTTTCTTTGACTGGCTGATGCCGCTCTTACGGAACAAGTACTTCTGGTTTCCTTTGTATTTGTTTCTGATAATATTCCTCGTTAAAAAATATCGCAAAGACGGCATATTATGTATTATCTTCCTCCTGGTGACTTTCGCGTTGGCCGATTCTATCAGTGCCTCCCTGATGAAGCCTATTTTTGAGCGGCTAAGACCATGTAACGAACCGATCTTTAATGCAAGCATCCGTTCATTGGTAGCCTGCGGCACTGGCTTCAGTTTCCCTTCTTCTCATGCGGCAAATCACTTTGCCATTGCGGTATTCCTGACGACGGTATTTGCTAAACGATGGAAGATCCTTTATTATCTGGCGTATGGCTGGGCATTTTCCATTGCCTTCGCTCAGGTGTATGTGGGGGTCCATTTTCCTATTGATGTCAGCATCGGTGCACTACTGGGTTGCGCAGTAGGTTATATTACGGGATCGGTATGCTTAATGACAATATTTGAAAAACGATGGAATACTGGCAAATAGTAGTTCTTTTTATCAGCTGTATTGCCGGAGGTATAAGTGTATTCTTCCTTAAAAGCGATAACAGTAAAAACTTAAAACTTATTCTGAGTTTTAGTGGCGCCTACCTGTTCGGCATAACGGTACTTCATCTCATCCCCGATATATACCATCAGGATGATAAATTTATCGGACTGTTTGTGTTGGGAGGTTTCCTCTTTCAGATATTACTCGAACAATTTTCTGAAGGCATCGAGCATGGTCACATGCACCATCATAAGCACGGACATGAGGTATTTCCTCTCGGAATTATGCTTAGCCTTTCCCTACACGCATTTCTGGAGGGCATGCCCCTGGCTGAAGGACATCAGCATGAGCTACTTTGGGGTATCGCGCTGCATCATATTCCCGCGGCCTTTGCCTTGTGTAGCCTGATGCTTGAAAGTGGCCGAAAACGCGCCACAGTGATTTGGGTACTGGTTATTTTCGCACTCATGTCTCCCCTGGGATTCATTGCGAGCAACCTGATAGGAAACGGTACTACCGGCGGCATATCTGAATACTTTGATCGTATCATGGCGGTGGTTATTGGTATCTTTCTGCACATATCCACCACTATTCTTTTCGAGTCCGGGGTAGAACATCACTTTAATCGTAAAAAGCTAATAGCCGTGATCGGCGGCATGATCATAGCCGTAAGTAGCTTATTCCTCCACTAACGAGAATGAATACAAGATCAGCACGGCTAAATTCCCTTGCTCAGGAAACCCAGCTCCGCGCCTTTCATCGACATTTAAATTAAGAAGGGCGCAGATGTTGTTTTCCTGAGCAGCCATAATAAGGTACAGAGGCTTATATTCGGGCTGACGTTGTCTCTCAGCCTCTCATCTTATCAAGAAGCTCATTGAGTAGCGTCGCCTCCTCGATAGTGAGATTGGGCGCTAGCACCTCGTATGGTGTAATGATGGGATCCAGAGTTCGCAACACTTCCAGACCAGCCTCAGTGATACGTATATCCACACGGCGCGCATCCTGGGAAGATGTTCTGCGCGTAACCAAACGCTTGCGCACCATCCTGTCAATAATACGGGAGGTATCGGAACATTTATCAAGCATACGTTCAGAAACTAAAGACATGGTAGCAGGATTCGGATATTGGCCACGCAGGATTCGAAGTATATTGTATTGCTGCATACTCAGATTATACTGCGTAAGTCGTTGACGCACCAGCGCGGAGACCCAGCTGGAACTATAGATCAGGTTTACTACCAGCTTCTGGTAAGAATCTTTAAACTTGGCAACCTGCTGAATTTCATCTTCAAGCTTCATATTGTTACAGTAAAATAGGTATCTATTGGTGCTGCCCCAGACAACGCAGATATTATTTTACAGTAGCATTTAATATTTTCACATCTATGGCTCCCCGCAGATGTTGTTGCAGATGCTGACCGTCTCCGTGCAGCGTCCAGATCTCCGAAGGACGAACATTTTCGATCACCTGCAAGAGATCCCGCCAGTCAACGTGATCAGAAATATAAAGCGAAAGATCATTCTGCGCTTGTAGTCGTGCCCAACCAGACGCAAATACCCGCAGAACATTCTTCGCGCGGAAGTAACAATCAAAGGTAAGCGGAGGAACAATATAAACAAACCCCGTAGCAGGATTTTTCATTAATTTTCTATTATAGGGCAAATACCTCCCCGGAGCAAATCCGTATTGTTCATAAATACGTGTCACGGGAACCATTGAATGATGTAGTAATACCTCTCGCCCCGGACAATACGTATTAATCAGATGCACCAGGCGCTGGCTCTTGCCTAAAGTGTACGCGCCAAGCAAGACGTTGTGATTAAACGCGTTCAATTTACTGATCTCCATGGCCGCATCCGGATGCACTACCGCCGGATCCGCAAACGTAGTTTCTGTGATAAGCACATCAGCATGCGCAAATTCGGCAGGCTCACAGGTAGCGTCAGCCTGCAGCTTTATATCGCCGGTATAAAGGTATCTCACTCCCTGATATTCCATAAGAACCTGCGCAGATCCCAGAATATGCCCGGCAGAAAGGAAACTTATTTTAACGGCCCCAAGTTCAAAGGGCTCGTGGTAAGCGTATCTGAAAAATTTCCCGGCAGCATTTTTCTTAAGCCGTAAGGTCATGATATCTGCTGTGGCAGCAGTACAAAACACATGTTTATTACCTGGACAGGCATGATCTCCATGCGCATGCGATATCACAGCCCGTTCCGCGGGCTGCATCGGGTCGACATAAAAATTGCCGTATTTACAATATAGACCTTCGGATGTGTAATCCAGAAAATCCGGCAATATTAATCCTTGCACTGTTTTAGTATTGTTTGATGAACCTTAATTAATTCGGGAATAAGTACCTGCTGATCGTCATTAACAAGCACGAAATTGGAACGCGCGGCCTTCTCAGCATCACTCATCTGCCGATCCATACGCTTTTTTATTTCTTCTTCCGACAAGCCATCACGCTTCATCACGCGCTGTATACGTAAGGGTATCGGTGCGGCAACCAATATAATGGACTGGCAATCTTTGTATGAGCCGCTTTCAAATAAAATAGCAGCCTCTTTAAGTACGTAAGGCGCCTTCTGACCCTCAGCCCAGGCATCGAAGTCACGAAACACTGCCGGATGTACAAGTGAATTAAGTGCAGACAAAGCCTCGGCATTATCAAATACCCGCGCGGCCAGCGCCTGTCTGTTCAGCTTGAGCTCATCATCATACATACCTGAGCCAAAATAATCAATGATATTGCCAATAAGAGATAAGTCATTCTCCATAAGCTGGCGAGCCCGAAGATCAGAATTATATACGGGAATGCCCAATAACTCGAAGAAGCGACAAACAGTGCTTTTACCACTGCCGATGCCTCCTGTAATTCCTACTTTTATCATACTACTTATATACAAAAAAGTCGAGCACCTGAGGCTCTACTCTGAGGATTTTCGCATAAGGGGGAATGCGCGTAAAGGTAACCGGCAGCTGATCGGCGGCACGATCTGTCCAGTCCTTCAGGTTAACTACCGCAGTAACAGAATCACGATCCAGACTAGCATAGTTGCTTAGGGCAACGTACAAGGTAACCTTCACTTTCTCCGGAAGCAGCTTTACGTCTTTTGGGCGCGCGTTTAGCACCTTTACCGGTACTTCCAACACCTTCTCCGTAAAACGGTCAACGGGTACTTCAACCTTTACTGTCGCTGGATAAACATCAACGCTACTGTTCGAGGGCGGGTTCGCCAGGCTAATACGGGAGGAAAAATCGTTCTTCAGCTTATTTACCTGAAGCTCCACAGTATTCCAGACTTTAATTTTGCGTACATCTTCTATCGCGCCATTGACGATAACATGCGATGGCGTGATGCGTATAGGTCCTGATATTCCGAAGTTCTTTTCAAATTGCAAATCCTGCATCAGACGCACCGGTACTTTCTTCACCGTACGACGCGAAAAATCAAAAAACAGGGTATCCGGAGATACGGAAATAATACGTTGATGCGACTCCAGCTGGTTATTTATACGTGATAGCTGATTGGAAAAAACCACGTAGTTCTTGGAGTTGAGGTTACGCAAGCTTACCTCTATGGATTCCGGGTTGATGCGCAGACGCGAAAACAAAAGCTGCCATCCGCTACCTTCAACTTCCAGCGACACGCTGTCATCTTGCAGTGGATGATAGGCCTTATTTTCAGGCGACTCAATGTATGTTATTCTCGTATCGGCACGGTAACGGTATTTGCCTGATAACGCTATCGCCAGCCAGGTAACAACAGAAACCACCAGACAGCTTAAAAATACTGTTAGCCGCTTTCTCTCAATCCTGTTAAGCTGAATAAATCCCATAATGACAAACGCTTAGATGTGATCTTACCCTCCCTTCAGGCATCCCCGGAGAGCCGAAATACCGAACAATTTCGATGACGCCCCCGGGTTTCTGAAAACCCGTCAATATAGTCCTGAAGCACAAATGCTCCACCAACACCGGGTATTAAAAAAGCAGGAAGAACATCACTATGTTCCTCCTGCTTCTCTTTTTTAGGCCTTATTAAGCGCCTTAGAGGCGTCTAAAGAAATGGCAGATTTATCGAAACGAATCTTGGAACCGCCTTCTACTTCAATTAAGAAAGTAGTTTCCGCGATATCAACTATTCTTCCATGGATACCGGCAGTAGTTACTACCTTATCGCCTCTTTTAAGTTCATCGATATACTTCTTCTGATCCTTCGCCTTTTTCATTTGAGGACGTATCATGAAGAAATAGAAAACGACAATGATCAGGCCGAACATGATCATTTGCTGCATTGCTGGATTCATCGTATTTATGTGTATTTGTTTATAGATAATTGTAGAACATCAACTAACAGTACCCGCTAACGTACATCTGCTACTGCGCGGATTGAACGTCGCCCACAAGATTTATCTCGGAACTGCGCGGAATGGTATTGCTGGTAATGCTCACTACTTTGTTTTGTAAACCTGTTTTACCTTCACTGTTGAAAACCACCTTAATCTCGGAACCGCTTCCGGGAGCAATAGGCTCATGCGGGTATTCGGGAACAGTACATCCGCAGCTCGCGGCTGCGCTTTGAATAATTAACGGGCTCTTGCCGGTATTCGTAAATTTAAAGCTTACCGATACCTTCTCCCCCTCTTTAATTTTCCCAAAGTCGTATGTTTGACTTTCAAAAGTAAGAACCGGCGCGTTGGCACTATCAACAACCGTTGAATCAGCGCTTAACATAACAGTACTTTTATGCTTGCAGGAAGATCCCGCGACAAACATGGCTAACACTGCTATTACACCAAATATTTTCTTCATGATGCTTAATGTTTATTCTTTTTGACGATCAAAGTAACATAACATTTTTAACAATCGCATTTTTTTATGAAACTAAGTCCCGGAAATACGAGTATCAAAGCTGTTACATTCCTCCGCGATCTTACTCTACAAGTCCCCGGCCAGCCTTTCTCACTTTTCCAAGCTCCTTAAACTCAGCAAGTATCCTGTCTAAGATACCATTGATAAAAGAGTTACTCTTGGGCGTGCTGAACTCCTTGGCAATCTCGATATACTCGTTCATCGTCACCTTAACCGGAATAGACGGAAAATATTCCAGCTCTGCCATCGCCATTTTCATGATGAGCACGTCCATAAGAGCGATACGCTCGGCATCCCAATTTTGAGTCTTCCCTGATATAAATGTTTGATATTCGGCATCGAAGTTAACTGTACGGTTGAGCAGATCTAAGATGAAACCTTTATCCTCCTCATTCCATGCCGGACTGATCTTCGCCAGTTTATTCGCTGTAACTACCTCAGATTGGAAATTGCTGAAAGTCTTCGCCAACATGGCTTCCATCACCTCTTTGTCGGTAGGCCAGTTGATAAACCGTTCTTCAAACACCTGCTCCACTGAGGGCGTAACGCGAATGATTTTCTTGTAAATAAATTTGATGATTTCCTTCTCAGCGCGAAGGTCATTGCTTTCAGCAGTAATATATTCTCTATACTGCTCTGACTGCTTGAGAATATTGAAGATAGTCCTCACAATCTCAGGGTCGAAACTCCAGGAAACACCATACTTCTTGGCATTCATCTGGAAGTCGCTGTTATTTTTCAATAACAGGATGAAGAGATTGTTGCTCAGCCTGGTGCTGGCATTCAAATCATTTTCATCTGGAAGATATTTGTTGGCGCGCTCCTCTGCGTCTACCAACGTGTAATCTGCAACCTCTGTGAGTAGCGACAGGAGCCAGATATACATTTCATAAACTTCATCTACACTTGACAATAAGTTTTTCTCAGAGATTTTCATCTGCTTATTATCTGATAAGTGATACGCATACAATGCCTGAAGTACTTTAACCCTCAGATGCCTTCTGTTTAACATGTTATAAGAACGATTTTATTTGTTTTAATTTTTTAGCAACAATTTCCGGGGCTATTAGTACGCACCTTTAAGGTTCCTGATATCCGCGATCCTGGTCTCAGCAATCATATTTGCAGCCTTATGTGTAGGAATATTCTCCGACTTCGACTTCTTCAGCACTCGCAGGGTAGCCGAATAGATATTTTCCGCTAACTGCATCGTGCGCTTTCTCGAATAACCGTACAACTCGGAATAACAGTTTATCAAGCCTCCTGCATTTATCAGGTAATCGGGAGCGTAAAGAATACCTTTCTCCAATAACATTTCACCATGCTCCGTTTCGTCAGCCAGCTGATTGTTTGCTGATCCGGCAATGATGCTGCATTTCATCCTTTTGATGGTCTCGGAATTAATGATGCCTCCCAGAGCACAGGGAGCATACACATCAAACTCCATGTCAAGGATGTTATTGTTTGACACTGCCTGAGCGCCATACTTACGGGCAACCTTTAACAGGCGATCCTCATTTATGTCGGAGATGAGCACCTTGGCATTCTCCTCACGTAACAGATGCACGAGATTTTCGCCAACATGACCAATACCCTGTACCGCGATAGAGCGCCCGGCAAGAGTGTCCGTACCGAACTGCTCCTTCACACATGCCTTTATGCCCATTAATACGCCTTTTGCCGCTGTAGGCGTTGGATCTCCGCTTCCTCCCAGCGACTCTGGTAATCCGGTAACATGTTTCGTCTCCATACGAATGTACTCCATATCGCGAGGACTCGTACCAAGATCTTCACCGGCAATGTACGTGCCGTTCAAGCTGCGTACAAACCGCCCAAACCGCCGCATCAGAGCCTCACTCTTATCCGTCCTGTTATTTCCTATGATTACCGCACTACCGCCGCCCAGATTAAGACCGCTAATAGCCGCCTTGTAAGTCATGGTTCGCGATAAGCGTAAAACATCTTGCAATGCGTCAGCTTCAGTAGAATAGCTCCACATTCTCACACCTCCTACAGCAGGCCCTAAGGTGGTATCATGAACGGCTATAATTGCCTGTAAGCCTGTATCTTCATCACTGCAAAAAACTACTTTCTGATGTGAACACTGACTTAACTGATTGAATACTGAACGTTCTTCAAAGGATCTTAGCGACATAAAACGGACGGGTTTGCGGCAAAAATAAAAAAAAATTCGCAACATACTGCGCCTATAGCGTATTTAAAAGTACATGAAATGCTTCATTCCGCGACTGCTTTTCAGGTTCCTGATCGCCGCTGCCGCCGGCATGGTTTCTTTTCTAAAAGTCAAACTGAGCAATTGCGCCCGCGTATGGCAACATAGCTCTGTATTATTTATTTACCTTTGCGCCATTACATGAAAGAGCTCGCATACCTTAATAAATTTTTTGTCAAATATCGCTGGCGTCTCATCCCCGGGGTTCTCTTTGTCATCATATCAAATATCTTCGCCGTTATTCCTGCGCAGGTAATCAGAGTAGCATTTGATCTTGTAAATGAAAACATCGCTATCTTCAGGCTATTTAATGGGTTTGACCGCCAGGAACTCGTATACAGGCTCTTCGGATACAGCGTTCTGATGTTCGGCGCCCTGGTGCTTGTGCTGGCGCTGATTCGGGGAATGTTCCTCTTCTTCATGCGCCAGACGATCATCCTGATGTCGAGACATATTGAGTACGATCTGAAAAACGAGATCTACGCACACTATCAGGATCTTTCCATGGCCTTTTACCGCCGCAATAACACTGGCGACCTCATGAACCGCGTTACAGAGGACGTAAGCAGGGTGAGGATGTACCTTGGCCCTGCCGTAATGTACGCCATTAACACCGTGGTCCTGTTCGCGCTGATCATCTTCGCCATGGTGCAGGTAAATCTCAAACTGGCGGTTTACAGTTTATTGCCCCTACCCATTTTAGCGTACACCATCTATAAAGTACATAACATCATCAACGAACGGAGTGAGCGTATTCAGGAACAACTATCACGACTCTCGGCATTCGTTCAGGAGACATTTTCGGGAATCCGCGTAATAAAAGCCTACGGCAGAGAACGGGAAATACGTGCCAAATTTGCTATTGAAAGCGAAGTATACAAAACTACTTCTCTGAACCTTATTCAGGTACAGGCCTTGTTCTACCCGGCGATGCTTCTGTTGGTAGGCCTCAGCACCATCATCACTATTTATGTTGGCGGCATAGAGGTTATGCGCGGTAGCATTACTTCGGGAAACATCGCCGAATTTATCATATACCTCAACCAGCTCATGTTTCCGGTTATGTCTTTGGGCTGGGTAACATCGCTGGTCCAACGCGCCGCGGCTTCACAGAAACGAATCAACGAATTTCTGCACACCGTACCTGAGATTCGCTCCACGGATGCTCCTAAAATCGATATTCGCGGAAAGATTACTTTCGACAACGTAAGTTTCACCTACCCCGATACAGGCATTCAGGCTCTCAAAGGCCTGAGCTTTGACATTCACGAAGGTGAGTTCGTGGCAATTATTGGTCGCACGGGGGCAGGCAAGTCGACGATAGCCAACTTATTACTTCGGATGTATGACACCTCCTCGGGAGAGATCCGCATCGATGGACACCCGATAAAGTCCTTAAACCTTAAGGACTACCGCCAACAGATGGGCTTCGTGCCGCAGGAAGTGTTTCTCTTCTCCGATAACATTACAAACAATATCGCCTTCGGGATTTCTGAAAATGACCCTGCCCGCATTGAGAAAGCGGCTCGTGACGCGGCAGTGTATGATAACATTGCTCAGTTTGAGAAGGGCTTTGATACCATGGTCGGCGAGCGCGGACTTACATTATCTGGCGGCCAGAAACAGCGCATATCTATAGCGCGCGCCTTGGTTAAAAATCCTCAGATCCTCATCCTCGACAATTGTCTTTCCGCCGTGGATACTAAAACCGAAGAGGAAATTCTGACAAATCTGGGCAGCAATATGCATGGTAAAACAAGCATAATTATCGCCCATAGAATATCTACCATAAAAAATGCCGACAAAATCCTTGTTCTTGACGACGGTGCGATCGCGGAAATGGGAAATCATCAACAACTCATGGAAAAACAAGGTATTTATAGAAATTTGTACGAAAAGCAACTCCTCGAAGAGCAGGAAGCGGAGGCTTAAGCACTTTATGCAACAGGGTGGGAATTTCATTTTGAACTTTAAGATATATTACGTTATATTTACCGCAACCAAACTTTAACTATAACATGGGAGATTTTGAAAACAAAGAGAGAGAAGAGGTTTTTTCAAAAAAGGTAAGAGCAGGCAAACGCACCTATTTTTTTGATGTAAAGGCAACACGGTCAAATGATTACTACATTACCGTTACGGAGAGCAAGAAACGCTTGGAAGATGGTGTTTTTGTAAAACACAAAATTTTCTTGTACAAGGAAGATTTTGAGAAATTTACTGAAGGTCTTAAAGACACAGTAGAATACATCAAATCAAAACAAGATGTTATAGAAAAAAGATACGAGTTTGCCGATGGTAATGGCGACAGCAAACAGGACATAGATTTTTCTTTTGATTAATTTATAAAGTCTCAGGAAATAAACCCGTTGCATCCGATGTACCGGGTTTTTTTATGCGCTGATCCCTCCCTTCCGCCTTGATAGCCTACCCTCCTCTACCCCTTTTTACCATCGTAATTCCAGGCCCGCAAGCTTACTCTATGCCGGCTCCCAACAAATCATAAATATATTTATCTTTGCGGCTTAATTCAGCGTCGCTAACTATTGGCTACGTTTACAGCAAGAAGATAAATAGATAACTTATAATGGCTTTACAATGCGGAATCGTTGGTTTACCCAACGTTGGAAAATCAACTCTCTTTAATTGTCTGTCAAATGCGAAGGCGCAGGCCGCTAATTTCCCTTTCTGTACTATCGAACCGAATGTGGGAGTGATCACGGTTCCTGATGAACGCCTTAATAAGCTGGCTGACCTGGTAAAACCTAACAAGATCGTCCCTAATACGATTGAAATCGTAGATATCGCGGGATTAGTGAAGGGCGCGAGCAAAGGCGAAGGCCTCGGAAATCAATTCCTCGGAAATATACGCGCTACGAACGCCATCATACACGTCCTAAGATGTTTTGACGATGGAAATGTGGTACACGTCGATGGATCCGTAGATCCCATCCGCGATAAAGAAATCATCGATACGGAGCTGCAGCTTAAAGATCTGGAAACTGTTGGTAAGAAGATCCAGAAGGTTGAGAAAATGGCTAAAACAGGCGGCGACAAAGATGCCAAGAAAGCGTACGAAGTATGTAGTCTCGTTAAGGCTCATCTTGAAGCCGGAAAATCTGTTAGAACTGCTCCCATAGGCGAGGAAGATCTGGAACATATCGCTGATTTATTCCTGTTGACTGCCAAGCCTGTCATGTACGTATGTAACGTTGATGAAGCGTCAGTGATCAAGGGTAACGAATATGTTGAACGTGTCAGAGAGGCTGTAAAAGAAGAGAATGCTGAGGTGATCATCGTTTCCGCGAAGATCGAATCTGAAATTGCCGAGCTTGAAAGCTTTGAAGAACGCGAGATGTTCCTGAGCGATCTTGGACTGGAAGAGTCTGGCGTTAGCCGCCTGATCCGCGCGGCCTATCACCTGCTTAATCTTGCCACCTATTTTACTGCCGGCGTGCAGGAGGTAAGAGCATGGACCATCACTCGTGGATTCACAGCACCGCAGGCTGCAGGGGTTATTCACAGCGATTTTGAAAAGGGCTTCATCCGTGCCGAAGTTATTAAATATGTTGACTTCGTTAGCCTCGGCTCAGAAGCAGCATGTAAAGACGCGGGCAAACTGAACGTGGAAGGTAAGTCTTACATTGTTGAAGACGGCGACATCATGCACTTCCGCTTTAACGTATAACTTAAAATAATACCGTACAGGCTCTTTCCAGCCCTGTACGGTATTACTCTTATTCTTACTCCCGCGGGTACAAAAGAAGATTATGCTGACTTGCCGTATGCAAGTCGCGCCAGATACGATTGATCGTTGAGCTAGCTACCGAAGCTCCAATGCCACAATGAGGGTAAACATCATGAACCAGATCTAAACACAGCGAACGCAGTTTCCGGCATTGCACGCTGATACCTTTCATCAGTTCGGGATCAATGACTTCTTCGCCCTCCAATGCCTTCCATGATTCCGCCACCAGTCTATGCACTTCAGCGCTTTCTTTATTAAGCCGTTGACCATAATCGCTCAACATATCGCCGACGATACGTCTCTCTCTGGCAGAAACATTCGCCACGCCCTGTCGCCGTTCAAAAATAGCGCCCGCTTCTAATAGAAAGTGCGCGGCCATACCGCTTAAGTTCACAGCCAGGGTACTTTCCGCAAGTTGTAAAAACGGATATTGAAAGATGATCTCTTTCCGTAGGGCACCGCTCGCGTCAATGTAGAACGACCGGTTTAACGGAACATAAACTTCTGAAATACGAAAGCCGTGACTTGCCGAAGCTACCATGCCCGAACTTTGCCAGTTAAAGATCAGTTCCACCTCCGACCGGTCAAAAACAAAAGCGCGAACCAGAGGCTCACCATGCTCGTCAATCAAAGGCTCACCCTCCTCATCAATCATCCTGCAATTAGCGGTAAAGGCTGTACAATGCGGAGCCCCGGTGGCGTAGTTCCACACACCGTTCACAAGAAAGCTATCGCCACAGCGACGGGCCGTACCTGTTGCGGCACCGCTGCCACCCCAGCAGGCATGCTCCGGCAAGGAAAATTGCCCGTTGACCTCGTCATCAAGATAACCGGCAAACAAAGCCGCCCCGGCACAAAGCGTCACTGTCCAGGCTAAACTTCCATCCTGCCGTGCCAAAGCCTCTTCAATATGAAGGACCTCGGGAAGACTTAGGTTCAGGCCTCCAAATATTTCGGGAACAAACATCTTAAACAGCCTTCCCGCGCGAATCTGATCCAATTGCCTTGCTGTAAGAATTCCCGCCAGCTCCGCTTTTGTAAACTCTGAGGAATCAAAATATAGCTGTTGCTCCACCTTATCCATTAATAAACCGTTCATAAAAGTAAATTCAGTTAAAGTGCCTTCGTACGAGTTTCTTTTTTGAATATCTTCAGCCAGTCGAGGTATCCGAACACCGCCACAACAAACAGGAAGCTCGTCAGCAGGGCCATCATAACTAAGTCCTTATGCACCAGGAGCGGAATTGCCACCACATTAGAGATATTCAGGAGAATCCAGTTTTCGAGCTTACGGCGTGAAAGCAGCCAGGTGCCGGCCCATGCAGTGGCCGAGACAAACGCGTCCAACACAGGTACCGTACTATTCGTCAGATATTTCAGGATCAGGAACAGCGTAATCCATCCTCCGAAGACGATCATTCCTACAATGCGCCATTCCGCGGCGCCAGTCCTGCTCACAGGCACCTTTTGCATTCCTTGCCGCCTGTTCCAGAACCACCAGCCATAAATGCTCATAATAACATAATACAACGACAGTCCCGCCTCGGCGTAAAGCCCCGCTTCCAACATCAGCGTGATGGCTCCCGCCGAGCTGATAAGCCCCGCCGGATACAGCCATATTTTATTGGCGCGGGCAAGAAGCACTTCCGTCACACCAAAAATCAACACCAGCCATTCCAGCCAGCTGGTATTATTTACCTGCCCAATCAAAAGAGTATAGAAATCATTCATATAGCAGCTCTAAATAAGATGGAGAAATCTGAAAGGATGAAATACGCAGTACATATCAATACATGTCTTGGTTTTCTACCAAAAAATTCTGACTTCTGAATCCCACGCCGGGTAGCGCTAAAAAGAGCGAACATTTCCCTACGCCGGCATTATCCGGATCAGGTTCCCTGACAACTGTCAGATGGGTATAATCTCAGCCCTGTTTTTAGCCATAACGGCAAGGCACCCCGATTTGAGAAGATGTAAAGATATAAGATTAAATGTTTGTTATTCGTAATAAACAAGCGCCCTGATAGTTTTCTTTGTGGCTCACATATCCGCGCCCCCGATAAGCTGACACGCTCCATATTGCATCTTAACCTATTCAGATACGGTAATCTACACTTCATCTATAATAAAATGCAGAACTCACGTATTCTTGCTATTTTGCCAATCATATAATATTTGCAGATATAAATCATAGAAACGACGTTGACGAACATACCTAAAAACAGACCCTTTAAGCCTCATTTTAAGTTACCTGTAAAAAGACTGGCCCTCTGGACTGTAGCCGTATTTGTTTTCTATCTTTCGTCTTACCTGATGGATCCCCTGCATATCATGTGGGCCGATCATGCAAAACGAACAACACAGCAGATACTCGTTGACGAACTTATCTCAGTGGTCTTCTGTATTATTATCGCTGAGACCAGCATGCTCATCGATCGCTTGTTGAACAAGACGATGCCATGGCGGCAGCACATGGGCACCAGAATATTTATACAGACCATTTTTCAGATGCTGGCAAGCGTCATTGTGGTGCTGTTTATAGGCATCGTATTTATGGATGCTTACAAATTCCTTATAAGTACAAAAACTAAAACCGAACTCACCGCTATCACGCAGATCATCGCCAGTAATATCGCCGTGGCACTGGCTATAAGTGCTATCAATACAGGCCATTATTTCTTACAAAACTGGATGACATCCTCGATAGAGGCTACAGAGCAACAGTTGCGGTTAACACAACTAAAACAAATAGCCACAGCGGCGGAATTGCAGGCCCTTAAACTCCAGATCGATCCCCACTTTATCTTTAACAACCTCAGCGTACTCTCAGAACTTATTCTCGAAGACCAACAACTTGGATTTGAATATTCGGAAAACTTCGCCAAAGTTTACAGATATCTGCTTGTCAACTCGCGCAAAGACTGGATCGCTCTGGAGGATGAACTGAGGTTCCTGGAGAGTTACATTTTCCTTATTCAACGAAGGATTGGCGAAGGGATTCGCTTTGAGCTAAAGATAGACAGGGAGTGCTTACGTCTGAACATCCCTCCCATGACCTTACAGCTACTGGTTGAGAATATTATTAAACATAATCAAACTATAAAAAGCAAGCCCTTGTTAGTTAAGATATATGCTACCGGGGACCACTGCATTGTTGTTGAGAACACCAAAATCGCCCTCATCAACACTGCCGACTCTGCCGGCATTGGTTTGGAGAACATTAGAAACAGATATGCGATCTTATCGGCCAAACTGCCCGAGATTGTTGACAGCCACGATCGTTTTAAAGTTATCGTACCATTAATATCATAATGCTAAAAAATGTATTTATCGTTGAAGATGAAAAGCCAAACGCCGATCGTCTGAAAAGAATTATTCTGAAAGTACGACCCGATATTCAGATCCTTGGCGTCGAAGATTCCGTGGTTTCCAGCATTAGCTGGCTTTCCCGGCATGAAGCTCCCGACTTGATCATGATGGACGTACGTCTTGCTGACGGATTAAGCTTCGAGATTTTCAAGCACGTAAACATAAGCTGCCCCGTAATATTCACTACTGCCTATGACGAATATGCCGTAAAGGCCTTTAAGCACAATGGTGTCGATTATCTCCTGAAACCCATTGAGGAAGATGAACTGCGTGAAGCTCTGAACAAATGCGATTCCATGTTGGTAAATAACAACGAAACTGCTTTTTCAATTGAGGGCCTGCTCAATCAGCTGCAACCCAAAAACTATAGAAGTCGTTTCCTATTGCCTTACCGCGATGGATATAAGAGCATACTCACGGAACATATCGCCTATTTTCACAGTGAGCTGGGAGTCAACAGAGCTCAACTTTTCGATGGTAATAGCGAATCGATCCCGCAAACACTTGAAGAACTGGAGAAACAACTCGATCCAAAGATCTTCTTTCGTGCTAACAGGCAGTTTATTGTTAATATCCAGGCGGTGGCACACATCCATAATTATTTTAATGGCAAACTTAAGCTTGATCTGCACCAGAATCCCGAAACGGAAATTCTGGTGAGCAGAGAAAAAGCCCCGCTCTTAAAATCATGGATGGACTACTAACCGGAATTGACTATAAGACAAGACAAAGCTATATATAGCCGCGACCAACGAGCCAATTTGCCTGAACGCATTGGCAAAAACGATCATACATACCTGTCCCGGTCCGCCATTCTCAGAGAGTATTGCGGACACGAAAATCCCCCTTGCTGAAAGCTTGCTATTCCATCTTTCTGCGCCCCAGCTTGAAGGGCTCGGGTGGTATTTCCGTTCGCGGGACAGTACCTCGCGTAGCCTTCGGGATTTGTAGATTGCGATACTTCTGCTGCCATTTTA
>DKIV01000018.1 GCA_002454425.1 Sphingobacteriaceae bacterium UBA6709
TGTTATGGGCAATAGTCGATGAGATGCCCATGAAATGCCCATGTAATGTCGATGAAATGTCGATCACCACTCGAGCGTCTCTCGAGTCTGTCTCGGGTCAGTCTCGAACCAGGTGGGTAGCACGTGGGTACAAGCGGCGAACTAATGTGTGACCTGATCGGGGGTCGCCCGGGTCTTTTGAGGTGACATAATGCGACATAATAAGACATCGTTACATCCTGATTGTCAGCCCGGATACTGATACTGAGAACAAAGGCTTTGTTACGAAGGATCGGATCGAGCGATGAAGAGTTAAGTAACTGAAGGATACAGCCTTGACTTGCGAAAAAGATTATTTCATCTTTGTTCTGTCAGCGCTGCGTACCGGTACCCATCGCAGCGGGTCTGACAACTCCGAAGCCGCCGGGAGAGTTCAGGCGGCGCAAACTAAATTTCAACACAATGGCAGGAATTCAAGGCGGCGTGAAAGAAGTTTTCCCAGAGAAGATCGAAATAGTAAATCAGTGAACATCAACCGCATCGGGAGCGCGGTTGCAATGTTTCCCGGTTTAGGAAAGACCACGGGATGTAATGAACATCTTATGATTTTTTGAAAATGTTTCGCTCGGGGGAGATCACGTACTTCTCTGTGTTACAATACGGCACCACGCATTGCAAACAAATTGCCCCAAATTTCTTTTTATCACTGTTACATTTCGTAACCTTTACTCGTAATATGAATAGATGCTCTCCTCAGAAATGGCTTGTCCACGCTGATATAAGAGGCATTTGATAGAAAACAACTAAAGTTATGAAGAAATTATTTTCAATTTTATTGCTCACGCTTTTCGCATCAGCAACGTTCGCACAGAACATAGACCAAAGAAGAAAGATCGAAGTCAACGGAACAGCAGAACAGGAAGTTACTCCCGATATCATTTATTTGTCGATATCATTAAAGGAATATTTTAAAGATAATAACACAAAGAACCGGGTTAATCTGGAAACGCTTGAGCAACAACTCCTGAAAGGGCTCTCAACGTATGGAATTCCTAAAGAGAATCTGACTGTAGAAAATGTTTCTTCATACAGCGTAACACCATCAAAAAAGAAAAATCCGGAGTTCCTTGAATCAAAACAGTACCGATTAAAGGTGTCGAATGTAAACTATCTTAACCTGCTTTTGGATGAAATAGACAAAAAAGGAGTGCAGCAAACAGGAATAAGCAGCTATGATTACTCCAAGATAGAAGCACTGAAGAAAGATTTAAAGATAAAAGCTTTGCAGGCGGCAAAGGAAAAGGCTACATATCTGGCAAACACGTTGGGTGATCAGGTAGGCAAAGCGCTTGAAGTCCAGGAAATCAACAATGAGTATTTCCCGGCTCCTCCGGTATATCGCAGCACGATGATGATGGCCAAAGCGGCTGATATGACGCCAGAAGTGCAAGATATTGACTTTAAAAAAATCAAGCTGAACTACCAGATGCGTGTAGTGTTTGAATTAAAATAACTGAAACAGATATATCAAGAACGGTATTAGCCGTGCCTGAATATAAGTTTTGCAACATTTAAATGTTGCTATTCATATTAAAAAGAGGGTGATCGCGAAGATGATTGCCCTCCTCTTTTAGAAGTGAACGCTTCTTGTATCGTTCCTACCCTAGCCTAATTTCCAATCTATTCAGCAATGGAAACGATAAGTACGAAAGTCAGTCCAATTGACAGGGCGTCAGAACCTGTTAAATCAATACTATGAGATTAATATTTAGACAAGAGCTTTTCGAGATCCTCGAGATCGAAAGGTTTTGGTAGCCAGGTGTCAGCACCGGCCTCCGCGGCTAATCTCTCAAGATCGTTATTCGCGGAAAAATAGATTACAGGAATATGCTTGAACTCATCATGCGCTTTGATGGTTCTGGTAGCGATGACACCGCCAGAATCCGGAATCCAGTTGTCCATAATTATAAGATCCGGATTGTATTCAGATAATGTGTTGATAACGTCATTACAATTCGGTTGGCTACGCACGTCCCAACCTTTCTCAGTAAGCAGGTATGTGAGAATATCAAGAATATCTTGATCATCATCAAATACGAGAATCTTTTTCATCGGCTATTATCATAATACACATGCAAGGTATTAAATAAAAACAATAAAGCATAAAAAGAGGCTTAGGCACGCAAGATTGCTTTAAAAGATCATATATCTATTTGAAAGAGACTTGCCAATAGCCTCTACGAGCTCAGTCATCTGCGGTGAGCCGCCAGATTTCAGCTTCCAACCGCCACACTTCGGCTTGCAGAGCGTTATTGTGCGACTAAAAAGAAGAATCTGAGATTCTATGCCATCTTCATGTTCCTGTAGTCTTATAACTTGAAAGTGAATAGAATCACCTGAAAAGTTAACGGTGAATGTCTGCCCCATAGCAATTACAAAAATGAAAGTGTATAAATCGTGCCAGTAAGAAGGACGAATCCAATCCCATTCTTTCTGGAATTCGTCGTGCTAAGACTAACATAAAACATTGAAGAACGGAGCCCGCAAAAACACCTCTCCGATCCTCAACAACATGCCCGCCATGATCACTTCTTAAAGACTCATTAAAATACTCAAAAAAAGAACACCATCCTAAAACATTTTGTTTCGGGATGGTGCAAATAGTGTGTTTAGCAGAATATAAGCTACCGCTAAATGAGGATATCGTAAAGCTAGCAGTTAGAATCTCCAACGAACGAAAGCCTCCATGGCTTCGTACTCGGCTAAGCCCAGCTGATCGTATGCCTGTGCGGTGTCGCGGTTTCTATCTTCAGCACGCACCCAGAACTCGCGCATATCGTCGCCGGGGAATACCGGAAGATCTTTCTGAGATTGGTGTTTAAAGATTGCCATGCGCTTCCTTTCCACCTCCTGAGGCGATAGCGGCACGGCCATTTCTATTTCATGAATAGCAAACTCATGCCACGCGCCACGATAAAGCCATAACCAACAGTCGGCTACCCACTCTTCCGTTTCCTTTAAGCGAAGCAAGGCTGCCAGGATAACATCGAAGCATACCTTGTGTGTACCGTGCGGATCAGCGAAATCACCCGCGGCAAATACCTGATGTGGTTTCACCTTATTCAGGAGCTCCATAGTCTGGACAATATCATCCTCGAAATCAACATTCTTAGATACTTTTACCCGGTCATAGAAAGGCAGATCCTGAAAGTGAATATTTGCATCGGCGACTCCAGCGTAGCGAGCGCCGGCAATAGCCTCACCCTTTCTGATAAGCCCTTTAATACGACGGATTTCCTCGGTATCCGGCTGATTAGGTTTTTTGCCTTGCATGAAAACACGCATATCCTCATACTGCTTCTCCAAATCACCAGAATCCAGCCCTTGTGTTTTATTAAAATCAATAGCAAACTCCGTGAATCGCAGAACTTCTTCGTCCCATACAGCAGTGTTTCCAGAGGTCTGATAAGCAACATGTACATCATGCCCCTGATCACAAAGGCGGATAAATGTACCACCCATAGAAATCACATCGTCGTCAGGGTGCGGAGAGAAGATGATCGTTCGTTTCAGTGCCGGTTCAGCACGCTCCGGACGTTGAGAATCATCGGCTTTAGGCTTACCACCGGGCCAGCCTGTGATGGTGTGTTGTACCTTGTTAAAAATATGAATATTGATATTATAAACAGGACCTCGCTCTGTTGCCAGCTGAGCCATGCCGTGATTATTATAATCATCTTCCGTAAGTTTCAGAATGGGCTTATCGAGGGTAGTTGCCAACCAGATAACCGCTTTCTTGATTAGCTGCTCATCCCAAAGACAATCTTTTACTAACCAAGGAGTATCGTAACGTGTAAGTTCGCTTGCAGCGTCAGCATCAAGGACAAACTCGACATTATTTGATAACTGCAGGAAGGTCGCCGGAACATCCGAAGACATTTCGCCTTCAACTGCTTTCTTCACAATTTCGGCCTTTTTCTGATTCCAGGCCATCAAAATGATCTCGCGAGCCTTGAATATAGTACCAATACCCATGGTAATGGCTTTGGTCGGAACATTTTCCTTACCCCCGAAATCAAACGAGGCATCTCTTCTTGTTAAATCATCTAGTGTAACAAGCCGGGTTCCTGAGTTTGGCGCGGATCCAGGCTCATTAAAGCCGATATGTCCGGTACGTCCAATACCAAGAATCTGAAGATCCAATCCGCCGTAAGAGCTGATCTTTCGTTCATATTCAAGACAATATGCCTGTATATCCTCCGGCGCAAGAGTTCCGTCAGGGATATTAATATTGTCAGGATCAATATCGATATGATTGAATAAGTTATCGCGCATGAAGAACCAATAGCTTTGTATTGCATCGGGTTGCATTGGATAATATTCATCAAGATTAAATGTCACAACGTTCTTGAAGCTAAGACCATCTTCACGATGCATTCTTACCAATTCCGCATAAACTTTAACAGGTGTTGCGCCTGTTGCTAATCCGAGAACAGCAGTTTCGCCTTTTGACTGTTTCTCCCTAATAAGTTCTGCTATTCGTTGAGCGACCGCAAGAGATGCTTTCTGCGGATCGGGAAACACGCTTACGGGAAGCTTCTCGTAACGCGTTTCTTCAAGTAGATTTAATCTTGGCATATTTCTATTTTTTTTGACGGTGGGGCATAAGTACCCTAACTCTGAATTTACACAAAGTTATAGCTATAAATCCACAAAAACAATAGTGTTTGCGCACACACATGATGTTTTAACATAAATTTAAACATAAGATACCTCTTCGACTTCAAGAATTGCGAGCTAGCTTCGACACTGGAAACACGAGATTTGCCGCCCTGAATGGCTTAGCAGCACTATTAGACCAGAAGGAGGGGAATAAAACGGATGTGGAACATTGAAGGAAACGCAAGCACACAGGCTCCCCAGAATTTTTCCAAGGCGCGAATAGCGGCACGAAACTATTGGACCATCATGATATTGATAAGGCGAAAGGTTGCTTTTAGCTATCCTACCTCTCTAACCATCGGCAGAGAGGTAAGTGCTCATTATTTTTGAAATCCAGGCTCCAGATAGTAATCAAGATTTTCGCGGGTAATAAGATCAAGGGGTAAAATCCTGCGCGGCTTCACGGCCTTCTTGAACACCAGATGATTAGCTAACTGCAACACCCCACGGTAGCCTTGTCCTCGAGGATGTTGATTGATAACAAAGCTAATAAGACCATTCCTTATGTACGATATATTCTTCGGCACCAGATCATATCCAATAATTTTGATGTCAGAAATCCCCTGCTGCTCGAAATAAGCGGCAATTTCATAAGCCTTAGAATTTGAGACATAAATAGCACGCAAGTCGGGATACGACGCCAGCGCATTATTTAACTGGCGCACAAACGCCAGATAGTCACGACGATGAAGCTCTACCCGTTTGATGACATACGGCTGTTCAAGTTGAAGATTATCGAAATAACTCATGAAGCCTTTTTCCTTTGAAACAAGGTGCATGGAGTTTTCTAAATCTTCATCGATATGGGCAATTAAGATATGACAGGGATCAGGATTAGTAAAGTGAATCATCTTGGCTGCCAGTACACCGCTTTGATGATAATCCTGTCCTATATAACATAGCGGTTTATTGCTTTCCATTTCGGTATTAAAGATTACAAAAGGGATCTTGAGCTTGCGCCATTGAGAGAAACAGGATTGCGTAGCCTTGGCGAACATAGGAGCAAGAATAATTCCGTCCGGATCATTAGCATTAGCGTTCTCTACCGCCTTGAGGAACGACTGTTCCGACTCAATATTAAAGAAATAAAAATCTACCTGTACATTATATTGTGCCAGTTCCTCAGCAGCCTTATCAATTCCTTTCTTAGGATCGAACCAGTAAACATCATAATTATAGTCGGGAATAATTGCGGCAATACGATATTCTTTCTTTGATCCCAGCGCCCGGGCCTCATAATTGGGCTCATAGTTTAGCTCCTGAATAATCTTAAGCACCCTGTCCTTAACATCTTCAGCTACCCGCCCCCTATTATGCAACACCCTGTCAACGGTTCCCGTTGACACATTCGCCCGCTCGGCGATGTCCTTAATTCTGACTATTTTATTTTTCATGAAACTTTAAGTCTTCGGCCACGAAAGCGCATCGGCGACGGTTACAAGTAAGAACGCAAAGTCAGTTCGTATCGCAAAAATAGCACAACATCATTGCCAGGACTCCCACCGCCAGAATAACATTCCAGCTGAATAAGACTACAAACGTAACAACCAGTGAGCAGATTTAAAAACGATTATTAAGCAAAGCCTCTATTGGCAGGCCTGCGCCCGCTTCCTGAGTGCGCAAGCGTCAGATCTGGAGACTTAAACGTTGCGTGCCGACCCAAAGAATAACACACATAGGTCTCAGGCAATTGTTTATCTTTGCAGGCATGAAAAAAGTGCTCAGTACAGGGTTGCTCCTGTTACTATTCTCCAATTATGTTGCTGCTCAGAAGAAGCTTATTGAACGATTCCTTTCCGACAAAACCACCAACAACAGGAAGACTAGTATATTGTTGCTACCAGCAGTAGGTGTGGCGCAGGAAACGGGCCTGGAATTTGGCGTTGTATCGATCATCTCGTTCTATACAAACCCCAAAGACACCATTACGAGGGCATCCACCATAAATACAAATGCCACTTTTACTACCAAACGACAAAGCAATCTATATATAAAACCGGATATCTGGTTCTCAGAAAACAAATATCACCTTTCAGGAACCTTACGTTACAAGAACTTTCCCTTTAGCTTCTACGGCATTGGTGACAATACGCTCAAAGCAAACGAAGATAAAATCACCCTCTACTGGACTGCCGCGATTGCCGACTTTGAGAAGCTTGTAACCGACCGGCTTTACATAGGGATTACTTCCGGCTTTGAACGCTATAAGTACGAGGATAAGGAGCAAGGGGGAATCTTTGAAACCGGACAATACGTAACGTCTGGAAATGTTTTTTATGCCGGTCCATCAGTAATATATGATTCCAGAAACACCAATACCTATACTACCAGCGGCAGCTACTTCCGCCTGTCATATGCTTTCGCGCCCAAGATAAGCGGATCCAATGGTTTTAGCGGTGGAATAATCAAGGCAGACTTACGCCAATTTTTCCCTTTACAAAAGAAGCTTTCCCTGGGCACGAACCTGAATTACCAAAGTGTTCAGGGTAAAGACATTCCATTTTACTTATATCCTCAGCTAGGCAATGATCAGATAATGCGCGGATATTATACCGGTCGTTATCGTGATCAGAATTTAGCAACGCTGCACGCTGAGCTACGTTACCATTTCATTACGCGTCTGGGTGTTGCTGCCTTTGGCGGGGCGGGCACCTCATTTAAAAATGGGGCCTTCCGCTGGGATCGTCTTAAACCGAACTATGGCGCGGGAATACGATACTTTGCTGACCCCGGTAGAGGAATAACGATCCGAGCGGACTATGCTTTTGGCGAAAAGCGTGGTGGCGAAGCGAGACAAAAGGGATTCTACCTTTCCTTTGCCGAAGCATTTTAAAATTTCACCTTAAAATGTTCGCAAGCTTGTCCTGTGCGGAAGAACACCAGTCCAATCCAGAAGAGGTCGACAGTTACCGTAACCTGAGGATGCTGCTTAATTTCTTCCCAGGCTTCTTTCATTCCCTTGCTCCAATAAATATCGTCAAAGATGATAACCGACTGTTCATGTACTTTCTCTAAGGCCTGTTTAAAATAAGCAAGGGTAGCCTCCTTACGGTGGTTTCCATCGATAAATAAGAAATCAACCTGCTTCCGCGCCGCGAGCACAGACGGCAGTAACACATCAAAATTACCCGTAATAATTTCAACATTATCCAGGCCCAGAGAGGCGATATTGGCACGAGCGATGTTAGCTGTCTCAGGACAGCCTTCAATACTTAATACGGATGATTGAGGCACTGCACGCGCCAGATAAGAAGTAGTGATGCCGAGACAAGTACCCAGTTCTATGATCTCTTTAGGAGCAAACTCTTTTGCTAAGCGATGAAGCAGGCGAGCCAGGGCGGCCGGCTTAAGCGCGTTGCCCGCAATCTGACGAACTTTTCTGGATTTTTTATTATTCACATGCGAGCCCGCGCCCAGATCTGTCACTTGAATTTCACGCTCGTCAACCAGCAATTCCTTCCTTAACCGCTCAATCCCTTCATACTCCCCGCGGGGTTTAAAATCGTAAATGACCTGGTCTATCAGATTATAAACAAAGGGAGAATGAACACCATGTCTTGTCTTAGCGTGTAGCCTATGAGTGATGTATGATTTTACGAGTTGCAAATTGAACATAAGATCGCAAAGCTAAAGCTCTGAAATCGTTGAAGCAAGAATAAGTTATTAATAACACCGATGCGTGTTCATTATAAAAGAGCTAGAAATATTCCTCATTTCCGGGCATGATTATTGATAAATTTGCATTGCTATGCAAGAAAGAGAAATAGACTCATTAATCAGGCTTCTGGACGATCCGGATCGGGGGATCGCGGAACAGGTAGAGGAGCGCCTGCTGTACCATGGAAGCGGAGCTATCACCAAGCTTGAAAAAGCCTGGGAGCATTCGTTTGATTCTATGTTACAGGAGAAGCTGGAAAATCTCATTCATAAGATACAGTTTAACGATGTAAGGCATGAACTGGAACTATGGAAAATCGGAGCCAGCTACGACCTGCTTAAAGGCTTTCTGATAATTAACAAATATCAATTTCCTGATCTGGACGATCAGAAGATCATCAATCAACTGGAAGATATAAAACGCGAAGTATGGATGAAACTTCATAATGACTCAAGCGATCTGGAACGCATTGAGACGATGAACTATGTATTCTATAATGTATTCGGGTTCAGTGGCAACACAAAAAACTATCAGGATCCTGCAAATTCATATATCAGCCAGGTCTTAGAAACGCGTAAGGGCAATCAAATATCCCTTGCGGTAATATATTCCATCATCGCTCAAAAGCTCGACATTCCGGTTTATGGAGTCAACCTGCCTCAGCATTTCATTCTTGCTTATGTAGATGAAAGTCTGCCAGAGGGCCAGCAAGTAATGTTCTACATAAACGCCTTTAACAAAGGATATACTTTTGGAAGAAGAGATATCTTTTCGTTCTTAAGGCAGTTGAACCTGCGACCCGACGAAATGTATTTCAACCCCTGCTCGAACATTGATATCATGAAACGTATATTGCGCAATTTAAGTTCAAGCTATCAGAAGGCTGGACAGGAAGAGAAAATGGCTGAGATAACGATCCTGTTGGATATTCTTAATGATGAGTAGAGTATTAAAAATCATGCTCCGAAAAATGGTTTCATTTTCCAGAGCATGAACTTAAAACTCCATTAGATAAGCTTTTAGAAACTCGTCCAAATCGCCGTCAAGCACCGCCTGAGCATTGGATGTTTCATGATTTGTACGCAGATCCTTGACGAGTTTGTATGGGTGCAAAACATAGTTACGGATTTGCGATCCCCATTCAATTTTCTTCTTCGACCCCTCTATGGCTGCTGTCGTTTCCATACGCTTGCGCAATTCAGCCTCATATAATTGCGATTTAAGCAAACGAATAGCATTTTCCTTATTCTGCAACTGCGAGCGCGACTCCTGATTTTTGATAATAATTCCAGAGGGCTTATGGTACAAACGAACCGCCGTTTCCACCTTATTTACATTCTGGCCTCCTGCACCACCGGAACGGAAGGTTTCAAATTCTATATCGGCAGGATTCACTTCAATTTCTATGGTGTCATCTACCAGAGGATACACGTATACGGAAGCAAAAGAGGTATGCCGTTTCGCATTCGCATCAAAAGGCGAGATCCTCACCAGACGATGTACCCCATTTTCACCTTTCAGATATCCATAGGCAAACTCCCCTTCAATCTGTAGCGTCACCGATTTTACGCCGGCGACTTCACCTTCCTGAAAATCCTGCTCTGTAACCTTGTAGCCTTGCTTTTCAGCCCACATGATGTACATGCGCATCAGCATACCAGCCCAATCGCAGCTCTCCGTTCCGCCCGCTCCCGCAGTAATCTGCAGTACCGCGTTAAGTTGATCTTCTTCAGAACTGAGCATATTTTTAAATTCCAGTTCCTCTAAAACGGTCAGCGTACGCTGATATTCCTGTTTTAGTTCCTCCTCAGAAGCTTCCCCGGCCTGAAAGAAATCTAACAATACCGTAAGATCGTCAATAGTACTATCAACGCTCACGATACCATCGGTCCAAACTTTTTTTGCTTTTATAGAGTGTAACACCTGCTCCGCCTTTTTAGGATTATCCCAAAAGTCGGGAGTCAATGTTAGTTCCTCTTCCTGATGTAATTCATCGAGCTTCCGGTCGATGTCAAAGATGCCTCCTCAGGGAAGCAGCTCTATCCCTCAAGTCTTGTAATTGTTCCTTAGTCATGCGCCAAAGGTACAAAATCTATCGCGCCCCTATCAGAGTGTCAACAATTAAAATAAGGGCAGCAGTCTGCGGATTTATGATCTGGCAGAATTTAAAAACAAAATCCCTGAAAGGCGGTCATATAGGAATATTTAATTTACATTGCTCAATCGAGTTTATATATTAGTAAAAAAATAGCATCATGTTTCCAGCAATAAATTTTACAGAAACTAAAACCTACCAATATCTCAGCGACCATCTGGTTGAAATCACGGAAACTCATTTACGCGATCTTTTCGCCGAAGATTCCACCAGATTTGCTAAATTTTCCGTTAAGCTTGACGACATCCTCCTTGATTATTCCAAAAATCGCATCAATGATAAGACTATGGCATTACTCATGCAGCTTGCCAGAGAGTGTAAGCTTAAAGATGCTATTGAGGCGATGTTTACGGGTGAGTTTATCAACAAGACTGAAAATAGAGCTGTGCTACACACTGCTCTGAGAAATATTTGGAATGAGCCTGTAAAAGTTGAGGGAGAGGACATCATGCCATCTATCAACTCTGTTCTCAACAAAATGGAGGAGTTTACTGAGTCGGTGATTTCTGGCCAGTGGAAAGGTTTCACAGGAAAGACGATTACAGACATTGTCAATATCGGCATAGGAGGCTCAGATCTGGGACCGGTTATGGTGACAGAAGCCCTCAAAGCGTATAAGAATCACCTGAATTTACACTTCGTTTCCAACGTTGATGGTACTCATATTGCCGAGGTATTAAAGAAAGTTAAGGCCGACACTACCCTTTTCCTCATTGCCTCAAAAACCTTCACCACGCAGGAAACCATGGCCAATGCACATACTGCAAGAAACTGGTTCCTGATGGAAGATGCCACAGAAAACGATATTGCCAAGCATTTTGTGGCCCTCTCGACCAACGAAAAAGCGGTCGCTGAATTTGGAATAGACACCAACAACATGTTTGAGTTCTGGGATTGGGTAGGCGGACGATATTCGTTGTGGAGCGCTATCGGGACATCGATCGCTTTGGGTATTGGATTCGCGAATTTTAAAGCCTTACTCTCCGGAGCTCATGCTATGGATCGCCACTTCCGCGAAACGGAATTTGAACAGAATATTCCCGTTATCCTGGCGCTCCTGAGCATTTGGTATAACAATTTCTTTGAAGCTGAAAGCCACGCCATACTTCCTTACGATCAGTACATGCATCGATTCGCCGCCTATTTTCAACAAGGAGACATGGAAAGCAACGGTAAGTGTGTCGACAGGAATGGCGACAAGGTAAACTATCAAACCGGACCTGTAATCTGGGGAGAGCCGGGTACAAATGGTCAGCATGCTTTCTATCAGCTTATTCATCAGGGAACGAAGCTTATTCCTGCGGACTTCATTGCGCCGGCGCAGTCTCATAACCCGATAGGTTCGCACCATCCCTTACTACTATCCAACTTCTTCGCGCAAACTGAGGCGTTAATGAATGGAAAGACCTTTGACGAGGTAGTAACAGAATTACAATCCAGTGGAAAAACGCAGGAACAGATTGACGAGCTGGCGCCGTTTAAGGTATTTGAAGGCAACAGACCAACTAATTCCATCCTGGTAAAAAAGATTACTCCAGAGACCCTCGGCGCACTTATCGCTATATACGAACACAAGATTTTTGTACAAGGTGTTATATGGAATGTATACAGTTTTGATCAATGGGGAGTTGAACTTGGAAAGCAGCTTGCTTCGAAGATTCTGCCTGAGTTACAGAAAAAAGAGAAAGTTCACAGTCATGATTCTTCAACAAACGGACTGATCAATCAATATAAAGATTGGAAATAAAAAGTGTTAGCAGCTTCTCCAAGGGATGCTGCATCCTTACTTAAAATAAAAAGATCAAAGGTCGTGCTTCNNGAAGCACGACCTTTGATCTTTTATCTAGTCGATAACCTTTATATCTCCAGGAACAACTCTGGGTCTGTCAGGAAATACTATTTCTGTTTTAGTTTAATCTCAAATAACTTATCCCATTTTTTCCCTGTCACAAAAAGACGACGGGTCTTTGCGTCCCAGGCGATACCGTTTAACACATCGGCCTCAATATTCCGGGCTGTAAGTCTATAAAGATCTGTAAGATCAATTTCTCCTTCCACAATGCCTGTTTTGGGGTCAATGATCACGATAAGATCTTTCTGAAAAATGTTAGCGTACAGTTTACCGTCAATGTATTCAAGTTCATTTAATTGATCTACGGCACCTTTATTATCATATACGCTTATTTCACCTAATTGCTGATAAGGCTCATTGATATTCAACAGATGAATAACATTTGTTCCGTCGCTATTATAAATCACCTTTCCATCGTTACACATTCCCCATCCCTCGACGCCTGCCACATATGGAAACTCGCCTAACTTTTTCAGGGAAGTCCTGTCGTAAACAAATCCTGTTTTCTCCTGATAGGTAATCTGTATCACCTTATCTCCGATAACGGTAAGTCCTTCACCAAAATATTTATCATCCAAAGGCACAGACAGCAATGGCTTACCCGTTCTTAGATCTGCCTTACGAATAGACGACTCTCCTCTCAAACCATCGCTTTCATAAATCACTCCGTCATGAAACTCAAGACCTTCGGTGAATGAGGCCGTGTCATGAGGAAAGGTGTTGACGATATCGAAGCCATATTGTACGGGAGCCTTAGCCGAAAGCACCACGATATTTGTAGTGATATCATCAACCTTCTCGCCATTATATACTCTGGCGGTAATAACCTTAAGACCGGGCTTCAACGTGTCGGTTGGTAGCGTAAAGGAGGTCGTATCTACTTTAGAAACAAGTAGTCGCGAATCTATAAGATACGATACAGAGTCGAACGTTGCATTACCCGTTTCAAGCTTTATCTTTAGCGCGCTTCCCTGATTTACTGAACTGCCCTGTTCAGGACTCAAAAAATAAATAGCGCTTTTCTTAGTTTTACAGGCATACAGAGCCGCCAGGGCTACAAAAAATACGAGAACTATTCTTTTCATCTATCGATCTAATTTATCGGATTTGCCAGATGCCGTCCGCAACCGGCCCCATAATCCCCCAATACTACAAAGTATTATCCTCTTTGCAAAAAAATGAACTATTTAGCGTGCTCCTCCGCTTAGTAATTCCAAAATGCGTCTTCAATATGCCGAATCTCAGCGACACCATCAGGACTCATGCTCACCGCTACAATATCAAAACGGATTTCTCCCTCATATCGATTCTGAAAGATATAGCCCTCCGCGGCATAACTCAACATCTTTTGTTTGGCATCATTTACAAAATCCTCGGGCTCACCAAAGCTATCAGAGCTCCTTGTTTTAACCTCTACGAATACCACATAGTTGTTATGCGCTGCTATGATATCGATTTCGGCTTTGTTATACGTCCAGTTAGTTTTAAGGATCTTGAATCCTTTGGAACATAAATGATCAATGGCAAGGCGCTCGCCATCAGCTCCCGTGAAACTACGGTTTGACATGGTTTTATAGTTTCCTATAAATGTACGTAGAATTTTACGTCCGGAAACATCCATGAAATAATCCCCCCGAAATGCTTCTACTTGGCGATAACAGACCCGAGGAATGAAGAAATACCTTTCTCTACCTCTTTAACCCGGAGATATTTCTGCATAAGAATAGCGAGGTTTGCTTCGTCCTTTTCATGCTGAATCTCATCAAGCAAGTCTCGTAACATCTCGTCAACCTTGCGCTTTTTAAGATGGAAAATGCCCCCCAGAATGGCCGACTTCAGCTTATCCATCTCACTGTTTACCCAGATCTTACGCTTGGCGAACCAGTTCTCGCTAAGCATATAGGGTGAGGTACAGAGATTTACTGCCAGCTCAGCAATCTTGGGGTTTGAATGCTGAACAAATTCATGAAATTCAGGCAGCTCTCCATTTTCGATACGCTTTACGTATTCATTCACGATCTCGGAACACAGGGGATCTTTAAAGCTCACATCCGAAAGATTTGAGATCACATAGGGAGCGATATACGTGTCGGTAATATTATCCCAGGTAACGAGCATATTTCCATACAGAAGCAAGAGTCTCACAATCTCACGCTCCTGCAATTCCTCTGTAGCCTTAGCGACACCGGAACCGGCGAGCTCCTCAGCATACATCAACTCGTCCGGCGGCGGCAAGGGATCAGGCTGCTGCTGCTCGCGGCGCTGCTCGGCTTTCCGAAGTTTCCCCGTACGTAGTTTATTGAGCTCTGACACAAGAATGCGCTCTTCCATTTGCAGGAGCGAGCTACACTCTCTTATAAATACTGAGGCCTTTATGTCATCAGGAATCTTAGCGATGCTTTCAACAACATCGTGTATAACTCCAGCCTTCTTAATGGGGTCATTACCAGCCTCCTTCAACAAAACAGAAGTCTTAAAGAGAATAAAATCCTTTTTCTTCTCTTCAATATAGGATCTGAATGCTGTAGCGCCGATCTTGTGAACATATGAATCCGGGTCATGCCCGTCAGGAAACAGCACGACCTTGACATTGAGTCCCGCCTCGAGGATCATATCTAAGCCTCGTAGCGAGGCCTTGATTCCCGCGGCATCCCCATCATAAAGTATGGTAATATTTTTCGTAAAGCGCGCTATCAGACGTATCTGTTCCGTTGTAAGGGAAGTTCCCGAGGACGCGACGACGTTCTCGATACCCGCCTGATGTACAGAAAGAACGTCGGCATAGCCTTCAACCAGGAAGCAATTATCCTGATCTCTGATAGCCTTCTTAGCGAAGAACATGCCATACAGAACGTTGGATTTATGGTAGATTTCGCTCTCCGGAGAGTTTACATATTTAGGTACAGACTTGTCTGACTTCAAGGTTCGTCCGCCAAAGCCGATCACCTTTCCCGTGAAATTATGTATCGGGAACATAACCCTCGCCCGAAAGCGATCGTAAAGCTTCCCTTTATCATTCCTGATCGCCAGGCCGGTATCTTCCAGATACGATTCCTTGAATCCCTCAACAATTGCCTTACTACTGAAGGCGTCCCATCCTTCAGGAGAATAACCCAGTTCGAATTTCTTCAGGATATCATCCCTGAAGCCACGCTCACGGAAATAACTAAGACCAATGGTTTTCCCTTCCTGACTCTCCCACATGTGCTCAGCATAGAACTTTGCCGCACGTGATGACACAAGGTAAAGGCTTTCACGTCTGGTGTCTAAGGCCTGTTGTTCCGGACTCTGAACAACCTCTTCTATTTGAATATTATATTTTCCGGCAAGATACTTAAGCGCTTCTGGATAAGAGTACTTCTCGTGATCCATAATAAAACGCACAGAGTCGCCTCCCATACCACAACCAAAGCACTTATAAATGCCTTTGGCCGGCGCCACATGAAAAGATGGAGTCTTCTCAGTGTGAAATGGACAGAGACCTATCATACTGGTTCCCCGCTTCTTCAGATCCACAAAATCCCCCACTACTTCCTCAATACGGGCAGCATCAATAATACGTTCTATCGTTTGCTTATCAATCATGAAGGCGCAAAAATACTATTTTGAAGGATGTGCGATGACCACATTTCATAAATGACGGTATTCACACCATTTACTTGCGGGAATATGCTAATTCAAGGTCCAATGGTTCCGGCGAACCACTCCTATTGCAGGCTGATCAGTAGTGGTATGCGACTTGTGGTTCACCTTTAGAAGAGCGGCATCGGAAGAATTTCCAAAGCTGTAAATAAAATATCCGGCAACGAGGAGGATAATAAAGGAAATAAACTGCTTAGCCTTCATAACTATAGGATATTATGACAATGATTAAAGCTATGAAAAACAATGTAAATACAAAGCAAAAATCTGCTTTTAGTCAGGCAGTTTATATTCCCTGTGCCGAACCAGGAACATCGAGCGCTCTTCCTTCTTAAACGGCACATTCCAGCTTCCGTCATAAAATACCCTTGTTGGTAGCAGGGTTTCGCCATGATTAAAATACCCCATTTCAATGTCCATCTTCACATCAAAATCAAATGCCAGATTGCTGTATTTCATAACTACCGATCGGCCTAAGATCTGCATGGTTCGCTTGTCAAAGATGGTATTTAACTCTTTAATCATCATACTGCTCTTGCTCCAGGACGAAAGATCTGGTTTTAGTAGCACTTTAAACGTGTATACAGGAATGGAATCGAGATACGTACCACTGAAAAAAGAATAATCATAATATTGCCGCAGGTTGGCGCTAAATATTTCCGTCTTGCTGCCAATAAGAGGGATTCCCTTCACGGGTCTACCGGGACTAAAAAGCAGGGTTTTTAACTTATCCTTATAAGAAGCGTTCGCCCCGGAAGGACGCATGCCAGCACCAGCAACATAGGCCGAATTATAAGCATTACCGAAGATGTAGTCGAACAATTCAACGGTATATTGATCGTATTTACCCTTTCTCCGATAAACCTGACCGCTATCCTGATTAACAAGGTATCTAACTCGCTGCGGGCCTCGAGCGGTGCGGATAATCTTTCTATAGCGACTAGCCTTTACTCTTCCTTTTTTATCGTAGGACGCGATCCGATCTTCCGCAAGGAAATTAAAGCGTTTCATCTGCCTGAACGCCTCGTAGAAACTGGTATCAGTAACGATCTGGCGTATAAAGGCCTCTACATCCAGCCGACTGGATGTAATGTTTACAGCCGAGTCAAGATGTATTGTAATCAGCGAGTCTGCCTTTGGCTGCTGGCGTGCCATAGCGAACGAACTCAGCAAAGAGCATAAAATTAATAAACAGACTCTGTACATAGGTATTCTAATTTCCCAAACGCTTTAACGCGATATAAGCCATCAATCCGGTGCTGATCTTAAAAGCATCCTCGTCAATATCAAATGTAGGGGTATGCACTGATGAGGTGATACCTTTGGCTTCGTTACGAATACCCAATCTGTAAAAACAAGAATCAGCCACCTGGGAGTAATATGCAAAATCCTCGGCTGCCATCCATATATCCAGATCCAATACATTGTCCTTGCCAAGATAATCCTCTGCAAACTCGCGGACCTTTGCTGTTAATTTCTCCTCATTTACCAGAAACGGATATCCGTTCATAATCGTGAAGTCACAGGATCCACCCATACTTTCGGCAATACCCTCAGCAATTTTCTTCATGCGTATATGAGCCTCGGCACGCCATTTCTCATCCAGCGTTCTGAATGTTCCCTCCACATATACTTCATTCGGAATAATATTGGTCGCTCCATTGGCAATAACTTTTCCAAAGGATAGTACCGTTGGTAAACGCGGATCAGCAATACGACTTACCACCTGTTGAAGAGCAACGATGATATGAGCCGTAATAAGCACAGGATCTATGTTTTGCTGAGGTTGCGCGCCATGTCCACCCTTACCCTTCACACGGACGTACAATTCATCCGTCGACGCCATATATTTACCGGCACGCATGCCAATCTTTCCGGCATCAATCAAAGGCATAACGTGCTGCCCTATCACCGCCTGAGGAGAAGGATTTTCCAGTACTCCCTCTTTTATCATCACACTTGCACCGCCCGGGAGCTTCTCCTCCGCAGGCTGAAAGATCAGCTTTATAGTGCCTCCAAAATCAGCCTTCAATTCACTTAAAATTCGCGCGGTACCTAATAATGATGAGGTATGTACATCGTGTCCGCAAGCGTGCATAACACCCTCATTCTGCGATTTATAAGGAACATCATTTTCCTCGAGTATAGGCAGCGCGTCCATATCCGCACGCAAAGCCACTACCGCATCTGATGCTATATCGCCCTTTATAAGAGCCACGATGCCTGTATCAGCCATGGCCTCATAGGGAATACCAAGTCGTTCCAGCTCAGCCTTCACATAAGCAGAGGTATTATATTCTTCAAATGATAACTCGGGGTGTGAATGCAGAAAACGGCGATGTGTTACTACATCGCCGTATATCTTCCCGGATAATTCCTGGATCTTGTCTTTTAACATGTTAAGTTTATTCTAAACCTGCACCGTGACAGTTCTTATATTTCTTTCCACTTCCGCAAGGACATGGATCATTTCTACCGATCTTCATCTCATTCCGTACGGGGGTTGGCTTCTGTACTTCGCGCGTATCCTCCATGCCGTAGCCATTGTCATCTGCCGATGGTAACTGAGGTTTTGACACCTTCAGGTTCGACATATCCTGTTGCGGCTGCGGAGCTGCCTGCTGCACTTCTTCCGACTGCTGCATTGGAATTCCGCCCCTGAATAAGAAACTTACAATATCCTTGTTAACTGCAATCAGCATGTCTTTGAACAGGTTGAAAGCCTCCATCTTATAAATCACCAATGGATCCTTCTGCTCGTAAACCGCATTTTGTACTGACTGCTTCAGCTCATCCATTTCACGTAAATGCTCTTTCCATGAATCATCGATAAGCGAAAGTACTACCGACTTCTCAAATGATCTGATAATCTCAGCTCCCTGAGTATCTACAGCTTTTTTCAGATTTGCTGATACCTGTAACACTCCTATACCATTGGTAAATGGAACGATGATATTATCAATAAATTCGCCACGCTCCTGATATACCTGCTGTAATACCGGAAGTGCAGAATGAGCTATAGACTCGTTCTTACGCTGATAAAACTCTGTAACCTGTTCGAAAACACGTTCTGTAATCTTACCGATTGCTGATGAATTGAACTCATCTTCTGTAATATCTGTATCAACAGTAAATACGCGAATTAACTCTAACTTGAAGCCTTCGTAGTTGCCGGTCTCTTTGTATTCAGAAACTACATCCTCTACGGTATCATAGAAAGTATTGTTAAGATCTACCTCGAGACGTTCTCCATAAAGAGCATTCTTTCTCTTGCTGTAAACGACAGTACGCTGTGAGTTCATAACGTCATCGTATTCCAGCAAACGCTTACGAATACCGAAGTTGTTTTCTTCAACCTTACGCTGCGCACGCTCAATAGAACGGGTGATCATTGAGTGCTGAATAACTTCACCCTCTTCAATACCCATACGAAGCATGATATTCGAGATACGCTCTGATCCGAACAAACGCATCAGGTTATCCTCCAGCGACACAAAGAACTGTGACGATCCGGGATCTCCCTGACGTCCTGCACGTCCGCGTAACTGACGGTCTACACGTCGAGATTCATGACGCTCTGTACCAATAATTGCAAGACCACCTGCGTCTTTCACACCTGGGCCCAGCTTGATGTCGGTACCACGACCAGCCATGTTGGTAGCGATCGTTACTGTTCCTGCTTTACCAGCCTCAGCAACAATATCCGCTTCCTTTTGATGCAATTTAGCGTTCAGCACATTATGCTTGATACCACGAAGCTTAAGCATACGACTTAACAATTCGGAGATCTCTACAGAGGTGGTACCTACAAGTACCGGACGTCCTGCTGTTGTCAACTCATTGATCTCGTCAACTACCGCGTTATATTTTTCGCGCATGGTACGATAAACCTTATCCTCCATGTCCTTACGCTGAATGATAACGTTCGTTGGAATCTCAACAACATCCAGTTTATAAATTTCCCATAACTCACCCGCCTCTGTTACAGCAGTTCCGGTCATACCGGCGAGTTTGTGGTACATCCTGAAATAATTCTGTAAGGTAATGGTAGCGTAGGTTTGGGTAGCATCCTCTACCTTCACATTCTCCTTAGCCTCAATCGCCTGATGCAAGCCGTCTGAGTAACGACGACCTTCCATGATACGGCCAGTCTGCTCGTCTACGATCTTTACCTTGCCTTCATCAATGATATATTCTGTATCTTTCTCGAAAAGCGTGTACGCTTTCAGCAGCTGATTCACAGAGTGAATGCGTTCTGACTTAACAGAGAAATCGCGCATTAACTCATCTTTACGAGCAATTTTCTCTTCGCTTTCCAGTGATGATTTCTCAATTTCCGCAATTTCAGAACCAACGTCTGGCATCACGAAGAAATGTGGATCCTCACCCGCTGTGGTGATAAGTTCTATTCCCTTTTCTGATAACTCAACCTGGTTATTCTTCTCATCAATGACAAAGAACAACTCAGCGTCGGCTTTAGGCATTTCCCGCGCCTGATCCTGTAAATAATAATTTTCTGATTTTAAGAGGATCTGTTTAATTCCAGGCTCGCTCAGGAACTTTATCAGGGCTTTATTTTTCGGCAAACCACGATGAGCACGTAAAAGAGCCAATCCGCCCTCTTGTGGTCCTGATTTACCTTCTTTTATTAATTTCTTTGCTTCATTCAGCACTTTGGTTACATAGTCGCGCTGAACATTCACCAAACGCTCAATGCGTGGCTTAAGTTCATAAAACTCATGTTCGTCACCACGAGGAATAGGTCCGGAAATGATCAAAGGAGTACGTGCGTCGTCAATCAATACAGAGTCAACCTCATCGACCATCGCGAAATGCAGTTTACGCTGCACCTGACTCTCGGGAGTCAGGGTCATGTTGTCTCTCAAATAATCAAAACCAAATTCGTTGTTAGTACCGAAAGTAATATCTGCAAGATAAGCGTTTCTGCGTGCTTCTGAATTTGGCTGATGTTTATCGATACAATCAACGGAAATACCATGGAACTCAAACAATGGACCATTCCATTCCGAGTCACGTCGCGCCAGATAATCATTCACTGTAACGATGTGAACGCCCTGTCCGGCCAAAGCGTTTAAATATGCGGGAAGCGTACCCACAAGGGTTTTACCTTCCCCTGTTGCCATTTCAGAAATCTTTCCCTGATGCAAAACAATACCACCGATCAGCTGAACATCATAATGCACCATATTCCAGGTAACCTGAGTGCCCGCGGCAGACCAAGTATTACTGTGCTTCGCTTTGTCGCCCTCAATAACAACATTGGGTTTCATCGCGGCCAGCTTACGGTCAAAATCAGTGGCCGTAACTTCAAGGTCTGGATTTTCAGTAAAACGGCGTGCCGTCTCCTTAACCACGGCAAAAGCCTGCGGCAAGATATCCATGAGGATTTTTTCCAACTCTTTATCGCGCTCTTTACCAAGCTTATCTACTTCATCATAGATAGCAGTTTTCTCCAAAATGGAAAGTGTAGTCTCCTCCGCGCTTTCTTTCAACTCAGATACCTTCGCATCTATCGACGCCAGACCTTCTTTTATTTTTTCCTTGAAAGAAATTGTCAAAGACCGCAACTCATCGTTTGACAAGGTGTGCAGAACTGCATATTCTTGCTTTATCTTCTCAACAATGGGTTGAATTTGCTTTATATCCCTTTCGGATTTACTACCGAATAATTTGCTTAAAAAACCTAACATGTAACTTATTATATGAATACTCCTCAATCAATTACCACGCCATCACTCATATATGAGACATTTTGACATAGAAGCGCCCAAAATTAAAAAATTTATTGATATTGATGTATCCTATTTCCACTTTAAGCGATGGCTTTCAAGCTGGTAAAAACAACTAACGGCACAAACACAAAAAAGTCATTACGACAGTCCACAGATAATTCGTGTCAGGCGAATGTTATCGGGAGTTATTGTTGGTGTTAAACGACAGCGCCTTTTTTCGTAGCAATAACAAAGCGAGCGCAAATTAGCCAGCGCAGAGCACAAAACACTGTATATCAAAACAATAAATAACAATACAAATAGAATCTCAAGCCTCCATTTTCAATGAAAAAACGAAAACGTTTCCGTAAAAATTTCAATACGCAAACAATACGTGGTTGAATTTTTTTTTGTCTATTTACACGTTTCAAAGAAATTGAATTATATCTCTAAATAAATATTTATGACATCTGAATTTCACGATAAGGTAGTGGTAATCACTGGTGGTGGTGGTGTGCTTTGCAGCACAATGGCCAAAGCCCTCGCTGCTCAGGGTGCAAAGGTTGCTATCCTCGACCTGAAGCAGGAGAACGCGCAGAACGTAGCAAACGAAATCAATGCCGCCGGCGGAAACGCTATCGGCGTAGCGTGCAACGTGCTCGATGTTAACAGTCTTAATGAAGCACGCGCTACAATCTCGGAAGTATTTGGTAGCTGTGATATCCTTATAAATGGTGCCGGAGGCAACCATCCAAAAGGTACTACTTCAAAGAATTATCTATTTCCGCAGGATATAGAATCTACTGAAGAGGGTCTTAAAACTTTCTTTGATCTTGATCCCGAGGGCATTAAATTCGTATTCGAGCTTAACTTTATCGGAAGCTTGTTACCAACTCAGGTCTTCGCTAAAGAGATGGTGGGTAAGAAAAATGCTTCAATCATCAATATATCCTCGATGAACGCCTTTACGCCTTTAACTAAGATCCCTGCATACAGTGGAGCAAAAGCGGCCATATCCAACTTTACGCAATGGCTTGCTGTTCACTTCTCGAAGGTGGGCATCCGCGTAAACGCACTTGCTCCAGGATTTTTCCTTACTGAACAGAACCGCACCTTGCTTACTAACGCCGACGGCAGTTTAACGGAGCGTGGCAATACCATCATTTCTCACACTCCAATGGGTCGCTTCGGTGCTGCTGATGACCTCACTGGAACTCTTCTATATCTTTGCAGCGACGCTTCAGCATTCGTTACGGGTGTAGTAATCCCAATCGATGGTGGTTTCAGCGCATTTAGTGGTGTTTAATTTTATGAATATGACTTTAGAACAAACATGGAGATGGTATGGCCCCAATGATCCTGTATCTCTTGCAGACATCAGACAAGCCGGTGCCACCGGTATTGTGAGCGCGCTTCACCATATCCCTAACGGTCAGGTTTGGACCGTTGAAGAAATAAGCAAACGCAAAGAAATCATCGAAGCCGCCGGGCTTACCTGGTCTGTCGTTGAAAGCGTTCCTGTACATGAGGATATTAAAAAGCGCAGCGGCGATTATGCGCTCTACATCGAGAATTACAAGCAAACGCTTACGAATCTTGGCGCATGCGGCATAGACATCGTATGTTATAACTTTATGCCGGTTCTCGACTGGACACGTACCAATCTTGACTACGCAATGCCTGACGGTTCTACAGCATTACGCTTTGAAGCTGCTGCTTTTGCTGCTTTCGAACTCTATATACTCAAGAGACCCGGAGCAGAAAACTCTTACACCGACGAGCAGAAAGCAAAAGCCAGCGCATATCTTGAAACACTTAGCGACGACGATAAAAAACTTCTCGTAAAGAATATCATTGCCGGTTTACCGGGATCTGAAGAAGGCTATACGCTGGAAGAATTCCTGAAAGTGCTTGCCGCTTATGATACTGTAGGCCCTAAAGAACTTAAGGAAAATCTTTACTATTTCCTTTCTCAGATTATTCCTGCCGCGGAAGCTGCCGGTGTACTTATGTGCATTCACCCCGATGATCCTCCGTTCCCTATCTTGGGATTACCTCGCGTTGTTAGTACGGAAGAAGACATTAAGGAACTTTATGCTGCGGTAGATAGCCACAACAACGGCCTTACCTATTGTACCGGTTCTTTTGGCGTTAGAGAGGATAACGACCTTGCGGGTATGATCGAACGTCTCGGACATCGCATTCACTTCATTCACCTTAGAAGTACTCGTCGCGACGTTGAAGGCAACTTCCATGAAGCTGATCACCTGGACGGCGATGTTGATATGTATGCTGTTATGAAGGCATTGGTCGAAGAACAGAAGAAAAGAATTGCTGCCGGTCGCAAAGACCTCAGAATGCCTTTCCGCCCTGATCACGGCCACAAAATGTTAGACGATCTTAAGAAAAAAACCAACCCTGGATATTCTGCTATTGGACGCCTCAGAGGCCTTGCAGAATTACGCGGTTTGGAACTGGGTATTCGCAGATCTTTGTAAAATCATAATATCAAGCCCCCAAAAGTTAGATACAATCTTTCGTTTGGGGGCTACTTCAAAATTAAAACGCTCTTTTTAATTAAATCCTTTTCAAGGATAGCTATAGCATTCTACCAGCCAATAGACTGTTTCAGATTTTTATTTAATATCATTTGTTGTTTGGCTATCGGGTAATAATAGTATTTAGGCTCAATGAACTGCTTATTATTATCGCGGTCGCCTTTGAACATAATATACCCACTTGTGCCGTTGCTTAGGTAAAAGTTCACCTTAGAATCATCCAGCGAATAGCGTACGACCTTTGATGGGTCAGCAGGCATAGTACTTCCCGGGATAGGCGTAATGGCGTCACCAGCTTTGGCAACAATTGCTATATCGGCAATCCCGTCGCCAGTAGTGTCAAATGCTCCTAATTGAGGCAAATAAATACCTTGTGCAGGATCCGCAAAATGCTTACCAGCATACCAGCGTTTCAGATCATCGCCCCGGAAACCTTCACAGGCAAGTTCAACTCGTCGTTCACGGCGAATTTCAAGAATAGCACCTCTGTTAGCACCACTTACGTTTGGATAATAACTAGACAGAACCGGATCAATTACAGAATTTATTTGAGTCAACGTCATTGCCGGCATGCCAACCCTTGCTCTGATTTTGTTTACACTAATATCTAGGTCGCCCTGACTAATCGTACCCAGTTCGGCCTGTGCTTCAGCATAATTAAGAAGAGTTTCTGCATAGCGAAAAAGCGGCAACGACGTAAAATTAAGCCCCCATCCCTGGCGTAACGAGGGGTCTCTCGGATAGAATTTGATCTGATCATATCCCCCTGTCGTAGGCTTCATGATGTAGGGATTCGTTCCCGGCGTTGGTTCAAACCCTGGCGTTGCAATTGTTTCCGCAAAACGGGGATCCCTATTCTCGAATACTTGCTTGTATGTTTTATTATCCGCACCTGCAATTTGGGTAAACGGAGTACCATCTTTCATCAGGAATGTCTCCATTAGGCTTTTACTTAAACCCCAATACGCTCCTAAAACGATATGTGTATTATTTCCCCTGGAAAGAGGTTGATCATAGTGCGCCCACTGAATAATTTCATTATTAGCGTTTAACGTTGTGCTTATGAATAAGTTTCTGTAAGCTACAGCCCCCGACCCTGTAATACTAAAAATTCCACTGTCCATAACTTGCTTTGCGGCGCTGGCGGCTCGTTCAAGAAAACGCTGGGCATCGTTAGCGAGATTAATTTCGGGATGATACTTTCTGTAAGTACCTTCGTATAGGCAGAATCTAGAAAGAAGAGAGAGAGCAACCCATTTATGCACTCTGGTTTTGTTACCCATTTTGTCCGTAACATTTGCCACTGCATATTCCAAATCAGCCAGAACCGAATCCGCAATCAGCGACCGAGGATCCTGAGTTTTAAACAGACCAGGATCGTCAGTCTGCATAGTTTTGTTATACCATGGCAAATCCGAATATTGCTTCATTAGTCGAATGTAATTTTGCGCTCTGAAATAACGGGCAATGCCAATATAGCTTCTAATGGCAACCGGATCGCCTGTCACTCTTCCAGTATTCTCCAACATCATGTTAATAGCCCGTATTTGAGACCAACCACTCCAGGTTGTCGCATTGTCCACCGAGATGTTACCCATCATCATGCTTTCTAATGTAGAGCCCTCGGTGTAGGCTATAACATTGTCAGAACCTATATCGTCATATACTCCACTACTCAGATTTGCATTCAGCAAGCCATTCGTATAGGTATCCAGATCGTTCACGGAATTAAAAAAGTTTTCAGTGGTAATACTTGTGATAGGATCTCTTTGTAAATAATCCTTCTTACAGGCGCCCGTCAATAACAAAAGCCCCATTAATATATTGATTGAAATGAAACGTTTCATATACTTGTTTTTTTTTGCTTAATGCGTTAGAAGCTCATGTTTAATCCGAAAGAAACTGTTTTTTGAAAAGGGTAAACCTTGCCCGACGAAGAATTTACCAGTATTTCGGGATCCAGATTCACGTCGAGATTACTATGCGTGAACAAATTTTCACCGCTTACATAAAATCTTAGACGTTCTATTTTATATCTTTTAGTAAGCCCGATGGGAAGGGTGTATCCAAGAGTAATATTTTTAAGACGCAGATAAGCTATATTCTGAAGATATTTTGTCTGTACCTCTCCTAATTCAGAACTTGTCTCAGCGGCGTAGGCTTTTACCCTCGGGAAATAAGCGTTACGATTGTCAGGGGTCCAGTGATCCATATTCTTCACCGTTACATTTGTCCAAGGTTGCGCATATATCCCCCAGAAATAGAATGTACCGCCAGCAGGATAGTAATTACCCTTCCCAATCCCTTGAATAAACGCCCTTAAATCAAAGCCTTTCCAGCTTGCGTTAAGGTCGGCGCTGTAGGGGAATTGAGCTCTATTGTTTCCAATAATTTTGTAGTCACCTGGATTATCCAATGTCCAATCGCCCCAGGTAATTTTTCCATCTTTATTTAGGTCTGCGAATTTCAGATCTCCCTCATAAAATTTGTAGTTACTAGGCGAAGTTCCCACGGCAGATTGATCGGCATGGCCCGCTACTTCCTGAGCAGATTGAAAATAACCTTCGGTTGTCAAACCCCACATTTCCCCGATACGTTGCCCTTCATAATAACTACTAAGTGAGCCCGTAGGATTACGATACTTAGTAATCCAGGCACGAGAGTTTGAAACATTCACCTGAACAGACCAGTTAAAAGTTGACCCGGCCAGATCAAAGTTATCTCTCCATCCGGCAGAGATCTCAAAACCTTTTGTTCTCAGATCAGCAGCATTTTCACTCGGGATACCAGTGCCTATAACAGCAGGTAGAGGTTGTGCCGCGGCAAGCATCCCTTTTGTTTTTCTTTCATAAGTATCGAATGACAGGTTTAATTTACTGTTCAACAATTCGAAATCCACGCCACCGTTTATTGTGCTGACCTTCTCCCAGGAAATGGTTGTTGGACTAATGCCCGCTGCGGCAACATAACGAGGTTTTGCTCCGTCCAGAATTACGCTTGTCTGTGCGGACCCCATGGTGGACACGAAGGGATAGGGGAAATCATTATCTTGGTTACCCAATTCCCCGTATGAACCGCGCAACTTAATCATTCCCACGTTTAAGGACTCTTTAATTCCTTTCATGAACGACTCATTCGATAACACCCACGCTCCTGACACTGAAGGAAAAAATCCCCAGCGCCCATTCGACGGATAGCGGGATGTCCCATCATAGCGACCATTCACTTCAAGGATATACTTATTGTCAAAAATGTAATTAATACGTCCAAAGTATCCTCTTAATGCCACTTCGGAAGCCCCCTGCGAGCTATTCATTTCGCCAGTGGCTAGCGACAACACCGGTAAAGAGGAGGAAATGAGCCCCACTCTGCTGGAATTAAATGACGAGGTTGTTGAGAGCTCCTGATTGAATCCTAGAACCGCTGATACCTCATGCTTTTCGGCAAACGTCTTTTGGAAGTTAGAGTAAAGATTCACAACTTTATAAGAGGGTCGGTAATTCCCAATAGAGATAATACTATTATTTCCAAAACTTGCCGATTGCATCGGTTGATTCGGGCCACTCCGATATAAAACCGGCAGGTTATACGTGTCGATACGTTGATCGGTATATCTGAAACTCGCATCGGCATTAAAAGACCAGACGTTCTTAATCAGATCAATCTTCGTATTGAATGTGAGTTGTGTTTGCTTGTAGTTATCTTTTTTACGTCCGCCCTCTTGCAACATGCCCAGAATATTTGCTCCTGCCGACGTCCAGGTACCATCAGGATTCTTAGGAACATCAAGCGAGACTGTTCTATTTACGTTATGGAAAAAGCCTGTCGAACCTTCGTCAATAAACGGCGGCGAATCATAATCACGATTAATAAACGAGATATTACTGCCGGCTGTCCACCACTTTGTCACCTTAAAAGTTCCATTACCTCGGAAATTATAGCGTTTAAAAATATCATTTCCATATCTCAGAAGGCCATTTTGTTGATAGTAACCGCCGCTCAGCATATATGAAAGGCGCTCAGTCTTTTGAGATACATTTAAATTTCCGGTGTACGCTGGCGCATTGTCGCGGTAAGCTTCATTCAACCAGTTAGTAGACCCGTAATACTGCCATGCATTAGGATTTGAAGGGCTCACAATTGTATTGGGCAGACTGGGGTCTTGAGCTAATTTTGTTGCATAATCTCTGTCAGCTTGAGGATATAGTGTATAGAGCGGAGCAGCTGCCTGCGCTTTCATTTCCATCACTGTCAGTGGATCGGTTACAATTTCAGGAATCTCACCAAGGGATCTTATCGCACTGTTTGCGTCAAAAGTAAATTTAACCTTGTCGCTTTTCGCCTTTTTGGTTGTCACCAATACTACCCCAAAAGCACCACGAGCTCCATAAATCGCGGCAGCTGCAGCATCCTTCAAAACAGCTACACTCTCAATATCGCTCGGGTTCAGAAGCGATAATTCTCCCGCGCTAACGGGGATATTGTCAACCAGAATAAACGCGCCGCCACCATTTAGTGAAGTTACACCTCGGATATTGAATCCCGGCGCCGCCGTGGCGCTTCCCGTCGAATTGGAAATGTTAAGGTTAGCAATAGCTCCCTGCAGACCCGTATTGATATTGGTAATCGGTCGGCTGTCAATTTGCTTACTTGAGACTTGTTGTATGGCGCCGCTAAGGTTAATTTTTTTTTGAGTACCATAACCGACAACCACCACTTCATCGAGACCACTGGAGGTCGGCGCGAGACTTATCGAAATCGGATTGTTGTTTGTAATTTTAAATTCTCGACTTTCGAACCCAATGGAAGTAAAGATAAGTGTGGAATTGAGTTCCGCATTAATTACAAATTGTCCATTTGTACCTGTAAGCGCACCAATTTTTGTCCCTTTAATTTTCACCGAGACGCCAGGAAGAGGCGCCCCTTCACTTGTACGCACTATCCCTGAAATTCGGTGTTGGGAATAAGCTGAAATGTTTACAAAAAATAAACACACAAAGATTAACCATGTAAAGTACGGATGTTTCATAAAATTGATATTAGTTTGACTTTAATGAATTGAGCTAAAAAAAAATACTTTGAATTGAAAAGGACGCAAAATATTACATAATACACTGATTAATAGAAGATTAAAAATAACTGGTTTTAATAAAAAATAAATAATACCTAAAAAATATTATCCTATAATCAAATGTAATTAAATTTTATAAAAAAACATCATATTAACAACTATACAAAATAAGCCATTTACACACATTTAAAATCAAGAAAAGGCCACTATAAGCTATATTGAAAAACACCCCAAAAGTGAAAAAATTAAACTATACTAAACTACCATCACAGTAAAGACAGGGTATGGTTTAGGAAAAAAATGAAAGTTGATCAACTTTTAAAATCTCGACGCCTGATAGCTGAGGAAAATGAAAGCTAGAAATGAGGATTAGAACAAAAAATCTATCACAGAAATAGAAATACCTATCCTCGTTTCAAATCGAAATGTGACAGTGTGGTTTGCAAAGAGATTGTTGGTCTAAATGCAATTTCTGGATTGCTTAATGAGTAAGGCAAGCAATCCATAGTTTAGACTACCGGCCAAGCATTCGTCATAAAGGTAAAAGATAAGGATCGTAAAAGAATGCAAAGTATCAACCAGCTGTGGAACGGCGCTCGATCAGCTGTGACGTCAAAACGATCTTTTCATCTACCAGCTTCTTATCTCTCAACGCGCGAAAAAGCGCTGACGCTGCCTGATAGCCAATTTCGAAAGCAGGTTGAGTAATGGTACTCAACGGCGGATTAAGCAATGAGGCGGCACGCATATTCGAGAAACTTATCACCTTAATATCCCCGGGAATATTGAGATTGAGTTCCAGGCAAGCCTCATATAAGCTTAAAGCCAAAGGCTCAGCGGCCGAGAAAAAGCCATCCACCTTTCGTCCTGAGCGAAGCACATCGGAGATGAGCGTTACATTCGCATCATTATTATGGCTGCAGTTAACAATATTATCGGATTTAAATGCCATTCCCGCGTCATGCAATGCACTTCTGTATCCGTCAAGACGTTTACTTGAAATGGAAAGCTCAGCGGAAAAGCCAAGGTACATAACGTCCTTACACCCTTTATCTAAAAGATGCTTAGTTGCGGCGTAGCCGCTTTCGAAATCATTGGTAGTAATTTTTGCTGTAGGAAAATCTTCAGCAATACGGTCGAAGAATACAACCGGCATATCTAAGGACCGGATCTCATTTAAGTGTTCAATGTCAGCACCATCACCAGATAGGGACATCAAAATACCGTCTACCCTGCCACTAATCAAATGTTTTAAAAAGTAAGCTTCACGCTCTGCATCCTCATGTGTTATATAGAAAAGTACGTGAAAGTTCTGCTCATGCGCAATTTCTTCAATGCCGTTAATAACCTTAGAGAAAAAATTGCTGGCCACTTCCGGCACAATAACAGCGATGGTGTTACTATTTTTCTTGCGTAGACTTCGCGCGTATGGATTAGGGTTATATTTCAGCTCCTTCGCCAATTTCAACACCTTCTCTTTGGTCTCAACACTAATCTCGTGGCTATCGCTTAAAGCTCTAGACACCGTTGATACAGCTAAATTGAGCTCCTTTGCTAATCGTTTCAAATTTACGCGATCCATCTGCGAAGATAAGCATTCGCACATAAGCAAATAAATTTATCTCCTGAAACTGAACCCTGCGCAATAAAAAAGCGGAACCTTCCGAAGAAGATTCCGCTCAATAAACAAGCAAAGTATTTTATATAGTTCCTTCGTCACCGTCTTCAGAAACATGCAAGGTATTAGCATGTTCTTCAGGCTTATAGTTTGCTTCCAGCTCCGCAAGTTTCTTCTTACCGTAAGCCAGTCGTGTAATCACAACAAACAATACCGGCACGATGAATATCGCTAACAGCGTAGCCGCAAGCATCCCTCCGAAAACAGTCCATCCAATAGTCTGACGCGATACAGCTCCAGCACCAGATGATAACATCAACGGAATAATACCGAGAATAAACGCAAGGGAAGTCATGATGATCGGACGCAGACGAAGCTTAACAGCCTCGATAGTCGCGGCAAGCAACTCCATACCCCAGTCAACACGCTCCTTAGCGAATTCAACGATCAGGATCGCATTCTTCGCTGCAAGACCAATAAGGGTCACCAAACCAATCTGCGCATAAATATTATTATCAAGTTTTGGCAACAGCGTCAGCGCTAAAATCGCTCCGAATACTCCCAGAGGTACCGACATTAGAATTGAGAAAGGTACGGACCAACTCTCATACAGGGCAGCAAGCAACAGGAACACGAATACGATACAAAGCGCAAAGATCATCATGGTTTTGTTACCAGCCTGTCTTTCCTGCAAACTTAAGCCAGAGAAGCTGTAAGTATAACCATCAGGCAGTGTCTGCGCGGCAACCTCTTCAAGAGCCTTTAACGCATCCCCACTACTATAGCCAGGCTTAGCACTACCGTTAATTTCAATAGAACGGAACAGGTTATAGTGATTGATAATTGAAGCATTGTCAACCATTCTATAGGATATCAGCGTACTCAAGGGCACGTTCTCGCCATTAACATTCTTCACGTAGAGCTTACCTACATCTTCAATATGACTGCGGAATAAAGTATCAGCCTGAGTTACCACGCGGAAGTTTCTTCCGTAACGCGTGAAGTCATTGATGTAGCTACTTCCCAGATAACTGGAAATAGTATTATAAACACTACCGATAGACACGCCCATCTTCTTGGCCTGCTCGCGATCTACAGATAATTTGTAGTTCGGCGTATTGGCATTGAACAATGTATAGGCCATTCCTATTTCGGGACGCTGATTAGCGGCACCTAAAAACTTGTACACTGCACCCATAAACTGAGATATGTCACCAGTTTTTTGTTCCTCAATCTGCATGGAGAACCCTCCACTCACACCAAGACCTGGAATAGCAGGAGGAGATACGGCAAGTAAGCTTCCCGATTTGTTACCAGCGAACATTCCTTGTACCTGACCGATAATTTCATTTACCGTGCGCTCGCGCTCTTCCCAAGGCTTAAGCTGCACGAAGAAGGTGCCGGCATTGGATTTAAAGGCGCGGTTAAGGATGTTTATACCGCCAATAGAAGTGATGTTTTTAACCTCAGGAACCTCCTTTTGGATACGTTTAGTAATCGTGCTAAGGAATTCGTCGGTACGTGCGGCTGACGCTCCTTCAGGAAGCGAGGCGCCCATCAAAAAGATACCAGCATCTTCCGTTGGAATAAATCCTGCAGATTTTGTTCTGAACATCCCCACGGTAGCTACATAAACACATACCAGGATGATGAGCACTAATGGCGCCTTGCGAATACACCATTTAACGCCATCAGAATATTTGTTGGTAGTACGGTGGAACCACACGTTGAACTTATAGAAGAACTTGTTAAGCCCCTTTGACTCCTTACTCAAATTCATCGGCACAAGCAATATTGAACACAATGCAGGAGTAAGAGAAAGAGCTATGAACGCTGATAGTACTACGGACACCGCGATAGTGATGGCAAACTGCTGATACAGCTGACCAACCATCCCAGGAATGAAACCTACCGGAACGAATACCGCTGCAAGAATCAACGCGATAGCGATTACCGGCGCGGTGATATCACTCATAGCACGACGCGTAGCCTCTTTTGCAGAAAGCTTCTCATGGTCTATATAATGCTGCACCGCTTCCACCACCACAATGGCGTCATCCACCACAATACCAATCGCGAGTACAAATGCCAGCATCGTAAGCGTATTGATCGAGAAGCCGAACAATGTGAAGAAGATGAACGTTCCGATGATAGACACCGGAATAGCCAATACAGGAATCAACGTCGCTCTCCAGCTTTGCAGGAAGAAGAACACTACCAGCGTAACCAGGATAAGCGCTTCAACAAGGGTATGTATTACCTCATTGATAGATACCTTTACCATAGAAACGGTTTCGTAACCAATAGTATAATCAAGATCTTTAGGGAAAGATTTCTTCAACTGCTCGAGTGTTTTTTCAATACCATCAGCAGTCTGAACGGCATTTCCTCCCGGCATTTGATTGATGGCCATCATCGATGCCACTTTACCGTTGATCTTTGATGTCGTAGAGTATGAGAACTCTCCCATTTCAACACGGGCAACATCTTTAAGATACACGATAGAACCATTTGTTCCGGTTTTTACGACGATGTTCTTAAACTCCTCTTCGGTTGTCAAGTCGCCATCCATAACCACCGAGAATTCAAATGCCTGACTTGATTGCTGCGGCGGGCCACCTACGCTACCACCCGGTATACGTACGTTCTGCTCTGAAATAGCGGTAGAAATGTCAGCAGGTGTAAGACCTAACTGAGCAAGCTTATTCGCATCTAACCATACACGCATACTAAACGGCTGACCGAAGGCCTGCACATCACCCACCCCCGGAACACGCAGAATCGCATCGCGAATGTATAGGTTCACGTAATTGGACATGAACTTCTGGTCATACGTACCGTTCGGAGAGTAAAGTCCCAACACCATCAGGATGTCAGTATTTGCTTTACGTGTAGTAACCCCTAAACGACGTACTGCCTCCGGCAACGCCGGCTCGGCAATGCCCACGCGATTTTGCACATCCAATGTAGCAATGTCGATATCGGTACCCACTTCAAAGGTTACCGTAATGGCAGATCGACCATCAGAGGTACTGTTGGACGACATATAGATCATCCCCGGAGTACCATTAATCTGACTTTCGATCGGCGTGGTCACCGTCTTCTCCACCGTTTCAGCATCCGCACCGGTATAAGTACCGCTAACAGTTACCGTTGGAGGAGAGATATTTGGATATTGACTGATTGGAAGGCTCGTAATTACGATAGCCCCAATCAGTACGATTAGAATTGAGATAACAATAGCTGTTACCGGTCTTCGTATAAATACTTCTGAGATCATTTTAAATTATGATAATGAAATCCATTGAAAGGATCGCTCAAAGATCGAGCGACACTCTCTAACAACTATTTACCTTTTGGCGCTGCAACCGGAGCACCCGCAGGAGCGTCACCAGCCTGTACAACTGAGCCTTCTTTAAGATTCTGAACACCCTCACTCACAATAACATCTCCTTCTTTCAGTCCTTCAGAAACAACCACTTTATCCTCAGTTTTTACACCTAACTTCACAGGCTTCGCGCTAACTTTGCTGCTATCGCCGATCAGGAACACCGAAAACTGTCCTAATTGCTCAGTAACCGCCGCATAAGGAATTACAATCTGCTCACCCGCTTCAGCATTTGGAACTTCAACATTCAGGGTCATTCCAGCAGTAAGCTCGTTTCCTGCATTAGAGAAACTTGTACGAACACGTATAGTTCCGGTTTGAGGATCAACCTGGCGATCGATAGCCACGATCTTGCCTTCCTTGTTATATACGCTATTATCGGCAAGCACGATATTAAACACCGCTTTGCCGGCCTTCTGCATACGGCTAAACTGAGAAATATCTTTCTGGTTTACGTAGATATCAACACCTATAGGATCAGGCGAGGATATTGTATTAATTAGCGTATTTCCGGCAGTTACCAAGCTTCCCTTTTTAACACCGGCGATGCCGATCTTACCAGAAACTGGAGCTACGATTACCGAGCGACTTAAATCGGTAGACGCAGTTGTCAGAGACGCGTTAGCGGAGGTCAGCTGCGCCTGCGCTGTCTGTAGATCTGCCTGTGCATAGTCGACACGTTGCTTTGCGATCGCGTCCTGCTGAGCCAAACGCTGATAACGCTCAGCGTCTTTACGAGCCTTTTCCAAGTTAGCCTTAGCAGTAAGCACTTGAGCCTGTGCGGCCTGATATGCTGCCAGATAACGGCTTCTGTCAATTTCATAAAGCTTCTGCCCCTTGCTCACGCTCTGACCATCTGCAACAAAAATGCCTGTAATATAACCATTTACCTCCGCGCGTAGCTCAACCTCGTTTAAGGCCACTACCGTTCCCGGATAGGCATCTTTATTAGTGACAAGCTGTTTACTTACCGTATAAGTAGTTACCGGCACTGCCTGTGGTCCTTGAGGTTGCCCCTGTTGTGCGCCTTTATCGCCTCCTCCACAGGCACTAAGCAACGCTGTGATAGCAAGAGCTGAAATGAGTGAAATATTCTTCGTCATGGCTGTTATTGTTCTTGAAATGTGATAAGTCCTAATGCTTGTTCTAAATCCAGTTTACTTGAAAGTAAACTATATAATGCGTTTAAATAGTTTATCTGGCTTGTGCGCAGATCAGTTTCCGCTGTCATCAACTCCAGATAAGTTTTAATACCCTCGCTATACTGCATTTTAATGGTATTATATACCTCCTTAGAAAGCTGCTCATTCTCACGTGCCGTTGTCCAATCGTTTCGTGACGCTTTATAGGATGCCAAAGCAGATTCATACTGCGAGAAAATGGTGTTCTTCGTATTCAACAACTCCAGATCGGTACGACGTTCCTGCAACTGAGCCTTACGTATTTGCTGCGTACGATAAGTCCCCTGAAATATCGGAATAGATAAATTTACCGCCCATATTGAGTTTGGATAATGCCTGTCATACAAATCGCGGAAGTTGTCATTCAGGAAGTTCCAGTTATAATTAATAGATGTTGACAAAGATGGCATATACGCCAATTTGTTGTATTGTGTATTAATTCGCTGTAACTGACGTTGTGTTTCCACAGTCTGATACTCTATCCTGTTCTTATAGTTAAGTTGCAAATTCGTATCAATAAGCGCCTCTCTCTCCATCGTGTTATTATCGAAAAGAAGCTCTAATGAACTTTCTGCCGGATAGCCCATCAGCTGCTTTAAATAAGCATACTTATATTTCAGCATTTCGGCGGTACGCTTTTTATCCGCCTGAGAATTACTCAAACTTATTTGCGCTCGCTTATAGTCAGTTTTATCAACGAGACCTCCCTCATACTGAGCCAGCGCGTCTTTTAGCTGACGCTGTAAACGAGCGATATTTTCGTCTGTGATTTTTAACTGCTCGCGACTGGTAAGGATGTCATAGAAGGCCTTACTAACATCGACAACCGTGTTAATCTTTGTATTTTCAGTATTTTGCTTATACTGCTTGCGGAACCACTTAGCAGTCTTCGACGCCTGGATAAGTCCGGCATCCAGAATTTTCTGATCAGCCTGCAAGCCTGCCAGTGATGTATGACGAGCACCGATAGCCTGAGCTTGTCCTCCAAACACCATCACCTGGCGTTTTATATTTTGCGTATAGTTTGCCGATCCGTTAACCTGCGGCAACCACCCCGATAAGGCCGAATTAATATCCCGCTCTCCAATCTCTTCATCTATTATCGACTGCTTTACCTCCGGTTTATGGCGAAGCGCGTACGTGATGCACTGCTCCAGGGTAGCATTTTGAAGAACAGAATCCTTTTCAGACGTCTGTCCTCTGCTCAATCCGGGTATCAACAGCGGGATACCCATCAATAAGGATAAAACCAGTTTCTGGTATTTCATATTTAATTAAAGTGATTTACTATTATTTTAACTTAACCCACTATTCCTGCTTTTTTATACCATCCCATACAACTTCCGCAATCTTCATCACACTGCTATCCTGATAAATATTTCGCCCGGATAAATGCAATTTTGCCGCAGAGGCGATACTTCCATGAAGAATGGGAATCAGGATCTCATGATTGATATTTCTGATTGCCCCAGCTTCAATGCCTTGTTGTATCAGCGGCTTAACCCTTGGATTAAACTCGTTTCGAATCTTTTCTTCATCTCCAGCATAAGGCGAATTAATATACTGCTCGAGAAAACAGAGACACGCGGGATGCTCTACATAAAATCTGAAGTGATTGACCCAATGATTTAAAAAACGTTCTTTGTAAGATTTTGCCTCCTCATCGTTGACCTTAATTGCCTCCGCTAAACGATGCCTTGTATGTATAAACAATTCCTGAATCAGCGCATCTTTGCTTTCAAAGTAATGGTAGATAGTACCGATTGCAACACCCGAATTTTTGGCGATCATACTCATTGATGTCCCATGAAACCCGAGCTGATTAATTAACTCCAACGTCGTGCAAAACACTAACTCTTTCTTGCCACCTGTTAATCGAATGCTCATTCGGGCACGAAGATATACCAAAAACCCTTATTGCAACACACTCAAAGCTTATTTTACAATTGACTGATTTTATAGGATAGTCAGGATAACAAAACTTTTCGCTACTTAAAAATATAAACAAGGACTTTTATAACCCACTTCCCTAAATGTCAAACATCAACCAGAAACATGATCATCATCAATAAAGAACTTATGACACAGCGGTACCTTTGCTTAAATAAATTAGCAAAATTTATGTTACAAGCTCAGGAATGTGTACTGAAAATTAGTGAAACCGTTTTTACCTGCTCTTGCTGTAATTCAGCGTTGGATTACGTACAACAGATTAACGGCGAAAATTGTATAGAGAACGATTATTTCGTTTGCGAAAGTTGCGGTAGCAAGATAGAAAGTGTATTGAGAGAAGAAGAAGAAGTGCCCGCATTTTTTGATTAACTAGTACTCATTTTTTATTCAACATATACATGGCAGTGGGAATTTGTTCTATCGTTTCTCACTGCTTTTTTATATAAAACACCTACATCCTTACGAGTGAACAGCTCAAGATCTACTAATTACCAGGCTCCTGTTCTCTAATCTTCCAAAAGCAAGGGCGAACCTTAGCAACGCTATGCTCGTTGTTCGCAAATCCCTATTTCGTTAAAGATCTACAGTGCAGGCGCTGATACGCAGTTCTTTTTAAAAGCAATATGAGAAGAACGTTGTTATGCATATAACATACCTTAAGGATAATGAAAAGCAACAACAAAATTCCAGAAAAGCAAAACAAACAGCCGGGGGAGGAAAGACTGATGCATCCTGCTCCTGAGTATATCAAAGAAAATTATCGCGCAGCAGGAAAACTTGAAGGAAAAAAGGCTGTAATTACTGGTGGCGACAGCGGTATTGGACGTGCTGCGGCATTGCACTTTGCAAAAGAGGGTGCTGATGTGGCGATTGTTTATTACGATGAAGATGGGGATGCTAGGGATACCCAGCAGCTGATAGAGGCCACAGGAAGGAAATGCGAATTAATTAAAGGAGATGTCAAGGATGCCGCGTTCTGCAAATCGGCCGTAAAGCAGGCGAAAAAAGCGCTCGGAGGTATAAATATCCTGGTAAACAACGCGGCTGTTCAGTATCCCAAAGAGGAGCTGGAGCAAATATCGGAAAACCAGCTTGACATAACATTCAAAACAAACATCTATTCTTATTTCCATTTCGCAAAGGCCGCCCTTGAGTATATGACTGAGGGCGATTGCATTATAAACACCACCTCAGTTACAGCCTATCGCTCTTCTCCGCATCTGTTAGATTATTCATCAACAAAGGGAGCTATTACTTCCTTTACGAGATCATTGGCTACAAATTTGGCAGAAAAGGGCATCCGGGTGAATGCTGTAGCACCGGGCCCGGTATGGACCCCTCTGATCGTATCGTCCTTTGAAGAAGACCATATCAAGAATTTCGGCAAGGATACGGCATTTAAGCGAGCAGGGCAACCATCCGAGCTAGGACCCGCCTACGTCTTCCTGGCATCTGACGATGCAAGCTTCATAACAGGTCAGGTGATACATGTAAATGGTGGTGAAATTATTAACGGCTAAATGATAAAGGCGTAAGTACCCATTGATACTTACGCCTTTGCTTCTGTAAACAGCTTCCTTTATAACAAATCGAACCCTATATCAGAGCGGAAATAACGCCCGTCAAAATAGATTCTTCCTGCATCGGCTACCGCCTGCTGCACCGCGTCGAACATGGTATCGCCCAAGGCTGTTACTGCCAATACACGACCACCATCGGTCTTCACTTGCCCTTCTTCAAGAATCGTTCCGGCATGAAACACCGTTGATCCTTTAATGTGCTCTATATTCGATACTGTTTTACCTTTAAGATAGTTTCCAGGATATCCGCTTGATACCAGCACAACCGTAGCAGCCGTTTTATTGGAAATCTTTAACTCCACATCGTCCAGGCGTTGTTCTGCCACCGCCTGGAATAACTCGACAAGGTCGGAATCTAAGCGCGGCAATACGCTTTCTGTTTCCGGATCTCCCATACGCACATTATACTCAATAACATAGGGTTCTCCTTTGACATTCATTAATCCAATGAAGATAAAACCTTTATAATGTATCTGATCAACCTTTAGACCATGTACTGTCGGTTTTATTATATTCTCCTCGACCTTCTTCATAAACTCTGCATCGGCAAAAGGTACCGGAGAAATAGACCCCATACCGCCAGTATTTAAGCCGGTATCTCCCTCTCCAATTCTTTTATAGTCTTTTGCTTCAGGCAGAATCTTATAACTAACACCGTCTGTAAGAACAAACACAGACAGTTCAATACCGTCAAGGAATTCTTCAATAACAACCGTGTTACTAGCATCGCCAAACTTGCCATTAAGCATTTCCTCAAGTTCCTTCTGGGCCTCTTCGGTGGTCTGGCAAATAAGCACGCCCTTTCCAGCAGCCAATCCATCAGCCTTAAGCACCACTGGTAGCGGGTGCTCTTCTAGATAAGCAAGACCTTCCTGTAAACTGTGTTTGGTAAAAGTAGCAGATGCGGCAGTTGGAATGAGATGTCTGCGCATAAAAGCTTTGGAGAAATTCTTACTACCCTCAAGCTCAGCACCAGCCTGCGAAGGACCAATCACAGGAACGGCACTTAGCGCTGAATCAGCAGCGAAAAAGTCAAAAATCCCTTTAACCAATGGCTCTTCAGGGCCAACTACCACCATGGAGATACTATTTTCAAGAACAAAATCCTTAATCTTAGAAAAATCGGTAGCCTTGATATCAACATTGGTTCCATATTGACCGGTACCGGCATTACCAGGGGCAATAAAAAGTTGCTTGCATAACGGACTCTTAGATATTTTCCAGGCGAAGGTACTCTCTCTGCCGCCCGAGCCAAGTAAAAGAATATTCATAATCACAAACTTAGACAAAATTGTTCTATTAACCATTGGCTAGCAAAGGAAAGCTTAAAGATGTGGCATAATCCAAGTGACTGTAAGTGAAGCCGCAAAGCAACACTTTACGGTTAGGGAAGCCCCGAAAAAGAGATTTACACATTAGAATGTAACAGTTATCTTGTTTACAATAAAGAAATTATGACAATTTATTTGGCTATTAAATAGAAATTACTGACTTTTAGACCAGAAAGGGAAAATTCAAAAATACTGTTGCTTTAAGCCTATCGGCAAAGCATACGTCCGGATCGAAAGTGTTCTTCGGCCTAATGATTTACTTACAGCTCCTCCACTGAGGGTTATGCCTCATCGATTCAAGACAGTGGTGAAAAGCCTAGCTTTTTGCACAGTCTGAAGCCCTTCTAGTTAATAATATTGAATTTTTACGTGCATCGTTTCCTGACAACACTCAAACAACAGGAAATGAACATTTTATCCTTGAAACAGTTTAAATGAAACCGATCTTCGCCCGCATTCCAGAAATCACAGACAATGATGTCTTTGCCTATCGGGAGACAACGCTCCCGTACTTCTCTACCGAGTTTCACTTTCATAAAGAATGCCAAATGGTATACATCCTTGAAAGTGAAGGAAAGAGAGTTATTGGTGATAATATCGAAACCTTTAGCAAAGATGAACTAATATTCCTCGGACCCGACATTCCCCATGTATGGCATAACGAGAGATTTTACTTCGAGAATGACAATCCTGAAACGAGAGCTCATTCAATAGCATTGTTCTTCGATCCAGCTAAACTGGTCGATATGCTCACTAAATTTGGCTCAATAAAAGAGGTTGAAGCATTTCTGTTATTATCAAGACGGGGAGTAAAATTTACAGGAACCACCAAGGACGAATTAAAAGATATGATGCTTGATATACCCAATCATGACGGTATAGGGCGCTTAGACCTGCTACTGAAAATGCTTAGGATCATGAGCAAGTCCAAGGAAATAACACCTTTAGCGACAGAGGGGTACATCAACACCTATCACCACCGCGACAACGAACGTATCGACCGTGTTTTCAAATTTATTTTCGGCAATTTCCACAAAGACATACAGCTTGATGAAGTTGCCAAGGTTGCTAACATGAATAAGCAGGCATTCTGCCGCTATTTCAAAATGAGGACCCAGAAGACCTTCATTGAATTTGTTAACCAAATTCGCATTAACCACGCGTGTAAGATGATTGAGACAAGAAATGTCGCCATCTCAACGCTTGCATATGAGTGTGGATTTAACAGTCTTTCGAATTTTAACAGATTTTTCAAGGAGGTAAAGGGAATTACTCCTCGGGAATTCAAAAAGCGTATAACAGTAAAAGCCTAATGTCTCGTAATAAAAAGAGAAAAGCACGTTGTCTGACGTGCTTTTCTACTTTTATTGTTAGATCAATCTCTACTGATGAAACCAATCGTCAGGTATTGCTTGCGGAGCCTTACCCGGCGTACTGTACGACAGCCTTAGCGTAAACCCTCCTCCCGCTTCTATAAAATCAATGGCGAAAGGGTGCGAACCTGCCTTCAAGGCAACCTGCCCGCTTTTAAGCAATGCCGAGTGTTGTCCATCATTATCAACCACCAGATCATTATCGATTTTCAATACACCTCCATCATCACAGGTAAGATAGAAGGTATAAAGGGCATCAGTTGGAACTTTTATGAATCCGCGGATACGAGCACCGAAAGCTGGCATTTTAATCGTGTCGCTAAGCGCCACGTTACTAATTACGGCCTTACGAATTTCCTCCCCCGCAATCGCCGACGTATTCTTAAATGATCCTTTAAAGAATGAAACAGCAAGGCCGCGTTCTCCGTTGGCGATGCTTGCTTCTTTCCATTGACCGGCCTTAAAATCAACTTGGTAAAGATCAGTTTTCGCACCACTGGATGTGATAGCGGCAAAACGAATCTTTGCAGGCTCGCGGATGACAAGCGTACTATCCAACACCGGACTCTCTAAGCTTGGCGTGCTACCATCAGTGGTATAATGCACAGGCACTGACGATAAAGGGTTACTGACCTGTAATCGGCCCATGCCATTTACTAACACCTGCTGGTCAGCAAATCCTTCGAGGTCAGGCAAGCGATAACGATAGCCCATAACATCCCACATCGGATAATGCCGTAAAAGACGCTTGCTATAGTCACCAAATTCCCCTTTATTTGACCACACCCGCTCAGCAAGAGCCGTCATTCTAGGTAGGATCATGAACTCAAGGCGAGCTTTCGAAGGGATCATCTCAGTCCAAACGTTCGCTTGCGCGCCCATTACCTGCGGACGGCGGAAAGACGGAATATCATCAGGGACCACCTTCATATCATAAACCGAGGCAAGTGTTCCTTTATTGGGAAGATAGTCGAAGTACATTGGATTTGTCGGCGACATAATCAATGGATGGTTTCTTTGCACAGCTTTCAGCGGTGAATCTTTAACCCATCCTCTCCAATACATGATATGCACAGAGGGATCAGCACCACCGTCAAGCACTTCATCCCAGGCGATACTTCTTTTACCCTTCGAGAGTACAAAGCTGTTCACCCTATTAACAAAATAAGATTGGAGCCCATGAACATCTTTTATATTTAAGCGCTTCATCAGGTTCTGACAAAGGGGAGATTGTTCCCAACTGGTTTTTTCGACCTCATCAGCACCAATATGCACGTATCTTCCGGGAAATAAATCCATAATTTCCTGCAGTACCCCCTGAACAAATGTGTACGTCTGTGGCTTCGCCGGATTCAGCGGCACTGAAAAATCCTTTCCCCAGCCAGCCTTAACGTCAATTAGCTGTGGATAGGCTCGCGTAGCAACCATCATATGGCCAGGCATGTCAATCTCCGGAATAATTTCTATATGACGACTTGCCGCATAGGCAATTATCTGGCGCATATCGTCCTGAGTATAAAAGCCTCCATACAGTTGTTTTCCATCGCGACTGATGATGTGCTCTGGCTCAAGTGCGAAATCAGGATTTGTTTTTGATTGCGCAATACATGCGGAGTCGTGATTATTGAATTCGCGCCATGCGCCTACTTCAGTAAGCTTAGGAAATTTCTTTATCTCAATACGCCAGCCTTGATCATCAGTGAGGTGTAAATGCAATTTGTTAAACTTATAATACGAGAGCAGATCTATAAAGCGGAACAGGTACTGCTTAGAAAAGAAATGTCGGGCAACATCCAACTCCATTCCACGCCATTGGAAAGCTGGCTTATCGTTGATGCGAACATATGGAATAGTGTACATTGCGCTTCTATTGAGTTTAAAACACAACTGGCGCAAGGTCTGCAGCGCGAAAAACATTCCCTGAGGGGTGGATGCATACAAACGCACACCTACAGAGTCGACTTCCATACGGTAAGCCTCAGGCGCAAGGCTAAAATCCTTCAACATGTTAATGAGCGCTCGATCCTTTCCCGCAGCGTTATTTAACGGCATGCCGTTAAACACAACGGTTTTCAGAAACTCAATCTCATTCTTAAAAAGTGTCGCGGCGTCAGAATAAAGCGTTGCTCCGGCAATTGGGATATTGAGGCTCCCTTCCGAACGCACCAGAGATGTGGGATAAGGAATCAAAGCGAGACTACTGTCTGCCTGTTGTGCCTGGGACTTTCCCGAAACACCGAGAATAAGAAAAACAAATAAGAGATAATAAGTGTGTTTCATTTGCTGTAAATTATCTGTTAACATATCTTCCTGCCGAGATAATTCCTCTTAACAAATGGACAGGACTGATCTTTTGATAAAAATCAACTTAAAGCGTAAACTTATGATGCGTTGTCTTAAACCCAAGAGCCTCATATATGGCTACATTCTGAGTGCGCTTACGATTGGTAGCTACTTCTACCCTCTTTAACTTCTTCTCCCGGGCAAATGCCTTAATATGACTGACCAGAATACGACCAATGCCCATGTTACGCGATTCTGGCTTAACATAAAATTCCTGAATCTCCCCGACAGCCCCCGCATGGTGTATCACACGCAGCGTATGAAAACTCATGAAGCCCAGAATCTCATGTGAACGACAGGCAAGTAAACATAACCAGTCCCGGCTATTAAGATATTCTAAAAAGATTTCGCGGAAATCCTCAAAGTTCAACTCCTCCTGTTCCAGGTCGCATATAAAGCCGTAAATGACTTCTAAATCATTAGGTGTTGCTGTACGTATTGAAATTTGTTCGGACATCTGACATCTATAAGTGTGGCTAAAATACGATTCCTGACAGATCAGCGTAACTCAAAATGAAAAACATTGCATTAATGTAGGACAGCATGCATTCATACGCTTTTTCCAGCCCGTATCAATAAGCAAGTTGAAGCTCGGCCAACACTGGAAGGTGATCAGATATTCCTTTAGCTGATTTAAGCACGGTGTGGCTTACACATGAAACGGAGCGATTTTGTGCACGATAAGCGATAAAATCAATAGCCAACTCGTGGCCATCCTCACTGATTGTCGGCGCGCAATTACTACAGGTTCTTACAAAGCTACCGTCCAGAAGCTTAATAACATCTGAGCTCTCAACAGCATTTAAATCGCCTGCCAGCACCACGGGAAGCGCAAGATCCGCTGTCTGTTTAATGATTTCGGCTACCTGCATCATCCTGCTTGAGTCCTTTCTTTCGGCATCCAGATGCGTGCACGCAAAGTATATCGATGTATTCTCAGGCAAATTAACTTTGGCCATTCCAAGAACACGAGGTTCACCTCCAACTACCTTGTCGGTGGGAAGTGGCAACACTTGAAATTTTTCCAAAGGATGCTTAGATAAAATAGCCACGCCATAAGCCCCCCCATCAAAATCTATAGTCTTAAAAAAATGATACCAGCTGTATCCTGCTTTTTTAGCAATCAAAGTGGCCTGCCGTAAGTCTCGGGAACGTTTTGTTCCCATATCTATTTCCTGAAGGGCGACAAGGTCGGCACCACTCTCCCTGATCACTCTCGCCACAGCGTCAACATCAATATCCCCACTCGCTTCTGACTGCGGGGGGTTACAATGGTGTACGTTAAAGCTCAAAACCTTAATGTTGACATTCTTGCCCGGGACTGCCGCCTGAATAGTCGGCACAAACGGTAACCCTGCTATTCCCAGAACAGCCATGGTTAGTGTATATAGTAATGAACGATAACAGCTCATAATTGGAAATACGTTTATCGAAGGGTATGTTTAATTTCAGTGATTTAGCAGATGCTTATACTTATTAACCATTACATCAGCATTCTCTTTTGATAAATTCGCGATACGAAAATGAGCTAGCGCCTCCTTAAGAGCATGCAACTGATCGCCCTTCCCCGCCTTTTTATACTCATCAAGCAGAATGCCTATTTTTTCAAAGTCCTGAACACCCTCAATCAGCTTCTCGAACCTTACGGACGAAAGCGGCCCCGGATACATCATAAACGTATCCCCGGCAGGCCACGCTGTAAAGCGACTGTCGACAAGCGGCGCCTTCGGCCAGCTATTAAAAGCCCAACGAACATAGCCGTCCATGTCTGTGGCTGCAGTATACCACCCAATCCAGGTTCCTTCAGCAGGCCCTGAAAAGGTAAACAGATTAGGATACTTTTCGGTACAGCAGGTATACCAGGTGCTTAGCTTTCCCTGCTGTTTTCTGGACTTCAGCACCGCATCCGGAAAAGTCCATTTAGACGCTACGCAATAATCGTAAATGTCGTCAACGATTTCCTCGTGATAGTCGCCCGCAAGGGCGATTTTCCAGGCGGGATCAATACTTTTCAGAAGAGCGATAACAGATTTCATCGCTTCCATCGGCCGCTCATCCATAGCGATTCTTGTTATGGAAAACCAGCCCTTTTGCTTTAAATGCGCGGTAAAATCTGTCAGCATATACCTCCAGAACTTATTGTACTCTGTGGAACCGATAGGATCAGTGAACTCCTTGTAGCTTCCCGTTGCCTCGTCGTAATATTTGAACGCTATCTTCCAGGGAACCATACTATAACAATTTATAGCCCCCTTAATACCACAAGACATCACAAAAGCTACGTACTTGTCAAATTTAGAATAGTCAAACGTCCATGATCCCGAGGGTGTCCTCCTCCATTGTATAAGACTTGGATAATCATCATAGGTCTGATGATTCCAAGGCTCCTCAACAACACTGGCAGTAATCGTCTTCTGTCCGGCGCGAGCAAGCATAGAATAGTATTTTCGCATGAATGCGTAATGCTCCTCGCTCCACATCTTCAAACCATGTACGCGGGCGATAGCTGCTGGATGTTGCCATAGGTCAAGGGCAAACTTCCATGATGAGGGATCCGGAAGCAACCGATCGGCTACTTCAGCATTTATATGTAGTTCATATTGTCGGTCCGCCAGCACCTTAATAGTTCCCTTATACGTTCCAGGCATAGCACTTGCGGGCACCTTGATTGATAACCACGCGGGTTGCGTAGTCGCGGCAGTATGAGCAAAACTTTCCTTTCTTTCATTAATAATATCGGCGACGTACGAAGAGTCGAAATCCTTAGCTTTACGATACCCACATCCCCCGGCAAATTCGTCGGTAATAACATAGTCTATAGCTGCCACCTTTAAGTGCTCCGCCTTGATGATATCTCCATGTTCGTTCTTGAGATCATCGATGTGGAAGGCAACTTTATTGACAGCTTTGCGCCCGTAGCTTACAATTTGCACGCTGACGCTCTCATTTCTCCAGGCATATAGTCGACAAGTACCGCCAATGAGATTTGAGGGAGGCATTTCCCGTTGAATGCGAATACCACTACTTGCAAAGGCAACCGCGAAATCAATATCGCTATGCTTCCAGGTCGCAGCGCGTTCCGCGACTGTTCCTGTTAACGGCTTTTGCATGAGGGCGCTCACATCCTGTGCGCGGGTTGCAAAATTTGTAAGGAAAGAAAAAATCAATAAATGGAAAATTCTGAACGTATGCATAACTGAGTTTAAAGGCTGCTCTCATCAAGGCGCTGAGAAGCAAAGCATATTTACGAAATATTCGCCAATAAAACCAAAAAACAAACAAGAAAAGCAAATAAACAAACCCCACTACCGAAGCAATGATATAAGGAAGGCTCTTCTGCTATTTTTATTGAACGATAAACCGGTTCCCTTAGACAGAGGATGAAGCAGTAATTTGTTATCCGCGCTAACGCTCACCTTTCCATTAAGGACGACCACCCTTTCTTCCTTCTGATCCAGGTAAGCCTTGACGATAAAACTACCGCTACGGGCATTGACCCTCAAATTCTTGCTATAAACAACAAATGGGAGATTGTCATGTGAACGAACATCGAAGGAAACCTCTCCTTCATACAAGGCCACTTCCCGTTGTTCCTTACGCATTTTGGGAGGATAACCAATACTTGAGCCCGGGGCTAACAACAGAGAGGATCCGTCAGGCAAAAGAACTTTACGTTCTTCCCCGGACAAGGATGTTACTCTAATCTGCTTTCCTGGCGTCCAGGGTTCATGAACCTCTCGTTGTCCCTGGAACAACATATAAAAACTGGCAATAATTATAAAGCTTGTAAAAAGAGCATAATAATGCTCTCGACTTTTAGCGCGTTGACGAATTAATGTCAATAGCTCCTGCCCCCGCTCGACCGGGTCGGTATCCGACATATGCTTACGATATAGCCTCTCTCCAGATTCTAATGGCAACTCTTCTCTGCTTTGTTGCTGTGTAGAAACCCTCTCCTTGACAATATCTCTCTTAACAGATGCCATTACTAATTCATCATTATTACCGTCGCGTATTTTATATAGGCAACGCGTTAACAAATAAAATAATGATCCGTTAATTCATCATAAAGCCAGCATGAAGCTAATAAAAATTATCAATACTACAGGATGCGACCATTAACTGGAGCTTATGGGAAGTTACGCGCGCTTTGCCCTATACTGAGAGGGCTTCACTCCAAAGTTCTTTTTAAAATATTTTATCAGATGGCTTTCATCAACAAAATCAAATTCGTTGGCGATGGCCTTTAAGGTCATACCAGAGTGCTCAATACGTTTCTCAAGTAAGGCGTTGCGCTGACGTGTAACATACTCACGAAAGCTTATATTAAACTCACGTCTGAACCAATTGCTGAAATAATTTGGAGAAATTGAAAATGCCTGAGCGATTCTTTGCACTGTCAGCAGATGCCTGGTATGTATATTTTCGTGAATATAGTTAACTACTTTATGGCTACCCACGTTCATCAGGTCATCACCCCTGGAGCCCTTATAGGTTTCACTGATTAGGCTAAGTAATGATAACATTTGAAAGAAGACGAATTTTGAAGAGTCGCTATTCAGGTTATGCTTGTCATATGCCACAATACTATTGACGATCATTTCGATCTGTGAGGCATTGGCATCTGAAAAATTCAGTCTGTTTTCTTTTATATATTTTACCGTCATGATAGCATGAGGCAACTCGTTAAGCTGGACACCCGAGCTAGCATGCTGATTGAAATAATTATCGGTAAATTTAATGAACGAAAAGTGCGTTGACTCCTCAATTTCGAAATAATGATGATCACCAGGACTCAGGAGAAACAGATCTCCCTGAAAGTAGGGTATGACAAGGTTATTAAAATGATGCACCCCACGACCATGATGGATATAAACAATTTCATAATATAGATGAGCGTGATCCGGATAGCTATACATCGCCTCCTCGAAGTCATCAATCTTTAAGGATTCAAATTGTCTAAGCAGATGCATGATGCAAAAGTACAGAAAAATAAAAGCCTTATACAGTGCAAGGATGTGAGCATTGTCATATTTTCGCGGCGAAATAAATACGAGGAAAAATCATGCTTTCAGTAAAAAAAAGCTTATTAGCTCTAGCTTTAGGCGGTCTGGGAATTGGGACAACAGAGTTTACAATGATGGGGTTACTTCCCGATGTTGCAAAGAATTTTGCAATAACGATTCCACAAGCGGGACATCTGATTTCAGCATACGCCCTCGGAGTGGTCATCGGCGCTCCTCTGTTAGTTCTGCTTGGTGGAGCTTACCCACCCAAGAAAGTTCTACTTTTCTTAATGATGATCTTTACCTTTTTTAATGCCTTAACGGCCCTGGCGCCCGACTATCACATGATGCTGCTCACACGATTACTGAGCGGTCTGCCTCATGGTGCATTTTTTGGCGTTGGATCGGTTGTGGCAACACGCATCGCTGAAAAGGGAAAAGAGGCTACCGCCATCTCTGTAATGTTTGCGGGACTGACGGTCGCGAATCTTATGATGGTTCCTCTCGGCACCTATATCGGCCATAACTATACCTGGCGTTATACCTTTGGAGTCATTGTTGTCATTGGTCTGATCACGCTTCTATCCATCAAACTATGGATGCCGGCAATGGAAGCTCGCAAAGGCGCAAACGTAAAAACTGAACTAGCACTATTTAAACGACTGGATGCATGGTTGCTGATCGCCATAACGAGCATCGGCACCGGAGGCTTGTTCGCATGGATAAGCTATATTGCTCCTCTGATGATTAATGTAACCCGATTCAGCAGTGAAACGGTATCATCAATTATGGTGATTGCCGGCTTCGGAATGTTCGTGGGAAATATTATCGGCGGCAAAATGGCCGACAGATTATCTCCGGCGAAGTCCTGTATTGTAAGTATGCTCGCAATTGTGGTATGCTTGCTGATCGACTACGCCGTAGCATCGAACCAGGCATTGACGCTTATAATGACTTTTGTAACAGGGGCAATAACATTTACTCTGGGAACGCCAATACAGGTTCTGATGATCCGGACAGCCCGGGAATCTGAAATGCTTGGTGCCGCAGCTTCTCAGGCCTCTTTTAACATAGGTAATGCTCTAGGCGCTTTCCTTGGCGGACTGCCTATTGCTGCTGGTTTCGGACTGGCCTCGCCGCTATTGGTGGGTGTAATTATGGCGGCAACAGGCGTGTTACTGACCTTTGTCCTGATACGTCGGCAGCAACAGAACAATTTTCAACCTATAGTAGAGTATTAGCATCGGTATGGGAGACGAGAGAAATTTCTCGTCTCCCATACGTTCAATTCCATATTGGAAATATGGCGCAACTGAACTTTTAAATCTCTATGTGCACGCGCAGCCCAAACACATGAACGGGACCTCGGTCAGCGTTATACGCAGGATTGATTATGAATTGATAGTCGGGAGATATTTTCAATTTATTCTGCCATGCATTCAGACTATAATACAACTCGGCAATCATCTCAGATGAATAATGTAACTGTCCATCGCCAACCATGAAACCGTATCCTCCGGCAGCCAGGAAGTTACGATGTGCATTGGAAATGCCATTTGCAACAAATGCCAGCCCTACCTGATCATCGCCTCGTTTCCAGGAAGAACCAGTCAATACCGCTCCGACACTGGCGGTACGATCAACCTCAGTAAAATACCAGGTTTGCGTATGTCCATCGTTAAATCCAGCACGGGCAAACACTCCCAAACTCTTGTTAAAATGCTGATTCGCGCTAATTCCCACACCGTACTTATGTCGACCATATTGCTGCGTAGCGTCCAAATCTGGTGCGACCGGACGTTGATCTAAGGCGAGATGATAGCTTCCCATCTTGCCGTTATTTCTGAAAGCAAGAATTCTGAACGTCCCTGCCTCTCCCGATAGCTTATAGCGCCGTTCATATTCCAAAGTTTGAGTATTGGCCTTTGCAAGCTTGCCATCCCAGGTAGCGCCGTTAGCTTGTTTTGTTGACATCGTAAAGGCAAATCGAAGTGTCCAGTTTGGCTGACCGAGTTCGGCGGTAGCCCCCATCACATACCCTCGGGTATTAGCAGGATAATCCCAGGCCGCATCATCCATCAAAGACCAGTTCATAAACTGCGAGCGGGGATCATGACTAAATTCATTGCCATCGAAGAAATCAGCAAGCCCGTATTTCCCAACGGTTACCTTTAGATATCGCTTGCTTACAATACCTCCAATCTGGTTAAGATCATCGTTAAGCGTATCCTTTTCGTCGCCCCACTCAAATCGCTGCTGCAGATACAAGCGAGCGATATAAATCTTTGGATCACTAGTACCCACGCGAAATGTTTCTCCATTGGGAAATCCCGCAACGCCCAGGGCTTTGCTTAGCCCCGATCCGCCGGACATCTCAGGATTGAAATAGGCTTCTGCTCCTTTCCAAAGTCGCAATCCACCAAAGAGCGTACTTGTAAGAGAACTGGCGGTCTCCGATGCGGTACTAAGACTATTCCGTCCTGAGTAGGCCGCAGCAAATGACGGCTTATGCTGCGTTATTACCGTCTGCTGAAAATGAAGACTAAAGGGTTGATTGGGAGTTTCCTGAGCGAAAGAATCTAGTCCGAGGAAACATAATAAAAAAGCCAAGCTCCTCCTGATTCCGCTGTACGTAAGGTATTTGTATTGCATCGTTAACGCTGATATATTGACTGGACGAAAATATCAGCGGAAAGTGAATATCTGATAAAGTTAGGACTCATAAGAAACCACTGGGAAGAACTCTGCGGAGGCATTGGTCTAGCCCCGGAAACATGAGTTACAATAAGCAGAGAGTAACCCATAAATTAGATAACCGCAATTATCTAATTTATGGGTACACCAAGAACACGTCCCCGCTTTTATAAGCGAACAATAGCGCGACCCTTCATTTGTCCTTTGAGAATTCGTTCAATGCTGGCCGGTAATTCATCCAGAGAGATCTCAGATGCCAGCATATCTAAATTGTCGGGCTTCCATTCGGCAGACAACGCATTCCATACCTGTGGACGCTTTTCCAATGGCAATTCTACAGAATCAATACCAAAGAGAGTAATTCCTTTTAAAATGAAAGGGAATACGGTAATAGGGATATCGCCACCATTCACCATACCACAAGCGGTAACAGCTCCTCCGTATTTTGTACTGCGAAGCAAAGTAGATAAAACCAATCCTCCAACCGTATCTACGGCTGCAGCGAAACGCGGCTTTAAAATCGGCTTGCCACTCTGATCTTCCAACTCTGCACGGGCAATAACCTCGGAAGCGCCTAACGAAAGAAGAAAATCGCGCGCCGACTCCTTTGTGCTGATTGCCGCTACCGTGTACCCCAATTTAGCGAGAATGGCCACGGCAATAGCACCAACGCCTCCACTTGCTCCGGAAACGGCTATAGTTCCATGCGGAGGCGTTATCCCATGCTTAACAAGTGCCTGCACAGACAGCGCCGCGGTGAAGCCGGCAGTACCATAAATCATACTTTCCCGGGCAGTTAATCCTTCTGGCCTCTTAAGTAGCCACGCCGATGGCACCTTCACATACTCAGCAAAACCGCCATCAGTATTCATTCCGAGGTCAAATCCAGTGATGAGGACGTCCTCGCCTTCTTTCCATTCTTCAGAGGCAGATGCGAAAATAGTTCCGGCAGCATCAATTCCAGGCGTATGAGGAAACACACGCGTAACACCTTTATTCCCTGATGCGGAAAGCGCGTCCTTATAGTTTAATGACGAATAATCTACTTTAACCCAAACCTCACCGGCTTGTAACGCAACGAGGTCTCGCTCGACAATATGATTGTCGTATTGTCCATTATTTTCAATTGTTTGTAATGCTTTGAATTTCATAATATTAACAATAATTAAAAGTACACGGAGGTTAGAAAATTATGGGGATAACCTACCGCCCAAAGGTAATTAAATATGAAGCGCTGATCGATTTTAGCTTCAAAAAGCCAAAATTATACCGATATTAGCATACAAGTTCTGTAAATAACATACAAAAATCAGTATAACAAGATTATGTATAAAGAAAACCTGCACGAGCCATTTTCGGTAGTTCATAAGACCCTTGATGAATGTCCAAAAACAGAACATAGGCATAGCTTCTTCGAACTGGTATTCGTACTATCGGGTACAGGTTCGCAATGTATCAACAAAAGCAGATTTGATTATCACGCGGGACATATGTTTCTAATCACGCCTGAAGATTGTCACTCATTTGAGATTGCATCGACTACCGAATTCTTCTTCCTCAGATTTAACGATATTTACGTAAAAGATAGCGGACTGAAGACCGACAGCATTCGTCGGCTGGAATATATTCTACAAAATGCCAATCACAAACCAGGCTGCATACTTAAAAATCTTACCGATAAAAATTTAGTTCGCCCATTGGTGGACGCAATTATCAGGGAGAAAAAAAACCACCAGCTATACGACAAAGAACTTATACATCAATTGGTTAACACACTGATAATCGTCGTGGCTCGTAATATTGCCATGTATCTTCCAGATAACCTGATGCAAGACATTGATGAGCGCGCGCGTGAAATACTTCAGTTTATACAAAGCAATATCTATGATCCCGATAAGTTAAAAGCTGGAAATATCAGCAGAACGTTCAATATCTCTGAAGCATATCTTGGGAAATTTTTCAAAAAACAAACGCAAGAGACCATGCAGCAATACATCAGTAACTACAAAGCACGGCTAATCGAACACCGCCTACAGTATAGTGATAAACGGATTAACGAAATTGCCAATGAGTTCGGCTTTACTGATGAAAGTCATCTCAATAAGTTTTTACGCAAGCATAAAGGTCGGAGCCCGCGCGATTATCGCCGTCATTTGAGAAATCTGCCCCACGCCCAAAACATTACCAACTAACAATAAAGCACTTACATTCACAACACAAATATTTTCAATTGTCGCCTTGCAAATATCAGAAACCTCACTATCTTTGCACTCGCTTTGAGACCGCAAGGGTTTTAATAACATAAACTGGTCCATTCGTCTAGGGGTTAGGACGCAAGATTTTCATTCTTGAAACAGGGGTTCGATTCCCCTATGGACTACAGCAGAAAGAAAGCTTCTTGGTGGATACTAAGAGGCTTTTTTTATGCCCTAGGTTCGATCCCGGCCCTGGGTAAGCCTTGCTCCAATCTTAAATTTAAAAAACGACGCGATCGCCTTATTTTGATGTTTCCCGGTTCATAAACTACGGAAACCAATACAAATAAATTATGTGCAATATTTATAACGCAGTAGGTTGTTTGACCACTATAAAAAAAGAACTCTCTGAAAAAAGAATACATAATTTCAATTCCATTAAAGAATTACTGAGTTTCCTGGATAATTATCAGTTTATTCACGCTGAGATAATAGCAAAAACACAGTTTAGCATAAGAGAAGAAAAGAACGAGCTTGCTACAGAGATAAATAGTTTAGAAATCCTTATAGATCAAACGACCGCAAACATTCATGAGTCATTGACTAATGAGGTCGAAGCAATAAGACAGAAAATACCGACACGATGCAAACATACCGACACATGGCATAAAAGAGTCTATGATCTTTTCAAACGAGGATATCTTAATCTCAGGATTCAGGCCAAACATCACTACGCCAACGGAGTATTAAAGCAAACCACCCTTCCTTATCGGAATCAATTAAACCTGAAAAAAGATCGCTTTTTATTTATTGATACCCAATTCGATATTGCAGTGCAGCAGGCATGCATGTTAGAGACCAATGAGATAAAAAGAAAAAAGGATGTTATTGAAAATCTTAAACCAACCATTTTTGGAGCTATTGGTGAGCACAAAGTTGTCAAAGAACTTAAAAGTCTTTCAGATGATTATTTCTTAATTAACGACTTCTGCTTCCGCTTTGATAAACCTATCTACGATCACAAAAACAGGAGCTATATAAAGACTATACAAATCGATCATATCCTTATATCAGCAGCTGGAATCTTTCTAATTGAAACCAAAAATTGGAGCAACGCCTCGTTAAAAAATCTCAATTTACGTTCGCCTATTGAGCAAATACAACGTACCAATTATGCGTTGAATACATTGCTAAGAAACCAGGTTGGACATACCATACAACTGCACAATCACCATTGGGGAGAAAGACGTATCCCTATAAAAAACACCATCGTACTAATAAACGAACGTCCGCAGCAGGAGTTCCGAGGGGCTTACATCTTAAGATTAAACGAATTGCTAAAATTCGTCAATAGATTTGAACCATGCCTTTCCGGATATGAGGTAAAAAGCATTGCGAGCTATCTGCGACAAGCCTCAATACATTCAACATAGAAAAGACGGAGTAATAAGTCAAAGAACACATATGAAAATGTTAATGATCGCTAGCGTCAGAACTACTCTAAAATCAGCTAGCTACGAACAGAGCTAGGTATTTCCTTTTCATTCGTAATACGGCCGATAACTTTTGCCACTCAGGTAGAGTAAAGGTCTTAGCCGAGCAATCTTCTTTGACACATAGCCCTCCTTATTTATCTCGGACAGCTATGATTCGATCCCCCACATCAATGTGGGAGAATCGGGCTTACCACTTACCACAGTAAAGTATTTGCCTTTATAATCATCTAATGTAATCTCATAGCTATTAATGAAACAGTAATACAATATTGAATAAAGATATTCATCGTTAATATATTCGTTTTTAACTATAAACTTATCATCGGCTATTCTGGTAAGGTAAGCAGTAACAAAATCACCCATTTTAGATTTACGGTACTTGTTTGTAACGGCATCATTCAATCTAAAAGAAGGAGTGCCCCGACCTAATTCTTTCTGGGAAAATAAGATTTTTTGATTTAATGCATCCGACAAAAATGCTTCGAAGCTTTTATAAGTTTCAGAATAATACCGCAAAAAAACTTCATGTAAAACATTGACATTCGTACATCCCATATCACGATTGTCGATCGAAACGAACAGTAATAGAAATCCATCTATTGAAGGTATTTTAAAATCATTTTTCGCTAACTCCTTTATAAATTTTCATCAATATTTACACGATGATTATTGCAAGAAATAATCATCATCATCGTAATAATTAATAAGGCCTTTTTATATTACAACATATTAAGTAGCTCCTTGAGCTTTTTAGGGTCAATTGTTTGCCCACCGTAGATAGTCCGTGCCGGCAAACCTTCAATTTTTCTTGCCCTATTTTCATTAATAACAGCTCTAATTTCTGCTGGGTCATTTGCCGAGTTTCTTTTACTGTTATCCTTCATATTGCCAATGTCGTGATCACCCTGGTGTCGCATTTCATGGGCAACTGTAGACAAGTCGCTTCCTTTTACTCCTTCAGATTTCTCAAATTCTTTTTCACCGCGTACTGAGAAGTCAAACTCTGTTTGCGTCCCTACACCTCCCTTATCATCAGGAATACCATAAACATGTACGGCACTTTGGCCATTTGGACTAGCTTCTATGAAATGTTGATTTCTGCTATTTTCTAGAGTATGTAATTGCTTTTTGAGATCTGCGTCATTAGACTTCTCTATTGTTCGATAAGCCTTTAATACGCGAGCGATTGTATTATTTGCACCTTTCCAATCGTAGTTTCTTCCCGTATCATTCCGATATGCATTTCCATTCCTGTATATAAATATTCTATCCTTCTGCTCATCGTGGCCTCTTACTACAAAAATTATGTCATTTCCATCCGGATCTATATAGACAATAGGGTTATTAATTGCATATGAGTACGGCGAATAATTGAAATATTTTTCTGCCTCATTATCCACCACCCTCCACCGTGCAATCACCGGATCATAGAACCTTGCTCCGTAATCATATTGTCCTATCTGCTCCTGCAATTCCTTGCCATTATAAAGATAGCTATTTTTAATTCCTGATATACAGACGTTTTTTACTAGTCCAAAGGCATAATAATCCTGCTGTTGAATGCGCCGGATGCCCCATTCCAGATATCAAAGCTATAGTGCGTATTTCCCAGATAATCCTTAAGGCTTTATTCGTAATTATAACTAATTCTATCACGTCAGGCTATGCCTTCGTTCGTCTGAATAAAGTCTATATTCCCACCCTCATACTCGACGCCATCCACATAATCCCGCGTGGCACTACCCCGCCCTCACAACACAGCTTCCTGCAAGCATAATCGTAGTTGTAGCTGGACTAAACACCTCCCTTATTTACCACCGAGGACAGGTTTATATTGTTGTAGCTCATACTCGATAGCCTTTGAATTTCCTGCCATAACCGTTGAAATTTAATTCATGCCGCCTGAATCCTCCCGGCGACCTCGGAGTTGCCAGACGCACTGCAATGGGTACCGGTCCGCAGGGCTGACAGAACAAAGATGAAATAATCTTTTTCGCTAATCAAGACCATATCTATCAACCACTTAACTCTTCAGCGCCTAGCCCATTCTTTCGCAACACATACGGTATGCTCAGCTGCTAAGCTATGATAAACAGTGGCTTACATTGCCTGTCAGGAGCAATGTTCAAATGTCACATAATGTCGCATCAAGTCACTTAAAGAAACTCCAACAACACCCCGTCAGGTCACACCCCCGGCCCCGATTTTTAGACCCTTGCTACCTACCTGCTTCGAGACTGANNTCCCGAGTCAGACTCGAAACAGATAGGTAGGTGTCCCCTGGACAGGAGGCACCTTTTTTAGGAATGGACAACCTGACCGGAAGGATGGGAAGAGTCCGGGTGTGATAGCTTTACAGCATAGGCGAAAAGCCCATTAGCGTAAGCAGGTAACGAGCATTCACAAGAAAACTTTTACTCAATCCCGACACTTGATTTAACGATCAAGACAAAAAGCGATAACACATTGATAGCAAAACACATAAAAACACTCCTGACAAAATTTCATGGTCAGTTTATCGCACAGATACACTCAGCGATTTATCCCAAAAGATAAATTTTATCTAGTTTGAGTTCCCGCCAAACATCCTTAGCCTTTTGAGCCGGTTGTTGAAACGAAAATTAGTATCCTATGGGTTTTGACGACTTTCCAAGATCGATTTAATCTGGAGTAATTACGCGATAGCCTGTATTTATCAAAGAGTTCCTTTGTTGTTCTTCAATATGTCTCCGTTAAAATTCTTGACATGTTGCAAAACATTGATTTCCCGTTAGCTTTTCCGAGTTCTGTGCCCTGACTTTTAAAATTCAGATACTGAACCTCAAATGGATATTGTCAATTGAATATACAGCACTTCACGTGCTGGCTGATTAAATCCGATATTGGTTAACAATAGTCAAATGGCCACAACAATAATTTTCCCCAAGGTCATTCCCGGATAGTTGACTTATCACTTAAGGCCATAGCTGCAATTTCATCCTTCCGTTTAAATGAAACGCCTTTATGACCTTGAATGTATTTTATCAAATCGGAGGTCACCTTTACCATCTGCGGAGTACCACCGATACGGTCGTGGAAACTGATAGACAATTGTCTTCTCCTTGTTTCACTTTCCGCATAGAGTTGGTCAAACTCGGCTTTTACCTGATTGATGAATTGATCTACCGAAAAGTTCTTCCCTTCTATAAGCAGAATATCATTACAACGAAGTGTGTAAGGAACAACTGCAAAGTCTTTATTATTGACCTGAATGACAAAGGGCTCATCGCGGCTCAAATCATCAATATGGTATCTGAAACCCAATTCCTGTAGAATTTTTAGTGTGTTTTCACCTCTCCGTAGCCAATTGGCATTATAACCGATAGGATTGAAGCCTGTCGCTTTTTTTATTGCATCTACGCCATCTTTAATGAATTTCTTTTCTTCTTCGTAAGGCAGATTGTATTGCGAACTCCAGCCCATTCCATGTGCAGCAGCTTCGTGTCCTCTCTCCACGATTTCTTTTGCCAGTGCCGGATTTTTCAACACCGCGGTACCAACCATGTGCGAGGTCACTTTAATACCCAGTTTATCCCAGTTATCCAACATGCGTGGAACTCCTTCTTTATATCCATATTGGTACCATGTGGCCGAAGGCAGGTCAACATATCCCTTCTCCATATTTTGAGGAAACGGACTTTCCGCATTATCCGGCTGACCACCGGCTTCAAACTGCATAGAAACAGAAACTACCAAACGTGAACCGTCTGCCCATTTACTATTTTCTTCCTTTAAAAATGCGCTTTGCTTCGCCCTCGAGGATGGCGCAGCGAAAGTTGTTGCAGGAGCTACAAGTCCCGCTAGCCCTACCAGGCTACTCTTCTTGATAAAATCTCTTCTATTGCTCATATCGTTTATTTTTTTGAAATAAGGTTATCTAATGCGGAGGTGTCTGTTTTGAAATATTGTAACAGCACAGCGAAAAATGCCAGATGTATTAATTGAGATGGGAGAGCTTCCCAATTTTCGATCATGGAAGTACCGAACAACAACAGCAGGACAACTACAGCTCCCGAGATAAGCGCTGCCCGTGTAAAAAGTCCTGCTAAAAGCAAAAGTCCTATCAAAAATTCTGCAACCGGAAGTACATAACTGAATGGGGTAACCAAAAACTCAGGCAGGAATGATTTCTCAAATGATTTGACCATCCATGCGCTGAATGCTTCCAGTTTGGGAAGCCTGACCACACCATGCCCAAACATGCTTATTCCGATACCAAGCCGTAGTAAAATGTATGCTGTTCTGTCCATTGTCTTAACATCTAATTTAAAAGTCTTATGATTCTTCCTGTTCTGCTAAAAAGGGATAATCCGTGTACCCACGCTTGTCCCCACCACCAAATAAGGTATGGTTGTCGGAAATTCCATTCAATGTTGCTCCCATAAGTACACGGTGGGGATAATCCGGATTTGTGAGGAAGTTGCGTCCGAAGCCAACAATATCTACAAGGTCATCGTTCAACAACTGCTCTCCGGTGTCAGGTGTTTTATTGCCCGTGGCGATGATGGTATTAGTAAAAGTCTTTCTCAGTTCCTTTCTGAAATCTTCAGGGATTTCGGGAGCATCCCCCCAATCAGCTTCGGAGAGATGCAGATAGGCTATATCAAGGTCATTCAGTCTTTTGGCTGCCAGCATAATGGTATCCAAGATCTGCGGATCATCCATGTCTTTAAACTTAATGAACGGTGATAATCTTACACCTACTTTGTCATTGCCTATAGTAGCCACGACAGCCTCGGCAACTTCCAACAGGAACCTTAACCTGTTTTCCGTAGAACCGCCGTAATTATCTGTGCGGACATTTGAATTACTCCTTAAAAACTGATCGATCAGATATCCATTTGCACCATGGATTTCTACACCATCAAATCCGGCTTCGATCGCATTCTTTGCTCCTTCTGAAAAATCCTTAATTGTCTGTTGTATATCGGCAACTGTCATTTTCCGGGGCTGTTCAACAGGAACGAAGGTCGCATCTCCTTTTGGAGCGCCATCGAAAATATAAACGGACGTGTCCTTCGCTATAAGATCAGAGGGAGCCAACGGCTGTAGTCCATTTACTTTAGAAGAAGACACCCTGCCCACGTGCCAAAGCTGTAGAAACATTTTACCGCCTTTTGCATGAACAACTGAAGTAGTTTTTTTCCAGCCCTGTATCTGTTCTTTGGTGTAAATTCCCGGAGTGCGGGCATAACCCTTGCCCTGAAGACTAATCTGGGTAGCCTCGGAAATAATAATTCCGGCAGATGTTCGCTGGCTGTAATATTCCGCCATGAGATCGTTCGGAATATCGCCCGGCTCATTACTTCGGCTCCTTGTCATTGGAGCCATCAGGAATCTGTTTTTCAGATCAAGCCCCTTTAAATTATATTTACTGAATAATTTCGAGTATTTCATTTTAACTAAAATTATAACTGTACAAAATTCAAACTTTTAACTGCTTTCATAGTTGTCAAAAAAGAGGATACTTTTGTCAAAAACGAGGATAATTGAAACGGATATTTAGCAACCATTCACTCAATGTATTCGAATTAGAACTCAACGAGTGGCCTTACGGTCAACACACCCATAATTTTTGTGAATTAATTCTGGTAAAACAGGGAAAAGGATTTCATACAATCAATGAAACGAAGTTCCCCTACAGTAAGGGAGATATCTTTTTATTAACCCCCGAAGACTACCATTTCTTTGAAATTGACAATACCACGGTTTTACTTTACGTAAAATTCACTGAGCAGGTGTTTGCTGAAAAACAGAGATGGATAAAGTCAGGATGGATAGACCCTGCCAGTCTTTTTCTCTTCAAATCACACATGGTCAATGAAAGTATCATAAAGGATAAAAATGATGCGAAGAAAATTTTCGGAATTTCAGAAATGCTTCTCGAAGAATATACTTCACACAAACTGTATTCACGCGAGTTTATACTGGAACTTTTTGGAGCGATTATTATTATCATCCTTCGGCATCTTGCTCAACAAAACCCTAAAAGATCGTTAGCTGAGAAGGAACGAGAAAAGATCAATGATGTTCTTGCATATATAAGGATGAACATAAACAAAGAAAGTAAACTGACTCTTTCAGCAATCGCTCAGGAATTTAATATATCGGAGAACTATATCGGAGAATATCTTAGAATCCATACGGGCAATGGCTTCAAAAAGATAATAATGGAAACAAGACTGGAACGGGCAATAGTATTGCTAAAACAAAGTACATTGAGTATTGCAGAAATCGCGGAGAAAACAGGGTTTGCCGATGCAAGCCACATGAACAAGTCTTTCAAGAAATATCGGGCAAACACTCCCTCGTCTATAAGGAATGATACTAGGTAAAATCATTCATGTTCCCCGTTGTGCGGTTCAACCTGCAAGGGCATGTTTAAATGATTAATGGGACTGGTATTTTAAATTGATCAACTGAAGAGCCTCTATTCTATTGATTATAGAACATTTTCCAGTGAATCCGGATATTATAGCTTTATGTGCCCATCAGTCTCCAAAATCCTACCTTGACAATAAGGCAAATAAAGACCAAACTCAATAAGCTGAAAAAGCACCAATTAACCTTATAATTATTCTCCCCCCCTTTTGTTTTCAGGAAAAAAAACCACAACTTGCTCGTAAACACACACCTATATGAAAGCACTAATCACCACACTAGCGGTAACGGCATACGCCCTTACCGGCTTCTCTCAAGATCGTAAACCTGCAGATTCCTTAAGCATCGGCGATGATCACCATATTTCCTATGCTTGTCTATATATCGGAAAAAAAGATCTTGCCCGGCAACTTAATGTCGATGTAGATTTCGGCGATACAGAGGAACAGTTAGCATTTAGCAGAAGATACGCCAATGCGCTCAAAGGAAAGACCTCCCTGGCCGCTGTTCTTAATTTTATGGCATCTCGGAAGTTTGAATTAATAGATACAAATGAGGAGGCTGAATATCTGCGAGGAGGCAGGGGCAACGGTAAAGTGATGTTTATTTTCAGAAAGAAAAAACATTAAACACCCCAACGAGACCAAAGTATATGGAGCCCTTGTTTTTTTACGGGGCTCCATATATCCCTCCTAACATAACCGCAATCATTCTCTCTCCGTTAAGACCGCCTCACTCGGGCTCAGCTTCCGAGATCTTACCCATCTAAAACCCTTTGTACGTCTTGTTATAACGTTTCAATATCTCATTCCCTGATCAATTTCAATGAATTCATCAAATTCAAAAGCATAAAAAACAAATGTAGAAGTCTAAGCTCAGACATCTCCCTACCTTCACCTTATATCAGAAATCTAGCCTTTAAATAGCCTTTAACGTTAAAATCATAGGCAAACCAGCGAGATATGATCTGAGGGATTAATAACGATCACTGACTATAAATATTTAGAGATCACAACCGGTGTCTGCTTCTCTACATCTTGGCGAATCTATATCAGATTGTTATATTTGTTGGCACGATCTGCTTACACCATCGGCTCTTATCAATCGTAAAAAAATGAGTTTGCTCTCAAAAGAAGCATCCATTTCAAACTATGAAGATCTTCGCCAAGCCATCTTTAAGCAGCAACTATCGCCCGGAAGTCGAAGGATTAAGGGGTTGCGCGGCCTTATATGTTATGTTTCATCATATTATGGTTCAAGAGTTCGACAAGCATGTGATCGGCCGCACGATAGCCGAAAAAGCACTTGTCTTCGCGCTGGATTTTGGTCATTTCGCCGTTAACATCTTCATTGTAATTTCCGGATACTGCCTGATGCTGCCATTGCTGAGCAATTCGTTACAGCTCAAAGGAGGGTGGCAAAAGTTCTATCGACGACGATTCAACCGCATCATTCCTACCTATATGATTGCGTTGCTGATATCAACATTTCTTGCCAGCACCGTCATTAGTAAGAAAACAAATACTCATTGGGATTTAGTCATCCCGGTTACGACGACAGATATCATTACGCATATTTTCCTATTGCAGGATCTTTTCCTGGAGACCATTGATAAGATAAACCATGCGCTCTGGTCAATTTCTGTTGAATTCAGAATCTATCTTTTCTTTCCGATACTGATTTTCATCTGGAGGAAGAAAGGACCGTTGCTTGTTCTGACCCTCGCTGTGGCGATAAGCTTCATCGCCCTGTTACTAAGGAAATATGTACATATCAATGGCTTTACGAACTCTCCCCAGCCGGGGATATATCCCTATATGCTCCTGTTTTTCTTTGGAATGTGTGCCGCATGGATCGGACGTGCGTATTCTCTTTCTGTAAGAAGATTTATTTCGCCCTTAACAATAATTTCCTTCCTCATATTGATCGCCTGCTGCATTCAGGCTACTCATCCTGAACGGATACCGGCTTCGGGAAATCTGATAGACGTACTTGTTGGAATTTCTGCAGGAATTTGGCTACTTGTTATTGAAAGCAATAACCTCAGCGGAAGAAGACAACGATCCATATTCAGGTATCTGACATCTCCTGTATTTATTACCCTGGGGACCTTTGCCTATAGTATATATCTTATTCATGCGCCGCTCGTACAGCTCATCTGGCAGTATGCCGTGCACCCTTTACATTTAAATGTGTTAAACAGCACACTGACAATGCTCATTGCGGGCACACCGGTAATTCTTAGCTTTTGCTACCTGTTCTTTATTCTATTTGAGCGTCCATTTATAAATAAGCGGAAAACGAAAATACATCAGGAAGAACAACAATTGCAAGAAACAATTGTCCTTTAAGCGAGGGGCCAGGGATACGATACGTTTATCCTATAGCATAATGGCTTTCGTTATTTCACCCGCTGCCTTCCCCCAGTCCTTAAACGTTTCTTTTATTGTTTTCAGAAATCCCGCGTTATTAAACTTCTTGCCCTTTAAGGGTGGAGTTATAATTCCGGGTGACACAAGGGCATCATCGACCTTGGTAGCAAACCAGGTAGTATTTTCATGAGGTAAAGCCAGGCCAAGAATCATGCCCGGCAATCCGGTAAAAGATTCAGGGCCACCGCTCACCGGGATTTGATCGGTATAAAATGCTACTACATAAATTGAATCCATGACAATAGCATTGGCTCTCCTACAGTCAAAGCCAGCAATCTCACGCATTTCGCTTGTAATCTTCCATTTTATATGCCTCAGACTATCACTCACGAGATAGCTTTCCTCATAAATTTTCTTCTGACTAACTGAAGTGTACTTTTCAAAATCGACATAGACTGCTTTTTCCATATTGACGGAGGGATCATTAGAAAAGAAACTGCCGGATGCGCTTCCTTCCTTATTTATCTGCCGGTACAGGGAAGCATTTTTCGAAAAAACCAGGGATGTTTTCGCGGAGCTAAATTGAGGTTGCGTTTTTTTGTACTCATCCAGAATTCGCTGTGTCCATCCTGAGTCATCGCCGCTCATTCTTCTGGTAAGTTTTGCAAACATGTTCACCCGCTTTTCATACTCTATTGAACCATTAACAATGAATCGCGCATACTGAGCATGGCTAGCGCCAACACCGGTTATCAAAAGAATAATCACTAAAATATTTTTCATCATATAATTTGCATTATTGTGCATCCTTAAAAACCCACGCTATTTAGCTCCCATCTTATTGAACTCCCACTGAAGGGAGAACATAAAATAACGACGTATCGTAGTATAACTATTTTGACTAATGGTATTATTATATGCGGATCTGTTGAATCCAATATTCTGGTTCAACAAATCGTTACCGGAGATACGTAGTCGCAAATTGTCTGTCTTCATAAACTTCTTCATGATATAAGCGTTGAGAAGTGTACGATCGAAGTTTTCGGCAAAGGACTGTGTTGCCTCTGTGAAGGTATAGTTCAAATCAGCGCCTATCTGAAATTTTCCAGGTAAATACAAACTAAAGGCACCAGTGCTGTTAAATCCCCATCCATTGTTGTTCACATCCGGCTGTAAGGAAGATTCCGATGTAGTATAACTAGGGCCTCCCGATATGTGTATATCGTATTTGTTCTGTTTAGACTTAGATACAGAAAGACCGCCGGAGTAGCTCAAGGAGGTGGTTTTGTTCAGCTGATCATTCGTCATATTGAAATACGTATTACCATTCGCATTCATATTTAAAGACATATCCAGATCCATCTTTTTTAGCTTCTTACCCACATACACTCCTCCATAAAAATTGCTCGTATTCTTATCCTCCAAATTTACTGAGCGGTAAATACTGGCACCCTGAGCATTGGTCATCGTATTTCTAACAATGGGATTCGTGGTAAAAGAATATCTCCCATAGAAGTTTAGATACTGATTACTCATTACCTTATAAGAATTATATCCCCAGTCGAATCGATGAGTAAAAGACGGCTTCAGATCCGGATTTCCAGTCACGATATTAAGCGGGTCTGTATTAACCCGTATTGGCTGTATCTGATCAATGGAGGGCTGCGTATTATTACCATTGTATCCTACGCGCAGGGACTGTTGCTGACTGAACCGATATTGATAATTAACTTGAGGATTAAAATTAGTAAAATTACGATTGAAGGACTTCTGTGAATACCGATCAAACTGCTTGAAATGCACATCGGTAATTTTTGAACCGAAGTTGAGGATGGTCTTTCCCGCCTTAAGATTAAAAATGGCGCCTACCTGATTTGATAACTGATCTAACTTATAGTCATTACTATATAACGTATCAAGTAGGGAATACGAGCCGTCGGTCGCCTTGTTGAAGGACTGTCTGTTAGATTGTCCATTGGCATTGCTAAACCCGTAGTTAAACACCACAGAAAGCTTTCCGAGTAAAGGCTCAGTGTAGGTAAGATTTGAGTTGAAAGAATTATTGGAAACATCATTGATCTTATATTGATCATCATGTTGCGTGCTGTCCAAATTACCTGTTAGCTGGTTGAAATATTCTGTCCGCGAATCCAGATAACCACTTGCTTTATTATTGTCCAACGACTGCCTTAGGTTTAAGGACAAGGATCGTCCCTTCTTTTTGAACTTCTTCATCAACAACATATTGACATTAAACAGGCGACCATCTCCATGGTTATCTATCTTACGTTCATTTTTGTTCAGAAGATTATTGTCAGCACCGAGACTCTGAGAAGAGTACGAGCTTTCCTTATCATTATTCTTTATTGTTCCATCAAGAGTTACCCTGATAGTAGTTAGAGAATCAATTTTCAGATCATAACGTACATCCACCTTATTGCGGGACATCCGGTTATTAAACGTCTCGTCGGAGTTGCTGCTAATAATTCCGGCAGGCAGATTTTGCTGGTTTTGACTGTTCCTGTTTCCCTCCACTTCCATGGATCCTATTTTATAGTTAGCATTTATAGACTGCTTATCATTACTCCATTTATTGTCGTAATGCAATCCGCCGTTCTGAGCACGCGGAATTCCGACCCCATCATACCTGCCATCGAATGAGTCTAACTCGTCTCGACCTCCCGAGATCATGAACATCATGCCTCCGTCGTCAGAGAACTCCATTGATAAACTAGAGGAACCATATTTCTCTGCATCCCCCCAGCCTAAACCTGTTTGTCCGGTATTACTGAAGGTTCCATAAGCAGCCATCTTCTCTTTTCCGTGAAACCTGTTTACCATAAGCTGTGCCTGATAAAAATCTTTTGTACCCATACCAGCTTCAGCCTTTCCAAACAAGCCCCGCTTACTATCCTCTTTCAATTGAATATTAATGGTTTTGACTTTCTGCCCGTCATCGACGCCTGTAAATGCTGCCTGCTCGCTTTGCTTGTCGTAAAGCTGAACCTTATCAACCATATCTCCGCGGATATTCCTGGTCACCAAGGTTGGATCATCACCAAAGAACTCCTCGCCATCGACCAGCACTTTATTCACCGTTTGCCCCTGAGCGGTAATTTTCCCATTCTGATCTACCTGTATGCCGGGCAGTTGCTTCAATAGATCTTCAACTTTCGCATTGGGCTGTATGTTGAAACTCGCCGCGTCATATTCCGTAGTATCACCTTTAATGGTTATGCGTTGCCTACCGGTAATGACGATATCTTCCAGCAAGTGCGCTTTCAAAAATAGGTTAACACTTCCCAGGTCTAGTTCTCTGGTGGAATCAACTTCAACTCTTGTAACATAGTCGGCATACTTTGGATATGTGAAAAGAAGAATATATTTCCCTTTTTGCAGATTAGATATATTGAAGGCTCCATGAGTATCCGCACGTGTAAAAGACACGAGCATGGAATCTTTAGCGGCAAGGATACTGATCGATGCATTCTTCAGCTTTATATTAGATGCTGTATCTACAACAGCCCCTTTGATTGAGGACTTTTCCTGCGCAAACGATTGCCACCCCCATACAAGGAATAGGATCAGAAAGATGAAAGGTTTATTCATGCTACCGATAATTAAAAAGAAAGTTTCGTTTAAGATTAGATATTCAGTACTTAGTTACAGAAATCTCTGTATCACAGAGTAAAAACAGCACTTATCGGTTAGGCAATCCGCTAATCATTAATTACTTAATGGCGAAAAGCGAGAATCTAAGTTAATAAGAATTAACCAGCATTAAACATCCGAGAAATGATTTAACAATCATTAACATAAACTTTATCTGATAGCAAATACAAAAAGGGGATATCATGGATAATAATATCATAACACCCCCTCTTTTATATTGAACAAAATCTAATACAGTCCTAACTCAGCGATTGCCGCGTTACCTGTTCCATCCCAGGATGAACGTCCGACTATTTTAAGATATCTAAAACTACTTACTGACGGAAAGTCAAAATATTGAGGCGCATCGCCAGACTGGGAGCTAGTCATTACGCCGAGACTTCTGTAATTAGACCCGTCGCTGCTCACCTGAATCTCGAACTCTTTAATCGCCCGATATGCCCCTTCCCGATGCATATAAGAAAGACCTCGCGCGCTGACGACACTTCCAAGGTCTATGGTCAGATGATGAGGATAAACCGCTGCATTTGTTGACCACCTTGAATGCCAGAATGTTGTACGCGATCCATCTAATACATTGGATGCCGGATTACCACCCTCTTGTGAGCTGTAGTCAACGATCAACCATCCCTGACGGGACAATTCCTTTTTAGTAGCAAAATTAAGAACAGGAATACCAGACTGGAAAACATATGGATAAACCTGCTCGGTGATAATGCCATTATCATGCACAAATTTAATCTTCAATTCATATTGCATCCCGTCTGTTTTGTACTGGAGCTCATTTACAGGAATACTCACCTTAAAGCTATCCTGGGCTATGGGACTACTGACAAATGAAATGGCATTATAATCTTTGTTGGTACCAACGCCTTCACTATTTACATTAGGATCATTGTAGTAAAGCACCTTTTTAACAGTTCCAGTAGAAGAAAACTTAGCTGACACGAGAATACTGTTCTGCGCGGCGTCGTAGCGTCCGTATATTTTTCCAATTTGAGAACTTACCGTGCCGTAGTAAGTTTTGTTATCATCATTAAACGCCTCACAGGCATCGAAAATGGCAGCTTCGGCAGGAGTTACATTACAAGGTCGTACCTCCAAATAATAGTTACTTAATGCCATCATTGGCTCACGAAATGCACTCCCGGGCCATTGATTCAGCGACTGTACCTGTTTGTCATGCGGTGCGTTAAATGCATGACCAATCTCATGCATCATTCCCCCCACCCACTTGGCGAAGTTGTTCCGTCCAGAATTAAGCACTCCCTTTAGCGACATATTCATATAGATATTGTCCATTGCAAAGCAGTAGCGTCCTGAGCCATAAAACGGCTGGACTCCTTCCAAAGGCTGGGGCCCTTCCACGCTATTATTATCATAGCCGAAGGCCGGAACGACGATCAAGACATGCGAGCTATTCTTCTTGCTGGGATTAGCAGCGAAAAAGGCATTCACCTCTGATAAGTATCCCGCGGCCGCCGTGCCATACACATTTTTAGCTTTCGTTCCGCGCAGAAGATTTATTTCTACTCCTCCGCTCGTAACGTCCCGCATCAAGCCAAATGTCTTAGACCCATATCCGGCATCGTTCATGGCGGTAGCATACCAATTCTGAGCGTATATCATAACATCACTTAATCTCTTCTTCCATCCCGGCAAAGTATCGAGATCGGTGGGAACAAAATAAACGACAGACAGATTGTGCTTCTGCGAAATGAAGGTTCCGCTCGATGATGTTGGAGGAGCCACGGGTGGTGGCTCCTCCTTTACAGAGGTTGAAGTTTCAGCTTCCTTGCATGCTCCTATCAGCAGAAGAAGAATTATGAAGTTGACAAAAGTTTTCATGGAAAGAGTATTAAAAGTTGAAACCACACAAGGTAATCTTAGTAGCCATATACGCTGATCTCACCTAGATTCGTTGACTTTGTTGTTGCTGTAGCCCCGGTTGTCATGGTTAGACGCAGATACCTACGGTAGCCCGGACTCACAGGATATGATTGGTACGATTTAACTAAGGGATCCATCATTAGATCAACGCCCAAACTGGTCCAGGAGCTGCCATCATCGCTCCCCTCAATATTAAACTTGCGAAAACCATTACTAGCATTTTGTCGCGCCGCTAAATCAACACGGGTTACATATACAGATGACTTCATATCAATAGTAAGGGTATGAGGAAAAGGAAGCTCTGTATTTTGCCACTTGGAATGCCAGAAGGTGTTCACATTTCCATCAATAGCTTGGGCCGCTCGTCCATTGGAGGCTCCTTCCCCATTCAGCTCCTCCGAAGAGGCTTCTGCCGTCCAACCGGTCTTAGAAATCATTTTCTCTGTCAACTTCGAAGCAACTATAAAAATTGTCTTGTTCGTCGCGAGCTTGTAATCACCGGCTTTGACAATACTTATAGGTAACAGATAGTCAGTCAAGGGATCAAACTTCTTTGAATAATAGCTGACCGTGACAAGGTCTGAACTAACCTGCCCGGCAGGAATTATGGCCTCAGTAGAGCTCAAAGTATAGGAATCCTCTGGAAATAGTACATAAGGCATCAGACCCTGTGTAGTGCGAATGTTGTTTAAGCTGTCAAGAGCTCGTGAATCAATAGCAAACTTCACGGGTATTGACTGTGCCGGAAGTCCTAAGGCTCCGAACGAAGCTCCAAATTTAAGAGTGCGAGCCTCATCCGCATATGGGAACACCGTCAACTGTAGCGTATTTCCCGCAGCACGGGCAATGCTAACCTGAGCGCCTTCCTTTGAATCCGTCAAATCCAAATAAGGAGCATCTAATTTTGAGCAGGCTGACATAATAGCCAAACCTGCAACAACCATTGAAAGATTAAATATTCTCTTCATTACAAATAATATTAATAGCCAGGAAACTGCACCAATTGCTTATTTCTATCCATTTCATCTTGTCCATATGGATAGAAATAATATTTACGCTGCCACACAGCCCTTGTAAAGGCAATTTTTCTTTTATGAAATGCAGGGTCGGAAAGAGAATTACCGGCATCGATGTCCATTCCATAGTATGCACCTCCCTGACGGTAGCCTGCCTGCTCAACAAGCTTCCAACGACGTACGTCAAAATATCTCGCTCCATTTTCATAACACAGTTCTATTCTTCGTTCTTTACGAATCAGCTCGCGAACCTGAGATTGCGAGCCTCCCACTACCGCAGGGATGCCCCCGCGCTGACGGACAAGATTTAGATATTTGAGCACATCTGGATTTCCCGGATCACTCTCATTCAAAGCTTCCGCATATATGAGATATAATTCTGCCAACCGTATAATCATACCAGGTCTCGGCACATATACATAGGGACTAAATGAGAATGTTGGATGAATATTCTTTCGGGCAGTATATCCTGTCTTAGGCCAGTTGCGTGTTTCTCCAGCCTTACCGGAATTACCTGTATAAAAATATTCTACTCGTGTCTGGCCTGGCTTAGGAATACCCGGGATCGCTGAACCGTTAAATGAAACATCGACATAAAAGCGAGGCTCTCTATTTGTGTACATGCTATTGGTTCCGGCAGCATAGTAGGCATTTCCTGTACCGACATAACTCGTCTCATTATAGGACGATGATTCCTGAATTGTACTTCCATCAGCCATTCTGAAGTCATCGACCAATTCCTGCATTACCGCAATGCCATTCCATGGGCTTCCCTGAACAGCCCTCGGCGCTGCCGAGTATTCCCAATATCCGCTTTGTGCTGCCGTACGGATCCAGATACCTTCAGTCTTCCAACCATCCCAATACATATTACGACAGGAAAGAAACGCCGCTCTAAAAGGGTCTGGATCTGCAACCTTATAAAGTGCTTTACCGTTGTTCTCTGCGAGATCGATAGCGACTTTAGCAGCGGCGGCGGCTTTGTTCCAGCGAGATGCATCATACGTCTGATTAAACAAAACTGTTCCATCCAAATTTCGAAAATCAGACAACTCTGTATTTCCGTTAAATAAAGGACTCGCGTGGTATAAGAGAATCTGAGCTTCAACAGCCGAAGCTATAATCTGGTTTATACGTCCAGTGCGATTAGGATCTACATCCATAGTTCCTGGAGTAAAATTATTGACCGGAAGATTTGCCTTAGCCTCGGCAATCTCTTTCAAAACAAAGGCAACGCAATCATCCCAGGTACTTCTTGGAATCTGATAATTATCATCCGGGCCACCCGCCTTCAGCGGCATAATTTCTACCGGACCGAATTGCTTCATTAACAGCCAATAGTAATACGCGCGAAGGAATTGCGCTTCGCCCTTATATTCTTTGATAATCTGAGAACCATTACTTAAGGCTAAGATTTCCTGATTTTTATCAACATTCTCCAGGAAGATACTCGCCAGTCTAATCTTCTCATAAAAGCCAAGCGAACCCATGTTTACGGATGTCGCGGCCAAGGCTCCGCTATTTAAGGCAGGGTTCGCCCAGTTGCTAACGTCTAACTCGTCGGTGGTATACCCAAAGGCGTAAGTATCCTCCCTCGCCCAGGGCTGAGGAATGGAACTATACAAACCAGCCAGCCAACGCTCCGTCTGCCCCCTGTTAGTAAATATGCCGTCTACTGTTACGATATTATCGGGAACAGTGTCGAAAAAGTCTTTTTTACATCCTTCGCTAAGTATCATCCCCAGACAAAGGGCAACGATCAGCGATTTTCTAAATTTCATCTTCATGTTATTGGAAATTAACGCGAACACCTAAATTATATGTAGTAATATTGGGATATGAAGCCCCCCGTCCGTCTCCAAGTTCCGGATCCCAGAACTTCCAGCGAGAAAACGTAAGCAGGTTAGTTCCATTCGTGTATATTCTCACCTTTTTGATTCCAACCTTCTCAAACGATTTTGGACTGAACGTATATCCAAGCTCAGCGCTCTTTAACCTGATATAATCAGCACGGTGTACCCACCACGTACTTGTATAATAGTTTGTCGTCTGATCCTGATTTGTTGATAAGCGAGGATAGAACGGATGAGGATTAGTATTTTCCGGAGTCCAGCGATTCCAGGCCTGCGCATACATATTCCCGTTAGTAGCGCCATACGAGAAAGGAGTGGTAGCAAATCCTCCGGAATAGTTAAAATCTACCTGTCCAACACCCTGGAAAAACAAGGCAAGATCAAGGCCGCGGAACCCTCCACCGACATTCAAGCCATACACAATACGCGGCACTGCACCGTAGCCAATAGCTGTTTGATCATCGCCATTGATGACGCCATTACCGTCAAGATCTTTATATCGAATATCCCCAACTCTCACATCACCCGCCTGATTAGGAGCGTTATCAATTTCGTCCTGCGATTGGAAAAGCCCCATGGCTACGTAGCCAAAGCGCTGATCAATAGGTCGTCCTTTTCTTTGCAGGTAGGGATATTTCCAATCTGCGAAACCATCTTCAACAACCCTGTTCTTGTTATAATTAAATGTTCCTCTGAAATTTATGAAACTACCTCTGGAAAAATTCTTATTATAGTTTAGGCTAATATCTATCCCCTTATTGGCAGTCTCGCCGATGTTGCTCCATGGCAGGTTGGCGTACAGATACCCAGAATTGTACGGCATAGCGGCATCCCTTAATAAGATATCTGTACGACTTTCCTTGAAAAGCTCAACGATAAGCTCAAGATTATCTTTGAGGAAATTCATCTCGACGCCCAGATTCTGACGATAAGAGTTCTCCCATTGCACATTTCCGCCGATCAGCGTTTCAGCATATCCTGTGACTGATCCTGAACTTGGATTATCACCGAACGAATATGAACCGCCACTTCCAATTGTCGGCATATACAGGAATCTCAGGTCCCCACTTGTTACTGCCGCATTTCCCGAAACACCATAGGTGTAGCGAACTTTAAAATGACTGATTGTATTTTTTAAGGCGGTAAAGAAACCTTCATTAGAAACAATCCATCCAGCTCCTATGGATGGGAAAAATCCATAACGTTTACTTGGTATAAAGTTATCAGACCCTGAATAGGAAAAGTTCGCTTCCATAAAGTAACGGTCATTATAACCGTAGGTTAAACGACCAACCAGGTTACGCTGACGATATGGTATGGCTTCCTTGTAGGTGTCAACATTCGATTGGGCATCACTGAAATCTGATTGATTAAACAATACTAATCCCGACACATCGCTTTTGCCGAACTTCTGAGCGTAGTTTAATGCCCCCTCAACATATAATCGGCGGTCACCAAAACGACTGATACCAAAGCTAAGATCATTGTTCCCTGCTGATGTAATCTCGGTAATCAACGCTCCCTCAGCATTCCTGCCTGTGGCCCGGTAAGTCTGCAATGTACGGCCGCGACTTGTTCCTGTTGATGAATTTACATCATACGCAAATAGCGCTGAAGCATTTAATCCTGGGACTATTGACGAGAGATCCTGAGTAACTTTAATATTTGAACGGACAACATTGTTAAACGTTGTTCTTACTCCCGATTGAGTCAGAGCCATGTAAGGGCTAATTCCCGATCCCGGCAGCTGAGCATACTGGCCATTACTATACACCGTAGGAATAGTATGCGGTGGTGTTGCTGTCGCCAGGTCAAAAACCTCATTAACACCATAGTTCGGTGCGTTCAGATTAGTAATATAACCATTTACGCCAAAGTCCAGCTTTGTTGTCTTTGTTATATTCAAATTCAGGTTACTCGTAAAGTTGAATCTGTCAAGCTTCAACGTCGAATTATACGCTTGCACGTCATCCCGTTTGAACATTCCCGTTTCAGTGTAATAACCGGCAGAAAGATAATACGTGGCATTTTCGGCTCCTCCGTTCACGTTCAACGTGGCGCGCTTGTTCTGTCCGAAATCTTTAAATAGCTCATCATACCAGTTAACATTCGGATACAAATCACGATCTACGCCACTTGCAGTACGGTCTATCGCTTCTTGTGTATAAATAGGTGTGCGTCCCCGCATAGTTAGACCTTCATTATAAAGCGTCATAAATCCGGGCCCGTCAAGGAATTTTGGCAATTCAGTAAAACGGTTAATTGCATGGTTAAATTCCGCGTTTACCGATGGCTTTCCCATCCTACCTTTCTTAGTATTGATGATGATAACCCCATTAGCACCCCGAGTACCGTACACGGCAGTAGCTGACGCATCTTTCAGCACAGTAAAACTTTCAACATCTTCCGGATCGATATTGTTAATGGACCGATCAGGCACTCCGTCAACAACTAATAGAGGAGTACGGGGACTAGATCCAAGAGTGGCTATCCCGCGAATGAATATGCTTGAGCCATCAGAGCCAGGCGCACCGCCACGCTGATAGGCTACCACACCGGCCAGGCGCCCGGCAATAGCATTAGTAAGATCTCTAACAGGCTGTTTTAGCTCCGCGGGCTTAATCGTCGACTGTGAACCTACCAGACTGGATTTCTTTTGTTTTCCGAAACCGACAATAACAACCTCGTTCAGATTACCTTCCTCAGGTTCCAAAACAACATTGATATCTATCTTATTTCTTACAGGCACGGAAAGTCGCTTGTAACCCACAAATACAAATTCCAGCGTATCTGTGGGATTGACATCAATTGAAAAATAACCTTTATCGTCTGTCTGCACCACACGGTTCGTCCCCGCAACCTTTACCGAAACAGCAAACATTGGGGCTCCCAATTCATCCTTAACATATCCGGTCACCTTCAGAAGTTGAGGTACTCCTATCGGACTACCCGCTGCTTTTAACTTTAAAGGGCTGGAAATCTCGCCTCTGGCTTGTTGAAGACACAACATAGCCATCCCCCCGGCAAAGAGGTAAAATTTTAAATTCATAGATATTTTGTGAAGTAGATTAAAGATTCCTTCCAACTGATAAGATCACAAGACTGCAGTTCTTGAAAAATCAGCCGGATAATAACTAAGCTGAAGTTCAGTTTTAAATTGAAAAGTCGATTTGTTTCATAAGAGATCGTATGTTAATTTTAAGTAAACAACCTTTCCGACAGCATCCTCGCCCTGTCGGTTATTTAGTAAAATTAAACTTCAGCCCATCCAAAAACATATTTTAGCGCATACAAATAATCATTCAAAAGAATGTACAGATAACACACTTAAAAAAAGCAACTTAGTTAAACAAAAAAGATATTCATGGATTAAAAAAACGTCAAAAGAGGTCGCCCTTTTCAGCGTTATTACAGAAATATCACGCTGGAAATTTGTAAAAAAAAGAGCTCATCAAATCGCGCTATGCAGGCTATCACAAATATTCACTGCCGTAAGCCGACGGAAAGACCATCTAGGTGATTTTATAAAAATTAAGAGAATATTAAGACATGCAATGTTTGATATATATAAACAAACGACCTTGAATGCAAGGTATTAAATGCTTTACCGTTCCCGTTGGAAAATTAACCGAAACTATCTGCTCAAAAAACCTCGGCAGTCGAAAGATCAACAAGTTTTGGGGAAACGACTCTTCCAATTCCACTAAATAAAACCTTCACACCTAACACCTTCCCTATCGACCGCTTATAACTAGTTTTTAAGGCTTGCTTACCATTTAGAAATACCAAAACCTTTTTATTATTGATCTTTAATTCGATATCGCCCCCTTGTTCAGGATTAAAGGCTAATCGTCCAAGAAACTTATCTGCTCCGCTCACGTAATTCTCGGAAAACTTATACTCAGAAAACGCTACACAACTCGCTCTGAACAGCTTAAGTAAATGCCGATGCTTTTCGCCGAGAATAATTATGGTTGTTTCAACGCACTGCATTCCAGCGCGACTTTGTTCTGCATACACACGACATTTGAAATCAAAATTATCTCCGCTGATACCGGAAGGCCTGATATTACTAAAGCCGACAAGAAACCGTCTCGACAGATTCAGACCCGCGGAATCCAATTGCGCGGGAGAAACATAAATGTTAGCAGTATCTAAGGGCCTCAAATTATTGATGGGAAAGGCATTTGAGGTATCGTTACCCGAATTGGCTACCCAACCTCGGGTCTGCAACAAAACAGACGTGGTATCAATAGGCTTTCCTTTATATAGAAGCGTTGCATACACCACTCCTGGATTCCTGAAAAATCGAGTAACGCTGGCTCCTTTTTTAAGATGTGCCGGCTGGGCCTCATCCCAAAAATCTACCACAAAATCTTCATCGCTCCGACTCTGCTCATTGAGCCTGAACGCCGCGGAGTGGGGTACATAGCCTTTGGGATTATCGCAAATTAATTTTACACTGTGGGGCTGGTATATAGTTCCATCCGGCCATAGAACAAATGCGATACAGACGATTAGCAACAGTGCCCCTACACTATAATAATATGGAAAGACAGGATTTCTTTTCCTATCTGGTGACTGCGACTTTTCCTCTGCGAGCAGAGGCTCTTCTAATATGGGTAGCGGCGGTTCAGCACTTAACGTGCGTCTACTGTTCGCGACTTCAAATTCCCGCCAGTCCCTGTAGCCGACAAACTGAGCCAGCGCGTCACGCGTTGCTTTCTGTGGATAATAGCGCTGCGAAGTCTTTAATCTTCCAAAAATTCTCTTTAATGTATTTTCACTCAAATAAACTTTTGTTTGCCGCCCCAGCTGACTGCTTAACCTACTGTAGTCACCTGTTCGCCAACTTGAGATAGAATCTCCACCCATCTTTTTTAAAATAAGCTGACAACATATATCCATTAAATAGACGGAATTTGCGTTATCCGCCTGTACAGAATTTTCCTCCACGTTATACACCGAACTGTATTACAACTATTTAAATATACAAAACATTGAAACAAGCTTTGTACCGACGGCTATGCGTCAGCACCTGCTCTTTGTAATAAATTTACACTAATTCTTTGAAACCATGTAGCGCAAGACAACTCTTGACGAAGAATCCTAGAGAATTACACAAAATTTAACACAAGCTTTTCCCCTCCTTCATGTTGATATGAAAAAAACAAGAACTCACTTTCTCCTATGTTGCCTGATTTCAGCGTCAGCATTTGCACAAAAAAACGTCGTTATAACAACCCAGTCAAATGCCTTGGTATTTGAAGTTGACGCCGACAGATCTCTCAGGCAGACATACTATGGAAGTAAATTAACCAACATCACGGAATATCCTCATATTGAGGCATTGGATAAAATTAAGCCTGGATCAGATGACGTTTACAACAAACGGGAAGCGTATGTATCTTCCGGTACTATAAGTTTACTTGAACCAGCTTTAAGCGTCACGCATAGTGATGGGGATAAATCTACAGCACTTACATTCGTCAAGTCGGAGACTAAGAGGATTGACCCTAACAGTACGCAGACGATCATCTTTCTAAAAGATGACATACATGCCTTTAGTGTGAAATTGAACTTTATCGCCCGAAGCAAAGAAGATGTCATTGAACAGTGGGCAGAAATTGTACATCAGGAAAATAAGGATATTGTTCTTAATAAGTACGCTTCTGCGAATCTGACCCTCTCGGGAAACAAATTCTTTCTCAAGAGTCATCACAGTGGGTGGGGAACAGAAATGCGCTCCGAAGAGCAGCAGCTTTTACACAACATCGTAACTCTGGATTCCAAGTTAAACACACGAGCCAATCTTTTACACTCGTCTTCGTTCATGGTATCCTTAGACCAACCTGCTACAGAAAAGACAGGGAATGTTCTGGCCGGAACGTTGGCATACCCCGGAAATTTTAGAATAGACTTCGAGAACTTTGACGAATACTATATGAGAATTACAGCGGGCATCAACAATTTCGCATCTAATTATACTCTGAAAAAGGACGAAGTGTTTACCACCCCAAAATTTATTCATACGCTCTCAGCGAGCGGAAGAGGACAAGCAAGCAGGAATTTACATAACTGGGCCCGTAACTACCAGCTCGCTCAGGGAAAAGGCGAACGTCTTACGTTACTTAATAATTGGGAAACTACCTATTTTGACTTCGACGACCAAAAGCTGAGGGATCTTATATCTGATACGAAAAAATTAGGCGTAGAGGTGTTCCTTCTGGATGACGGTTGGTTTGGCAATAAATACCCAAGAAACGGATCTACTTCAGGTCTGGGCGACTGGGACTATAACAGGATGAAACTGAAACAAGGAATTGGTTCCCTGGGCAAAGTTGCTACGGCGCAGGGTGTAAAGTTTGGCATTTGGCTGGAACCCGAGATGGTAAATCCCAAAAGTGAACTATATGAAAACCATCCCGACTGGATCATTCGCAATAAGGGACGTAAAGAGTTCTACATGCGCAACCAGCTAGTGCTCGACCTAAGTAACCCTCAGGTTCAGGAGTTCGTTTTCAATGTTATCGATAAGACGTTTAAGGAAGTTCCTGAACTGGCCTTCATTAAATGGGATTGTAACGCCATCACAAACAATCCTCAATCAGCAACCCTAAAAAACCAGGATCACTTTTATATAGAGTATGTTAGGGGGCTTTTTAAGGTACTCAAACGTGTGAAAGAAAAATATCCTACAGTTCCCATGATGTTATGTGCCGGTGGTGGGAGTCGCGTAGACTATGGCGCATTGGAATATTTTACCGAATTCTGGCCAAGTGACAACACGAACCCCTTCGACAGAATCTTCATACAATGGGAGTATTCCTACTATTTCCCCTCAATCAGTGTTGATAACCACATCACCGACATGGGTCAACAGTCTTTAAAATTTAAAACCGACGTTGCTATGATGGGAAAACTGGGATATGACCTGCGCGTAAATGAACTTAGCGCTAATGAACTGGCATTCAGCCAGCAGTCAACAAAATTATATAGTAAGATTAAAGATATGATTTGGCATGGAGACCAATATCGTTTACAAAATCCTTATGACAATAATGTTGCAGCTGTCGCATATGTCGATACTAACCAATCAAAAGCCATTGTCTTTAACTATTGGATGTCCCCGCAACTCCAGGCGAATGCCTCCATCCCCATAAAGATGGAGGGGCTTGATCCTCAGAAAAAGTATAATATTGAAGAAGTAAATCTTTTTCCGGGAAGCAAAAGCCCTATAGCCAGCGACCGTCAATATTCCGGCGAATTCCTGATGAAGGTAGGATATAATCCTGAAGTATCAGCCCGTCGCACGAGTGTGATCCTGCTGCTTACCGCGGTTAATTAATGTGTTAATCCATTCTTATCTCATCTTAACAAATGAACCGATATCTTTTACACTGCTCTTTGCTTGCGATATTTCTTCTGTGCGCTGTCCACGTAAGGGCCCAAAAGCATGTAGTGATTCCTGAAAAACTCAAGAATGACAATTATTTCGGAAAACCCGATAGCAAATATGCTCCCGAGTTCAAAAGAGAAAGTGCCAACTTTGCGATATTTTGGGATAAGTTCTACGGAGCTGACCCAGAAAACAATACAGACATAAAAAGACGTGTTAACATTGGGCACATGCTTTCTGAATGCGAAAGATATTTTCAATATTATGTCGACACGCTCTCGCTCATTAAAAAAGGTCGCTCAGCAAGCGACAAGTATAAAGTCCTGATTTTCGTTACGGCAGGCATGAATAACACAGCTTACGGCGGTGGACACGACTCTGTCGGTGTACTCTGGACTCCATCCTCCCGCGTGGAAAAAGAACCATACGGCGTCCTTGCACACGAGCTGGGCCATGTGTTTCAATACCTCGCCTCTGTTGATAACGGAGGAAACTCATTCTTCGGCCCCATAAGTGAAATGGGGGCACAGTACGTTCTCTGGCAGGTGTTACCGGGTTGGCTAACCTTCGAAAACTTTCATCTCAAAGCCTTCCTTAAGGGCACTCAGCTGGCATTCTTACACCCTGAAAATGCTTATCACTCCCCTTTTGTCATCGAATATTGGGCATCGTTACACGGGGTGGACATCTACGGGCGCCTACTACGCGAAGTCAAACGCGGTGAAGACATCGTTGCTACCTATAAACGGGTCACGAACACCAGCCAGGAAAAATTCAATGACGAAATCTTCAACGCCTCGCGTCATTTTATCACCTGGGATTTGAAACGGATTCAGGACATCGGCCGTCCATATCGGAATCAACATAGTACAGCTCTCGACAGTACTAAGGATCAATGGTATAAACCCCGCGCGACGCTCGTTCCACAAGATTACGGTTATAATGCTATCGAACTAGCAGTGCCGCGCCAGCTTAGGAAGATAAAACTGACATTCAGGGCTGACCAAGCTCCTGGTAAAGGATGGCGCTATGGCTTTATTGCCTATAATATGGATGGCAGTCGTTCCTATTCGTCTATACGAAAAGCAACTTACGGACAGCTTAAATTCGCCGTCCCGGCGAACACGCAAAAACTTTGGCTGGTGGTGTCGGGTGCCCCCGCTACACATATCCCTATAAACAGAAAACAAAAGCAGTATACAGAGTATCCTTATCAATTTAAAATCGCGGGAACTCATCCGTTGATGGGGAATAACTAAATATCACAACGTTATCATGATGAAACGCATTCTAAAAAGTACGGTGACAATTGCATTCCTCTTGCTCTGCGCAACATGCCCTGGCCTTCGGGCATCTGAGATAAATCCCGTTGAGGGGCTTGTAAAACGCATAGCGCCGAGCTATGCTGAACTGATACGTTTCGAAACACTTCATGACAATAGTGATAAAGACATCTTTGAACTTGAGTCGGAGGGAAAAAAACTCATCATCCGTGCCAACAATTTTAATTCTATGGCGGTTGGCTTTAACTATTTCCTCAAATACCATTGTCTGGTATCGGTATCTTACTACAAAGACGATAAGATTAACGTTCCGACGCAACTGCCGGTTCTCAGGAATAAAGTACGCCGGGAGGCAAGGGTTAAAGATCGATTTTTCCTTAATTATTGCACATTTGGTTACTCTATGCCCTGGTGGCGTTGGACAGACTGGGAACACTTTATCGACTGGATGGCGCTTAACGGCATAAATATGCCACTGGCCATCACCGGACAAGAGGCCATCTGGTACCGTGTATGGACGAAGCTCGGACTAAAAGATGAGCAGATAAAAGCCTATTTCACAGGGCCCGCCTATCTGCCATGGCATCGCATGTCGAACATCGATCATTGGGGAGGCCCTCTGCCGAAATCATGGCTTGATGATCAACTGCTGTTACAAAAGAAAATCGTCGCCCGCGAACGCGAGTTCAACATGAAGCCGGTTCTCCCAGCTTTCGCCGGGCACGTGCCTCAAGCGATCAAAACTGTTTATCCTACGGCTCACATTACCGACTTGGGCTCATGGGGCGGATTTGGTTCCAAATACTATAGTCATTTCCTCGATCCTTTCGACCCGTTGTTTGAAAAAGTTCAAAAGCTCTTCCTTGAAGAGCAAAGTCGGGAATTCGGTACCGATCACATTTACGGAGCCGATCCTTTCAACGAAGTTACACCTCCTAGCTGGGAACCTGAGTATCTGGCAAATGCATCTCGGGTTATTTATAATTCTATTAGTAAAAATGACCCTCAGGCACATTGGCTGCAAATGACCTGGGTGTTCTATTTTATGAGAAAACAATGGACTAATGAGCGTATTAAGGCTTTCGTTCGGGCTGTCCCACAAGATAAGATGATACTTCTCGATTACTATTGCGACAATACAGAGGTATGGAAACTTACTGATAAATTCTTTAATCAACCCTATATATGGTGCTATCTCGGCAATTTCGGCGGCAACACCATGTTAATTGGTAATCTTAAGCAAGTCGAGGAACGGATGGAAAACGCATTTGCAAATGGAGGGAAAAATATGAGCGGTATTGGGTCGACCCTCGAAGGCTTTGACGCGAACCCTGTAATGTATGAATATGTGTTTGAAAAGGTTTGGACCGAAGGCCCGATAAACCTTACGCGCTGGATTGAGGATTATGCCCGACGTCGTATCGGCCGCGACGATGCAAATAGCAAGCAGGCCTGGAATCTCCTTCTGGATTCGGTCTACCGCGCCCCGGCAGCTTTAGGTCAGGGTCCCCTGACAAATGCTAAGCCCACACTAAAAGGACACGGCAACTGGACCACCAATCCAAGGATACAGTACAACAATAAAAACTTGCTGAAAATATGGGAACTCTTACTAAACGCCAGGGGGCAGGGTACGCAATCCTATGAATACGACCTGGTGAATATTACCAGACAAACGCTCTCAAATCACTTCCATAATATGCGCGACAGTTATACCCGTTGTTACGAAAAGGCAGATAAACAGGGGATGGACGTGTGGAAAGCACAAATGCTTGGACTGCTTGATGACCTTGACCTGATCCTTTCTACGCAAAGTCTTAACTTATTGGGTAAATGGATCGAAGATGCCCGCGCCATCGGTGTTAACAAAGCCGAAAAGAATTACTATGAACAAGATGCCCGCCGGCTAATAACTACCTGGGGTGGCGAAGCTCGCTCCCTTAACGATTATGCTAACAGATCCTGGGCAGGCCTTACAGCCGACTTTTACAAGCGACGGTGGCAATTATTCTTTAAAAGCACAGAGGAGGCCCTGGATCAGGGAAAGCCTCTGAACCAAAAGGCGCTTACGACTATTATTAACGAATTCGAAGATAATTGGGTAGTTCAGCACAAATCCTTCAGAGCCACGCCTGTCAAAGGGGCATTCAATATCAGCACAAAATTGTATAAAAAATATGCCTCGCAGATCGAATCTCTACCGTAGAAAGGCGTACACATTTTAATCCCCGGAGGCAACGATCCGCCAAAAACGTTATCGTCACTCCAGGGGGCTAAAACAAGATTCATTTATCCTCCTTTTGAAAAATTTTGAAAGATGTCAATATCTATTGATATTTAAGTACGCCGTTATCTGAAAGGCTAACGTTCCTCTATTATATGTAAATCGATGCGGAGAAAATAGGGATCCTTGAAATGCTCACTACGTAAAGAATGTCAATAGAAGTACAAAACACCTATATCATGAAAAGAATAAAAAAAACAGGCGCCATGGAAGAACCTATGACCGAAAATAACATACTCGATATATTAAAACGCCGCTTTGAAACACACCCGGAACGCCATGTTGGTCTGGAATGGTATCCGATTGCCGAGCGTCTTCATCAGTATCCAGCCAAGCTTCGCTCACTGGTTCTGATGGAGCAAACAGGAGGAGAGCCGGATGTAGTAGACTACGATGCGACAAAGAATATTTACACATTTATCGATTGCTCCCCTGAAACCCCTAAAGGACGCCGAAGCCTCTGCTATGACAACGAAGCGCTGGAAGCTCGTAAGGAATTTAAGCCTATGGGCAATGCTATACAGATGGCTCAAAACATGGGCGCCGATATCCTCAATGAGGAGCAATACCGCATGCTGCAGAGCCTTGGCGAATTTGACCTTAAAACCTCCAGCTGGATCCTCACTCCTTCAGCTATTCGCAAACTTGGCGGAGCCATCTTTGCCGACAGACGTTATGACACGGTATTTGTCTACCATAATGGAGCTCAGTCTTATTATGGATCCCGCGCTTTCCGATGTATTCTTTATGTCTGATTTTACGCTAACTTAACGCGAGATGTGTACCTTGTCGGATGTCTACATTTAACGATACAAAATATCAGGTACCTGTTATCAAGCTTAACCAGCCCGATGACAGCTATAAATTTCGCACTGCACCGGCCCCCTCCGGAAAATATCCCTACCGTCTTAAGTTGAAGGATCATAACACTACCGATGATACCATGTTAGTGTTCCATATGGTTGGCGATACGGGCGGAATTCTCAATCCCGCCTTCCAACGAAAGATCGCCACCGAGATGCGCGATCAACATCTGCACAATACACCTAGGCACGCAAATCCACAATTTCTGTATCATTTAGGCGATGTGGTATACCACCACGGCGAAGCGAAGTGCTATGCTCAACAATTTTTTAATCCGTACCGTGATTATCCTGCTCCCATTTTCGCTATCGCCGGCAATCATGACAGCGACGTAAATCCCGATGCGGAAATTCCTTATTCCAGTCTCGATGCCTTTACCACGGTATTTTGCGATTCCGAAAGAAGAAAGATAGACTTCTCGGGAGATACCGCATGGCAGTCCATGACGCAACCCAATAGCTACTGGACACTGGAAACCCCTCTGGCAACCATTATTGGTCTGCATAGCAATGTCCCCAAGTACGGAAAAATCACCGAAGAACAAAAGCGTTGGTTTATTGAGGAACTCCAACACGCGGATACGTTAAGGCCAGAGAAAGCCATCATTGTGTGTATCCATCATGCTCCTTATTCCGCGGATGTTAATCACGGATCAAGTCTGGAAATGATTGCTTTCCTTGAAAACGCCTTCACAGCAAGTGCTGTTAGACCCGATATCATCTTTAGCGGCCACGTTCATAACTATCAACGCTTCACTAAACATTATAGCGATGGCAAAGATCTCCCCTTTATTGTCGCCGGGGGTGGTGGCTTCGATGAACTTCATCCCCTAGCGATGAAAAGTCAGGAAAACTATACCGCCAATCATCCGCTTCTTGAAAATGTGATCCTTGAAAACTACTGCGATAACTGTCACGGTTTTCTGAAAGTGTCCCTCACACGCGAGCGTAAAGGCATTCGCTTAAACAGTCAGTATTATACCATTGGCCGCGATCTAAATACCAACGAAAGAGCTTCATTAACAGACAATTTTTCTATAATGATAAACGGCAAAGTTTAAACTAGCTGTATCCTCTCCCGCTGTGGCCATATCAAATGCCCTAAATCTCCTGTATCCGAATTCGCAGGGAAAGAAACTCCTATTGTCTTGACCTTCCTTCTCCTAATCATTTACATCTCTGGAAATCAACCCCTAAAAGCATTGAATGCGTTGAATATGTGACGTTGAGAGTCAAAGAAACAAATTTCCAAAACTTTTTACTTTAAACCATTTTAATTTATTTGTTAGACAAGGCTAACTTTATATATTTGCAACGCAAAACCAATAATACACATGCAAATAAAGACAGCGATCATACTTTTCTTAACCATGCTATACCTGGGAGGAATAACAGGAGAATGCAAAGCTCAGACTTCAACTATACGAGGACATATCAGCGATGAGCAGGGCAATTCTCTCAAAAATGCGAACGTCTCAATTTCTCAATTACAAAGGCAGGTAAGGTCAGATAGCCTCGGAAATTTTGAACTAGTTAAAATTCCATATGGCACATGGCGGGTCAACGCGAGCTTTGTCGGATTCATACACAATAAAGAAGAAATTCATGTCAGCGACTCTATAACAAACCACTCAATAACGCTCAGAAAGCAAAAAGACACTGACCTCAATGAAGTAGTCATTTCAGGCACCATGAAAGAAGTGTCTAAGTCAGAAAGTCCCGTTCCTGTGGAAGTTTATAGTGCCCGTTTCTTCAAATCCAATCCAACGCCCTCCATCTTTGATGCGCTACAAAACATAAATGGTGTGCGGCCTCAAATAAATTGCAACGTATGTAATACCGGCGACATTCATATAAACGGGCTCGACGGCCCTTACACTATGATACTTATTGATGGTATGCCCATCGTCAGCGGTCTTTCTACAGTATACGGATTGAGTGGCATCCCGCAGTCTTTGGTTGACCGCATTGAAATCGTCAAGGGGCCCGCCTCAACTTTGTATGGAAGCGAAGCTGTAGGCGGTTTAATCAATATTATCACGAAAAGTGCGAAGAATGCACCGCTTTTTTCTGCTGATGTTTTTGGTACCAGCTGGGCGGAAATTAATGCAGATGTATCCGCAAAGTTTCATGCCGGTAATAAAGCGCAGTCGCTGGTAGGCATCAATTACTTCAACTATCAGAATCCTGTCGACAAAAATCACGATAACTTTACCGACGTAACACTTCAGAATCGTCTCTCGGTATTCAATAAATGGAATTTCGACCGCAAAAACAACAGGCAGTTCTCCCTCGCCGGACGCTATGTTTACGAAGACCGCTGGGGCGGCGAGATGAACTGGTCCCGCCAATACCGCGGGGGTGATGAAGTATACGGCGAGAGTATCTACACCAAAAGGTGGGAAACTTTCGGCACCTATCAGCTGCCGCTCAAAGAAAGGATTATTTTTCAGTTCAGTGCGAACGGCCACAAACAAAATTCCCGCTATGGTACCACTTCCTACATTGCCGATCAGTACATAGGCTTCGGTCAGCTCACCTGGTTTAAAACCCTCGGCAGGCACGACCTCCTCACAGGTTTAGCCTATCGCTATACCTACTATGATGACAATACTCCCGCTACGGCAAGTGCTGAAAACCTCAACATCAACAAAGCCAACAAAATGCAGCTGCCCGGAGTATTCATCCAGGACGAGATCAGCCTCAACGAGAATAATAAGCTCCTTCTTGGCATGCGTTATGATTATAATTCAATACATGGCAATATCCTTACTCCCCGTGTTAACTACAAATGGAGTTCCACTGACAGGAACAACATCCTGCGCTTAAGCTTTGGAAACGGCTATCGTGTAGCCAATGTATTTACTGAAGATCATGCCGCACTGACCGGAGCCCGTAGCGTTATATTCAACGCAAGTCTTAAGCCCGAAAAATCGTGGAACGGAAATCTGAATTTCATTAAGAAGATCGTTCTGGGCGATACTTATTTGGAACTGGATGGTTCCGCATTCTATACTTACTTCACCAATAAAATTATCGCCGATTACGACACTGATCCAACGAAGATCTTCTATGATAACCTCGATGGCCATGCCATCTCCAAGGGGATTTCGTTAAACATGGATCTGGCCTTCACAAACGGATTAAAAATTCGCGCCGGAGCTACAGCAATGGATGTATACAGCGTAGAAAATAATGTACGTAACAGACAACTCTTCACGGAGAAATTCACGGGTACCTGGAATATCGGATATCAGCTGCGCGGCACGGGATGGAGTTTTGATTATACCGGTAATCTGTATGGCCCTATGCGCCTTCCATTATTAAGCGAGACCGATCCGAGAAGCGAATATTCACCATGGTGGAGCATCCAGAACATTCAGATAACAAAGAAATTAGGGAAACATATTGAGATCTACGGCGGAGTAAAGAACCTCCTGAACTGGACGCCTGCTAAAAGCGCGCCTTTTCTCATTGCCCGGGCAAATGACCCCTTCGATAAAAATGTGCAATTCGACCAGCAGGGACAGGCAATGGTTACCGCGGACAACCCTTACGGACTGACATTTGATCCCTCCTATGTGTATGCTCCAAATCAGGGAATACGAGGGTTCCTGGGATTTCGTTATAACATATTCAGGTAAATGAGAAGTAAAGCATTTTTTGCGATCCTATCTGCAGTCATGCTGATATCGGAAGTTACAACAGCGCAGCCCCGTAGCCCACGCGTCGAAGCGTTGGACAGCCTTATGCAGATACAGTCAAAGCCCATCCTGTTTCTGCTTACGGCACCCTGGTGTCTTTATTGCAAAATGCAACAGGCGCAGCTATCAAAAAACAAGAACTTTCAGCAAAGCACTAAAAACTTCTACTACACGCCTTTCAATGTCGAAGCTCAACAAGAAATCTCCTTTAACCGACGAAGCTACCGAAGCTCATATAACGGAGCCCAGGCAGGCACACACGAGCTCGCAACCTTCCTGAATGGGCAACAACCTTTGCGCCTGCCCACCTGGGTGTTGCTGAACAAAAACTATGAGATCATCTTCCGCCATCAGGGGTTTCTAGCCCGCAAACAAGTAGACAGTCTCAGCAAACTCATTTCCCAAATGCCTCTGTCGGCAAAAGAGAATTAGTCAAAAACAAAGCGAGGGCACCCTGTCGGGGAGCCCTCGCTTTATTTTTGAACCAAACCTAGTAACCTGGATTCTGGTCGTTATTGGTAAGTGCCTCATTCTGGTCAATAGCATCCTGAGGGATTGGACGATACCTCTTTGCTTCATTTCCAGGCAGGACACTCTCTAAACCTACCGCCTTAATGTCGAAATTATACTTTCCAACAAACTCTTTTAGTTTCTTGGTACGACGCAATTCCGGCCAACGCAGGTACTCACCCACGAACTCTTTAGCACTCTCGATAAGATAGCTGTCAAGCGCGGCGCTCTGTGTTCCTGCGGTAGCTATATTCGTTACCGGATTTAGCTGTCCGCCGTTTTTTGCGTTGCCTGGTCTGTGCGTTACCACCTCTACATCGGCTTCGGCATCAGCAAAGTTATTCAAAGCAATATTTGCCTCAGCACGCAGGAAATAAGTCTCCGCACGGCGAGCAAGTACAATGTCACGTACGCTGGCACGTGTATTGAAGTTGGCTGCAGTTTTTGGACTATCAAACTTCTTCACCACCGGCGATCCAAAATCGTTCGCGTTAAACTTCCTGTTATCAGCCTCATTTAATCGTAGCGGATAATATCTGAAACGCTTCTGCGGACTTGATCCTGACACAGTGATCAGTCTGCCGCTATGTTTAGATGCCCAGGCCGTAGAATCCGCCACAGTGAAATCGCGTCCGTCAAAACGTGGGTAATAAGCGATAATCTTTGCCGCCGCGGTATCTGACGGTGTATAATACGTGAAGTACTTCTCGTAAATGGTGGTCATGAACGTAGCCTCATAACGCGCGTCATTAATAGGGAAGAACTTAAGTAAGTTCCAGGAAGGATACGCTGAGGTAGTATTGTACTTAAGGCCCAACTCTGTTCCCCCCAGATAAGATCCAATCCATGACTGTTGTGAATTCCCTGACGATATTGTCGGGATAGACACCGCGTCATACTGAATAGAAAAAAGAAACTCTTCATTGTTTTCGTTCGTCGGGCTCCATAAATTCTCATAGGTCTGCGTTATGCCTTTACCATTAATGGCCTTTGTTGCCCAATTTTTCGATTCAGTAAAAGAAGCCTGATCATTAAGATCCCAACCGCGGGTGAGATACATCTTTGCCAGATAATGATAAGCGGCAAGCTTTCCAAAGCGCTTGTTATCCTCCTTAAGATTCTCGGCATTATCCTTCATCTCTGATATTACAAAATCATACGACTCCTGCAATGAGCTGCGCGGAATGCTTGTTACCGCTGATTGTGTAGCCTCTTTATTGATGACAATTCCTCCGAACTGTTCAATCAGCAGGAAATGATACAAGGCCCGTAAGCAATGCAGCTCCGCGCGGTATTGCGTCTTGGTTGCTGCTGCCAGATCGGCATTATCAATGAACTTAATTCCCAGATTTGTATTTTGAATACCCGCGTAAACCGTCTTATAGAACGAGGTAACACGTGCGTCATTCGGAAAGAGCTCCCCATAGGTCATCAGCCCACGGGCAACATCCTGGCGCGAAATTTCGTACATATCCGTACCTGCCATGAACAACCATGGGCCATCCGAGCCATCGCGTCCGTAAATATCACGCAGTGAGGTATAAGACGCGGTCATCAATGATTCAAAACCTGCCGCGGTCTTATAAAACTCTTCATTTGTAATACCACTTTTATTTTCTTCCTCAAGGAAATCTGAGCACGCCGAAAGCGAAAGACAGGCTATAACAAGTATATATAATAGCTTTTTCATTTTCTTAAAATTTAAGATTAACACCAAACTGATAGATTACGGTGCTTGGTCCGTTACCGTTCGTTAAGCTGGTTGTAGCATATTCCGGATCCCAACCCTTATAATTTGTTATTGTGAATGGATTCAACACATTCGCGTACACGCGCAGGTTGCCAAGCTTCATCTTATTCAGCGCCTTAGCACCAAAAGTGTAACCCAGCGTAATGTTTCTGATCTTCACAAAGTCGGCCTTGGTATAACGGCCATTATTACCCCAAAACGCTCCTGCAAGACGATTTAACGGCAATGCCGCATTCTCATTTCCTGCGCCGGTAGTACCCCATACCGCTACGGGACTGCCTGAACTCATATCCCACTGCGACCAATCATACTTGGCGACGTTCCCTGGAACGAAGTAATCTATGTTGATCTTCGGTCTTCCGCGATCTTGCGTAGCCGCGGGGCTAAACTCTGCCAAGAAATTATCAGAGACGAAGGTGCCAAAACGACCATAGAGGTTCACTCCCAGATCCCAGTTCTTAAAGGATACCGTAGAGGTGAAGTTTGCGGTCCATTTCGGATCTACCTGTCCCAGAACCGTTCTGTCGTCACCATTATAAACGCCGTCCTTGTTTACGTCAACGGGAATTGCCTGACCAGGTAACTGGTTGCGAGCCCTTGCATCTGCCGCCTGATCCGACTTCCAGATGCCAGCGATCTTGTAGTCATAAATCACGTTAATCGGACTGCCTACAAAGCGGGCGTTTCCAATATCGGCAGTAACTCCGTTCGCAAGATTTTCGATTTTGTTCTGGTTATAAGCAAAATTCACGGTTGTCGTCCAGTTCCAGTTACTGCTGCGCACGTTCACCGATGTCAACGACACTTCAATACCCTTGTTACGAACAGAACCAATGTTATCGGTCATATCGCCGGCGCCAGATTCCAGAGCAAGCTTTCTGGACATTAAGAGGCCGTCAGAAAGTTTATTGTACAAATCGACAGTTCCGTAGAGACGTTGGTTGAAGAATCCAAAGTCAATACCAGCATTCAGCTCACGGGTTTTCTCCCAGGTGATGTTCGGATTTACAGGAATGCCCGGTGCCGCGCCCGAAACAACCTTTCCGTCACCATAATCATACATCACAAGGGTTCCCAGACGTGGCGTCTGTAATGATCCGTAAGGGTTTATACCACTGTTACTTCCTGAATAACCGAAGCTAAAGCGAGCCTTCAGGTCAGATACCCAGGGAGCCTTGAAGAAGTCCTCTTGCTTAATCCTCCATGCTAATGCCATAGATGGAAATGCCGCCCACTTATCCGCAAGCTTAGAGCTGCCGTCCCAACGAACCGTTCCCGTCAATAGGTACTTCCCTTTATAATCGTAGTTTACACGTGCCGCATAAGAAAGCAAGGCTGACTCTGTATACAAAGACCCTGTATTAGACGTGATCAGCGTACCCAATCCCATATTGTACCATCCTGAATCATATGGAAGGTTGTTGCTATTCAGCTTCGCCATCTCGTAGCGTGTCTTATAAAAGCTATTGATCAAGGTTGCGTTGATGCTGTGATCTTTGGCGATCGTTTTACGATACGTTACCTGATTATCCCAGGTGTACTCAAAAGACTCACGATTTTCCTGGTACGCTACACTCTGTGGACGTTCAGGAGTTACGCCATAAAAATAACCTTCCCGTGTACGATTAAAACGAGGCATGAAGGTCGATTTGAATTCGAGCCCTTCAATAGGCGCGTATTGCACGAAGGCACTTCCCAGGATATCGAAACGTCTGTTCTCCTGGTTGCCGCTTTCAATTTCAAATAGCGGGTTTCCGGAACTGGTAAAGTTTCCGCTACCCTCAATAACCGAGGCGATACCTGGCTGCCGAATCAAACTTCCATCCGCCGCGTATGCTGCCAATACTGGCGACATGCGGAACAGATCCTGATACCCGTTCTGGCTTCCCGATCCGATATTCTGATGTGCCAGATTCGCAGTAGCTCCAAGGGTCAACTTCTTGTTTACTTTGTTATTTACAGCAACCTTCAAGGTGTACTTATCAAGGTTCTCACCCACAAAATTTCCTTTTTCATTCTGATAACCCGCACCCAGATTATAGGCAATCGCGTTACCGATACCGGCGATGTTTATAAAGTGATTCTGTTGCTGCCCCTGGCGCGTACCTAGCTTCAGCCAGTCGGTGTAGGTCTGGTCGTATAAACGCTGGTTAATGACTTTACTATTCTGCAGAATTACCGCCTGATTATTTTCGGCAAGAGAAATGGCGCCTGTAGCGGCATTGACCTGATAATAATTAGCGGTACGCATGTCTATCCACTCGCGGCCATCCATAAAGTCAGGTATACGCACAATATCACGAACACCGTAAAATCCGTCATAGCTGACAGTTGTTTTAGTTACTGACGACACCGCGCTGCTTTTCGTACTTACGAGTACTACCCCACTTGATCCGCGCGATCCATAGATGGCGGTTGAAGAAGCATCTTTCAGGATGTCTATTTTCTCAATGTCCGCAGGATTCAGCCAGTCGATGTTATCCATTACGATACCATCCACAACATATAAGGGCTTACTGCCGTCGGCATTTATAGAATTCTGACCACGAATCTGAATGTTGAATGACGCGCCTGGCTTCGCCGAAGTCGTGGCGATGTTAACCCCCGCTACAGATCCCTGCAATGCGCCCATTACCGAAGTAGTACCTCTGGCCGTAATGGTCTCGGCACCTACCGACCCTACTGATCCGGTGAGGTCTCTTTTTCTTACAGTACCGTAACCTACAACCACCACCTCATCCAGAGCGCTTGAGGTCTCTTTAAGTTCAATACGGAAGGTTTTCTGATTGTTTACAGGAATTTCCCGGCTTTCGTAACCCACATAATTGATGAGCAGGGTGCCATTCGCGGGTACGGTAAGTTTAAAATTTCCATTTACGTCTGTAGAAATACCTTGCGATGTGCCTTTAATTTTTATTGAAACACCGATAAGTGGCTCTCCTTTCTCGTCTACCACCTTTCCTGTGATCGCTACCCCAGGCTGAGTAGCTTCAGTAATGCCTGTCTTCTCTGGTGCCGCTGCCAAAAATTGCGGCGTAGCACCCGTAAGCAAACATGAGACGATCAATATTTTGCTGTTTGATTGAATGATTCTCTTGATAGCTGTTTCCTTGACTATCGGGTAAAAACATCTCATAGTTAATCTGGTTAAGTTTATTTTTTAGTTTATTAGGTTGGCTACCTAAACAAGCCCGGCATCACCCTTAATAATGCAGTGCTCGATCAAACCCCTGTCCTGGACACGCGTTTGTTTAAATGTTTACATGAATAAGCTTTCTGATTCGTTTATTCCCTTTTTTCGTTCAGAGTGCTGGTTGTTTTAGTATTCTTAAAAGTTAATTTGTATCACTGTGCTATCACACAGCGTTGGCTTAAAAATAAGCAGTAATCGGTTGCTGTACTTATATGGCAATGGTACAGTATAAAAAAATCAGATACAAAGATTTTACCGTAACAAATTGTGCAATCGTTCCCGAAAGCATTCTCAATGATAAGATAGTATAACAGCAGAAGGGATAGCGGTGTTTGCTGACTACGCGAACCGTTAAACTATCGTAAGCTTTAGCGCTATCTTCTCCGATTCTTCGACATGACGCATCGAGGGTCTAAGGAAACAAATGTAGAATAATGTCATTGTGACACTGAACACTAAATCCAGTCACGATGAACCTCGGGTTTAGAAATGAAAGTAGCGAATAAATTGGATGGCGGCATGGCACAAAAAAACCGCATGTACGAGCCATGCGGTTTCTATACTTTCTTTCTTTCTGCTTATTCGTTTGCCGCTTTACCCAATGACGCGAGAATTCCGCCATCAACATACAGCACATGACCACTTACGAAGTCTGAAGCCTTTGATGAAAGGAAGATCGCAGCACCTTGTAAGTCATCCTGCTCTCCCCAACGGGCAGCTGGCGTACGGCTGATGATGAAATCGTTGAAAGGATGTCCGTCAACGCGAATAGGCGCTGTCTGAGTAGTAGCGAAATATCCGGGACCAATACCGTTAACCTGAATATTATGCTGTGCCCATTCTGTTGCCAGGTTCTTCGTAAGCATTTTCAAACCACCTTTAGCAGCGGCATAAGCGCTTACGGTGTTACGACCAACCTCGCTCATCATTGAACAGATGTTGATAATCTTACCAGCTTTACGCTCAACCATATACTTAGCAACATGCTTCGACATGATGAACGGACCTGTTAAGTCAATCTTCAATACCTGTTCCCAATCTGCAACTTCCATCTCTAAGGCTGGAATGCGCTTGATGATCCCTGCGTTGTTGATCAGGATGTCGATAGCACCAATTTCTTTTTCAATCTTTTCGATATGCGCCTGTACCGCAGCTTCGTCAGTTACATCAAACACGAAGCCATGCGCCTTCACTCCCTGAGCCGCGTAATCTTCAATAGCTGTTGCAAGTTTTTCAGCATTAATATCGTTGATGATGATTTGCGCGCCTGCCTTAGCAAGACCTACAGCCATTGACATACCAAGACCGTGAGTTGCGCCTGTTACTAGCGCGTTCTTGCCGGTTAGATCAAATAATGATAGTGACATATGATTTATTTATATTAATTGTTCGGGGTTTGTATTCTGAATTATGGAACGTCCTTCGCTTCCGATAAGTCGAACAAATATAGAGCGATATTATCTCAGTAACAAATGTCATCTGCGCAAAGCTTGTTCCTTCGCTTCTTTATAAGCCATCGCTGGCTCAATCCTTTCTTTCTTGTCCAAAATACAATTTTACACACCCCTATACAAATGTTACCGAAAAACACTATCGGGAACGATTGCATAAATTGTTTTGACTATGAATTAGCGATTTAAGCCAAAAAACTATTAAAATTGCAGTTGGGAATGAACGCTTAAATTATGAAGGGGCTCTAATCGATTCATCCAAACCAATAAAGATTGATTCTAACGTGGTATTTGATATATGAAGAATCTGTGCGTAGAAATAACCGACTTACAAACACGCATTTCCGATGGAGATGAGCGTGCTTTTGAGCAGGTATTTAGAGCTTTCTATAAGAAACTTCTGCTCTTCTCCCAAAACTTTGTGAAGACGCCGGAGCATGCTGAAGAAGTCGTAGAAGATGTGTTCGTCAAATTGTGGGTGAGAAGACAGGAAATCAATCAGATTAAAAACCTGAAGGTTTACTTGTACAGCGCCACAAAAAATCAGGCACTGAATGCCCTCTACAAGGAAAAAATGCTCTTCAGCGATAGCGCTGACCTGAGCGATCATGACAGTCCCGTATGTCCTAACAACCCGCACGACATGCTCGTAAATTCAGAACTCAATGAGGTAATGAACAGGGCCGTCGATGCCCTTCCTGAGAGATGTAAACTTATATTCAAGCTTGTACGTGAAGATGGACTTAAATATAAAGAGATCGCTGAAATCCTGGGTATTTCCGTAAATACCATCGATGCTCAAATGGCCATTGCTGTGAAACGTATCTGCGAAAGCCTGGGCATAAACAAGGAAAACCGCTCTTTTTCTGAAGTCTGACCCTTCCCGGGTTGTAACGCTTAACCTTTTCCAATAACACTTTTGATCCCTTTCTTTATCTTTCTGGATAGCTCGACGATTACGCTGCCCCTTACTTTTGCGCCCTATGATTATTTACAGATCGACATTTCAAATGTACACGCGCTGGCGCAACTTTAAATTTTGAGATCAGACGTTTAACAACTGTAAATCACGCTCCTTAGAATTCAGATTCTCAAAGATCATAAGTTTCCGGGAAACTCAATAAAACGTACGCACATCCGGCCAAGTCAGGAGTGCGTTATGCGTAGCACGGTAACTCAGAAACCGGAACCTACGTGAGCATACTACTACTCTGCATATTTGCTTATCCAATCTCCCGCTTAAACAGGCACACACGCCATTAAAAAATCCTTGATCTTCCCCTAAGCATCACTTTTCTATCCCTACCTCCCGGTATCATACTCCTCAACGCGCAACACACTCCCTGCCAGTAAGCTACCAGTACAGGGACAGTTACCTACCACGGTTCATATAT